>DIVR01000050.1 GCA_002428325.1 bacterium UBP4_UBA6127
GTATTGCAACCACGAACGGTGGGTAAATCGGCTGGCACCCAACCAGACACTCACCCAGAAACTTTCGATGATCTGTACCGGATCGTAGCCTCGATTCGACCCCGGTTGGGGTAAAGGTAAGCTTTTTAATGGGTCCCGGATTCCGGTTTTATCCACCAACTCCTTCATTAATTTCATCCCGCCCCAGGGACTTATTTCCCGATCGCTGTATTCAATTCTCAACGCCTCTTCGCTTCCCATTTCCTTCACCTCTTGGGTGTTCCCTTTTTTGCCTTTTATTATATATTCTATGGGCCTTTTCTGCTCCTCTTTATTTCTATTGCATGTTCTGGGTTAATAACACTTATATTTTCAGTTATTTATCTATCTTATTAACCGCCTCTCGCAGTCTCTTCGAGTTAGTATGAGTATAAATCTGGGTAGTGGCAATTGAGGCATGACCTAATAGTGCTTGAATATCAAGAATATCTACATCCCGGTTATGGAGTAATGTGGCGAAAGTATGCCTGAGTTTATGAGGGCTAAAATTATTGACTGAAATTCCGGCCAGCTTACGGTATTTATATACAATATCCCGCAAAGCCCTGATACTGATGCGCTTTTTTTGCTTACTGATAATAAGGGCCTCGGTGTCTGCCATAGGCCGTATTGCTATGTATTTTCTTAAGGATTGAATCACCGGTTCAATTAGCGGAATGACTCTTTCTTTGGAGCCTTTTCCCATGACCTTGACTGAATTTTCATCAAAATTCAATGAATTTAGATTTAATCCCTGTAATTCACTGATTCGCATCCCGGTATAGCTGAAAAGTATCAAAATGGCAAAATCCCTGATACCTTCGGCATTGGTTTGATCAGGAGTCGCCAGAAGCCTTATTAACTCATTTTCCGTTAGATAGATGGGCAGTTTTTTGGGTATTTTCGGACTTTTTATTTCCAAGGTGGGATTATGGTCAATATATCTTCGGTCTTTTAAAAAAGTAAAAAATGACCTTAATGAAGAAATTTTCCTGGAAATCGTAATACTTTTACATTTGCTTTTTAAAAAGAGATTCTCAATATAGATTCTGATATCATCCTCATTGATAGAGGATATTGTTTTGAGTTGTTTTTCTTTCTTGTTTATTTGTAAATATTCTACAAAAGCCTCTAAATCCGAACCGTATTCTATCAAGGTCCCTTTAGCATAATTTCGCTCTAATACCAGATAGGCTTTGAATGAATCTATCAGTTCCAGTATGGGTGTTTCTGCCATTTCCTGTCCCTTTTTCCTCTTAAATACCTTACTACCCAAAACATATATTTTAGGCAGTTAGCTATCAACCTCAATATTTTCTATCTTTTGGATAAAAAAAGCAAGTTGGGGATAAAAAGAAGGCCCTTGCCTATCGAAAAGCATAGAAAGAAGACTTTTTCTTTTCAATTATTAACTTATTATGGAATAATCATTTATTATGTATGAAATATTGAAATATGGTAATCCATTATTGGAGAAAGAATCCAGCCAGGTTTCCGGAATAGAACAAATACAGTTGGATATTCCAAAATTTGTAGAGACAATGTATACCCGAGATGGAGTTGGCCTGGCAGCTCCCCAGGTTGGAATTAACCAGCGGATAATAGCGGTCGATCCCACCCGAGGGCAATTCAAGAATAGCTTACTGGTTTTAATTAACCCCATTATATCCGGAAAGTCCGATGAAATGGTTCTTGGGAAAGAAGGTTGCCTGAGTTTTCCGGAAATCGATGCGGAAATACTCCGTCATCAATCTATAATAGTATCCGCCATGAATCCCCAGGGCCAACTCCAAAATATCGAGGCAGAAGGTTTTCTGGCTCGAATTCTCCAGCATGAAATTGACCACCTGGATGGGATATTATTAGTAGATAGAATGTCCCCTTTGGAGCGAATACTGCTGGAAAATCCCCTTAAGAAAATAAAGAAAGAAACTTTAAAGAGTTTAAAACATCGTTAATATCACGATAAATTACATTAATTATTACCCTATAAGGTTAATATTATGAATATATTATTTATGGGAACACCTGAATGTTCCGTTCCCTCATTAGCTTCCTTGTATGATTTACCTCATAAATTGGTTGAGGTAATCACTCAACCCGATAAGGAAAAAGGGCGGAAACGAATTCTGACCCCAAGTCCGGTGAAAGAATTTGCCTTGGAGCATGGTCTTTCCTGTAAAACTCCCCTATCGATTAGAAAAGATTTAGCTTTTATTAAACAAGTGAGTGAGGTCCTAAAACCTGATTTGGTTATTGTCGTTGCTTTTGGCCAAATTCTTCCCCGGAATTTCTTGGAGATTCCTCCTTTGGGTTGTATCAATCTTCATTTCTCCCTATTGCCAGAATACCGGGGTGCCTCTCCAGTGGCCAGAGCTTTGATTGATGGAAAGACTCAAACCGGTGTCAGTACCATGTATATGAATGAAGGTATAGATGAAGGAGATATCATCTTCCAGGAGATAGTCTCCGTGGATATTTCTGATAATCGATTCACATTAGAAAACAGATTGGCAACGATAGGAGCAAACCTCCTATTAAAAACCATCACTGCAATTGAGTCCAATTCAGTTCCCCGAATTCCCCAAGATTCAGCTAAAGCGACTTTTTGCCCCAAGATAACAACTGAAATGGGCAAAATAAACTGGAACCAAACATGCATTTCGATTCATAATCTGGTCAGGGGACTTAACCCCGACCCTATGGCATTTTCCTTTTTCCGTAATCAGCGAATCAGGATTCTGGAAACCTCACCTATGATGGATACAAGTGAAAAGATAAATGGAAAGGCTGTTCCCGGAGAATATATTAGTATTTACAAAGGAAATCCCCAGGGTATCAAAGTCCAGACTGGAGATGGAGTCTTATTAATTCAAAGCCTGCAGCCAGATGGTAAAAAGCCCATGAACGCTATGGATTTTGCTAATGGATATCGAATTCAGCCAGGAGAAAGATTTGAGCAGGGTCTTTAAATGAAATTACCTTCCTTGCCAGTCATAAAAACATTGATTCCTGGACCCCATTCTAAGAAAATGGCTTCCGATTTACGTCGATATGAATGCCCTCAGATTACTTATATAGATAAAGATTTTCCGGTTTTCTGGGAATCGGCCGATCTTTGTAGCATTCAGGATGTGGATGGGAATATTTATCTAGACCTGACAGCTGCCTTTGGTGTGGCGAATTGCGGTCATAATAACCCCGTGATTAACCGAGCGGCTAAAAAGCAAATGGATAAACTTACCCATGGAATGGGAGATGTCCACCCCACCCCTCTTAAAATTGATTTGGCCAGGGAATTAGCCCGAATCACCCCGGGAAATCTTTCCTTATCTATTTTTTCCAGTTCAGGTTCAGAAGCAGTCGATACGGCTCTTAAAACGGCATTTATGGCGACAGGAAAGCCGGGAATAATCAGTTTTGAGGGAGCCTACCACGGGTTGACTCTGGGAGCGTTGAATGCAACAGCCTGGGAAATGTTCAGAAAACCTTTTGCTCCCCTGCTCCCCTCTATCCACCATATTCTTCCCTTTCCGGATTGCTCTCCGGTTGGCCGCCAATTGACCGAGGATCAGCAATGTGAAAGAATCCTGGCTAACACCAGGCAAACAGTCAAAAAACAGGCAAAGACATCTCAGCCCATTGGCAGTATTATGATTGAGCCTGTTCAAGGCAGAGGTGGCAGCAGAATCCCTGTTAAGGGTTTTTTAAAAGGACTCAGAGATATTGCCGATGAATATGAGCTCCTTCTGATTTTTGATGAAGTCTATACTGGATTTGGCAGAACCGGAAATTGGTTTGCTTGTGAAGAGGAAAAAGTAATACCAGACCTCCTTTGCATTGGTAAAGGCATGTCGAATGGTTTCCCTATCTCAGCCTGTATTGGTAAACGAAAAGTAATGGATCAATGGGGGCCTTCTCAGGGAGAAGCTATCCATACCAGTACTTTTTTAGGCCATCCGGTGGGATGCGCCATGGGTTTGGCTACGATTAAAGAAATGGAAAAAAAGAATATTCCCACTCAATCCAGGGAGAATGGTAGTTATTTTCTGAATCTATTAAATTCCACACTAAGGAAATATGATTTTGTTGGAAATATTAGAGGCCGCGGCATGATGATTGGGCTGGAACTTATTAATCCTGGGAGCCTTAATGTTCCGGCTACAGAGACGGCTATTCAGATTGTGAAGAAATCGTTAAAAAAGGGACTGATCCTTCTGGCTTCAGGTGAATATTCTAATATTCTTTGCCTGACGCCGCCTTTGGTTATCACCCGAAAACAGATTGATTTTTCCGTAACGGTTCTAAATGAGATATTTACTGAAATCAGCAAGGGTAGAACTCAATGATAATTGATGAACTGGACCAGAAAATCATTTCTCTAATCCAAAAAGGGGTTGATTCTCCACCCGATGATAAGGAATTTAGTGAATTGGCATTATCCTTATTTCAGTATCAATTCGATAATAATGAACCTTATCAGAAATACTGCAGATCTCTTTCGTTAACACCCGAACAAGTATCTTCCTGGAGAGAAATCCCGGCCGTACCGACATCGGCTTTCAAAGCGGTCAGACTTGCATCTTTTCCTCCTGAGAAAACAATCAAAGTATTCCATACCAGCGGTACGACCCAAAGTAAATCGGGAGAACACTATTTGGATTCATTATCCTTATATCATGCCTCTTTGAACGATAATTTTAAAAAACATCTTTTACCGGAATACGAAAAAATCCCCATGCTTAGCCTGACTCCATCTCCCCTGGAAGCCCCCCATTCTTCCCTGATATTCATGATTGATGATTGCATGGAATTATTCAGTTCCATTGATAAAGCATTTTTTATTCTAAATGATGCGCTTGATACAAAAGGGCTTACCCGGAAACTAAAAAAGTATGAAGATTCCCAAGAGCCTATATTGCTTATGGGAACAGCTTTTTCTTTTGTCCATTGGATAGATTTTTGCACGGAAAATCATCTGCAATTTCATTTGAATCCTGAGAGCCGCATTATGGAAACCGGAGGTTTTAAAGGAAAATCCAGAGAAGTTGCCAAATCACTCCTATACGCAAAACTTGATGAATTGTTTAATATCCCTCAAACACATATTATTAATGAATATGGAATGACTGAACTGGGAACCCAGTTCTATGATAATAAACTTTTTGAACAACCCTCTCCTGAAAAGGTATTCAAGAACATCCCTCCTTGGAGCCGTGTCCTGATTATTGATCCAGAAACGGGCCATCATGTAGAGGAAGGTAATCTGGGAATGATTAGAATCATTGATCTATCCAATCGAGGATCGGTTATAGCCGTCCAGACTGAAGATATTGGATTTAAAATCCAGGATGGGTTTGATATTAAGGGACGCAATCCTAGAGCTATCCCAAGAGGGTGTTCTCTGGGAATCGATGAAATACTCTCATGAAAGCTATGAATAACATCATTCTGCCTCCTCTTTTTCCCGGAGAAGTGCTGCCCCCTCTGAATGCCCTATTTGAGAAATCAATTGATACAGTAAAATCAATTCAATCCCTTCCCCTGCCTCTGGATACTTTAAAACATCGGCTAAATGAAACACTTCAATTCCATTCCCAATCAAAACTATCACAAAAAGACATTCTCGATACCCTGATTATTCTGGCTGAATCTTGGAAAAAGAAATCTTTTCCTTATCGAAAAGTAGCGGAAGAATGGTTACCAATTACGACTGGATTTTCGAGGGAAATGATCAGGGAGTGTTTGGATATTACTCTGGAAGAATTCAAACTGGATAAATTGACCCAATGTTTCCTTGAACTTGGAATCTGTAACACGGAAAGTAAATTCCATTTACACATCCATGCCGGGAATGTGTTCACTTCAGGTTTATTCGGTATTATTTATGGTTTGCTATCATTAAACCCTCAGCTGGTGAAACCCTCCAGTGAGGAACCCTTATTTCCTTGGCTCTTTGTTCATTCAATAATTATTCTTAATCCATCTCTGGCAGCCCATTTAGCTTATTATAATTGGCCTGGGGGAACAAAAACCCATGAAGAGGTGGTATTTGCTTACTCCGATAAGATTTTTGCGTATGGAGACGATAATACCATTTCGGATATGAATAATAGAATGCCGTCTTCGGTTCAATTTCATGGATATGGACATAAATTCAGCTTTGGATTCATAAGCAACGATAATTTATTGATGGAGGATTTCTCGGAAATTGCCAGAAGAATTGCTTATGATGTAGCTCTTTATGAACAGCAGGGATGTATGTCTCCCCATTTTATTCTGATTGAATCTGATAGCTTCGATATTGTTGTAAAATTAGGAAATAAACTCGCTGAAGAAATGAATTCTTTAGAAGTAAAATTACCAGCCGGTATAAAATCTATTGAGGAAAAATCCTTAATCAAATCAATCAGAGACGAACTCTCTTTTCAATCGTCATTAAACCATGGAATAAAACTTCTTGAAAGCAATAATTCTTTGAATTGGACTGTAGTCTGCCTTCAAAATACCCAGGTACCTATATCCTGTTTAAATCGTTTTATTTATCTGGTACTCTTTCCTAAAAAAGAAACTATCGGGGAACTTCTCAAGCCATTTATCGGGAAAATACAGACTATTGGATATTGGGGAAGCCTAAAACAACTAAATGGATTAACAAGTGAACTGTCAGCTCTCAGAGCGAATAGATTCTGTCTTCTAGGTGAAATGCAAAAACCGGCTATAAAAGAAAGACATCGGGGAAAACCAAATCCTGAAGATTTCTACGAAAAATATTGAGGAGAACTAAAACCAAAAAAATGGTGCCGAGAGACGGGATTGAACCGCCGACGCAGGGATTTTCNNATCTCGGCACTACATTAATTGTTTTGTTTATTTAATTTATCGTGAAGAGTCCCTTCATGTCAAGAATATTTTAAAAAACACTGATTTTTAGCAGATAATACTGTCGTTTTTGATAGGTTTCCTTTAGACTATATACTCACTTTATGATTAATAATATAAATATTTCAAAGAAAGATTCCCTAATTGTGAAAAATCGAAAAATTATTATTGGTATATTGGTCAGTTTATTCTTCATTTTCCTATTTGTGAAAAATATAGATTTTAAAAAACTGTATCTGGCCTTAGTTCATGCCAATTATCTCTATCTCATTCCTTCCATTATAGTGCTGTTAATAAGCTTTTATTTTCGAGCCTGGAGATGGCATACACTTTTAGCAGGAATCAAGAATATCAAAACTAAAGATTTAATGTCTCCCCTGATAATCGGATTTATGGGTAACAGTGTACTCCCTTTACGTCTGGGAGAATTCATAAGATCCTATATGTTAACCCGAAGAGAAAAAATCCCATTCTCACAGGGGTTGGCAACTATCATTGTTGAGCGAATATTCGACAGTTTGGGTCTTATCTTCATGATGGTTGCTGTTTTATTGGTTTTTCCGGTAAATTTGAATCTAGGGGCATCAGACTCGATTAATCCTAATCAAATTAAATCAGCGGGAGTCATTTTATTCATAGGATCAATATTTTTGTTAGGAGTTCTTGTTCTTATAAGATTGCGTGTCGATATATTTAATCGGATTATCCGTAGCATTTTAGGTAAACGTTTTTTGCATATAGCTCAAAAGATTCAAGATATTGTTTCCAAATTTGCAGAAGGTTTAAATGTTCTGGGTAATTGGAAACGTCTGCTTCTAAGCATTTTCCAAACTTTTCTTGTCTGGTTTACTATTGCGGCCAGTATTTATTTTGTAATGCTGGCATTTAACCTGGGAAACTTACCCATCTATTCTCCTATTGTCATCATGGTCTTGACAGCTTTAGGGGTTTCCGTGCCTTCAACGCCGGGATATGTGGGCCCTTACCATGCAGCCTGTTTATATGCGGTCACTGCATTGGGAGGAGAAACCAATCTGGCAAGTGGTTTTACAATCGTTTTACATTTAAGCCAGATGCTTCCTGTGATAATTATTGGATTTTATTATCTTTGGAAAGAAGATTTATCTCTTAAAGATCTTAAGAATTTTAAATAACCCAGAATCGCCAAGGATTAAAATGAAATCTTATCGAGGATTTCTAATATTTTTATCCATTCTTTTTATTTTAATGATCATTACGAATGGAGATTATGGAATTACCTGGGATGAACCTTTATATTATCAGGCAGGGGATTCGTATTTCTCCTGGGTAAAGAGTTCATTACATTCAGTATCTTCATTTGATTTTTCTACCCCTCTAAAGACCCTTTCAGCTTCATGGCAGCCTAATGCCCAACACCCCCCTTTGATGAAACTGTTGTCTGGATTAACTTATTATCTTGCAGGTTCTTACCGTCTGGCTGGAAACATCATATTTATTCTTTTGGTTCTATCAGTCTTTTATATAGTTAAAACGGAGTTTGATACTCGAAGTGGTTGGCTGGCAGCATTAGGTATTTCATTTTTGCCCAGGATATTTGCCCATGGTCATCTGGTAGAACTGGATCTTCCTTTAGCATTATTCTGGTTACTGACAACCTATTCTTTTTATCGGGGAATTACATCAAAACAATGGTCCATATTGACGGGAGTGTTTTGGGGATTATTATTGGCAACAAAAGTCACTGCTGTGTTCATCATAGTTCCATTGATTCTCTGGGGCCAATGCTATCATTCATCAAAACAGACCAGAAACTTAATCTGGATGCTGATATTGGGATGTCCTCTTTATTTGTTCCTCTGGCCCTGGTTATGGACTGATACTTTTAAAAGGATTATTGATTTTTATCAAATATTTTTCAGTTTTGATAGTCCTTTAAGAACCTTTTATATGGGGAATTCTTATCAGCATACACCCTGGCATTACCCTACCCTGATGGTTCTGTTGACCCTACCCTTACCATTTATTGTTTATTTATTTCTGGGAATATACAAGGGAATGAAAAAGAATCCATCTAGAGATTGGATCTCTTTATGTTTATTAAATATATTAGTATTGATAGGGATATTTTCACGGCCCGGGGGATTGGTCATAGATGGAATCCGTTATTTCATGCCAGTATTCCCATTTATCATGATTATTGCAGCTTATGGATTCAAATGTCTGATAGATGATTTCCCGTATAAGTCTTTAGGATTACCCAAGGCCATACCCATTCTAGTGTTGATTGTATCGATTATGCCGGGCCTTTTATCCATCATACAACTCCACCCGGTAGAAGTTTCTTATTATAATGGTTTAATTGGCGGGTTATCTGGAGCGGAAAAAGCAGGCATGGAGATTACTTATTGGGGAGAGGTTATCACCCCTGAAATGTATACCTGGCTAAATGAAAATGTACCGATAAATGGCAGGGTCAAAATATTACCAGTATATCCTGCTGAGAATGTTCCAATTTCTGCCTTATCATTCTATCCAGATACCATCATTTATTGCCAGGGGAAGGGGCTATTTAGAAAAGATATAAATTTCTTTTCTCCACCTCCTTATGATTATCTGGTACTAGTCAGTCGTCAGGGTTTGTTTACTGAATTGGAGTGGAGTCTTTATAAAAATATAAAGCCGGTATATAGCCTGAAACGAAACGGTGTCCAGTTGGCAGGCATATACCGGCTTTGAGTCTTTAGTTTCTAGAATAAGTTAGCGCCGCAGCATTTCTTATATTTTTTCCCACTGCCACAAGGACAGGGATCATTACGGCCTGTCTTGGCTTTATTAGTTGAACTATCCGGCATAGCAGGGGAAGTCCTTGATGAAGTTGCCATTGGCTTTTGTTGAGATGGACCCTCCGGCCTTGGGGACTGGCTGACAGGTTGCTGGACCACCGGAACGACCTTGAATATCAAATTAAGAATCTCACTCTTAATTTTCAGGATCATTTCAGTGAAAAGGAAATGCCCTTCTTTTTTATATTCAATCAAAGCCGCATTTTCAATGGAGGCGCCGAAAGCCCGCAGCCCGATACCTTCCTTCATCATATCCATGCTTAAAAGATGATCTCTCCATTGGATATCGACAATTCTTAGGACAACAGCCTTTTCCAGGAACCGCATCATTTCGTCTGTGAATTCCTCTTCCCTGTTTTTATAAACATTTTCAAAGGACTGATAAAGTTTTTCGTAGATATCCTTTTGAGAGAAAGATTCATTCTGAATTTCTTTAAGGGAGATTCCCATGGGGAGAACAGAATGGTACCATTCCATTAACCCTGCGTAATCCCAGTCGGTTTGGGGCATATTAGAAGGTAGATGTTCTTCAATATGTGCCTCCAATGCTTCCGCATATATTGCCAGGATAAAATCCTTCAGAGTGGTTCCAGCTTCATGGGCCTCATCGGAATCCTGATGTTTCTTTTCCGAATAACCATGAATCATGACATCCAGAATCCACTGGCTTATATCTGTGCCTCGAAGAAGCTGCTGCCGGAGTTGGTAAATCAACTCACGCTGTTTATTCATTAAATCATCGTATTCAAGCAGATGTTTACGAATGGTAAAATTATGTTCTTCGACTCTTTTCTGAGCGGTCGCAATGGATTTAGTTACCATGGGATGTTCGATAACTTGACCTTCTTCAACCCCCAGCCGATCCATGATATTAATGATTCGGTCCGAACCGAATAATCTCATTAAGTCATCTTCCAGGCAAAGGAAAAATCTTGATGAACCGGGATCTCCCTGACGCCCGCTACGTCCTCTTAACTGTCGGTCAATACGGCCGGCTTCATGTCTCTCAGTCCCAATGATATGGAGGCCGCCCAATTCGGTTACACCTTCTCCTAGCTTAATGTCTGTCCCACGTCCAGCCATGTTGGTAGCAATGGTAATGGTATTCTTTTCTCCAGCTAACCGGATGATCTCAGCTTCCCGATCATGCTGTTTGGCATTCAGGATATTATAATTTCTGATTCCCCGCATCCGCAGCATTCTGCCAATGGTTTCAGAAACATCCACTGAAACCGTACCCACCAGGATAGGTTGCCCCATTTTATTGTATTCGCTGATTTCATCAATAATGGCATTATATTTTTCTTTTTTAGTCTTATAGACCTGATCGTTGTAATCTTTCCTGATCATAGGTTGATTGGTGGGAACTTCAACCACATCCAAACCATAGACATTCCAGAATTCCTGGGCATTGTTGATAGCGGTACCGGTCATCCCTGCCAGTTTTTCATACATTCGGAAGTAATTCTGAATGGTAATAGTTGCCAAGGTTTGAGTTTCCCGTTCAATCTTTACATTTTCTTTAGCTTCAAGCGCTTCATGTAACCCGTCGCTGAAACGGCGTCCCACCATTAAACGGCCTGTGAATTCATCTACAATGAGAACTTTTCCATCTTTAACAACATAATCCACATCCTTTTCATACAGGGTATAGGCTTTCAGGAGCTGGGCTATGTTTTGAAGACGTTCACTTTTTTCGACAAAAGACTGTTCAAATTCTTTTTTCTTATTAATCTTTTCTTCAGGAGAAAGAGAAGGGTCTAACTCTATTTTGCTCTTTTCATAGTCAAAATCAGGCAAAACAAACATCATCGGATCTTTATCGGAAAGGAAATGACGTCCTTTATCTGTCAAATCAGCCACATGGGTTTTCTCATCGATGCTGTAAAACAATTCTTCATCGAGTTCAAACATTTTCTTATCCCGGGTATAATCCAATTCAACCCGTTCAATGGAGCGCAAGACGCCCTGTTCTTTTTCCATCTTTAAGAGTTTATTGTGTTTGGGAGAGCCTCTCCTGACTGTCAGGAGAAGAATGGCGGCTTCATAATCTTTACCGTCTGCCAGTAATTTTTCGGCATCAGAAACAAGCCGATTTACCAACTGTGTCTGTGCATTCGACAACCGTTCAACCGGTTTTTTCATTTCATCGAATTTATGGGTGGAGATTTCCACCGGACCGGAAATAATCAAAGGGGTCCGGGCTTCATCAATCAGGATGCTGTCAACTTCATCGACAATCACATAATGATAATCATGCTGAACCTGGTCCTCGATTCGGGTTGTCATATTATCCCGAAGATAATCAAATCCAAATTCACTGTTGGTTCCATAAGTAATGTCGCAGGCATATTGTTCTTTTCGTTCCTGAGGCCGCATATTGTTTTGAAGAACACCCACGGTGAGTCCCAGAAATTCATAAATGGGTGCCATCCAATCACGGTCACGTTTAGCAAGATAATCATTCACCGTAACCAGATGGGCGCCTTTCCCGGGCAAGGCATTTAAATACATCGGTAATGTCGCTGCCAGGGTCTTACCTTCACCGGTTGCCATTTCAGCAATCTTCCCCTGGTGGAGAACAATGCCGCCCATCATTTGGACATCAAAATGTCGCATGCCATGGGTGCGTTTTGCCGTTTCTCTGACAGCAGCAAAGGCTTCAGGAAGGAGTTCGTCTAAGGTTTCTCCTTCTTGAAGTCTTTTACGGAATTCAACTGTCTTATTTTTCAATTCCTCATCAGTGAGCTTGATGAAAGCCGGTTCCAGAGAATTTATCTGCTCAACAATGGGTAATAATTTTTTAACATCCCTCTCCTGCTTGGAGGGAACGAACATACGAACGATTTTTTCTAAAATCATGAGTGATTTCCTATCTAAGGATTATTGCCTTGGAGACATGGATGGAGAGAATCTATACTTAGATTTTTTCTACCATCACTTTAAAATATCTTCGCCCCACATGGATCAAGTATTCTTTATTAGTGGATACATCCAGTTTATCATCATCCACTTTGATTCCGTCTATTTCGACTGCTTTTTGAACGACCATCCGACGGGCCTCGCTGTTACTTTTACAGATGCTGGCCAAGGACATAACTTTCAGCAACCCAATGGAATCACCCTCCACCTTGATGGTGACCTGGGGGATTTCATCAGGTACTTTTTTGTCTCTGAACTGCCGATTAAATTCGGCTTCCGCTTCGGCTCCAGCCTCTGCACCATGATACTTGGAGACAATCAAACGGCCTAATTTAGCTTTCGTATCCCTTGGATGCAGGGTTCCGTTTTCAATACCCGTCTTGATTTCCTGTAATTCATCTTTTGTAACGATATCCAGCAGCTTGAAGTATCTCAGCATCAGGTCATCAGAAATACTCATTACTTTCCCAAACATATCTTTGGGAGGATCGCTGATGCCGATATAATTGCCCAGAGATTTACTCATTTTCTGGACGCCGTCGGTTCCTTCCAACAAGGGGAAAGTCATGATAATCTGAGGCTGTTGTCCATACTCCCGCTGTAAATCCCGGCCGACCAGCAGATTGAAGGTTTGGTCGGTGCCGCCAATCTCGATATCTGCTTCCACAGCCACCGAATCATACCCTTGCATCAATGGGTAAAGGAATTCGTGTACCGAAATGGGAATATTGTTTTTAAAACGTTTGTCAAAATCATCCCGTTCCAACATTCTGGCTACGGTATATTTACTGGCCAGTTTCAGGGTATCTTCAAAGGTCAGTTTACTGAGCCATTCTCCGTTATACCTTACTTCGGCCTTGGACATATCCAGAATTTTAGTAACTTGCTTTTTATAGGTTTCTGCATTTTTTTGGACTTCTTCTTTAGAAAGGGCTTTCCGGGTTTGAGATTTTCCTGACGGATCCCCAATCATAGCGGTATAATCACCTATAATGAAAACAACCTGATGGCCTAAATCTTGGAATTGTCTAAGTTTTAAAAGGGGAATGGTATGTCCCAAATGCAAATCAGGTGCCGAAGGATCGCAGCCCAGCTTGACTCTGAGGGGTTTTCCAGACTTTTTAGATTCTATTAATTTTTTAATAACATCTTCTTCAGAAATGATATCCACGGTACCCTCTTTAATAATTTCAAGGGTTTTCAGGATATCTGGGGTTAGCTCTTTAGGGTCCATCTTAAAATATTTCCTCCAATTGACTATTCAAATACCAGTAAAATAACTTAAATTATAACAAATCATCCATTGAAAGGGTTAATTACCCTGAAATGCGACGGGAGCGTTGATATGATGCAACTTTTCATAAATCAAAGATATAAGTGTATTCTGCCCTGTTTTATGATTATTTCTCTGACTATAATGGGATGTTTATATGGTTGTTCAACCCATTCCAGAAAAAAGGGAAAAGAGGCCATTGCCTTGCCCAAGGCCAATTCTGACAATTATTCTGTTGATTCTACTCAACCTGAAAAAACAGTAAAAAGTTCAAAGAGTGTAAAAAAGCCTGCCAAACCTTCCCGACCCCAGTATATGATAATTCAGTCGCCACAAGGCCCCTTATCTCCAATTCCCATGCGGGAAAAGCCCCAGGCTAATTCTAAAATCTTAAGCCGTTTGGAAGCAGGTGCGCGGTTGGAGATATTGGATAAGCAAAGCTTCTGGATCAAAGTGAAGACCCAGGATGGAAAAAAAGGTTGGATCAATCTGTATAATCTCTCAAAATGACCTTAGTGGGATCGATTCTTACTGGTATCTGCCAATTTTCATAGATATTCAACCCTAAGGCGGCTATTGAATGTCCTCCTGATGCATTTCGAAATGCTATAATTTCTTGATTATAAATAAATAAACCATACTGACAGGCAAACAATTCCATGGGACGAATGAAACAAGCTCCACTGGCAAAATTATTTATCGGAGTGATTACGGCGGGAGATGACTATACAATTGAAGCCCGTAGAAGGTTAGAGGCTAAATTCGGGCCAATCGATTATGAAAGTCCCATTATTCCCTTCGATTTCACCAGTTATTATGAACCGGAGATGGGGACTGGCCTGAACCGGATTTTCTGGAGTTTCCAGACTCTTGTCCATCCGGAAGAACTGCCTGATTTCAAGATTTTCACCAATACCCTGGAAAAGGAAATAGCTTCCCCTAACCGAAAAATTAATCTGGACCCTGGATATTTGACAGGTGCCAAAATGATTTTAGCGACCACCAAAGACTATTGCCATCGGATTTATCTGGATAAAGGGATTTATGCTGAAGTTACCCTTCGTTTTAAAAAAGGGACCTTTTCCCCCTTTGATTATACCTATCGGGATTATGCCACCCCCCAATATATCAATATCTTTAATAAAATCAGATATATCTATATGACTCAAATTCTGCCTGGTTTTCAATAAGACCTTTTTCCCAGGGATTTCACCTATTCCATTCCCTTTAGCATCTACGAAGCTCTTCTCACTTGGTAAGATTTTTTTCTCTCTTTGAGACTTTTTCTATCCATCTCATAAACATGACTCTTTAAGAGTCTGACCCAGGCTGTAACCATCAGCCTGGGTCTCTCGCCGAACGCAAAAGGAAATGAAAATTGAATGGGAAAATAAAAAAAACCTCCCTGAATGTATTGTATAATTCAGGGAGGTATAAGGTTATATCTTATTTCTTAAAGTGTTACTTTAAGCACTTTTTAACGAGCTTAACAGTTTTAGCCACACCTTCAAACTCATCACACTCGCCTTCGAATTCAACGGAGACAGCCCCTTGGTAGCCAGCTTTTTTGAGGATGGAAATGATAGTTTTAAAATCAATATTCTTTTCATTGCCATTTTTCTCAAAAACATAAGATTTAGCATGAGTATGTTTAGCGAAGGGAGCTAATTTACGGGCCGCATCAATCTGGTCATCTTTTTGCCAGTTGCCAAAATCCAGACAAGACCCGAAATGATTGGGACAATAAACCCCTTTGATAATTTTTAAAACATTATCAGGGTTTACTGAAAGGCCCCAATGATTTTCCATTGCCAGGACAACATTATTAGCCTGAGCCGTCGCCATAACTTCCTGATACCCGGCAATGACCCTTTCCAAGCCAGCATCGGTAATGCTACGAGTACCGCAAAAGACTCTCATCACCGGGGCTTCAAGGTCATTTGCCATTTTAATAAGGGTTTTGACATCACTGACCTGTTTTTTCCAATCGGCCAGATTTTCCATGGTAAAGTCATTCCCGATTGCCAGGCAATGAAGTTTAACACCGGCTTTATTACAAGCTTTTTTAACCTTATTCATATAGGCCGGGGTCTTTTCCTCAAAATGGAAATCAAGCAGTTCCACTGCTTCAATCCCCATTTCAGCGCATTTGGCCGGGAAATCCAGAAAAGCAAGATTGCCAGGAATGTTACGGTGGAAACTCCAAGTACTGTTACAAACTAACATTTTTTTTCTCCTTAATGAGATTATTTATATTTCTACAGTAATACCTTTTTCCATGGATTCATAAAGCCCCAGAATAACTTTCAGGGCTTTCATTCCCTCTGTTCCATTTGTCATCGGAGATTGGCCTGATTCGATGCAATGGATAAAATGCTGATAGCGTGTTCCTGACTCCGGCATGGCCGGCAATTCAGGTAAAAGGGTGGAAGGTGGGTCCACCAGTTCGACTACCAGGGGTTTGTCATACCGTGGATTCCTTCCAAAATAGAGAGTCCCTTTTTCGCAGAAGAAGGTAATATACATTCCACCCGGTTTATAGGTCCAGCTGGAGAAGAGGGTTCCCAAGGTTCCATTTTTGAAGAGTAAGGAACAGACCCCTGAATCATCCACATCCGCTTTTTTTTCATGGGTAGCTGTGAAACCACAGACTTTTGAGACATCACTTCCGACTAAATATCTGACAACATCAATCAGGTGAATTCCCAAATCGGCCATAGCGCCTCCCATGGCTAATTTCTTATTGAAAAACCATTGGCCTTCCGGAGACCAGAATTCAGGGCCGGGACTTCCAAAAACAGCTACGACAGAATTGATTTTCCCCAGCATCCCACTGTCAAATATCTTCTTGGCAGCCTGGGCCTGGGCGGTATAGCGATAAGCCATACAGATTTCCAGTATGACTTTATTTCTTTGGGCCGCATCAATCATCAATTGAGCTTCTTCCAGAGTTGTTGCCATGGGTTTTTCACAGAGGACATGTTTCCCTGCATTGCAGGCGGCAATGGTCATCTCCGCATGGAGAAAATTTGGCACGGCAACAGAAATCGCGTCAATTTCCTTCATAGCCAGCATTTCTTTATAATCGGTGAAATAATGGGGGACCTGATATTTTTCAGCCATGGCCTTGGCAGCTTTCTCGTTGATATCCGATACCGCCACTACTTGCGTGTTTGGGCAATCTTTATAACCGGTTAAATGCCCCACATCACCAATTTTTCCACAACCAATAACCCCAACTTTGATTGTCATAATTATTTAAATCCTTTCGAATGAAATTTCAAAAAAAGAAGCAGGCCGAGAAGAATATCTTCCAAACCTGCTTTCTTAAATTCTATTATTTAAATAACGATATTGACGAGTTTTTTAGGTACCACCACAACTTTTTTAGGTTCTTTCCCTGCCAGGATATCTTTAACTTTGGGATCTTCCATAATCAAAGATTTGATTTCATCCTGGGAAGCATTGGATGGAACAGGAGTTCTATATCTTACTTTTCCATTCAACTGAACTACAATTTCAACACTCTCTTCCAACATTACTGACAAATCAAAAAGTGGCCATGATTGGAGGAAAATGCTTTCCTGATGTCCCATTCGATGCCAGAGTTCTTCGGCCATATGCGGGGCCAGCGGACTGATCAAAATCAGAAGATTATGGAGAGCCTCGGCCATCACTTTAATCTTTTCATCAAGGGACACATCAGAAGTATCAAATTTATAGATATCATTTACTAATTCCATCATGGAAGCTATAGCCGTATTAAAATGGAATCGGTCTTCAATATCGGAAGTTACCTTTTTAATAGTTTTATGGACATTTCTTCGTAACGACAGTGATTTATCCGAAAGCTGAGCTCCGGTGAAATCCGGAGTTGGATATCCCGAAAGAACCTCGGTATATTGATTGGCGATTCTCCAGATACGGTTTAAGAAACGATGGGACCCTTCGACCCCTTCATCAGACCAGGCAATATCGGGTTCCGGGGGAGCCGCAAACATCATAAATACCCGGGCTGTATCCGCTCCATATTCTGCCAGCATCTTATTGGGGTCCACTACATTGCCTCGGGATTTTGACATTTTCAGCCCGTCAGTTCCCAACAGCCAACCCTGATTTACCAGGTTCGTAAAAGGTTCATCAATGGACAGCAACCCTAAATCTCTTAAGAATTTCACAAAAAAACGGGCATAAATCAAATGCTTGGTGGCATGGTCAATCCCGCCAATATAGAGGTCTGCAGCCATCCAGTATTTAGTCTCTTCAATATCAAAAGCCACATGGGAACGTTTGTCCGGGTCAGTGCAATATCTTAAGAAATACCAGGATGAATCGATAAACCCATCCATGGTGTCCGTCTCACGCCGGGCCTCAGCACCGCATTGGGGACATTTCACATTCACAAATTCCGGGATTTTTTTGAGAGGAGACCCGCTGTAATCAGAGAAATCTACATCTTCAGGCAAAAGGACCGGCAGGTTGTCTTCAGGAACCGGCACCGTTCCACACTTTTCACAGTAAATCATGGGAATGGGCGTTCCCCAATACCGTTGCCGTGATATGCCCCAATCACGAATTCGATAGTTGACAGTTCGCTTGGAGTACCCCTCTGCCACCATCTTGTCAGCAATCTTCTCCCAGGCTTCCTCACTGTCCAACCCATTAAACTCCATTGAATTTACCATTATGCCAGCCTCTTCATAAGCACAGGTCATGGTATCGGCATTCAGGGGTTCACCTGGTTTATCAATCACAACTTTAATTTTCAAATCATATTTTTTAGCAAATTCAAAATCCCGCTGGTCATGGGAGGGAACTGCCATAA
Organism: bacterium UBP4_UBA6127; assembly: GCA_002428325.1. Lineage (GTDB taxonomy): Bacteria > UBP4 > UBA4092 > UBA4092 > UBA4092 > UBA4092. Next base: position 18,746 of record DIVR01000050.1, read on the forward strand.
TAGCACCGGTTCCATATCCCATAAGGACATAATTGGCCAGGAAAATGGAAATCTGTTCGCCATTTACTGGATTAATAGCCTTAATTCCAGTATCAATGCCTTCTTTGGGCAATTCCAGTAATGTCTCTACCGTCCGGTCTTGATTTTTAACTCGGTCAACAAAAGCAATGATATCAGCCGCTTGGGGATTGTTACTGATTATTTTGGACACTAAAGGGTGCTCAGGGGATAAAACACAATAAGTGCATCCATAGATAGTATCCGGTCGGGTCGTAAACACAGTGAAAGATTTTTCGTCTATCCCCTGCCCTTCAACAATGGGAAAATTAATTTCCACCCCCATAGATTTACCAATCCAGTTACGTTGAAGTGATTTGGCCCTTTCAGACCATCCCTTCAATTTATCCAGATCATCCACTAATTGGCTGGCATAATCAGTAATTTTCAGAAACCATTGTTCCAGTTCCTTTTGGATGACTGTTTCTCCACAACGCCAGCATCCGCCATCTTCCACTTGTTCATTAGCCAGGACTGTCTGGCATTTGGGACACCAGTTCACCGCTGAATATTTTCGGTAAGCCAATCCCTTTTCGTACATTTTCAGGAAAAGCCATTGATTCCAACGATAATAATCAGGATCGCAAGTAGCCAGCTGCCGAGACCAATCATAAGAAATACCCAGATGGTTTAATTCATTTCGCATCTTATCAATACATTGATAAGTCCAAGTTCTGGGATGGAGTTTATGTTTAATGGCAGCAGCTTCCGAAGGCATTCCAAACGAATCGAATCCCATGGTATAAAGGACACTATAACCCTTCATCCGCTTATATCGGGCGGTTGCTTCTCCAATAATATAATTCCGGACATGCCCCATGTGGAGATCTCCGGAAGGATAGGGATACATTTCCAAAAGGTAGAATTTAGGTTTGGATTTATCGATTTTAACCTTAAATAATTCTTTATCAGACCAGTATTTTTGCCATTTTGGTTCAATTTCACTAAAAGGGAGTCTATCTTCCATGATAATTCCTTATATATAAAGATGATTTAATACAAAATCAAAGAGGATTCATTTAAAAAATATATCTTACTCTTTTAATAAAAGGCAAGAAACGGAAGCTCTTTCACTTCCATTTCCTGCCTGAATACTTTTTGACAGCTGTCAAAAAGGTTATTTTCGAGTCCAGTGAATCATTTGCCCAGGCCCCATTTCCATGATGTAGATATCTTTCCCATCTGGAGTTACAGCCACACCCCGGGGTTTGGATACAGGTGGCTTCCCTCCAACCAAATCAGCCAATCGTTTCCCATCTGCGGAAAAGACCTTGATACATTCATTCCCTAAATCAGATATATATATCAGACCCTGGGCATCCACATCAACAGCGCCAGCCGCACCGGAAACAGAGGTCAATATGTTATCAAATCGGTAATGAATGCTTTCATTAATTACATTACCAGTATACACCTGAACATTCTCCTGGGATTCTGATATGACATAAACATTTTTACTATCCGGAGAAACGGCAATCCCTCGATTGATTTGGGTGCTTTCGGCAGTATTCATCACATAGGGAGATCCTGTCATTTCCATCCCCTCCTGGGAATAGACATGCCATCGAGGATGGATCCTTTCAATTACAAAAATATGGCCGTTTTTATCAATATCTAAATCTCCTGGAAGGTATTTTACAGGCCATGCTTTGATTGATTTCCCAGTCAAGGGATCCAGTTGGGCAAAGTAACCATCAGACCCAGTCCCCCATGACACATAAATATTTCCTTGGGAATCAGATGCCATTCCGGAAGGTGCTTTTATGGGAATCACTTTATTTGTGGAATCCAAAATAGAAGTAATCCCTGAATAAGGGGTGTCATTCCCTTCTGGGTCGATAACTCTTATAGCATTAGTTTTGTAATCACAGAACCATAACTGACCCTTTTTATCCATGGTGACAAATTGAGCCACCTGATAGGAGGGACCAAAAGCCCCTTTGCTTACATAGGGTTTACCAGGGTAATAAAATTGAACTTTATACAGTTCACTGTCATAGATGTTTCCTCTTGAATCGACAGCTACTACTTTGAAATAATAAGGAACTCCAGGTTTTTCACCTTTCAAAGAATCCAGAGTGGACCACATGGAGGAATCTGGAATACTCCTCATGGACAGCATCCCTTTAATCTTTGATTTCGAATGTATCTTTAATCCTTTTCTATCATTCCATTGATAGGAGGGGACAAAAATATCCTCTGCATAAACTAAAAAGACAGCTGGCTGTTTTTGCCACTGAGCTAATTTATTTGAATTCAGTTGAATATCGGCATAAATATGAAAATTATCGTTTGGCTGCAATATTCTAGGAACGTTTTTTAAGCCTTTAATAAGGATAGGCTTGATATCTTCTTTAGAATATTTCCATGGAAATATTGGGAAAATGGCTGATTTTTTAAAAGATTTCAAGGAAAGTTCTTTTTGCATATCCGTCGGAACAGGTTTTCCTTCTTTATTATTTTTATAGAGTCCTGTCCAATCAAAGAAAGCATAACCCTGTAATCCATCTGGATTAGGGTATTCTCCACTGATCGACATGATGCCTTTCATTGTCTCAACATTTTTCATGGTAAATATGCCTACACCCGGAAAAATATATCTTCCATGGGCATTAGGCATATGGGATTGCATATTTTTCTCATAGATAGAAGGATCATGGGTATAAGTCATTGGACAAATAAAATCGACAATTCCCTGGGCAAGCCAATTGTGAGCATCCTGAAGGTAAAAATTATACCCTTCATCCCAGTCACCCCAAGTAGCCGCTGAAAGGGCAACTGCGGGTTTCTTAGATTTAATGCCTTTATAAACTCTTTCAACTAAATCAGTTACTTGTTGCCGTCGAAAATTATCCCATTGGGCTGGAGACTGTTCAGGGGGCATTCCGTATTGTGATTTAAACCGGGAGAGACTAACGGAATCATAGGAAAATTGTGGTCCAAAGTAACGTACATAATCCAGATGTAATCCATCCACATCATATTTTTCAACAATTTCCATTAAAACATTATATAAATGGTCTTTAACCTCAGGGTTTCCAGGATTTAATACCACATAATCTCCCTTTAATTCCATGGGTTTTCCATCTTTATCAACACAAAACCAGTCTCGATGAGCATTCCACAACTGATGGGGAGATTTAGGAGGAGTCTTGCCTGTCCACCCAGGATAGGTATTTACCCAGGCATGCAACTGAACTCCCTGTTTGTGAGCTTCATCAATTGCTACAGCCAAGGGATCCCAAGATGCAGTATCCCCGCCGATCCTTTCCTCAACCGGCTCAAAACTGGATTTATAATAAGCCGTACCATTCCCTCTTACTTGAAATAGAACGCCATTAAATCCTGTCTGAGTGGCTTTTTGGATGATGTTTCTGACATCATTCTCAGTAGAATACATCCATCTAGATACCCATAACAGACGAGCCTCGGTTGGAAACTCTGCTGCAGAGAGAAAACCACTTAAAAATTGAAGTGAAATGAGAAAAAACAAGAGATAATACATATATTTCTTGATCATTACCGACCCCTTTCAATGATTATTTCATGGTAACCAGGAAATGACTTTCTCCAAAATTCCTGTTTGATTGGCATAATAGACACCAACTAATACAATGCATAATAAAATCGCAATTTGTAACAAACTTAATAGGAAACCCATTATTCCACGACTTCGTAGATTATTATTCAGCGTTTTTAGGGTTACCCAAATAATACCTATCCCTATACTTCCCAATATTCCATAAACAACAATCCTAACAATCCATATTCCAATATTTTCAAATTCCAAGGTTGTCATGGTCCAAATTCCTCCTGCCTTATTATACATAAGTGTTTTTCTGGAAACAAAAGATTTACCGTAATTTGTTGGTTCTTTGAAACTATGGGAAAATATATAAAATAGACTAATAATTATGCTTTGGAACATTTTATTGAATATTTTTATAATTTTTTCTTCATAATGAGGACCCTATCACCTTGAAATGGCATGGTTACCTTGATCAAACCGATTACTGGGTCATTTTATCCATTGTATTCATCAGTCTGATTGGTATCATTATGGTTCATAGTGCAACCTATAGTGATCCCAACACCTCAGCTTACATCTGGAAACAAATATTATGGGTCTTGCTGGGACTTTCCTGGATGCTGTTAGTGACTGGATATGATTATCATGACTGGCTTAATTATGCCTGGTGGCTTTACGGGTTTAATTTTGTCCTATTATTGATAGTATTGATTGTTGGGAAAAGCGCTGGGGGAGCCGCTAGATGGATTGGCGTCGGTCCCTTTCAATTCCAGCCGTCGGAATTATCTAAAATCATATTAATATTGTCTTTAAGCCGATATCTTCATGATTTTGGTGACCAGATGGATGATTGGAAAAGAGTCCTGGGAGCTTATCTATTGATAGGAATCCCGATGTTGATGATTATGAAGCAACCTGATTTAGGTACCTCTTTGACTCTTGTTCCGGTTCTTTTTGCCGTACTATATGTTGCCGGAGCTCCGATTAGGTTTTTAACCTATCCGGTCGTAGCAGGTATTTTGTTTTCACCCATTGCTTTTTCATTTCTGAAAACATACCAGAAAAACCGGTTATTGATTTTCATCAATCCCCAGATAGACCCTCTTGGAGCCGGGTATAATGTTATACAGTCAGTTATTGCCGTTGGTTCCGGCGGTATCTTAGGGAAAGGCTGGTTAAAAGGAACACAGACCCAGTTGGATTTCCTCCCTGCCAACCATACCGATTTCGCTTTTTCGACTTTTGCAGAACAGTTTGGATTTATAGGCTCATGCCTGGTCCTGTTAGCTTTCGGATTCATGTTGATCAGAATGCTGGGATGGACTCGCTATGCCAAAGATAACCAGGGGATATTCATTATCGTTGGCGTGGTGACTTTGATTCTGGCGCATATCCTAATCAATATTGGCATGACCATTGGAATCATGCCGGTTACAGGGTTACCTTTACCCATGATCAGTTATGGTGGCTCCTCCTATATGACTTTCATGACAGCCCTTGGTTTAGCTATCAACGTCCACCAAAGAAGATATACTTATTAAGGAGTTTGCTGTTGTCTTTAAATAAACATAAAGAATCCCTCAAAGAAGTTCTTTACAGGGATGTGTTTCCTCTTGTTTCCAAACCAGCTCGTTATATTGGGAATGAATATAATGCTATCCATAAAAAAGATGATGAGATTGATGTTCGTATTGCCCTGGCCTTTCCCGATGTATATGAATTGGGGATGTCCCATCTGGGGATGAGAATATTCTATTCTCAAATCAATGATCATCCTCAATGGTGTGCAGAACGGGTATTCTCGCCCTGGCCCGATATGGAAAATCTCATGAAAGAAAAGAAGATTCCTCTTTTCTCCATAGAATCTTTTACACCGATTATTAATTTTGATATTCTGGGTTTTTCTCTTCAGCATGAACTTTCATTTACAACAACATTGAATATGCTATATTTGGCTGGAATTCCTATTCATTCCGATGAACGCACGGATGAAATGCCCATTGTCATAGCCGGCGGCCATGCAACCTTTAATCCAGAACCGATGCATGCTTTTATTGATGCTTTTGTCATTGGTGAAGGTGAAACAGCTTTTATCCAGATTATCAAGACAGTCGAGAAAAACAAGATAGCCGGTTCCAGCCGCAAAGAGATTTTGTTTCAATTAGCTCAAATCCCCGGACTCTATGTTCCTTCTCTTTATAAAATCAAAACCAATACGGAGGGTGCTTATCAATCCACCTTGCCGATAGATGAGAATATCCCCGTTCAAATACTCAGGCAAAGAGAAGATTTGAATGACGCTTATTACCCTACCCGCCAGATAGTTCCTTATATTGATATCACCCATGATCGGATAGCTCTGGAAATCCAAAGAGGATGTACCCATGGCTGCCGGTTCTGCCAGGCGGGTTTCATTACCCGTCCACGAAGAGAAAGAAAGATTGAGACCTTGGAACAACAAGCCGTTGAAGGAATTCGTCTGACCGGTTCTGACGAAATAGCTCTTTTATCTCTCAGCAGCAGTGATTATAGTTCTATCAATGAATTAGCCGCGCGGATGATTAGCCGATTTAAACACAGTAAAGTCTCAGTCTCCTTACCTTCTTTACGGGTAGATAATTTTTCGATTCAAATTGCCAAAACCATTCAAAAGGTAAAAAAGAATGGATTTACTTTTGCCGTTGAAGCCGGGAGTGAACGGCTTCGTAAGGTTATCAATAAAACCATCTCTAATGAAGATTTGGAACGTGTCATGGCAGAAGTATTTGAATCCGGATGGCTCAATGCCAAATTGTATTTCATGATTGGATTGCCTACTGAAACCTACGATGATCTTCAAGCCATGGTTGATCTGATGTCTAAAGCTGCCTTAATTGCGAAACAGCATTCTCGCCGAGGCGGACAAATCACCGCTTCCATTTCTGTTTTTGTCCCCAAACCCCATACTCCATTCCAATATGTGCCGCAACTTCCTATTGAAGAAATTCAAAAAAGAATTCATTGGGTGAAAGATCGTATCAAATCGAGAAATATTCATCTTAAATGGCATGATCCGGAGCAAACATTTTTAGAAGCTGTTTTTGCCCGTGGGGACAGAGAGTTGGCCAGAGTTATTGAAAAAGCCTGGGAATTGGGGTGTACACTGGATAACTGGTCCGATCAATTTAAAAAAGAGACCTGGGATAAGGCCTTTGAATCTATGGGTATCAATCCTAATGATTATGCCCAGAAAAAATATAATTCTAACGACCCCTTACCCTGGGAACATATTGGGGGGGGTATCAGCCAGGATTTCTTAAGACGAGAGTATCAAAAGGCCTTGTCAGAAGAGATTACCGGCGATTGTTCAACCGAAAATATATGTTCTCTTTGTGGGATTGACCAGTGCAGCCATCAATCCCCTTCAGAAAAAATCCAACAACAAATGGTTATGGACCCTGTTGATACCCATGAGGAAACAGTGGGAGGAACGGCTGAAAATCAAAATCAGAAATATCTGTATCGATTTAAATTTTCCAAGAAAGATCCTATCCGGTTTATCTCCCATTTAGATTTAATGAAAACCTTTATTTATGGTTTCAGGAGATCAGGATTACCGATTGTCTATTCCCAAGGGTTTAATCCCCAAATGACTTTTCAACTGGCCATGCCGTTATCCGTCGGGTTTTCCAGCCATTGTGAATATAGCCAATTTACGTTGTCCAGCATGATATCTCCGGAAATAATTGTAGATTCATTAAAAAAGGCCCTTCCGGATGATCTGGAGATTCAAGACCTTTGGCTGGTTGATAATCAAGCAGTTGGATTCTCAAAGTTAATTCAATGTATTACCTACCAGGTTAAATTGGAAAACTTCATTACTGAGGATATCAAGAGTAAAATAGACCAATTTTTCAGGATGGATTCAATTCCCTATCAGAGAATTCGGGATAAAAAATCCAAATTAATTGATTTACGCCCATTAGTTCGTGATATAAAAGTAATAGAGAATACCCCCCTTACCATGGAATTATTTTTGAATATAACACCTGAGGGAAGTGCCCGGCCTGAAGAAATCATGGAATATTTAACGGGCTCTGATGTAAAATCTATCAAATTAATGACTTATGAAAGGACTGGGTTTTATAGTGACATCCAGGGAACCCTTCAGACCCTGGATATTACCGCTAGAGGTCCAGCCATTCAAATAAATACTTGAAAGTTGAAAGAAATATGACAAAAACTGGGAAAAAGTTTTCCTCGTATCCGTTCCAGAAATTGAAAGCAAAAAATAAAGTTTTGCTGGTCAATGTGGAAAATTACGAGACACGAATGGCTTTAATGAACAAGGGGAAGTTAAGCGAATTCATTATTGAGAGAAACGCTGATCGGGGAATTATTGGAAACATCTATAAAGGTCGAGTTGACAGGATTGTCCCTGGTATTGGAGCTGCTTTTGTAGATATCGGTGTTGGCAAGAATTGTTTTTTATATGTCTCTGACATTTATTATGACATTAAAGCTTATGAGTCCTGGCTTTCAGATTCCGATGAATCAGTTGATGCTCCCCCCCTCCCTGCCTCCATCAGTGGATATGATGAAGTGATTCCCCCCCCTAAAAATGGAGATAAGGAAATAAGATACCCGGTTACGATTGAAGACCTTTTGAAAGAAGGACAAGATGTTCTTATCCAGATAGTCAAAGAGCCTCTTGGTAAAAAGGGCGCTCGAGCCACTACCCATATTACTCTTCCTGGACGTTTTCTAGTGTTGATGCCAACCATTCGCCATATTGGGATTTCCCGGAAAATTCAAAATGGTAAAGAAAGGGACCGATTAAGAGGAATGGCCCGAAAACTAGTTCCTGAAGATATGGGCATAATCGTAAGAACAGCCGCTGAAGGAGCTACGGAAGAAGAATTTAAACGAGATTGCCTTTTCCTGACCAATCTTTGGCGCAAAATCCAGAAACGCGCTGAGACCTCCCATGCTCCCAGCTTAATTCACAATGATTTGGGATTAACTTTCCGAGTCGTCCGGGATATGTTCAATGAAACCGTTGATGGGCTTGTGATCGATTCTGAAGAAGAATATGAAAAAATTTATGAATTAGTCAGCAATATATCTCCTGAGTTGAAAAACCGGGTTTATTATCACGATATTGCAGATGCCATCTTTGATATCTATGATGTGGAATCTCAGATTGACCGGCACCTGCAACGAAAAATCTGGTTAAAATCCGGGGGGCATATTTATATTGATGAAGCGGAAGCCTTGGTAGCTATTGATGTAAACACCGGTAAATTTACCGGCGGGCTGGATATTGAACAAACCCTGGTGAAAACCAATATCGAAGCGGCCAAAGAAATTGGCCATCAAATCCGGGCCAGAGGATTAGGGGGATTACTGGTAATTGATTTTATTGATATGAAAGGCCGTTCCAATCAGAGAAAAGTCTATGATGCCTTTCTTGATTCCCTGAAGGATGACAGAGAACGCTACACGGTACTGGAAATGACTGAGGTTGGCCTGATACAAATGACCCGAAGACGTGTCCGTCCCAGTCTCTTAAAAACCATGACTCAACCTTGTCCCTATTGTGAAGGGAATGGAGTCATTCTTTCTCCCGATACCATGGCCATCAAAGTCCTTCGGGAACTCAAAAAAGTATGTCGAATGACCAGTAAGGCCAAAGTCATGATAAAAGTCCATCCTGACCTACAAAAAGTATTGAATGATGAGATGGAATCGGAATTACTGAAACTGGGTGAAAAATATCGAAAGACCATTTCAATTCTCCCTGATCCCAAGCTTCATTTTGAAAAATACAATATCGAGTTACAGGATATTTAAGGAATCTGAAAGTCCTGAACGATGGGAAAGATTTTAAAAAAATAATGGATTTATTTCTTCATTTAGATTGCAGATATTATAAGGGTGATAAACCCTGTATTTATCAAACCTTATGCCAGGGTTGTCCGCATTATGATCCCATGGGAAAGCGGATTTTGATAATAAAACTGGCAGCGACTGGGGATGTGATTAGGACCACCCCTATTTTAAGGGCATTGAAATCCGGCAGGTCCAGCCATATCACCTGGGTTACCGATTCAGCGGCTTATCAGTTGCTTCGGTCCAATGACAAGATTGACAGATTACTGGACATTGATGATCGGGATTGTATCCCGGGACTTTTATGTGAGAAATTTGACCTTTTGGTCTGTCTTGATAAAGAACCCAGAGCCACGGGGCTGGCAGAGAGAATCACGGCTGAACAAAAAGCAGGTTTTGGGTTAAGCTCCTATGGGACATTGAGACCCCTTTCGGCATCCACCGAATATTCCTTTCAGATGGGAATCGATAATGATTTAAAATTCAAGGTGAATCAAAAATCTTACCCGGAGCTTCTGTTTGATATATTGGATATTCCTTACAAGAATGAAGAGTATTATCTTCCCCTGCCCTCTTCAGTAAAAGCCAAAAGCCATGAACTGATGGACCAATGGGGTTTGGATGATAAACAATTCATTATTGGATTGAATACCGGAAGCGGTAAAAGGTTTGCAACAAAACGCTGGCCTTTGGATTATTATGTTACCCTGGCAACTCTTCTTTCTCGCCAATATGGGGATTCATTACGCTTATTGTTATTAGGAGGGCCTGAGGAAGAATCTATTAACAATCAGATTACCTCTCAGCTGGCTGAGATGAATATTGCGGTTATCAATACCGGATGCCAGAATTCCCTGCTGGATTTTTGCTCTATCATCGAGATATGCCAGATGCTAGTTTCATCTGATACCCTGGCTATGCATTTGGCTATCGCATTAAAAAAGAAAATCATAGTATTAATCGGTTCGACTTGCCATCAGGAACTGGAGCTTTACGGGCGGGGAATCAAATTGACAGTTTCCCCAGAGGAATTTCCCTGTGCCCCTTGTTATAGAGGACAATGCCTCCAGGAAACCTTCTGTATGACCACCCTTACACCTGCCAGTGTTCTTGAACAAATCAATTTTGTCATGAATTCATAGTTACTTAATGACGGAGAGTTAACGGAGAGGGTCTGACCCACTCCGTTAACTCTCCGTTCCCCGACAACCAGAGCCAGTTAGGGGTTAATCAAGCATATAAGATTGATATTCTAGATGTTATTCAATATTTTAGGAGAAAAAGCCCTCCTCAGAACATATTTCTTCAGTTATACTTAAGACAACCATGCCATTTACACATATTGACATACAACATCAACGTCGAAGTAAATCAACTATTTTATTTATCATTTTAGTGGTTTATTATTTTTTGGGATTTGTCATACTGGGTCATTTACTGCTTTTCTCTATTGGCATCAAGAAAGCCGATTTTAATTATTTTGTCGGTATGGACACTTTCTATCTGACCTGTTTAGCGACGGCGTTAACATTGGCGGCCATCCATTGGCTACATGCCATTATAGGAGGGGTAGAGAGAATTTTAACTGCACTTCATGTTGAAGAGCCAGATCCTCTTGACCGTTATCATAAGCAATTTATCAATGTCATTGAAGAAATAAAACTGGCTACTGGATTTCACGATCTAAGGCCTGTAGTGATTCCCACACTGGCAGTCAATGCTTTTGCCATTTCTACCAAAAGCGATAACGCAGTTATCGGAGTAACCGAAGGGTTACTGGCCAGGTTGACCCGGCCTCAATTGGAAAATGTGGTAGCCCATGAAATGTCGCATATTATCAATAATGACTGTGTAATGGTAACAATAGCCTGTTCTTTATTTGCTACCTATGCCCAAATGTTAAGACAGATGGCCGATAGCGCGGAAAAATCTCAGAGGGGAGCTCCCTGGCTTTGGGTAGGTGTCTTGGCCTTGCTTACTCTGGGAGCTAAATTGCTTAATGTTGCGATATCCAGGCAAAGAGAATACCTGGCAGATGCCACTGCGGTTCGATTAACTCGAAATCCTATTGGATTGACGGAAGCCATGCTTAAAATATCCCGTAATTGGCGAGGAGTGGGATATATGGATGAGAGTATGGCACCCATTTTCATTATGAATCCTATGGAAAGCACTCTGGATGAGAATACAGGGTTCTGGTCAAATATTCTATCCACCCATCCCCCTTTAAATCGAAGGCTATCTCCCTTGCTGGAATTGGCCCATTCAGATATCGAAACAATATCCAATAACGTAGAATTCCAATTAAAGGCCCGCCAGGAGATTAAGACTATTCATGAGGCACCTGAGTCCATTGGAAGCCTTTGGTGGGTTCAGCAGGATAATCAGTGGAAAGGGCCGTTTCCTCTGGCTCAGTTGGGACAAATGACTACCCTAAAGCCAGATAGTTGGGTTTGCCGGACAGATAACAAAAATGTCGTCAAAGTGTCTGAAGTACCAGAAATCAATAAACTGCTGACAGCCAGAGAATCCTTATCCTGGGGCGGCCCCAATTGCCCTCGGTGTAAGCAACCCTTAAGCAATGAATCCTATGAGGGTACAAAGGTATTTCATTGCCGGTTCTGTGAAGGTTATCTGATATATGAAAATTCCTTATTTAAAATACTGGCCCGGAGAGAAATCGGATTTACTGATGAATACAAGAAAAAAATCAAAGATTATCAGAAAACCCAATTAGCAAACAGTGTCAGGCAAATTCGACCCCGGCAACAAGATTCCAGCCCTGATTGCAAATGCCCCGTCTGCTCGGTACCCATGAACAGGACTTTCTACTCATATCAGTACCAAATTGTGATTGATCGATGTTATTCCTGCAAACTGACCTGGTTTGATAAAAACGAACTGGATTTCCTCCAAATTATGCTGGAAGAAAAAATCGTATAATTTATTTCCCTAAATCCCTATAACCTGTATAGAATAATAGGTCATACAGGTTTTCAAAATGTACCTGAATTTATGAGCAGGTTGGAACCAGAATTATGAGCATTACTGAAAGAATACTATTTCTAAAACAATTCAGGGAGAATTTCCAGTTAACAGGTTCAGTGACTCCGAGTTCCAGGTTTCTTGCCAAAGCTATCATTTCTGAATTTGTAAAACATCAAAAACCCAGCGTCATTCTTGAAGTGGGTCCGGGAACGGGAGTTTTTACCCGGGAGTTGGCAATCAATATGAAACCGGGTGATACTCTTTATGTATGTGAGATTAATCCTGTTTTTGCCGACAACATAAGCCAATTCATCCAAACTCACCCGGATTTCAAATCCGTTCGAGGCCAGATTAAAATAATCAATAAGCCTTTGCAGGAATTAAATGATATGGCTGCTTTCGATTACATCATTTCCAGCCTCCCAATGAATAATTTTGATGTAAAACTGGTGTTGGATATTCATAGTTATTTCCGGACAAATCTCAAGCCTGAGGGAACCCTGAGTTATTTTGAGTATATTGGGGTCAGAAGAGTTCGGTCCTACCTGGGAAAGAAAGAAGAACGAATGAAACTCAGGGAGTTAGACAAAGTATTAAGAGATTTTGTGAAGAAGAACGAATACAAACATGAATGGGTCCCTTTTAATATCCTGCCAGCCCATGTCAGGCATTTGCGTTTTAATAAAACCAATTAAGGTTTCATCTTGGTCTGATTGTTTCTTTGAAATATGGGTTTTATTTTAAATGTTTTATATTCCTGCTTTACCCATTCGAGTTCCTCTTCCGGGGTGTTAACCAGCCCATTAATCTTAGCGATTGTTAATGAATCCAATATTTCCTTAAAAAGAGGCCCGGGTTGAAGTCCCATTTTAATTAAATCCTTTCCACTTAAATGGATACTTTTAAACCGGATTGTTTCAAAATATTCTTTCAACAGATTTGTTTCCCAATCCTGAGAAGCTTGGGCCAGAAGATAAAGAATCCCCTCTGTTCTGATATTTTTACATACTGCATACAGCTCTCCCTGGCTTGATGGTATCTTTCGTCCATATTCTTTGAAATAGCTCTTTAATTGTTTAAGGAGGGATTCCGTCTCCGCGATCATCACCAGCCTTTTACAGACTTCATTGGATTGTTCCCAATCCAGGGAATCCATAAGGCAAAGAAAATATACTTCCCAATCATTGCAATTTTCTGATGGAAACTTTTGGTGAAACCATTCCATAAACTCCCTGGAACGTTTAAATAACCGTTCCGTTTCCTGGGCCGCCATGATATCTGGATGGATAAAGGGCAGTACTTTAAGGTCTCGCATTCTTTTAATTGCTTTCCAGGGATCTTTTTCACTGAGAATGAGGATAATTTCTTCCCGAACCCTTTCGTTTCCCAGCCTGGAAAAAATATCCAACTCCAAGGCATTGGCAATGTTCATTCGTGTTTGTTTATCCATCTTGAATCCATACCGCTGTTCGAAACGGATAGCTCTGAATATTCTGGTAGGGTCTTCGACAAAACTCAGATTATGCAAGACTCTGATTCTCCCATGCTTCAAGTCAGCAATCCCATTGAAATAATCATAAAGAAGCCCAAAATCCTCAGGATTTAGTTTCATTGCCATGGCATTGATTGTAAAATCCCTCCGGTAGAGGTCATGTTTGATGGTACTGGATTCTACTACCGGTAATGCTGCTGGAAACTCATAAAACTCAGTACGGGCAGTGGCTACATCGATTTTAAGATGGTCTGGAGTGGTAACGATAGCTGTATTGAAACGTTTATGGGATTTCACCCTTCCTTTTAATTTCCGCGCCAAATGGCGGGCAAAGGTAATCCCATCGCCCTCTACTACAATATCCAAATCATAATTGGGAACTTCCAACATCAGGTCCCTGACAAATCCTCCAACCAGATAGGTGGGAAAGTGCATTTTTTCACCGACATTTCCAATATTAAGAAGTAATTCATGGATATAGGGATGGATTCTTTTATCCAGTAATTCTTTCAGATTCTGAATCCTTAATTTGGCAGTATCCACCGGGAGTTGGCTGTCCATCGTTGTTTTTTTATGTCCATCTTCAGCTTCATGAGTTGCCTTCAAAATATCAGAACGGGAAATGACACCTACCAACCGGCCTGAAGGCTCTGTAACCCCAATCAAATCGACCTCAGGTTTGGTCATCAATTCTCTGACTTGCCGGAAAGAAGCTTGTACATCAACCAGGATAAATTCCCGATTTATGAAACGATCTACTTGTTCTTTTCCATACCCAAGATAATAAGCATGCCCGATATCCAGAGAAGATATAATTCCCAGAATTTCTTTACCCTTAATCACAGGATAGGAATCATGATGATAACGAAGAATCAGTTTACGGACTTGATCGACTCTTAATTCTGGCGTAATGGTCATGACGGGTGATGACATCATTTCTCTGGCCCGGATCATTGGCTCCACATAAAGATTCAACAATTCAAGCAATCTAACTTTAACCTCATCGGCGGTCGTGTCTCTCATGACCGCAGAACCTGCCGTACGATGCCCTCCCCCTCCGAGTTCATTTAATATAATAGAAATATTTACCGCCCGGGTTTGGCTCCGGGCCACAATCTGTACCCTGTCTTTAAGTTGAGCAATGATAAAAACAGCTGGGATATGCCCGATATCTTTTAGTTTATGGATAAACAAAGCTAAATCTCCCATATAGGAGGAAGAGATAACACAGGATATCCCAATTTGAACCCCATCAATCGTGTGATATTCCATAGCTTTGATAATGTCAGCAAATATCTGGAGCTGCTCACGATTTAAATCTAAATTGATATAGGAGGGTATATCCGCTAAGGTAGCACCGCAGTCCAGTAAATAAGAAACAGCCATCAAATCTTCTTTTCGAGTGGACACATAAGTGAGGCTTCCGGTATCTTCATAAATCCCAATAGCAATGACGGTTGCCTCATTGGGTGTCAGCTTGATTTTGCGTTTTTTCAATTCAGTAACCAGGATGGTTGCGGTTGAACCAATATCCCGGTGAAAATATTCATCAGGTGTGATATCACCCTGGTCTGTAGGATGATGATCGTAGGAAATAATTCGGATTTTCTTTTTATCAGTTAATTCCTTCAGAGAACCTATCCTAGAGCTAAAACGAGTATCCACCAAGATAATCTCCCTGATGCTATCAAGATCGATATCTTTAGTATTATAGAAAGTCAGGTGGGGTACAGGATTAGTCGATAGAAAGTCTCGGACAGCCTTTTCCTGGGCACCGGTAAAAACCATTAAGGCATCCGGATAAAGCTTCCAGGCAGCCACCATAGATGCCAATACATCGAAATCAGCATTAACATGTCCGGCTATTATCCTCATAAAAGGATTTTAACATAAGAAATATCAAAGATTCAGACTGATTTGGAATGATTCATTCCCTGTGTCTATCCTGTTATCTTATTTCATGCAGGATAATTATTTACAGACTTGTATAAAACTCTTCTGACCAGTAAACTAATTGAGAAATGAAAGAAACTAAACTCCAATGAAAATTGCCATTGTCCATGAATACTTAGTTCAATACGGAGGGGCTGAAAGGGTCCTGGAAGCTATTCATGAGTTATTTCCTGAGGCCCCTGTATATACCCTGCTTTATGATCCTGATAAAATGCCTGATTTTTACAGTAAATGGGATATCCGCCCTTCTTCTTTATCAAAATATAAATGGATTAATCCCCACTATAAAGCTTTCTTTTATTTTTATCCTTACCTCATAGAACAATTTGATTTCAGGGATTTCGATTTGGTTATCAGCTGCTCATATGCATATTCCCATGGAATTATTACTTCTCCGGATACTCTTCATATTACCTATTGCCATACCCCAATGCGTTTTGCCTGGATACAAGAAGAAGAATATTTATCCAAAATACCTTTAGTCGCCAGACCGATATATCGAAAAATGGTAAATCATTTAAAAAAATGGGATATACAGGCATCAAAACGCCCTGATTACTATATTGCTTCATGCCAGAATGTCGCTGATAGGATACAACGAATCTATCATCGTGACTCCTATATCATTAATCCTCCGATAAATATCGATTCATTCCATCTTAAAGAATCGAATAAAAGTTACTACTTGTTGGTATCCAGGCTGGTTCATCCCTATAAACGGATTGATTTAGCGATCCAGGCCTTCAATGTTAATGGTCTTCCTTTAAAAATTGTTGGTGAGGGAGCTGATCGTAGTTTTCTGGAGAATTCAGCCAATAAGAATATTGAGTTCCTGGGTGAAAAACATGGACGGGAACTTGAAGAAATGTACCAGAATGCGAAAGCACTTATATTCCCGGGAGAAGATGATTTTGGAATAGTCCCGATTGAGGCAAATGCCTGCGGATGTCCTGTTATTGCCTATCGAAAAGGCGGCGTTATGGAATCTCAGGTAGAATTTAAAACCGCTTTATTTTTTAGGGAACCGACCCCTGAATCCTTAAATAAAACAATATCGTTGCATGCTCAAACCCAATGGGTTCCATCTCAAATAAGAGAAAATGCTTTACGTTTTAATAAATCTATTTTCATGAATAATCTCAGTGATTTTATTAAGGAATGTAATCAAACCTATCCTTTGAGAAAGATTCATTCCCATTCAGGTCCATTAAAATGAAAAATGTATTGATGATTGTCTATTTTTTTCCACCCTTAGGCAGTGTCCAGGTTCTTCGAGCGTTAAAATTTGCCAAATATCTGCCTGAATATGGTTGGCGTCCCATTATTCTGGCGGTTAAAGATATATCTCATTACTACCGGGATCCGGGACTATTAAATGAATTACCGGATTCTGTAATCATCAAAAGAACAGAATCCCTGGATCCCTTCAGGATACTGCGAATCTTACAGCCAAAAACAGAAAAAGCATCCACCCATCCAGGAGAATCTCCTCAGAAGAAATTTCAAAGTTTCAGAGATAATTTAAATCTTATAAATAAATGGATTTCTCTTCCTGATTCTCGATTTGGATGGTATCCTTTTGCAGTTTCCTCCGGTCGTTCATTAATTCAGGAATATGGTATCGATGCCATTTATTCTGCTTGCCCACCCAATATTTGCCATTTAGCTGCCATGAAATTATCACACCAATACCAGATTCCCTGGGTCGCTGATTTTAAGGATATGTGGTCTGATTATCCTCATATCCATCCCACTCAATGGCATCGGAATAAAATGCTTAAATGGGAATCTCAAATCATAAGACAGGCCGATTCAGTTATTACGGTGAACCCTGGTATCACCAGGGATTTAAAAGAGAGATACCCAATTTTCAAAGATAAGATTCAGACTATTGTGCATGGGTTTGATCCTGACGAACAGAAGGACCTGACCCCTTTGATATTTGATAAATTCACTTTAGTTCATACGGGAAGTTTTTTTGAACCCCGTCAAATACCAGATTATTTTTTAAAAGCGCTTAAAGCCTGGCTTGATAAAAATCCTGAGAAGAAAGGTAGAACACAAGTTTTGTTTATAGGTACTTTGAATAATCGACATAAGCAACTCATAAAGGATTTAGATTTAGGTTCTATCGTAATTTTATTGGGTTCAATGGACAGAAAAAAGGTAATCCAGCATCAAAATTCGGCGGATGGATTAATACTACTGGTCGGAGATGGCAAACGAAGCGAGATTGTTTTACCGGCAAAAACATGGGAATATCTGGCTTCCAACAAACCTATCCTTTGTATGGCTCCGAAAGGAGTTACACGGGATTTGATAGTAAATCATCAGGCAGGCAAAGTTACTGAACCATCCAATGTTGAAGGCATTATTGATATTCTGGAAACCTTCTACCAGGCATATCTTCATAAAGGCCCTTTAACTAAAGTTAAAAACCAATATCCGGAATATGACAGGCAGTCATTAACCGGACATTTAGCATCCATTCTCAATGTGATATCCGAATAGACAATAAGCATGTATAAGAAAAATACGATAAACCTTTTCTTATTGATTGGGATAATTTTAGTGATTCGATTGGGTATCACTGTATTGCTTTCGGGGAATATACCCCTTTCTGATGCTCAGGATTATAATACCCTTGCCCAAGCTATGCTTCATTCTGGAATATATATGGATGAGGCAGGTAATACTTTCTCAAGACCACCGTTATATCCTTTATTCTTATTTGGAATCTATTCTGTATTTGGAATATCTTATCCCCTCATTTACCTTATACAAGCCTTTCTTTCTATTATTATCTGTTTGTTAAGTTATTTCATTGGAAGAGAACTTAATGGGAAAGACACAGGAATCCTATGCTGCATTCTAACCTGTTTAGTAGTTGAATTGATTATTTATCCATCCTTATTGTTATCAGAAATAGTTTTCATATTTTTATTTTCTTTATCCCTCCTGTTTTTAATTTATCACATAAAGAAAGGCCAAACCTTCTTGAGTTATTGGGGGTGTCTCTCAGGTTTTCTGATGGGCTTAGCCACATTAACTAGACCCATCACTTTAGGATTATTTCCTTTTTGTTTGGTTCTGATCATAATGGGAGCTTGGATCAATAAAAAACCATTAAGACTTTTCAAAAAGTTTATTATTCCCTTCATCTGCCTCATTATTGTCCTGCTACCCTGGACCTTTCGGAATTACCAGATAAGCCATAGTTTCATTCCGGTTGCCGCAATTGATGGTATTAATTTCTGGATCGGGCATCATTCGGGAGCCACTGGAAGCTATGATTGGCCGGAAAATGGAAATCCTCTATTGAAGTTAGATTATAATGAGTTGACCAGGAATGCTGCAGGATGGAAATATGGAATTTCTTTTATAATCGGACATCCTATTGAAGAAATGAAACTGGCAGGATTTAAAGCATTTAGATTATTAAATCCCCTGCCCGATTACTCTTTTCAGCAAGTTAGTCTTTTTCGGGAATTCCCTTTCATTAATTGGGTTGTCTGGTTGCTTTCAGCCTTCTTCTGGGAGTTTCTATTACTTTGCTGCATCACCAGACCCTGCCGGGATTATTTCCAAGATGAAATTCATGTACTGTTTACCCTGATACTGTTCTATTTCATATTAAATCAGATAGTATTTTTCTGTACACCAAGATATAAAATCCCCTTGATTATTACAATCATATTTCTCCAAGGAGATTATCTCTCTACCTTGTATCAAAAATGGGGATTCAGAAAGTACTTTTGGAAGTCTGTGTTGAATTACAAGAAAGCTGGAATTCTCATAATGTTACAGCTATTGGGAGGGATAGTCATTATAACGTCCAGATAGTAAGAGAATGGCTAAATATCATCTTTCAGCATTACAATCGCATCTTCATCGGGATTAAGGTAGTATTGCTTTCTGATAGCGATTTCTCTAAAGCCAAATGATTTGTAAAGATTAATGGCTCCCTGATTACTTGCCCTGACTTCAAGAGTAATATGGACGACTTTCCATTCTCTAGCCATTTTAAAAATATGCTCTAAAAAAAAAGAAGCCAGCCCCTTTCTCCTGAAAAGAGGCGCAATCGCCAGATTGCCAATATGAATTTCATCAATAATTTTCCAGAAGACAGCATAACCGCAGACAGGATTGGCAAAAACAGCGCCTTCTTCAGACAGGTACTCACCTTCCCAGCGGGCTAAAATGGGATGAGAATATTTCACATCAGAGATTTCATTGACAAACATTCCCCGAGTCCAAGGCATGGTGAAACACTGCTTTTCAACTTGCAGGATATCATCCAGATCATCAAGGGTCATTCGCCTTAAAATTATCTTTTCAGATAATAACGATAAATTCATTCTTCAGTCCACACAAAAGATACTATAGCCATAAATTATTCCTGATCTCCGGGAATATTGGACTCAGAATCACCTGTTGTCTCCTCCGTATCCGGTTCGGTTACGGTATGGTCAGAAGTACAGGATTCTTTAGGTTCACTTCCAGTTTTAAAGGACTCATGAAGAATCTTGACCCGTGGAGCATTTGCCGGGTCCTTAAGATATTCCTCGGCCGCGGCAAAACATCTTGAAGTGGCCAGTTTGCCGGAGACACTGCAGATATCCGCATAAACAACCCCTTCGGGTTTAGCAAAATCTCTCGAATTCGATTCGTTACAAACTCGATTCATAAAATCACGCCAAATGGGGCCGGCAACCGACCCACCGGTCATTCCTGAACCCAGGCTCTTTCGTTGGTCATAACCTACCCAGACACAAACAGAAATATCGGGGGTATAGCCTACAAACCAGGCATCGGAATAATCGTTTGTAGTTCCGGTTTTGCCGGCTGCAGGATATTTAAATTGGCTGCCCACTGTTCGGGCCGCCGTTCCTTTTCGGATGACACCCTTCAGCATATCTGTAAGAACATAACAGACTTGTGGATCCAAAGCCTCCTGGGAGTAAACAGGGAATTCATCGATTTTAACGCCACGGTGGTCATTGATATATCTGATTATTTCATTCTGGTGCCAGGTTCCCCTATTAGCAAAAACAGCAAAAGCATTCGCCATTTCCAGGGGAGTTACATTTAAACTTCCGAGGGCAAGGGTCAAGTCATGATTTAATTTACGGGTGTCAGTATCCCGGATGCCCAGTTTGTTGGCATATTCAATGACCTGATCAATCCCGACTTTTGAAGCCAGTTTAAGAGCAGGGATATTCAAAGATTGTTCCAACGCATATCGCACGGATACCAATCCCCTGAATTTATGGTCATAATTTTGTGGAGTATAATTTCCGAAACTTACCGGCTCATCAAGGATTTTATCTGAGGGAGAAATCCCTGCATTATCCAAGGCTGCAGCATAGACAATGGGTTTGAATGCTGAACCCGGCTGACGATATGCCTGCATGGCCCGGTTATATTCACTTTCAGTAAAATCATACCCCCCCATCATGGCTTTGATCTGTCCATTACTGGGATCCACCGCGATTAAGGCACCCTGGATATGCTGTCCACCCACAAATTTAATGACCGGTTGTTTCCTGGAATTGACTCCCAGGACCTTAACCTGCAGATAGTTATCCGGCTTAAGAATATTCTCTTTCTTAAGATAAGGCACTTCTTCTGGAAGATATAATTTGGTCGGCTGTCCATTGACCGTGACCGATAGTTCTGACGAAGAAACAACTTTGACGATTTTGGCATAAGCCATTGTCTCAGCTTTCACTTCGCCTTTTTTAGTTTTCCCTATAGAGTTGATTCGCGCCTGCTGATTGATCTCAAATTGTTCCAGATGATTCCGCAGAACTTCCTGAGCTGCTCTCTGCTGAGGACTGTTCATGGTGGTATAGATTCGCAAACCTTCCTGATATAGTGCCGCATACCCATAGTTAGGATCTTCCACAATCTGACGCCTTACCTGTTCGACAAAATAATTGGAAGCGGTAAATCGTTCTCTACGTTTTGAAACATAGATGGGTGTCAGTTTGGCATTGGTTGCCTGTTTTTTGGTTATGTAACCCTCGTCAACCATCCGGTCCAATACTTGAGACCTTCGGGATTTAGCCTTTGCCATGCTGCGAAAAGGTGAATAGACTTCCGGCCTCTGAGGAAGCCCTGCCAGTAATGCGCATTCAGAAAGAGATAATTTATCGACTGGCTTTCCGAAATAAAAATTCGAGGCAGCTTCCACCCCATACATTCCATGGCCCAGATAGATTCTGTTTAAATAAAGTTCAAGCACCTGGTCCTTAGTGTATTTCTGGCTGATCTTGATAGCAATAACCATTTCTTTAAGTTTTCGAGAATAGGACTTTTCCCGGCTCAAATATAATATTCTGGCCAGCTGCTGGGGGATGGTGCTGGCGCCCTGAGCTTTTCTTCCTGTTTCGATATTTCTGAATATGGCCCTGGCGATTCCCATGGGGTCAATGCCACCATGCCGGTAAAAATTCTCATCTTCAACTGCTACGATGGCATTTTTGAGGTTCTTAGGCATTTTTTTAATCGGCACAGGGATTCGGTTTTCCTTGGCAAATTCGCCAATAATCTCTCCCTTATCAGAATAGACTCGGGTTACTTGAAGAGGCTTTTCCTTGATCAGGGTTTCTAAATCCGGGGTTTCAATCAATTTTGGCAAGGCAATTGCTAATGTCATGGAGACTAAAATAAACAAGACAACTATTACTATGAAAAGTAGTAATAGTTTATGAAACCATTTCCGGCGTTTTAATGATTGCCCATTTTGGGGTTTTTCAATATATAACATTTTTTTGGCAGACATGTCGTTTGACAATTATCTCCTTAATTTTCAATAAAACTATTATATCTCAAAGGATAAATACATATTAAAAAGAGTCTCGAAAATCCTTTTTCTCCTTTATCAAAGGATTATCTCTCATTTATTACTATACTCTCTTTGATAGTGTTATGGGTAACCTGACGGCTGATAATTTGGGAATCTGTTATCAATCAGTTCTTTCCCCGGCAAAGAATACAAGTTTCATTCGGTTGAGAAAGGGAGAGGTACCCAGGCTGATGGTAACAGGCTGGGTCCAATTCCGTTTCAAAGATAGAGAGGAACCATCGGGAAAAGAGGGATTATAAGAATCATTCGATATCTGATAATTGACAGGTGTCGGGAGTTTTATTAGGATTAATAAGCTTAAAGTGAATTATCCCCCGGGGCGTGGCACAGCTGGCTAGCGCGCATGGTTTGGGACCATGAGGTCGCCGGTTCGAATCCGGCCGCCCCGACCATTTATTTATAGGTTAAACAAAACCAGGAACTATTGATAGAATGTTCCTGTTAATAAGAAACCAGAGTACCTGTAAATACCTTAAATCAGAAGGGATATCCTTTATGGACTTGGTTTTTCTCTCTCGATTACAGTTTGCCTTAACGATTTCATTTCATTATCTATTTCCTCCTCTCAGTATTGGTCTCAGCTTGATTTTAGTCATGATGGAAGGGACCTACCTTAAGACAGGCAATATTCTTTTTCATCAAATGACAAAATATTGGGTCAAGATATTTTCATTGATATTTGCCATGGGAGTAGCCACCGGTATTGTCATGGAGTTTCAGTTTGGCACAAACTGGTCCCACTATTCACGGTATGTAGGGGATGTTTTTGGAAGTGCCCTGGCAGCTGAGGGAGTTTTTGCTTTTTTCCTAGAATCAGGATTTCTGGCGGTACTTCTGTTTGGATGGGACAAAGTCAGTAAACGGATGCATTTTATATCCACCTTGCTGGTTGCATTAGGAGCCCATTTCAGCGCTTTATGGATCATTGTTGCCAATTCCTGGCAACAAACCCCGGCAGGTTATCATATTGTAGGGACTGGTTCAACTGCCCGAGCCGAAATAACCGACTTCTGGGCCATGGTATTTAATCCCTCTTCTATTGACCGGTTCACTCATTCAATTGCCGGAGCCTGGCAAGCAGGCGCTTTCCTGGTTCTAAGTGTAGCCGCCTATTACCTGCTCAAGAAAAAACATCAGGAATTTGCCAAGGCAACCATCAAATTCGGTTTAATATTAGCAGTGGTTTCCTCCCTACTCCAGTTGGTTACAGGCCATTCAAGCGCCATCGGAGTCAGCCAGAATCAACCGGCGAAACTGGCCGCTTTTGAAGGACATTATGAAGATATGACTCCCGGAACCCTCTATCTATTTGGGTGGGTCAATGAGAAACAAGAGAAAGTCCAATTTGGCATTGGCATCCCCAAAATGTTGAGTATCCTGGTCTCCGGAAATCCCAATAAACCCTTAACCGGGTTGAGAGCATTCCCCCCGGAGGATCGCCCTCCAGTGAATATTGTTTTCCAAACCTACCATGGAATGGTCGCAATCGGGATGGGGTTGATAGGATTAAGCCTGTTGGGAGTGTTTCTTTTATGGCGAACCCAATTATTCGAAAATAAATGGGTACTCAGGGCTTTTGTCATTTCAGTATTGGGCCCGCAAATAGCCAACCAACTGGGCTGGGCCTCTGCCGAAATTGGCAGACAACCTTGGATTGTTTATGGATTACTCAGGACCTCCGAGGGGTATTCAAAGGTCGTAACCGCTCATGAAGTCATTTTTTCATTGATTCTGTTTGGTATGGTTTATGCGCTTCTGTTTGCAGTCTTTATTTATCTTTTGGACCATAAGATTCGCTTTGGACTTGACCCAGAAATGAAATCCGGAGGACACCGAGCATGAATTACCTGGATTTGAATATTATATGGTTCGGGCTAGTTGGAATATTATTTACAGGCTATGCCATTCTGGATGGATTTGACTTGGGAGTCGGATGCCTTCATTTATTTTCTAAAACCGATGAGGAGAGAAGAACCTTTATCAATTCCATTGGACCGGTATGGGATGGAAATGAAGTCTGGCTGGTTACAGGGGGAGGCGCTCTGTTTGCGGCATTTCCCATGGTCTATGCCACTGTTTTCTCAGGATTTTATATTGCTTTTATATTGCTTCTGTTTGCCTTGATCTTCCGAGCCTGTTCCATCGAATTTAGAAGTAAGCAGCCGATGACATGGTGGAGACAAGGCTGGGATATTGGTTTCAGCCTGGGCAGTTTTCTTTCAGCTTTGCTGATAGGAGTGGCCCTGGGAAATATTGCCCGGGGAATTCCCTTAACAGCAGATTTTGAATATTCAGGTTCCTTTCTGAACCTTTTAAACCCCTATTCCATTCTGGTGGGAATCTTTACCGTATCTCTTTTCATGATGCATGGGGCTATCTATCTGATTTTAAAGACAGAAGGGTCTGTCCGGCAGAAGGTAACCGGCTGGTTATGGAAGTTAATCGTTTTATTCTTGATTACTTATGTCATCACGACTCTGGCTACATTACTCACCCAGCCGCAGATGACCCGGTTGATGAATCAGTACCCTGTTTTATATATCCTTCCCATCATCACCGTACTGGTGATAGTGAACATTCTCAGGGAAGTAAAAAATGGGGATTTTGGCAGAGCCTTCCTGTCTTCCTGTGGAGCCATTATTCTGTTAATGGCCTTATTAGGCGCCGGCATATTTCCCAATATGGTATATTCCATCCCGGAGGGAATGAACAGCTTAACAATTTACAACGCATCTTCTTCACAAAAAACTCTTGGGATTATGCTGATAATTGCTCTTATCGGGATGCCGCTGGTGATTGCTTATACCCTCAGCATTTATTGGATTTTCAGAGGAAAAGTCAAATTGAATGACCAGAGTTATTAGGATCTTATTGCCTTGTTTCAGCCTTTTTCCTCAAGCTGCTAACTTATGAGTATTTTAGTTATGCTAAAATTATTACCAGTGCAGCGCCCGTAGCTCAGTTGGATAGA
>DIVR01000047.1 GCA_002428325.1 bacterium UBP4_UBA6127
GAGATTAATAAATCAGCGATGGCTTATCTGAATGAAGTAAGTAAACAGAAAATCGAATCAGATAAAGATAGTCGTTTGTCAGGAGTCATGGCTGATACATTGAAATCTCTTCAGCCTACCTATCAATTCAAACCACTCTTTTCAAAAGATACCGCTTGTTTAGTGGTCTATCAGAGCTGGTTACATAACTATAAAGGCCCCTTAACGATTACGATGGTTTATATTCAAGATAATAAAACCGGAAAAAGGTGGTATTATCCCGAGAGGTATCGAGAGGTATTGGAAAAGAAATAGAGGATTTGGAGACAAGGGGAGAAATACCAGGGGGTGATAGCAGGAATATAACGATTGTTTATATGGGAAAACTATTAGTATGAGGAATGTATTAAGAAATAAGAAAACTCCTTTTATTTTTATCTTATTATCTGGGGGATGGGCTTGGTTTCTCTTTATTTTTACTGCCTTATATCCGCTACGGTTATTATCACAGAATCCAGTTATTCATATTCTGCTGGTTCTATCATTAGCTCTGATAATGGTTTCAGGGTTGGCATCCATTCCTGCATTACTGATAGGTATTTTTATTACTCTTTTTAGGAAAAAAGAAAAGTCCGGGTATTGGATTATGTTATTGGGTACCGTCAGCTTAGTAATAATTCCACTGGTTTGGAAAGGGCCCGTAGTAAGAGACTCTTTGCGATTGATAGGGTTCAGAAATCACCTTCCGCAATACCAGAAAACATTAGATGATTACCGAGTGAGAATAGAAACCAATACCCTTAACTGGGACCGGCAGGTAGTGCCTGGAAGGTCAAAAGATTACTATATAAAGGGACTTTCATCTTTTTATCCTGCAGATCCAGTGAGGATCAGTTACTATGGCGAGGGTAACTATTTAGTATTCTTTGAGACAGGTGGAGCTTTTCCTTTTACCCGAGGAGGCTATGTTTATTATTCATCTGATGAAGCTAAAAGGGAGTTAGCTTATCTACAAAAAACTAAAGATATTAAAAATCATTGGGTGATGTATAGTCATTAAGAGCTCTATGGAAAAAGGCTACATGACAAGAACTAAAAAGCCATTCCGTAAGGGATGGATATTCAACATGATTAATGTAATGACTAGTCTTGAGGCTCATTATATATGAAGGATAAGAAGATTAATTTATCAGTACGAATTATCTATTCAGCCATTATTCTGAGTTTGCTGTTATTGATGGTATATCTGTTTACCCCTAAAAAAGAACAAATAAGGGCCCATGATACAAGAGAAAAACATTCTGAGATATATAAATCTGCAGATGTGGTTTTCAGTTATTACACCATTAACAGAAGACTTCCAGAAAATTTAGAAGAAATAATCAAAAATGATTCTAGTAGCAGAACAGCATTACGAGATCCCTGGAATAAAGAAGAATACTTGGAATATAAATATGAAGATAAAACCACATTTACTTTGATTTCCTGCGGGCCGGATAAGAAGAGAAATATCGGCGCACCTGATTTTTATGATGATATAACCATTAGAACCAATTATTTCTCAACCGGCACAACGATTCCCTGCGATATAACCCTTACCTTTTCAATTAAATCTGAAAATGTGGTTGATGACAAAGCAATCAGTCCCTCCCCCCAACATAAATAGTTATTATTAAAAGCGTTGGGACTAACCCCCGAAAACTGTACCCGTTGAATTACAGTATGCTCAAGTTTAATATTTCTTTCATTCTACGATAATCTAACGAGTTTCGAAAAAGCCGATAAACAGTCCTCTATCCCAACATTTCAACTGAGATTTCTGATGAAAGTCTCTCTTAATTGACAGTGAATTTGTAATTCCCTAGAATATCGGATACATTTAAAGGAAGGGGTCTATTCAAAACACCCCAAGGCAGAAGAAAGGAAGGTTTTTTAAGTGATGAAAAAGATGATCCAATTATGGATAATTTTATTGATAGGGGTGATGGGGTTCTCCCTGGCATATTCCCAGGGTGGGAAGATGCGGATAGCTGTCGTGGATTTTGAAAACAAGAGTGGATATTCAGGGCAATGGCAGCTGGGGGCAGGAATGTCGGATATGTTGGCGACAGCCCTTTTCAAGACCGGGAAATTCGATGTCATTGAAAGGGAGAAATTAAACCTGATTTTAAAAGAAAAGAATATGGCGTTACAAGGGGTGGCGGCAGCCTCGGATGCCGGCAAGCTGGGGGCTGTGTTGGGGGTCGATTATATTATTACCGGGACAGTTTCTGAGTTTGGGATGAATAAATTCAACGTAGGCGGCGCCGGCGGCGGATTCCATGGGTTTGGCGGGGTGGGAGTAAAAACCCAGAATGCCAGAGTCGTTGTGGATATTCGAATTGTAGATGTCGGATCGGGACAGATTGTGGCTGCCGACCAGGGTGAAGGAAAAGAGACGGCGGCAGGCCTGACGGCCGGCGGTGGCGACTGGAACAGTTTTGGTGGGATTTCTTTCGGTTCCGAAGGGTTTGACAGCACCCTCCCCGGGAAAGCTACCCGGAAAGCAATTGCCAACCTGGTGGAAAAAATCTCCGGGGCATTATATAAAGCCAAAATCATCGATGTCTCAGGCAATGAAGTGACAATCAATATTGGGATGGCTTCGGGCCTCAAGAAAAACCAGGTCATGACAGTCTTTAATGCCGGGAAAGAAATCAGAGACCCGGATACCGGAGCTGTCCTGGGCCAGAAAAAAGAATGGGTTGGCGAAGTTAAAATCGTAGCCGTAGAAGATAAATATTCCACCGGGGTGATCCTTAAAGGGGCGGGTGTCATTCAGTCTGGTAACCTGGTGGAAAAGAAATAGGTTTTCATATTAAGCAGGATATTTATTTTCAATAGTAGGGGTTTTAACTGAACTTTAAAGAATCCAAGGCTTCCTTTTATGAAAGGAGGCCTTTTTTTATCTCTATATAAAGAAGAAATCGATAAAACTACTTTTAAAAAAAAGATTATCTAATCTTTTGCAAGAAAATATCGGTTAATTATCTTCTTTCCTAAAAATAATGAAACCATAACCTGTTTTGAGACGTATTATTTAACTAGTTGACATAATTCTATAAACCTTTGAGGAGAGAAGAGTTAATAATGAAACAAAACGGATTTACTCTGATCGAGCTGTTAATTGTGGTGGCCATCATTGCTATTTTGGCTGCAATTGCCATTCCCAATTTCATGACTGCTCAGACCCGCTCGAAAGTAGCCAGAGCAGAAAAAGAAATGCAAACAATCACTGTGGGATTGGAAAGTTATTACGTGGATAATAATGAGTACCCGCCGGAGAACTTTGACTCCCCACAAAATGAGATGTTGGGAGGACTCTACAGCACTCCCAATCTGGTAAAGTTGATTCGATTGACAACCCCGATTGCCTATATGACTTCAGTACCTGAAGACCCTTTTTCAAGTTTTTTTACTAATAAAATCAATCAACCTTACCACTATGCTTCCCTGAATGATTATTATTATCCTGGAAATACTTTTTTCTATGGAGATAATGAAGAGAAAATCGTCTGTTCATGGGTCCTTGAGAGTTTTGGGCCGGATAGATCTCCTTATCCGTATGAGTTTCCCAGATATGACCCAACCAATGGAACCAACTCGGTGGGAAACATCCTTCGGTTTGGACCCTAATTCTATTAATATCCTTTAATTTTGTTGTCCTTTGAGCTTTAATCGATTTACTTTCATTAGCCCTAACTCATGGGATTCGAAGGAGGATAATTAAAAAAGTTAATGCTTAAGCGTATCTTGAGAGAAAAACATATTAATCCTGCGGTATATCGTTGTTGTTATGAGTAATATTAAGGGATGCTGGATGATTTTTAACCGGCATCCCTTTTTATTTGAATTTATTATAGTTAATAGATGCTGTCCACTCTATGGATTTAAATCATTTTGTCAGCCTTATCTTTTTCAGAATACCCCTCCCTTTTGGCTTGAAATCCTTCATAAGTTCATTTATAATGAATCATATTCATCATAGATGAGGTATAAAATGGAAAACCCTCCAGTAAAAGTAGTCAAAAAGGCATTAGATGCTTTGGAATATGTAGTAGATGAATCTCTGGAGCAGCCAGGAGTTACCCTAAGTGATATCTCAGAGCATATTGGGGAGCAGGTAACAACGGTCCGCAATATTCTCAAGACATTGGAACAATGTGGATATCTTTCCCGTCCGGCAGGCCGTTTATATTCACCCGGTCCGAAATGTTCAGGATTGGCTCGGGTAAGTCTATGCAAGGATTTGATCAATAAAGCCGAAGTGGCCTTAAATACCTTAGCCCAAATGACTGGGGAATCGGTGGTATTAGCGACCTTGGTAGGAAGTAATCGCCGGGTGTTAATGCGGGTGGAAGGGGGAGAAGTGATTCGAGTAAATTCCCAGGTGGCCGATGATGGATTGTTTTGGTCACTCGTTACCAGCCGGGTCATGGCGGCTTATATACCTGCCGAAGAAGTGGAAATCATTACACAAGAAAATGGGTTTCCTAAAGAGGCTTGGCCAGGGATAGAGACCCCGGGGGAATTAGAGAAGGCTCTTAAACAGATTCGTTTGGAGGGTTTGGCGGAGGATCATAGCAATTCAGAATACTATGCTGTGGCGATACCTTTGCTGCAACGCGGCGAATTTTTACTGGGAGCCCTCGGGTTATATATGCCGGCGTTCCGCTATAACCCTGTTCGCAGAATAGAACTGCTTACCGCCATGAGGCAAGCAGCAAGCAATATAACAAATCGAATGGAAGGCTAGAGAAATAAATATAATCAGGCCTCATAAAGATAAAAAGAGGCCGGAAGGAATCATAATAATGCCAGATCGTGTATTAACCGATGAAATCAGGTCTTTAGTGTTAGGCCAGGGAATGGACCTTGTAGGTTTCGGCCCGGTGGACCGCTGGAAAAATGCTCCATTTTTATTGAGCCCCAAAGCCATCTTGCCGGAATGTAAAACTGTGATTGTTGCGGGAATCCATATTACCGACACTTGGACAGAGATGGGTGGAGAACCTGAACCCCAGGACAGAAGCGCCGGGGGGTGGATGGATCAGAACTCTTTACTGGATAGGATCGCTTATCGTACCGCCCGACATTTAAATGGGCTTGGGTATCAGGCTATCTCTGTGGCTGCCTCTAATATTTGGCGGTATCGGGAATTCCCCGGAATTCCCAGCCTGTTTGCGCCGGATTTATCCCATATCCATGCGGCAACCGCTGCCGGATTAGCGGAAATCGGCTGGTCAGGCCTGGCTATCACCCCTGAATTTGGTAGCCGTTGCCGATTTGTCTCCATTGTGACAGATGCCGATTTAATGCCGACCCCTATGTATAATGGTCCGGCGTTATGCGACCGTTGTATGGAGTGCGTGAAATTTTGTCCTTCTGCAGCCATGCGGAAAGAAGTTAAAACGCCTCCGCATCGGGTAGAAATTGGCGGCAAAGTTTATGAATATGCCAATAAAAATATCTGGCGTTGCGCCTGGGCGGAACATTTCAACTTAGATTTGAATTCTGAGAATTTGAAGAAATGGGACCATATCACTGAAAAAGAAATCTTGCATGAACTGAAAGAGAAGGGAACCCGGGACCATGAACGGGGAGTCTGCCAGAAAGTCTGCGTCCCCCCGCATCTTCGCAGTAAAGAACCCAGTTTCGGGCGAGCTAATAAATTAATTGCCCAAAATCGAATTAATCGCCGTTATCCTGATAATATGCCGACTTTGCGCAAACTTCGGGATGATATTACCGCTTATGCGGTCAAATTTGGAATTGATGTAACAAGTGTCGGACCCCTGGACCCTAATACCGAATCCGGAAAACTGGCGCTTTCNNCGGGGATGCGGACGGTCATTGGTGTTGCCATTCGGATTCCGGAGGAAGTTGCCAAAGCCGAATCAAACAGTACAGCGCTCCTGGATGTCTATAAATTTGGCGCTGGGTTCAATATGCTGAATCCTTATCGATACGGGTTTGGATTCAAGTTGCATCATATCCTGCTGAGAGTAGCACGAATGATCGAAGATTGCGGGTATCATGCAGCCTCTTATTCCGGGACTCTTCCTCCTTTTAAAAATGATGCTACCGGGTTTGCAGAGATGGTTGGTTTAGGGAAACATGACGAGAATGGCCGTTTCTCTATGCCTGAATTTGGGGAAAATGTCATTATGGGCGCGATTGTGACTGATGCTCCCCTGGATCCATCTCCTAAAATCAAAGGGGAGGTTATCATTTCCCCTCAACCTAAAACACTGACTCCCCGAAAACTGCGGAGAGAATTGGAAGAATTAGCGGATAGAAACCTGGTCAGCCTCTTTGGGGTTGCCCCGGTGGAACGCTTTGACAGCCTTGTTGAAGATTTAAAGAAACAGGTCGATTTAAACGAAATAGGAGAATCGGTGATAGATAAGAACCTTGATTACCATGGTATATATAAACCGGAAGTGGTCAGGGAGGATGTAAAGATTCAACATCCCAAAGATTATATGCCGGAAGCTAAATCTGTCATTGTGCTGGGAATGAATTTCCCGGAAGCTATTATCAAAAATGCTAATTTACCGGATTCACAGCAGGTTGGAACTTATGCCTGTTTCCAGTATCAGACAGTTTTCGAACTGCGGTTTGCCTCTTGTGAACTTGCTAATTATCTCTCGAAACGGGGCTATAAAACCTTGATTTCAGAAAATATGTTAGGTGTAGGTTCTTTGGTGGATTCACATCGAGGGTTACTGCCGGATGCGCGTTGTAATGCTATTGAAGCTGTGGCAGCCGGGTTAGGCCAGATAGGGAAGAGCGGCTCGCTGCTAACCCCGGAGTTTGGTCCCCATCAGCGGCAGATAGTGATCATCACCGATGCGGAAATACCCATGGATGGGTTATACCAGGGTGAACCCCTTTGCCATGATTGTGAAATTTGTGTTGAACAATGCCCTATGACAGCTTTAGGCGGCAATGATATTTCTCTTCATATTGATGGACAGGTCGTTGCCGTCCCTTCGGTGGACCGCCACCGTTGTGACTGGTCTAAGAAATACGCTCTCTGCGCCGAAGAAGGCCCGGCATTAATTGGGAACAAGACCCATGTGCCTAAGCCAGAGGGAGAAATAACTATTAAGACCATTGCTGAAGCCCTGTCTTTGCGGGACCCGATTATGAAACGCCGCCCTTGTATCCTGGAAACCTGCCTGCATAAATGCCCGGCTGGTAACCATCATAATTAAACAGCTATTCTATACCCCCGTTTAACTTACTTTTATCCACTAGGATGCCTGATGGAATTTATCAGGCATCTTTTTTTTATTGACCTTTATTTGAGACAGCTGTCAAAGATGTGAGGTGGGGAGTTCATAATTTGAGCCCTGATCAGAAATCAGCGATACATGGAGGATCCTGACATAAAGTCTTGAAGTAAGAAATAGTTTTCAGGTTAAGCCAGGCTAAAAGTTTCACGAAAGAACTAAAGACAGTCCGGATCGATGTATCGCGGAACTTGAGTTCCGTGTAGTTTATCTGCTTTCCATTCCCTACTGTCAAAAGAAAGGGCAGCCAGATTAATCTCGGCCGCCCTTTCTTGGTTTCATTTATATTAAGTTTTAGGCTTTATCATCCGCTCCGATATCTTTACGGTGATGTATTTTATCGAAATGGATTTTTCGGAGGGCTTTATAGACTTTATCACGGGCCGCAGGGATAGAGTTTTCCAAAGCAACCACATTCAGGACTCGGCCGCCGTTGGTGACTATCTGGTTTCCCTCCCGGATGGTGCCGGCATGGAAAACCATAACCGCCTCAGAGTCAGAATCTTTTGGATCAAAATCTTCCAGTCCTGAGATGGGCAAACCTTTTCTGAAGGGGCCGGGATATCCCCCGGATGCCAGGACGACACAGACAGCCGCTCTTGAGTCCCACTCAATTTTCAGAGAATCCAGATTTCCCTCAATACAAGCCATCATAATATCCACCAAATCAGTTTTCAGTCTGGGGAGGATGACCTGGGTTTCCGGGTCTCCAAACCGGCAATTAAATTCCAGGACATAAGGGGTGCCATCCACAATCATTAATCCTGCATACAAGACCCCTTTATAGGTTATCCCTTCAGAAGTCAGGCCGGCTATTGTTGGGATCATGACGGTTTTCATGATCGTTTCTTGAAGTTCAGGGGTCATGACAGGGGAAGGAGAAATGCATCCCATCCCACCGGTGTTGGGCCCTTCCTGGTTATCAAAGGCTCTTTTATAATCCTGGGCGGTGACCATCGGGACAATGGTCTGCCCATCGGTGAAAGCCAGAAGAGAAATTTCTCTTCCTTCCAGGCATTCTTCCACAATTACTTTCTTGCCGGCATCTCCAAAGACCATTTCCGCCATACACTGGGATAATCCGGCAAAGGCCTCATCCATGGTTTTGCAGATAAAAACACCTTTACCGGCGGCTAATCCATCAGCTTTAATGACCAGTTTGAAATCAGCCGGGTTATCAGGATTTTCAAATCGGTTTTGGACATAGTCCTGGGCTTCTTTAAAATCCTCAAAAACCCGATAATCAGCCGAAGGAATATTATGCCGTTTCAGAAAATCTTTGCAGAAGATTTTACTACCTTCCAGCTGGGAAGCTGCCATGTTGGGACCAAAAGCCTTTTTGCCGTTTGCATTCAGTGAATCGACCAATCCTTTTACCAGGGGGGCTTCCGGACCCACCACCGTTAAATCAATCTGATTGGTTTCTATAAAATGATTCAGTTCACCGGCTTGTGACCAGTGTCCGGTTTTATGTAATTTAGCAATCTGGCCGATACCGGCATTCCCCGGCATGCACCAGAGATTTTCCACCTGAGGCGACTGAACCAGTTTCCAGGCAATAGCATGTTCCCGTCCACCGGAACCGATCAATAATATATTCATAAGTCTTACTCCTTCTATCGTTCGTTCTTATCCGTTAAGGGGTCAAATGAGGATTTCTCCGGTGAATCAGGGAAAATCGATACAGAGAGAATCCTTTCCAGGGAAATCTGATGTTGTTTCTGTTTATCAGGTTCCAGGGCCAGAAGGTACTGGTCTCCATTATGGACCAGAATATCTAAAGGTTCCGCCAGAATTTTATGGGATTTATCGGTTCCTTCCCGATATTCCAGGGAAACCAATCCCGAATATTTAAACATCTCTTCCAATTGAGAAGACATCTGGAAGAAGGCAGGCTCAGGGAAAATCATTCCCCCTTCCTGCAATAATAAAAGGTCTTCCAGGGTTCGGGCACCGCTACCCTGAAAATCCTGAAGGAACCTATCAACTATTTTCACCAACAGTTCAATATCTCCCAAAGCCCGGTGAAGGGTTCCGGCCTGCAGACCCAGGGCTTTGCCGATATGGGACAACCGATTTCCCGGAAATTTATAATATTTTCTGGCGAGAAAAAGGGAATCTATCACCGGATTGGATAAAGAAGGTTTCCGGATAACCCTTAACTGAAGCTGCAAAAATCCCATATCAAAAGGAGCATTATGCATTACCAGAACCGAGTCTTTCAGGAAATCCAGTATTTCATCCGCAGCCTGCCTGAAATAAGGTTGGCCTTCCACCATCTCATTAGTAATATGGTTAATGGCGCTGGCTTCTTTGGGAATTTTCCTCCCCGGATTCAGGAGTTGTTCATAAGAGCCCAAGATTTTGCCACCCCGTGTTTTAATCATGGCAATTTCACAAATTCTGGCACCCTGATCGGGGTAGATGCCCGTCGTTTCTGTATCCAAAAAAACAAAGGGAATCTCACTCATCGGAGTGGATAGGGGGAGGGTAGGGTTCATTTGAACCATTAGTCCTCAACCTCAATAATATTATTATCTTTTTCCTCAGCTTCAGCCGGGATCAAAGACCGTTCCTTCACCGGGAACAGGGCTATCGGCAGAGAGATAAAGGCGGTGGTAACACTCCCCGGAGAAGAGTCCAAGGTAATGGTTCCTCCCATATCTTCAATTGCCCTCCGAGTCAGAGGAAGTCCTAAACCGCTGCCGCTGGTTTTCGTGGTATAGAAAATATCAAAGACCTTTTTCAGGGTTTCTGTCGGAATCCCTTTACCGGTATCCGTCAGGGTGATTAAGACTTTATCTTTTTTCTGGAGCCGGGTCCGAATTGTAAAAGTCCCGCCTTCCTGCATGGCACCGGCTGCATTCAGGTATAAATTCATTAAGACTGACCGAAAAAGCTTTTCATCCAAAAGGACATAAGGCAGGTCATTACCCAGATAAGTTACCAGTTGGATTTTATCCCGTTCACTGGTGGGTTTAATGAATTCCACAAAGGATTCCAGGACCTTATTTACATCCATGGGTTTGAGTTCAGTGACTGAAGACCGGGCAAAATTCAGGAAATCAGAAAGAATCTGTTCCAGCCGTTGGACTTCTTTCAGGGAGACTTGCAGCCTCCTGAGCATATCAGGGTTGTCCTGTTGTTTGCAGTCTTCTTCCAGTAATTGTAGATTCAGATATATAGAATTGAGGGGATTCCTGAGTTCATGGGCCAGTTTACGGACGCTGCCTCCCAGGTAACCCAGCCGTTCAGCCGCCCGGAGCTTGGTTTCCAGTTCCTGTTGGGTTTTATTTGAATTGGAGGAATTTGTTTTATGAGAATTCATAGGTGGCTTCGGCCTCGGAGTCACTTTGTTCCATTTATTCATTATATTATCATATCCCAAGGGTACATGAAGCCAACAGGATATTACCTAAAAACGATGTAACAACCCCCAAAGGTTTGGTAGAAAAATAAAAAACCTTTTAAATTTTCCAGGTCAAAAATATTTTTCCAGGGCTTTCAGGACTCTTTCAGGGGAAAGATTTTTCATGCAGATATGTCCCAATCCCGGGCATTGGACTTTGAAACAGGGGCTGCAGGGAATATCCGGCGCCAGAATGACGGTGTCATGGGAATGCCGAGGTCCAGAATATCCCGGATCGGAAGGTCCAAACAGGGCGGCGACCGGGATATTTAAAGCGCTGGCCAGATGCATCGGCCCAGAATCATGGGCAATCACCAGCTGAGATTTCTCCATTAAGGCTATTGTTTCCTGAAGGGTTGTTTTACCTGTCCAATCCATTAGGAGGAAGGGGTCCATTTTCCTCCTGATAGCATCAGATAGGGGGATATCTTCTTTTCCACCAATCAGGATAATGAAAACCCCATATTTTTTCTTCAATTCTGTTGCCAGGACAGCATAAGCTTCAGGATACCAACGTTTAGTTTCCCATCGGGCGCCTGGATGGATCAGAACCAGAGACTCTCCCTGCCAGCCTGATTGTCCCAATTTATCCCCAACCGATTTTCTGGATTCAGGGGAGACTTTGAAACTCATTGGTTCATCAGGAAGAGGCACTGGACAGCAGGTTTCCCCTGCATAGAGTTTATGAAAAGCTGATACTACATAGGCATACTGGTCGGAGACATGGGTTATATCTTTGGGAATCTGGATTTTCCAGTTATAAAAGAGGGTGCTTCCTTCCCGGGCATGAGTCATTCCCACCCGATGGGAGGCTCCAGAAAAAAAACTGATCAATCCTGAACGTAGCAAACCCTGAAAATCAAAGACAATATCAAATTTCTTCTTTCTCAACCCTTGAATAAAAGCAACCAATTTTCCCAGGTTTTTGAATTGACCAAAAGCTATCCGGTCAAAGGGGATGATTTCATCTAGCCAGGGATTCTCTTCCAGAAAAGGGATAAAAGCCTGATTTACGACCCAGGCAATATAGGCCTGGGGATATTGGAGCCGAATCTGCCGTAAGGCCGGGAGAGTTAATATTACATCTCCCATGGCGCTGGGTTTGAATATCAGAATTCGAGGTGATGGGTTTGATTTAGCATTCTCAGACATAGTTAATAACCATCATATCAAAGGGACCCAGCCACTGCCATTAGGAAACGAGATTTTCTCATCATTTAGTAAGCCCTTTTGCTAGAATGAATGGAATATTTTATTCCAGAAGGATTTTTTATAATGGCAGATAAAGAATCGAAAATTAGAGTCTTATTTATCGGTGCCCATCCGGATGATAACGATATCCGGGGCGGCGGCACCGCCCTGCTCTATACCCGGCTGGGCCATCAGGTGAAATTTATCTCGGTAACCAATGGGGATGCCGGCCATCAATCTATGGCCGGAGCTACCTTAGCTCGCCGGCGGGCGGAGGAAGCCCGGAAAGCCGGGGGATATGGTGGATTTGAATATATTACCCTCGATAACCATGATGGGGAGTTGGAACCGACCCTGGAAAATCGAAAAAAGATTATCAGGCTGATTCGTGAATTTAAACCCGGCTTGGTTATCACCCACCGGCCTAATGATTACCATCCTGACCATCGTTATACCTCCACCCTGGTACAGGATGCTATGTATATGGTAACCGTGCCTAATATCTGCCCGGATACACCTTTTTTGGAATATAACCCGGTGTTGGTCTATCTGCAGGATAATTTTACCAAACCCCAGCCTTTCCAGGCCTCAGTGGTGGTGGCAATCGATGAGATTCTTCCTCAAAAACTGAAACTGTTGGATTTCCATGTCTCCCAAGTTTATGAATGGCTACCCTATAATTATGGATATCTGGATAAAGTTCCTACGGACCGGGAAGGAAGACTGGCTCTGTTGAAAGAGTTTTGGGCTCCTCGATGGGTGGCTGAACCTTTCCGGGACTTATTGATTCAGGAATATGGCACGGAAAAAGGTAAAGATATCCAGTATGCAGAGGCTTTTGAGGCCGGTGAACATGGGGCTTCCCTGACCCCGGATAATATCCACCAACTCTTTCCTTTCTTCTAAAAAACGAATCTTTTCGGGGAACCTTTTAAATATTGGTTCCCCGAATATCTTACTATCCTCTTCTTTATCATCAGGCCATCTCTTTTCTGCCGATATTGCTATTTAATCGGACTAGGGATATTATAATTTTAGGATGCTTGAACTTATAAAGAGGGACCTATGAATAGTGCAGTACAAAAAAATAATATTTTAATCATTCTGGTTGTTATGGTGGGAATCCTGTTATTGCCGGACACCTTGAAGGGATATGGTAATACTTATCCAGCCGGAGAAAATAGAATATCCCAGGGAACTCAGGATAATTCAATAATGGATACTCCCCGGAATAATAAGCAACCTTCCCAAAAACAACCAGCGAGGTTTCATGACAGTCCTTCCGAAAGTTTATATTATCTTACCTTGGCCACTTTGGGAGACAGGGAATGCAGTCAGAGGGTCCTGGCCGCTTTAACCCTCTCATCAACGGAATTTGTTCATAAAGGGCTTTCAATTTTTTCATCCAATACCTCTTTTTATGTAACACAGTCCTTCTATAAAAACTTAAGCGGGATAACTTCTGCCAGGCTGGAAAATAAACTGATTGAATTACTGAAAGATAAACGATGCCAACAAGCGGCCATGAATTCTCTGGCTGCCATAAACAGCCGTAAAGCCGTTCCATTTCTAAACGAGATATTGCTGAAAGATAAGGAGGTTGCGAACAGAATGGCGGCTGTGGGGATACTCACGCAAATCAAAGATAAGAGAAGCTTATATCCCCTGATTGAGGCTGCTAAAAATGATTCTGATTTTATGGTTCGGAATTCCAGTTTAATATTTTTAAAATCAGCCTGGGGGTATGACACCTCCCAAATCATCATACTGGATGATAATTTAAAGTCTCGGTGAACCTTCTTTCCAGATGAGTCTGATAGCGGCTTCCAATTCCTGGGGTTTCTGGGTTCCCAGCATGATATGCTTACCATTAGCAAACTCCAATTTAACCCCCTGGGTTCCTTTACAGTTATAACATCGGCCTTTGGGAGCATATCGAATTCCCCATCCCCCATAATCGCCCAGGGGAGAATAGGAAACAGCCTGTACTTTGATACAGGTATCCAGGGGGATTTCCTTGAAATGCAGATGGAACGGGATATATCGGATAAAAATTCCGGATTCTCTGACTTCGATAACCAGCCTGGCGGAGAAAAACAAAATCTCCACCAGGGTGAGGACACCCATCACCAGAATAAAGGGGATATAAAAATCATTACTCAGTTTTCCAGCAGTTTTAAGGTTAAAATAGGTATAACCCATTACCCCTAAAGCTATCGCCCAGCAAAGACCAATGCCCCAGAAGCATACCAAGCCGAATTTCTGGGTTTCTCTGTAAATCAAATTATTTGACATAAATTAGGATGTTCCCTGAAAAGTGATTTGCTGCTCATAATATAACTTGGCCACCTGAAAATTTCAAATAAGATTCGATATCGTATCCTCCCTTCCTGAGACAGGTTGCCTCCCTTAGTAAAAACCCATAGAATGGGAGAATTGTTTCAAAAGGAAAAGGTATTATTAATAATGAAGAAATATATCTTATTGATACTTCTGTGCTTGTTTTATCCTCTGTGTTCCAACCCGTCTTATGCTTCTATGCCAAAGGGGAATATTCAGCTGGGAATTGATGTCCTGGTAAATGATTATCCAGAACTACTGAAGGGGAAACGGGTGGGGTTGATTACGAATCAATCCGGGGTGAATGGAAAACTGGAATCTATGATTGATGTTATGAACAGCCTTTCCGGGGTAACTGTTACAGCTCTCTTTGGTCCGGAACATGGGATTCGAGGAGCCCTCTATGCCGGAGAAAAGGTAACCACTACCACCGATGAAAAAACAGGGATACCTGTTTTTAGCCTGTATGGCAAGAATCATACCCCCACTCCCCAAATGTTGGAAAAGGTGGATGTACTGGTTTTTGATATTCAGGATATCGGTTCAAGAACCTATACCTACGTTTGGACAATGACAGAATCCATGAAATCAGCAGCGGCTAAAGGAATTCCTTTTGTGGTATTGGACAGACCCAATCCCATTAATGGATTAGTGGTGGAAGGAAATATAGTCCAGAAGGGATTTGAATCCTTCATTGGGAAATATCCGGTTGCCTATTGCCATGGTATGACTCTGGGGGAGATGGCGCGAATGATCAATCAGGAGTATGCTATCCATTGTGATTTGAAAGTCATCCCGATGAAAGGATGGCACCGATGGATGAACTGGAAAGAGACAGGGCTTCAGTGGGTCCCAACTTCTCCCCATATTCCTGAAGCCGATACTCCCTGGTATTATCCCACCACAGGAATCTTTGGTGAATTGAAGACTCTGAATGAGGGAATAGGTTATACCCGCCCATTTAAACTGGCAGGCTCTCCTTATATTGATGCAGAACTTCTGGCCAATGAACTTAACAGTGAAAATTTACCGGGGGTTTATTTCCAGCCGATATATTACCAGCCTTTTTATGGGCCTCAGGCCAGCCAATATTGCCAGGGGGTTCGAATTGTGATTACTGATTACACAATATATCAGCCGGTTAATACTGGTTATTATCTGCTGGCAGCTGTCCAGAGACTTTTTCCCAAAGCTAT
This sequence comes from bacterium UBP4_UBA6127, assembly GCA_002428325.1. GTDB lineage: Bacteria > UBP4 > UBA4092 > UBA4092 > UBA4092 > UBA4092. The sequence continues at coordinate 15,453 of DIVR01000047.1, forward strand.
CGATTGGGAGGGTAAAGCCGCTAAACGATGGGGTTCTTTTGATAAAGCCAATGGCACGGACCAGATTCGCAAGGCGCTGCAACAGGGGAAATCCGCTAAAGAAATAATCCATTCCTGGCAAAAGGAACTCGATGCTTTTAAACTTATCCGGGTTAAATACCTGATGTATGACTAAAACCGATTATCCATTGTGAAGACTTGATAATAAAACAACTCGGGTGGCAAATATCGATAAGAACGATAGGGGAAAGATCACTGACTGGCGGGGGGAGGGATAAGCTCACCTTCGGTCACATACATTAGTTCACAGGAATGGTCACCGCTGTCATTTCTGGTTCGGGAAGAGTTCCAATGCCAGCCGTCTTTTGCTGTGATACGAACCAAATACCCTTTCAAACGGACTGTCTCTCCCTTTTTCAATCCCAGGATAAAATCTCTGAGAATCACATTATCCGGTTCAGGGACAATATGGGTATTCGCGCTGTTATCTCTGATAAAATCCAAAGACAGGTTCGAAACATCCCCATCATATTGGTAATAATACCATCTTCCATTCTGGAAAAATTTTATATGGTCCAGGTATTTTTTCCGGGTCAGTGGACCCCAAGCCAGAGCAAAGTCCACAGGAGAGAGCCGAGATTCTTTACCCAACTTATACCGAGCCGTTGAAACAATAAGGGCTTCCTGGGTATATTCATCGGTGGCTGTAATTTGGAATCCATCAGGGGCTTTTAATTGTAAAGGTTTTTTCAGTTCTTTTTGTGTCGGAAGCGGCATGTCTCCCATATCAGGAAGGGGTTTAGGGAGGGAGAGGTATATCCAAAGAGCCAAGGCTGCCAGGACCATGAAGATAGACATGTTTTTTGGAGTAATATATTGGCTTTGCATCGGGTGGTAACCTTTATCAATAAATAATGTCTATTCATCATACTTAAAAATAGTTACTGCCGCCAATAGGAAAAGGTTTAAATGAGTTCTATCCTATCGGTTACTTATCGGTTTTCTTTTGAAACATTCATTATCAACAATCAGCAGTTATCCGGGTTTTCTGTTTTTTGGTCGATAAAAAAAAGGGGGACTTAAAAATAAAGTCCCCCGGATAAATTAAATGGAGTTGGTTTTACCGAACACCGGTAATTGCCAGCAGAATGGGATTCGCCACCGTATGGGTGGAGGCAATTGTAACCGACTGAATTTTCTTTTCTGGCTGGGGGTTTGTCCAGACCACATCACGGAGACTGACATAATCACCCGATGGAGTTTTCTTTTTCCAGGCGATTCGGCCGGTTTTCAGGCTTTCGGGTTTCTGGGCAATCCGGGTATCATTGAAGGCCCAGAGGGTTTCACCATAAACCAGTTTCAGGATATCTGAAGTGCCATCCTGATAGTTGATTAGGATAGAACCAATGGGGGTTTTATCATTTTCCCTAAATCCGGATACCATCAGGAAATGGAGTTCAGAGGCGTTCTCCCCATTCAGGTCCAGAACCACTGATTCAGGATATTTTCCCGGAGGGTTAAGGCTGCCAGCCAGTATTAGAGCGGCCTGATTTTTAGCATTGGGTTTGATGGAAAAAGCAGTTTCTTCAAAAACAACTTTACCGGTGGGGCATGCTGCCATATCCAAGGTAGGGCCATATCCAACCCAGCCGGAATAAGTGGAATCATCCGCCAGTTTCCGGTTATATAAACCAGTCAGCTCTATGGAGAACCCTTTTTTCGGAGTCAGGAGTGGTTTTTTACCCAGCCAGTTATCAATAAACATCTGGGTATTATCAAAAGGCAGGTCTTCTGTCAGAGTCGTATCACCTGACCAGGCATAATGAGAAGCCATGATATAGGCCCAGAACTGATGCCAATTTTGCACATCTTTAGTGATATTGGGAGAATATCCGGCCCAAGTGGTCTGAAGTACACCCATTGCCTGCTTATTAATGCACTCTAGGGTGAAATTACGGATATCATTGGGCAGATACCAGGTGGCGCCTATGGCCTTATTTCCAGCTTCTTGGAAAAGACCAATAGACTTATATGCTTCCGGAACTGCGGGCTGATAATGCCAGTCGGTAACGATGTATTCTTTAGGAAGGGCCTGGCGGTCTTTGATGGCCTGGGTACTGTCGGTGGCATTCGTGGCATCAGGAGCTTCCCCCACGTAAAGGAACAAATCTCCCCAAAGCATCGGGGTGATATCCCTTTTTTTGAACCAGTCAGCGATAGTTTGCTGGTCCTGGAGGATAATCTCCATATTGTTTTTGCCGGTTCTGGCTTTGATTTCCTTGCAGGGAGTCTGGCCATCCAGCCATATTTCGCATTCGGAGATATGAAAATATTTGGACCCGAACATCTGGATAGCTTCATCATATACATCAAAAAGAAGTTCATAAGATTTAGGATTATCCATGCAATAAGAATTACGGCGGCTGGTATCTTCCAGGAGATTAGTATTCTGGTTATTCCAGAACATCCAGTCGGCATGTCCCAAGGCGGGAATACAGGGAATCACATCCACATTATATTTTTTCCCGGCATCCACAACTTTTTGAGCATCGGCTTTAGTCATTCCTACAGATTTATTAGCCAATTCAGGATGTCTGTCCCAAATGATAGCTTCACAGTTCCAGACCATCTGATTAGCCTTATATCGGGCCATAAGGTCTCGGACGGCCCGAGATTGTTCATCTCCCTGATCTTTGGCGGTATAGGTATGAATACCACGGAAATCCAGGGTAGGATAATCTCTGATTTCAGCCCCTTTTAGATAAACGCCTTTCTCATCCACTTTAACCAGTTGAACCAGGGAAGTTATCCCATAAAAAAGGCCTTTTGCCGTTCGGCCTGCCACCACGGCTTGTCTTGGATTAACTAAAAGAGTATATCCTTCCTTATGGGAAGGAAGCCCTAATCGGGCGCGGCCGCAAATTCGAGCCGGCATCTGGTATCGGGCAATATCTCCCAGAAGAATGGCATTTCCCTGGGTAGAGGGATTGAACAACTCTTCCCCTCGGATTACCTCAGGAGAAATCTGGTATTTATCTTTCAATTCTGTGGTCAGAAATTCCACCGCATTAAGGATTTCAGGAGTTGGATTCTGGCCAATATAGATTTTTGTCTGGTTATTAAGAGGGAAAACATCTCCGGTCCAATTAAGTTCTTTGGGTAAAGGGACAATAGTGACAGGGTCTTGGTGAGGGACCTGGGCGGCAGCTTCTTCTTTGATATCGGCGATAGTTTTTACCACAGGGATAGATTGAGAGACCTTTTCAGTCTTTGATGGGAAATTAAGCCTTATCCCCATTTCATATTTTTTACCCGTTTCGACGGGCCGATTCATGATACTGAGCCAGAACAACGGGGGGGAACCCGGCCAGGCCCAATCCAGTTTCCGGTAATCCATCCAGATAAAATCATCACTGGGTTTTTCTATCTGGATTTCCAGGGGACCCAGGGAGGTGTCGGCTTTGATCCATTCAAAATTCTTACCCAGGGTAAATTGTTTTTCGGTACTGAAGATTTCACCTTCTGCCTGGAAAGGAAAGACCTTTTTACTGGTACCGGAGGCCTGTTTGATCTGGTATTCCCGGCCTAAGAACGGGGTGGCATAGAATTCACCCGGACACCAGCCAAAATAAGCTTTCTGGCTGTAATTACTGAAAGTAAATTCAAAATGGTGGGTATAAACATTCTTATCCGTCAGAGTGAAGGTTTCAGTGCCTGTCCCTTCATTATCGGTCAGATAAAGCCATTTATGGTGAAGGATGATTTCGGTTTTACCTTCGGTCTTCTTGATTTCAGCCCGGCTTACAAGGGTCTTATCATCATTGGGACTGTAAAAGACTCCCTGCCAATGGGGCCAGATGACATTAAAGGAACTGGCTTTAATGACCGGTATTCCAAAGGCATAAAGCCTTACGCCATTTTCACCATTATATTTGAACTCAAGACTTCCCCTCTTTTCAATTATTTCATTTGGGGTTGCTGCAGAATTCTCGGCGGCAGCCGCCAGGTTCCCGGTCGCCAGTATTAAGGCTGTCAGCCCCAGGACCATCAGTTGTCGAAAACAGGACATAACTCTCTCTCCCTCAGTAAGATATGGTTTATTGGATTGATACAGCTGATTTGCTCAGCCACGAAACTTACCAGCCATATTAATTGAATATTTTAGAAGGAAAACCCCTGAAATACTACTGATCTCTTAGAATAAAAAAAACCGGGTCGACAGAAGTTTCAGTCGGTCCGGTTTTTTTTAATATAAACTTGTTCTTATTCCAGGATTTTCCATTCTCTGAAAGGTACTGAGACATTTGTAATAAACTGCCCATCTCTATATATTCTTCGAGCGTAAAGAGGCCCATTATTACTTTCCTGCCAAAGGATAAAAGCTCCTCCTGTGTTATCTAAGACCATGTTAATTCGATAGGGATTAATGACCCCGGGAGATATGGCAGAATCTCCCCAAATCCGGTTACCTGAATCATCCAGTTTCTGAATTTTCAAAGAATAATTACTATCTCCTGTTAGTGTTATCAGATTTCCTAAACCATCTTCCGTACAGACATATTTGCTTGGGACATAGGTATCAGGAGAAACCACATTAATTCCATTTTCCTGCCAAGATATCTGTTCTTGAAGGTTAAATTTCTGTACTCCAAAAGGATTCCATATCACATAGAAGTTGTTATCTTTGTCTTTCCAAAGATTTGAAGAAGGAGAACTATTGGAGGCAAAAATAGTGGTAGATAATGTCAAACCTCTTCCTGTCCATAAAAGTTCACCCTGTGAACCAATATGTTGGGCTACTAAAGAACCTGGATAAAAGGTTGCCCATTGCCAGGTTAAGACAGCTCCATCAGCCCCATCTGAGAGGATTTTAGGATAACGATAATCCTTGGTATCCGGAAAAGAGCCGTAGGTCGTTGTTGGGCTGATAGTAACACCTCCATAAGTCCAACAGGCGATACCGTTTCGATTAATATGCTGATATCGAAGGGTCATGGGAATGGAGCTTCTGCCGGCTGCCAGGAAACCACCCTTTTCATCAGATCCAAAAAAAACAGGATAACCATAGTTTCTACCCAGGAAGATCCCTCCCGTATCCCAGCAAAAATCACCATTATGATTGATTTTCTGGGCATACAACCCCACATTAACACTTCCATATTCAGAATCAAACCCAAAACAAATCAATCCATTTTCTCCATCAGAAATGGCCTTGTAAGCATTGACGGTTGATAAGCTTAAAAGTGAAAGCCTTTTTCCTGTTGAACCCAATCCCCAGGAACCATCAGGCCGGATTTTCTGAATTCTGGCACCTCCTTCATTCCAAAGAATCAGGCATCCCCCATCCCCGGTAGGAGCTATATCCACAATCTTTTGATCTGTTGAATTGATAGATACAGGAACACCCCCTTGGGGCCATAACATATTTCCATTCTGGTCAATCCTTTGAAGAAAACAACGGTATGAGGAAGAAATCCCAACAATAAAACCTCCCTTATTATCTGAAATTATTTTTTGCGGAGACTCTTCATAGGCACTATCTGCTTTTGAGAAAATTTCCAGAGAAGAATTGGATTCCCACCCGAAAGCCGTTAATGGAATAAAGAATGAAGCTAATATTAAGGCTAGAATGATAAAAAAACCTTCTTTTTTCATATCCTCCTTATAAATAAAAATTCCTATCCTTATAGATAACAGACGTCATAAGTGAAAGAAATATCACAAAAATAGTACCAGAGAGGAGGACCTTTCATATTAATTCCCCCTTGGGGAAGAGTTGTCTTCCCCAAAGGGGAGGTCATCAAGGAGATTATTACTTCTTAGTTTTTTTAAGAGTTTTTCTCTTATCCAGCTTCCGAGTATCTTTCAGCTCGATATATTTGGAAAAACCGGGGTAAACCAGGTTTTTCGAGATAGATTCAGGTTTAGCCGGGGGATATTCCTGGAAATATTTCTGCATTTCCCAACCTTTTTCAGTTATTGGGAAAAGAGTGAAGGGAGTGTTGGGTGTATCACAAAACAGCCTGATTTTCCGATTGGATTTATCCATTTCCATTTCCCAGGTCCCGTTTTCAAGGAAGGCCTCTATCAAAGGGGTTCCATTTAAAGAGATAGAAGTCGGTTTCTCAATTGGTTTACCCTGGGTTTGAACCGGGGGCGCACCCAAATTTACCAGGACATATCTTTCTTCCTTGCCATTTTCCTTGACGGGATCCAGTCTTTGGCCCCGGTTGACTGCCACCGTTGCCATTTTAATGCTGAAATGGTCCGACTGGCCAAGGGGTTTATTGTCCAGAGAAGCTATTACCACCGAAGCGACTGAGGAGGCTGATACCACTTTCAGCCCCCCTACCGTATATTCTTTATAGGGTTCCAATTCTCCCTGCAGACAGAGGAAAGAGGATGTATTAATGTAGGAATATCCCTGGGCGGTGTCCCGTGCCAGGGTTCCCTCTTCAGATTTCAAAAGGGTAGATTTACCCGGCCGAATTTCTTCCATAACTTGGGTCGGTTCTTTGGGGTATTGGCCTCTCCTGGCGGCTGAAGATCTTTGAGTGGGGATTTGGATATCTGCCTGGGAAGGATTTAATGGGTCAATGAGCCGGTTTTCAACTCGGTGAGTCCAAGCCAGGGTTTTATAAAGATTTTCATAATTACCCCAGGTATAAAGGTCTTCATCGGTGTAAGAGATTTCCACCACTTTTTTAGCGGCTTTAACATCACCCTGGAGAAAAAGCCGGGCTCCATACCCCATCAATCCCCATCGGAGGGGGTCGGCCTGCAACCCAAAGGTCTCTGAAATCTTATTATTTCCAAAGGTGTCGTAGCAAAAATAAATCAATCCATCATAATCATTCAACAAGGAGTATGAAGCAATTTCCATGACACTGGAAACTCGGTATGCGTTAGGCCAGCAGGTTGCCCATTCTCTGCAAACGATGGGTTTTCCTGCCCATTTATAGCCCGCCATATGGCCCATCATCGACCAGGTCCCGATTTCTTTAATATAATTTTTATTGCTGAAAGAAGCCATTCCGACCCAAGTTGCTCCGGGTTGGAAGGAAGGATGGTCCAGATAGGCATTTTCACCTGTAAAATCCAGTTCGGCAGCCACTGAATAGACATCCGGAGCTACTCCGGCATGTACCACAGCGGTCACCGGTACTGTGCATCCTTTGGTCCGGAGAAAATCCCGCATTTCCTTGAAATACGCTCGCTGCAGGTCCACTGCGAAACGGGCTCCATCAGCACATCGAGCCGGAGAGGTTTTGGGGTCTGTATAATCAGCCTTAGCAAGGGCATCCGGATTTCGCATGGGCATACTGGGGAGGAGAATGTTTTTCTTTTCCAGGGATTCATCAGGAGAAAGGGCACATTGGCCGCTGTCATTGGTCCAAGTCATTCTCAGTGAATCTGTCGTTTGATACTTTTTCAGGAGATAATCATTCCAAAGCCCCTGTAATTCAGTCCGATAGGGTTCTTCCAGCTTATTCCAGACAGTTGGATCAAAAAAGAGGGAATCTTCATTTTCTATTTCAATCAAAGCAATGGCAGGATCCAATCCATTCGCCATATCTGTATAAGGATTAATATGTTTAAAAAGCCATTGGTCGGCATATTCTTTCTGCAGGTCAATCAATCTTCTATTAAAAAAAGCATAGGGTTTAGCTGCTCGGCCCAGTTTATCGGCATTAGGAACACCATCTCCCTCCCGGAAGGTTCGGTAGCCCCGGATGACCAGGTAAACATACATACCCCGGTCTTTCGCGCATTTGATCCAATAATCCACTCGGTCTCGATATTCAGCATCAAAATGCCTGGAATCCTTATTGTTTGGAAAAGATTCATCGATTATATTTCTACGGACCAGGTTATATTGTTCACCGCCCCGGTTATCAATTTCATGAAGCCGCAAAAGATTACATCCTGAGTGGGAAATAGCATCTACCGCCTCTTTAATCCGCCGTTTAGGAACATCAATATTGGAAGCAGCGACGGTCACTCCCCAGAACCGAACCCTTTTTTTTGTTTTACTGAATCGGAAATGCCCGTCTTCTCCTGCTTCCACTTTTCCATATTTCCCGGCGGGAGCTTCTAAAAGGTAGCTGAAATCCACCAGAGAGGCATCCGGAAACTCCTCAAAATTAGGGTCCAAGGCTCGCAGGGCAGCCGGATCATTTTTGTATTGGTCATCTCCCCGGCGTTGGTCGGTAACCACACCTGCAACTAAGGGACTGATAACCAGGCAACCGGCTATCAGTAATAAAATAATGCGTTTCATGATGGGTTTCTCCTTACTACAAACAATATTCAACATAAAAATGATAACCTGAACCCTGCAGAATCGGTAACTCTTTAGAAGCAGTTAATTTATAGTTTCACTAGAAACCTTATTTTTTTTCTCCAGACAGGGATAAACAGCTTGGAAAGTCATCAATCCACCGGAGAGATTTTTGGCATCATACCCATACTGACGGAGGGTTCGGACTGCATAATAAGACCGTTGCCCGACCCCGCAGTGGACCCAGATTTCTTTATCTTTAGGTAATTCTTTCATCCGGTCACGAATCTGGTGCAAAGGGATATTGATAGCATTAGGGAGATGGAAGGCAGTATATTCGATGGAGTCTCTGACATCCAGGATGATTTTTTCCGGATGAGTCAAGATATCTTCCCAATGTCCCAGGGGGGCTTCTCCCCGAAGCATATTAGCCGCTATCATGCCGGCCAGGTTAACCGGGTCTTTGGCGGCCCCAAACTGAGGGGCATAACATAATTCCGCTTCTTCCAGGTCAAACACAGTTCCCCCTAATTGAATGGCCATGGCGAGGGTATCAATTCTTTTTTCTATACCCTGTTCTCCGATGGCTTGGGCTCCCAGGATTTTACCTTCAGGAACAGAAAACAGCAGTTTCAAATGGATAGGTTTGGCTCCCGGATAATAATTCACATGATGGCCGGGATGAAGATAGACTTTCTCATAATCGGTTCTTGCCAGATGTTTGAGGGTTTTTTCATTAATCCCGGTGCAGGCGGCTACCAAGTCAAAAGCCTGACATATAGAAGTCCCTTGGGTTCCCCTGTAGTTACGTTGAGGAGATGGATGTTGGCTGTCGGAAAGGGTTTGAACGATAATATCAGCGGCAATTCTTCCTTGCCGATTGGCAGGACCGGCCAGGGGTACCAGAGTTTCTTCCCCGGTAACATAATCCAACACTTCAACTACATCTCCAACGGCCCATATTGAGGAATCAGAGGTTTGCATTAATTCATTGACTCGGATGCCGCCCCGTTTTCCGAGTTCCAATCCGGCGGTTTTGGCCAGTCCAGATTCTGGTTTCACTCCAATACCCAGTAAAACTAATCCGGTTTTGATTTTACTACCATTTTTTAAACAGACATTTAATGAATTATCGGTATTTTGTTCGAATCCGATAACTGATTCTTCCAGGTAAAGGTCCACCCGGTTTTCTTTTAAATTAGAAGATAGATAACAAGCCATTTCTGGATCAAATGGTGCCAGTAATTGGGCTTGGGCTTCAACTAAGGTTACACGAATGTCCAATCCGGCAAGGTTTTCAGCCATTTCTAATCCGATAAATCCTCCACCGACAACGACTGCCTCACTGACATTGCGGGCGGCTATCCATTTTTTAATAGCTCGGCTGTCGGGGATGGTTCTCAGGGCAAAAATCCCCGGGAGTTCAATTCCCGGCAGAGGAGGCCGGATGGGAGCCGCGCCTGGAGATAGCAACAAAGCATCATAATCCTGAGTATAGATATGTCCAGAGGCCAACTCTTTTATTTCCAATGTTTTGGTTTCTGGATTAATGGACAGAACCTCATTTTCTATCCGAACCTCAATATGGAATCGATCCCGGAAGAGTTCCGGTGTTGCTACCAGCAGGACTTTATCCTGTTCAATGACATTTCCTACATAATAAGGGAGACCACAGTTGGCAAAAGACACATAAGGCCCCCGGTCCAGGAGAATGATTTCGATTTGTTCGGACATTCGGCGGGCACGGGCAGCACAAGAGGCCCCCCCGGCGACTCCTCCGATTATTACCAGTTTTTTCTTTTCCATGGGATATTCCTCCTGAGGGGAAACTAAATAAACCTTTGGGAGCAGACAGCTTAAGATTTGATTTTATATCTTCGAGGATGCAGGTGTCTAATTAATTCAATAAGGCTGGAATCTCAGGAATTTGACCCTGATAGACAAGCATCTTCTACTATGGGTTAGAAATATTGGTCCAAGATCTGATAAGGCAGGTTTTTCGAGAAAATCTACTGGGTAAAGGATTGTAAAATAACCAATTATTAAAATATATAAAAAATTCGATAACCTAACATAATAGGAAATCAGGGTTTGGGGATCCCAATTAGCTGCTTAAGCGTTGAAGGTAGTATTATCCCTCAGAATACAAAACAAAAACGGCGAGAGAAATAAAACCTTCTCCCGCCGAGTGGTAAAATCTAAAATAACAGCTGACTTGGCTAGACCCGAGAACGCCAGTATTCAAGGAGGTCATCAAGGGTCTGCTCGAATTTATACTGAGGTTCCCATCCGGTGGCCTTTCGGAATTTGGAATTATCTCCAATCAAGACTTGGACATCCGAAGGACGCATTCGTTTAGGATCCTGGCGAAGGGTGACCTTAGCCGTTGATTTGGACAGGAGATAATTGAGCATATCCTGTATTTTCCAAGCCGTACCGGTACAGATGTTATAAACTTCACCCGGTTCACATTTTTCGGTGGCCAACCAGTAGGCTCTGACCATATCCCGAACATCGGTATAATCCCGGATGGCATCCAGGTTCCCATGGTCAATGAAAGGTTCTTTTTTGCCTTTTTCAATTTCAGCAATCTGTTTGGCAAAAGTGGATTCGACAAAAACATCTCCACGCCGAGGGCCGGTATGGTTAAACCCACGGGTTCGGACTACTTTTAAACCGTATGAAGCAAAATACTGGTATCCCAGGAAATCCTGCCCCACTTTGGAAACCGCATAAGGGGAGAGGGGCCGGAGGGGATTAGTTTCTTTAATGGGGGTTTCATCCGGTTTGACCATGCCATATTCTTCTGAAGAACAGGCAATCTGTATCCAGGGACTGATTCCCAAGTTTCGGCAGGCCTCAAAAATATTCAGTTGGCCTACAATATTGGTTGTCAGGGTTTCCTGGGGTGCATGCCAGGAGGTCGGCACAAAAGACTGGGCTGCCAGATGGAAAATCTTATCAGGTTTGCATGTCTCGATGGCTTTTTCCACAGAGGTGGCATCCCGAAGATCGCATTCCACGATTTCAATTTTGTTCTTAATCTGCTCAATATTCTCAGTTTTGGACCGCCATCGGAGCATGCCATAAACTTCCACTTCCGGCATGGTCAGGAGATATTCCGCCAGATGGCTTCCTACAAATCCGGTAATTCCGGTAATTAATACATTCATTGAATGTTCCTCCAACGCTATTTATTGAGTAGAGATATGATAGCAAAATCCAGCCAAAACATAAAAAAACAAAAAAAGGAAGGGTTAGGGGTCTTTTCCCTGTAACCCTTCCTTCCCGATTGTAATCCTCCAATAAGTGGATTATTGGCCAAGGTTGGCATGATTGAAAATGCCTTTTTCGTTATAGGTTTCCACCAGCCAGTCGATCAGAATCCCCGTCATGGCCCTGACTAGCCAGATTTCCAGCCAATTAGGGAGTTTGGGGATATCCACATTCAGTTTTTTATAGACTTCTTCCACTGTATCCTCAGCCAGCTGTTTCTTTTTCTCAGCAGGGAGTTGGCCCAGTTCATCGGATAAAGTTTCAATCGTTTCAACTACTTCCTTAACGATTTTGAGAAGAAGCCCAAAACTGAAAGGCGTCTCTTCCAGTGTATGAATCATGCTGGAGAGCCTTTCCAGGATGGTTTGAATTGAAATCATAAGCGGTAACCTCCTTTCTTTTAGGATAGGACCGGAATTTTTCTTCCGGACTATCCCAGTCTGCAGGAGGTTGAGGGGAGAGATCTGCCAACCCTTTCTTAGAGAAGGTTCACAGGGTAAAAATAAAGCAGGGGAATGAAGGATTTACTGCTGGCTATTATTCCCTTCAGGACTGGATTGAGTTCGCATAATATTACCTGGGCTGAGCGTTCCATTGGATGGGTCATAACCAACCATAGGGTTCCATACTCTGTCGGGACCGATACAGAGGATTCTCCATCCCCCCATTCGGTCATAAGCATGAGCATCAGGACCGTATTTTCCCTGAAGGAGGGGATAATTCAGGGCAACCCCTTCCAACTCCGGGATATTTTCATAACTGTAACGTTGCCAGAGGTTCCCGGGAAAATCATTCCTTCTTGTAAAATCCCCTCCAAAAGGGCATTTCAGGTCGGCATTGGAAAGATAAGCCACTGGGGTACTGAGGGTATCAGGGAGGTACCACCATTTCAGATGGGTCTCGGAGAGGGCCGAAACCCCTCCGTTAAAATCAGGAGAATACATGAGGGGATAAGCGTTTTCATCGACTCGATAACTTTCCAGGGCCAGAGCGGCCGACCTTAGGTCGCTTTTAGCACGGGCAATTTTGCCACGGGTTTGGGCCGCCATGAAATTGGGGATGGCAATAGCCGCCAAGATGGCAATGATAGCCACCACAATTAATAATTCAATTAATGTGAATCCTTTATGTATATCTTTCATCAGACAAATTCTCCCTATGGATAACTAAAATAATTCTTCAATGGGTCTTAAAAACTTTGCCAGGCAAGTATTCAAAACGAAGCAAAGAATCATTATCCTGAAAAACAATTTCCGGGGCAGGATTTATTAGATTATATTTCTTTTAGGACTGGTTTAATCATATAATTTAGCATAGATGAAGTACCTGATTCAGGTTCCAGAAAGGTCTGAAGGTATATGGCAAAACTGAAAATCGGCTCTTTAGCACCGGATTTTGAAGTCTCTTCCACCCATGGCCCACTGAAACTGAGTGATTATCAAGGGACAAAAAACCTGGTCCTTTGTTTTTATGTCATGGATGATACCCCGGGTTGAAACAGCCAATTGTCCTCTTTCCAGAAGGACTATGTCCGGTTCGGACATTTGAACACAGAAATTCTGGCCATTAATCCAGCTCCATTGTCCAAGCATCAGGATTATGCCCAAAAGTATGGGTTTCCTTTTCCCCTGGTTGCGGATGAGACCAAAACTATCTGCAAGGAATATGGGGTTCTAGTGCCTATTGTGGGGTTTGTATCCCGAACAGTGATGTTGATTGATAAACAAGGGGTGCTTCGATATTCAAAGACAGGGATGCCCTCCGATGAGACCCTGCTGAAAGAATTAGAACAGATAGAATCCGTCTGAGAGGGTCTTGATAATCAATCAAGACCCTCTCTGGAATCCATGATCTTCTTCTGGTACCTATAACAAATTTAATCCAGGAAAGACCAGAGGAGTTTCTTGCTGGTTTCATTTAGGGTCTTGGGATCAGAAATATGAAACAAGTCTCCAGCGACATCTCTGATTAAAAGTCCCCCATCAGGCAAATGCCGGGGGAATTCTCCCAACCGTGTTTGAAACCTTCTGGGTCCATGAGGGGTCGTGACTTTCCAGACCCTGATTTCAAAATCTTCATCCAGCTGCACAATTCCGGTGATTTCAAAAATAAACCCAGTGTCTTTTAGGATAGTTTCCAGGGCTGACTGGGAGTCTGGGTCTAAATCATCCAGGTGATTAATCAGAGCCAGTTCGGTATCTTTTTCATCCCGGATAGAGATGAAACGCCCCGGAAGGCTCCAGGGAAAACACTGGGATATTTTTACCGGGAGGCCTTCCACCTCGGTGCTGAACAATCGAATGATGCCATCGGTCCCGATGGATAATTTAATAGTTTGAGGATTATGAGTTGTTTCGGTCATTTTATAATATCCTTTCTTAGACAGCATAGATATGATGAAGTTCTTCCTGAAGCTGATGGAGTTTACGATAAATTCCCTCTGGTTTTGCCAACAGCTCTTCATGGGTTCCCTGTTCCTTGATTTGTCCATCTTCAATAACAAAAAGACGGTCCGCCCGGGTCAGGGTCGATAACCGGTGAGCAATGGCAAAAACGGTTCGGCCGGCCACCAGTCTGTCGAGGGCTTCCTGGATTTTACGTTCAGTCTCCGTATCGACACTGGAGGTGGCTTCATCCAGAATCAGGATGCGGGGATTGCTCAAAACGGCTCTGGCTATGGAAACTCTCTGGCGTTCACCCCCGGAAAGGGTATGTCCTCTTTCTCCTACGACAGTGTCATATCCATGGAGCAGTTTACAGATGAAATCATGGGCATTTGCCGCTCGAGCTGCTTCAATTACCTGTTCAATGCTGGCCTCAGGCTGGCCATATCGGATATTTTCCAAAATGGTTCCATGAAACAAATAAGGGTCCTGGAGAACCATCCCGATTTGTCTTCGATAATGGCCGGTATCCAACTGGTTAATCGGAATATTATCAATATAGATTTCTCCCCCATTGGCTTCATAAAATCTTGCCACCAAGTTGATTAAAGTGGTTTTTCCACCACCGGAAGGGCCGACCAGGCCAATCATCTCTCCGGGATGAACTTCGAAATTTACCCCCTTCAGGATTTGCCGAACCCCATCATAGGAGAAATGGACATTTTCAAAAACCACATGCCCCTCAACCGGCTCCAGTTTTACTGGGGAAGGGGTATCCACAATCCTGGGCCGGGTATCCAGTACTTCAAATATCCGGTGGGCGGAACTGGTGGCTCGATTCACCATTCGTGCCATCTGGCCAATAACTTCAATGGGTTGAACAAACATGGTCATATACAGCAAGAAAGCTACAAACGTACCGGCTGACAGGCTGGGTTCAATGCCTGCCTTGGGTGGAATAATACGGGGCAGAGCTACCATCCATATCATCAGCATGACCAAGTGGATTCCCAGCATCAAGGCTGGCCAGAAAGTCGTCCAGCTGGAGTGGATGCTATTAAAGGTGCTGGTGGCATCCACATTGCGGTTACCAAACCGTTTTTTTTCATATTCTTCCCGGTTAAAGGCTTTTACAACCCGGATTCCTGGAATGGTATCCGAAAGCACATCCGTCAGATTGGACCATTTTCGCCAGGCTTTCAGAAAAAGCCGATGCATTCGTTGACCATGTTTGAATATGGCCCATAGGAAAATGGGTACCGGGATCGTCAGGAGTAATCCTAACGGCCAATCGAGATAAATCAAAACACTTCCCAGTCCAATCAGCATAATGATGGAAAGGGCCACTTCAACAACGCCAAAGGCTATAAAATCCCAGATTCTGTCAGTATCCGAGCTGACCCGGGTAATAATACTGCCGGTTTGTTTGGTGGAAAAATAACTCAGGCTTAATGTCTGTAAATGACTGTAAAGATCATTACGCAAATCTCTGGCTACGTATTCTCCCATCATCGCCAGAGTCCGAAGCCGTGCCCACAGAAACACTTGCCGAAGGATAAAAACCCCTCCGACAGCCAAGACTAGCAACCAGCTTTTATGAGAAGCTACCGTAGCGCTTAATTTGCCTGACTGATAAGGTTTGATTAATGAATCAAGTAGATAACCTGTAATATAGGGAGGCAGTAAACTCACTAAAGTCATCAGAGAGGCTGCCACTATTCCCAATGCCAGTTGAAATTTATAGGGTTTCAGATAAGCAAGCAGCCGCCAGAGAACGGATAACCGATTAACTGATACGCTGGCTTGAGCTTCCCGAATGGATTGAGTGACTGCTTCCGAATAAACAGAATCCGGATTTTCAGGTTCAATGGTATTTCCCTTCAATTGTTGTTCTATAACATATTTAATGTTTTCAAAAGCTCTTCTTTGCCTGTGGGTATATCGAAAGGCAAACAATGCTGGCTCTCCCGGTTTTCCCAAAAGGGTCAATGTGGTGCAGCTAAGGCCTGGCATCTCCCGGAGTTCGGTTATTTCATTTCGGTTAATCGATTTGATTTCCCATGCCAAGGTTTCTTTTCGCTGCCGGGCCACCGCTAATTCCTGAGGTCCCAGAGCAACCCATAACTGGATAAGGTTTAAACCGGCATCCAGGTCGGCCATTGCATAAAGTTGAACAGGATGGCCGTTCCATTGCGACTGGATAAGGTCCCGTAACTCGACCGGCATAACCGTTGGCTGGTCTGTATAACGGGTTATTACATTGAAATTGATGGTATTGGTACTACTTGGTACATTGTCCATGAGTGCCTCCCTCCCAGGAGGCGGGCTTCCTTTTTTGGGTAAGCCCCAATAAAAGTGATGATGGTTGGTGGTAGTGGTAATAAATCCGGGTAAATAAAAAACGCCTTCCGGGGGACCCTGGAAGGCGTTGGATTCAGCTTGTTTGTTCAGCCTGCCGACTTTAAGGTCGTCTCCTTCTTAAGCCCTTCCGATAGGTCCCAATAAAACTGAAAATACCATGCTTGAAAGTCATCTTACAAACAGATGCTTCGGCGTGATACCCTGTTTCAGGGTGGAAAATGTTTAGCTTAATCATTGAATAATACAGGCTCCTTTCGATATTAACGAACCATTATAAAGATTCATTATCTACCTGTCAATCCTGTTGTTAAATGATTTTGATAAATAATTTAAAAAACATAAAAAATTGTTTGATATTTTTTATGTTTTGGGTATCATTAAAAAACAAATATATTTGGTAAGCATCAGGGGGGCAGGGCATGGAACTCAAACTCACCAAAAACCAACTCAGAACACTTATTAAACTGGTCTACCTGGGCAAGTGGATGGCACAGACCCCACTCAAAGAGGATGTGAAAGATAATTTCGATGAAGTTTTCCAGATTTTTCTTGCGAAAGTCTATAAGGAAGGTCTGACCGATTGGGTGGAATACGATAAAACTCAAAAAGAATATCATGCTTCCGTGGCGTTGGAAGAAGATGAGGAAGTCCTGAATGTCCTGGATGAGTATAATGATGATACCTTATGGTATGAATTGAGTTACCGCCTGGCGGAAGAAGAAATTCTTCAAACAGAAGGAAAGAAAGCTTTTGAGGATTTATCCCTTGAACAGATATTTCTGAAACGGGGTGATGTGATGGAGAAATATCTTAATGAGTTTTCCAAACATGGTTTGGAAAAGTTCTGTATTTTGAAAAAAACAACTGGGCCTGAGAAAAAACCAGGAAAAAAGAAAATAAAAATCACTAAGTGAATTACGCTGGGGATGAGGGGAATTATTTGTTTGTAGGGGGACTGTTTCACAGCCAGTAAACCAAGACAGTGTTTGTCTTGAAAAAGAATAGAATAAGGCGATCTTCAGAGACTTCTATTTAAATATGGAAGAGGGAGGAAGTTATGAGATCAATCTTAATGCTTTATTTTGTATTCCTCAGTATGTTTCTATGGATGGAAAATTCAGGTTCATGTAATCCTGTCAGTTTTCTTTCTCCTGAGGATCCCATCTTGATGCCTGAAGGAATCGAGGCTGAGTCTCCCGTTTTGACGTTCATATCCGATAACCAAATCGTATTGGCCTGGAGGCAAATCACTCCGGAGGGAGATGCCATTTATGGAGCCACAGGTTCACTTCCTTCTCCTGAATTAAAATCAATCCGTTTAAGTACTGTCAGCGGATTGGAAGGAGACCCTTTTCTTTGTCGGGGGATGAATGAAAGGGCCTGGCTTATCTGGGCTGCCAAGCGGGATAACCAATGGGGGGTATATGGGAGGCTTTATTCCAAGGGACATTGGGAATCTGAGAAAGAACTGTATGTATTGAAAGATAAAGAGGCGGTTGGTTTGTATCAACCCTCGGCAGCGGTAGATAGTTTGGGGAACCTCTGGATTGCCTGGGAGGAAATATATCCTGACCAGAGAAGTGTGATTCACTTGGGTTCATATGCCGAAGGGGCTGCCTTAAAATTATTTACGGTACCTGAAAAGGACTTTCCAAACGGACGTCATCCCTTTATGACATTGGATCAGGAAGATTTTCCCTGGCTTGCTCTGGATGTTATGGAAGAAAACCGGCAAAGAGATATCTATCTGCTGAAACTTGAGGACCGGAAATCTTTTGTCAGCCATCGGGTTACAGAGCATCCCGGAACCGATATATGTCCCAGTCTGGCGGTGGATTCTCAAAATAGAATCTGGCTTGCCTGGATGAGTGACAGAAAACAAGCGGGAGGTTACTGGCCCCAAGCCCGTTGGTTTTATCTAAGGTGTTGGGATGGGTATCAGTTCCTTGAACCGATGGAAGAACCTCAAGGAAAAGACCTTACTAAATCAGGGCCGGAACAATCTTTTGAGTTTCCATTAATAAAGATAGATTCCTCAGGTAGAATTTGGGTGACCGGCCGTCCTTCACAGGGATTCTATGCCCAATATTATGAAGACCGTCATTGGTCGCCCATCATCAGCCTGTCCAATCCTGAAAATTGGGGAGGAAGAGGTAAATATCTACAAGGTGATTTTGATGGAGAAGATAACTTATGGGTTACCCGAAGAGATATTCGAAATAATTTATTGCAAAAGATTCCATCCCCTTCTGGAAAAGCTTTGTCTCCCTGTTTAAAACCTGTGAATCAAGAAGAATCCAATCAGACCCCCTTAAGGGTAAAGAAAAGAAAATTTCCCGAAGTGGGAGAGTATCATCTTTATTTTGGAGATTTACATACTCAATCCTGGGTTTCCGATGGTGTTGGTTTGCCAGAAGAGATGTATGAGCATAGTCGAGATCGGTATGGTTTTGATTTCGCCGCACTGACAGACCATGAGGATTTTGTTCAAAATCGAATTTCTCCTTTTGAATGGGAATATATCAAATCTATGGCGAAGCATTATCATCAGCCGGGGTCTTTTGTCACTTTTGCGGCTTGTGAATGGACCGATGCCAGATATCCCAAAGGAGCCGGACATAAGAACCTTTATTTTCTTCAGGAGGACCCTCCTCTTTTTTATCATTCACTGGGAAGGAGTACTCATACTGAGGGGCTTTATGAATGCTTGCGGCCATGGGGAGGGATTGCTATTCCTCACCATATCGGCTGGACAGGTATCGATTGGGAAAATCTGGATTCAGAGATGACTCCCGTGGTGGAGATAGTCTCAGCTCATGGGGCATATGAATACATGGGGAATCTGCCTGTCAATCATCGAGGTGGAATTAAGGGATGCTTTATCCAGGATGGATGGAAAAAAGGGTTGAAATTTGGAGTGATTGGTGGAAGTGATACCCATGGGTTGGCTTGGCATCATGGTGTCTCCCGGAAAGAGGATTCCAACCTGACGGGACTGGCAGGGGTCTGGGTAAAGGATTTAACTCGAGAATCTATTATGGAAGCCTTGAAATCCAGACGCTGTTATGCCACCTCGGGAGTTCCTATTTATGTGGATTTTAGAATCAACCATAAACTAATGGGAGAAACGCTTACTCTTGATGCTTATCCTACTCTGAGCTTCCAGGTTCTGGGAACCTCTACCTTAGATTATGTGTATCTGTTAAGGGATGGGGAAATAATCTATGCCTCCGGAGGCGATGGGAAAAATGCTAAGGGGGACTATCTGGATACGGATGTAAAGGATGGAAACCACTACTATACCCTGCGAGTAGTTCAAAAAGATGGAGAAATGGCCTGGTCCAGTCCTGTCTGGGTGGAGTGGAAATAATAAAAACTAAAATCAGGTTTTTTCTTATATAGAGAAGACAGATAATTTGTCATTCTTATATAGCAGGCACCATATTTTTAGGAGTTAATTTGAAAATAAGAATTCCAACAGACATCATGAAGAAGGATAAAGGATGTTTATCACCCACGATATTCATATTCATACAAAGTTATCATCATGTTCAACCGATATTCATGCGACCTTAGAAAATTATCTGTTAATGGGGAAAGAATTAGGACTAAAGACAATAGGAATCAGCGATCATCTATGGGATGAAGAGGTTGAAGGCGCAAGTGATTGGTACCGGCCCCAGGGGCTTAAGAGGATTTTAGAAACTAGAGAGAAAATTATTAATGCTAATAGTGAAATCAAAGTGCTGTTGGGAGCTGAAGCAGAGTATGCAAACGGTATTTTATCTGTCACAAAAGAAAACGCTGAAAAACTGGATTATGTGTTAATCCCTCATTCTCATACCCATATGAAAGGTTTTGTCCTGCCTGAAAGGGTAACAACACTAGAAGGTATCGCAGGTTACATGGTTGACAGCTTCAAAGAAATCATCAAAAAAGATATCGCAACTTCCATCGCCCATCCCTTTCAGCCGGGGGGGTATAATAACATTCGCGACTTACAGCAGATATATTCTTATATTGATGATGGTGCTTTTATCGAATGTTTTACGGAAGCCCAACGGCATAATACCGGGATTGAAATTAATATCAGTTCATTTTTTACCGATTCGCCTCTGGATAACATTTTTAAGAATACCTATTTGCGGATGTATAAGCTTGCAAAGCAATGTGGATGCAAATTTTCATTTGGTTCAGATTCCCATAGCCTTGCCAGACTTCCGCGAATTAAACTAGGGGAGGTCATCTCAGACTATTTAAACCTGACTAATGAAGATTTGATCGAATTAGTGAGATAATCCAAGAATAATTTCAGTGTTATCGGATGGTTTACGAGTTCAAGGTATTATTTACTCTCTAGCGGATTATGGATAAAGTTTTTTTCTCTTTCAGAAGGCAGCCCAGGCTTTCATGCCAATACCAGGGAGACTGGGTTCCTGAAAGATGCACTCCTCCTCTCCAGGTATCAATCCCTCCCTTGAGGTCCAACCAGTTTTCTTTTTCCATCAGCACATTTTCTCCGTGAAGGGTCAGTTGGAAGGGCTCCTGGGTTTTCCACAGGTTTTCGAAAGACATTTCTGGCTTCCGGGAAAAGTCGGGGTCTCCTTTTATCAAGGGACAAGGGGAATTCAACAGCCCTAGCAGATAATTATTAAAAAAGATGGTGTCTCCCATGAAGGGGGCTTCTTCCATCTGGTTGGTGGCTTGAAACAGGGAGGCTGCTGAAAGAGGTTCCTGATAAAGGGCTTTCAGGATAAGGGATTCTGTCCGGCAGACTCCATTGAAGGCAGAAGGAAACTGTTGTAAATGGCGACGGATAGCTTTTTTTAAAAAGGGTAGTATGGAAGTGTCTTCTTCCAGGAGGATTTCCCAGTCGTTTGGATCTTCGCAACAATAAGCTTCCCAGGCTTTTTTCCCCAGAGATATTTGATTTGTGTTCACTTCCTGGCGTTGAGTATCCCAAAGAGATAAGGCCTGGGCAGGCGATAACTGTCCCAATCCAAGAAATCTGGGAATCTCTGAATGGGTATTAATACAGATTAACTGAAGTCTTTCTGGGGATATCGATGTGCTGGAGAATAACCATAATAACCGAATCAACATCAACTGGTCATAGAGGTCATGTTCAAACCATAGACAAACTATCTCATACCGGGCAGCGGATTGAATCACTGCTTCAAACCGGGAAGAAGCTGCCTGGATGGAATTAACTGAGATTGAAGGGAGAAGGGTTGACAGATATTCGGCTCTTGAGAAAATCCATTTCTCAGGAGAATTTTGCAATTGGCAGGGACCCTCATGCAACACTTCACGATAAGGGACAATCTCTCCCTCTATCCTGGAGTTGTTCAGGATGGCGGCAAAAGCATCTCCATTAGTCACATGCAGAATATTCCGGGTCAAAATTATAATCTTCCAATGCCTGATGAATATTAAGTTATTTATTTATATCACTATTGAGATAGGCTTCAGCATCATCCGGGCTGAGGGGTTTGGCAAAAAGGTATCCTTGTCCCATTTCACAGTTCTCGTTCTCCAGGAATTCCAGATGGTTAATCGTTTCCACCCCTTCAGCGATAACCTCTACTCTAAGGGCCTGTGCCAGATTGATAATGGAGTGAACCAAGTCTTTATTGCGATCTCCCAGCCCCATGTTTATCAAAAAATCCTGCCCGATTTTTACCCGGTCAATAGGGAAGCAAAGGAGGTAATTAAGGGAGGAATAACCCGTCCCAAAATCATCCATATGTATCTGGATGCCTATTTCCTTCAAGGTCTGAATGACGGGAAGAACTTTGTTTTTGTCCCTCAGTACAGCGGATTCGGTTATTTCCATATTCAGGAATTTTGGGTCCAGTCCCGTTTCTTCTAAAATATATTTGATTCGATTGACAAACCCGTTAAAGTCAAATTGCCGGGGTGAAACATTCACCCCGATTGTCAGGTCTTTGAACTGAGGATATTTGGTCTTCCATAACATCATCTGATGGCAGGCTTCACGGATGACCCATTCTCCTATCGGAATAATCAGCCCGGTATCTTCCGCCACCGTGATAAAGGTGGTAGGATTAAGCAATCCCTTTTCGGGATGTTCCCAGTAGAGTAAGGCTTCAAATCCAAAAAGTTTCCGCTTTCGGATATTCATGATAGGTTGGTAAAAAAGTCGAAGCTCTCTTCGCTCCAAGGCCCGGCGAAGGTCCATTTCTATTTCCATCATGGATTTGATGGATTCATGCATGGTTTGATCAAAGATTTCGTATCGCTCCCGGCCGTTTTCCTTTGCCTGATACATGGCTGTATCCGAGTCTCTCAAGATATCTTCAGCGGTTTCGTAAATCCCATCTTCTTTTTTAGAAAGGGCTATCCCAATGCTGGCAGTGGTATAGATTTCCCGGTTTTGCCAGAGATAGGGTTCAGAAAGTTCTTTAAGGATGCGTTCTGCCAACAAGGTCGTATCCGTCGGTTGCCGAATATCTTCCATGAGAATGGTAAATTCATCCCCGCCTAATCGGGCCAGCAGGTCTGTTTCACGGATACATCGGCGCAACCGATGGCTGACCTGGATTAATATCTGGTCTCCCACCATGTGGCCCATGGAATCGTTTATTTCCTTGAAGCGGTCTAAATCCAGAAATAACACGGCAAACAGGAAATCTTTTGTCCGTTTTGAACGGGCCAGACTGTAATGAAGGCGATCCATAAAAAAAGGCCGGTTCGGCAGCCCGGTTAAGGTATCATAAAAAGCCGCATGCTGGAGTTGTCGTTCAGCGATTTTTCGTTCAGTGATATCTTCGATGACGCCCATCATTCCCACCACATCGCCAGTAGCATCCGATAAAGGAGCGCTGTGAAGAGAAATTTCAATGGTTCGTGCATCTTTTCGTTTGGTTTTCAGTTCAATTCCGTGGGCGGTCTCCATGGCTGAATGGATTTCAAATATATGGTATTTTTCTATGTCTTCCAGGCTGAGAATGGGATTGAATTTTCCGACAATTTCATCAGAACTCCAACCGAATATATTCCGTGCTGCCGGATTCCACTGCCGAACGATTCCTTCCCGGTCAATAGCAACAATTGCTGCCGGAGAAGCCTGGATCAAAGCGTTGAGAATATCATTGGTTTCCCGGAGGGCTTCCTCGGATGATTTGCGTTCCGAGATATCTCGCATGACCGACAGGATACATTCTTTTCCCTGGATATAGGTTTGTTTTAAGGTTACTTCCACCCATAAAGGGGTCCTATCCGGCCTGGCCAGTTTCCATTCGAAGACCTGGGTATGTCCCTTGGTGGCTCGGAAGAGCCATTCCAGAGCTTCTGTCTTTTCTGTGATATCAAAAGAACCCAGCTCATTGATTACCATTTTCAAAGCGTCAGAATGTTTCAGTCCAAAGAGGGTCAATCCGCTCTGGTTGATATCGATTATTTTTCCTGTTTCCTTATCCAACAGGAGAATTGCATCATGGGAGGCATTAAAAATAGTGCGGTAATTCGATTCGGATAATTTTAATTCTTCCTGAGCTTGGATTCGGGAGATAGAGCTTCCTACCTGGGCCGCCACAGCTTCCAGGATATTTCGGGATTCTTCAGGTACAATCTCAAGAGTATAGGAGGCAAGATTGAAACTCCCAATAATCTTTCCCTGGCTTAGGAGAGGGACAATGGCGAGGGATTTAAAACCCTCTTCACCAGAAAAGGAATTCGCATCTAATGAATGGGGTTCTGAAATTGATAGATATAAAGGGAGGCCTCTCATGACCTGAAGATATCGAGGGTCTTGAGGTTTGATGATTCGAACAGATTCGACAAATTTATCAGAAAAACCCTGGTGAGTGGTAAGGATTAACTCCTGAGTTCTGGTATCAAACAGATAGATCCCCCCCCCCTCCATTTCTGAAAGCTTAATCGCTGTTTTCAGGCAGGTGGGAAGGGATTCCTCTATACTGGATGCGGCAGCAATGCTTAAGGCCAAATCACGTTGGGCCAGGATTTGTTCCCGGATTCTTTTTTGAAGGGTAATGTCCCGGACATAAACCACCAGAACATCATCCCCTTCCAGGGTTGCCAGCTGAACCCTGACTTCACAGGGGAAAATCTCCCCATTTTTCCGCCGGTTCAGGGTTTCTGCATAAAAACCCCCATTTAAGAGTTTTTCCTGAATGCTATTTTTATGTTGGCTGTATTTAGTGTCAGCAATAAGGTTCTGGATAACATTTAAGTTTAGAAATTCATCCCGGGTATATCCATAAATCCGGGTGGCAGCTGAATTGCTATCAATGATTGTCCCTTCCAGCGTTTCCAGAAAAACAGCATCCATGGAGGCTTCCAGAATGGTTTTTAGGCGGGATTCGTTTTTCCGGATAGATTTTTCCATTTTCCGAATATCGGTAATATCCTGAAAGGTGCCGACAATCCCGGCTATCTCTCCTTTTTTGTTCAGGTAGGCAGCTTTGAGGGCAATCACATCCCGGGAAGTCCCGTCGCATAGTACAATGGGGCCTTCATACCGATGTTCTCCTCCCTGGGTCAGGAGAGCCTCATTAATATCACTAAACTGGGTAATGGTATCCGGGTCATAAATATCGCTTAAAGATTTCCCAATCAGACTGTATCGGGGTAATCCGAAGAACTTTTCATAAGCCTGATTGCATCCCAGGTATAATCCGGCATCATCAGTATAAAACAAGGGGATGGGTACGGTGTCCAGAAGTCTCTGCTGGAAGTCATTTTTCCAGTTAAGAGTGGTTTCTGCTTCACGTCGGGATTGGTTTTCCTGGATAAGTTTATCCCGCTGCTCAAAGAAATCAGCTACCAACCGGGCGAGGTCGCCAAACTCATCCGTTCTATGTGACAGGGGAGCCACTACCGAGGGGTTCTTCCCCTTCATTGCGGCAGATAATCGACTGATAGGTTGGTTGATCCATTTCAGGAAGAGATAAAAAACAATAAGGGTCGTCCCGATAAAATAGGCTAAAGCGATTATGAGGACATTCTTCATGTTTTGCTGGGTTTTATAAAAATAGCCTCTTTCCAGGGTTAATTCGATGGATTGCAGGGGGATCCCATGTATATCCGAAATAGGTTGATAAATACTGATATAATTCATACCCTGTTGGGACATGTTATTCTGCGTATAGGCCTGGCTGACCAACCTGATTTTTCCACCGGTCAGTATGGAGAGGTTTCGGATATAATCATCATTTACAGCGCGTCCTATAAAGAGGTATCCCTGGTTGGCAGGCTCTTCGGCCGATTCCTCAAACCGATGTAAGGAGGTCCCGAATATTTCCAGTAACCCATATTCGGTCCGCTGATAAAAATGGACAATGCTGTTGGACGCAAAAAGGTTGTTGAGGGTTTCTTTATCAGGATGGAACTGTTCTATGGGAAAATCTGAAAAGGTTCGATGGCTGTATTGGAGATTCCCGTTCGTTTTGAAAAGCCAGACAGCGTTCAGATTAAATTTTTCCGGGATGGATTCTAGATAAACCTTTTCCCACTCAAGGCTCTTTTGGCCGGAAAGATAATCGACAATTTCATCCCATCTTGAATAAGTCTGCAGGATACTGGTGAGATAGGAT
This sequence comes from bacterium UBP4_UBA6127, assembly GCA_002428325.1. Lineage (GTDB taxonomy): Bacteria > UBP4 > UBA4092 > UBA4092 > UBA4092 > UBA4092. The sequence goes on from DIVR01000047.1 coordinate 41,333, forward strand.
TCTTCATTAAGGAGGATTCTTTTGAATGACTGGGTTTCTTCGTTTTTCTCGGCTTGAAATAAATAAGATTTATTAAGGGCGGAACGAAATTCATAGAACAGGAAACCGCTTAGGCTTATAAGCGTCACCAGGACTATCAGGACCATTAGTTTGGTGTGAACTCTCATGCTTAGTTTTCCCTGGCAGGCTCTCACCCTAATCTTCCAACAGACATAACAGTAACCCAAAACTGTCTGCAACAGGCGAGAGGCCCGTGACTTACGAAACCCTTTCCTGGCGATAAAATATTAATCGCCTCTTTGCCTGATATATCTTACTATAAGAATACCAATATTTCCCTGATTAAATATCTCTTCAGGTAGTTTTACCATAATACTCTTCCGATTCCAAAGGGGTCATGGGTTTAGCAAAAAAGAATCCCTGGGCATACTGGCATCCGGCGCTTTTGAGAAAATTCAATTGTGAAGGGGTTTCCACTCCCTCCGCAATCACATCCAGCTTTAAGGTATTGGTCAGAGAAAGGATTACTTTGATTAATTCTCGGCTGGATTCTTCATCGTGGATACTGAAAATAAATTCTTTGTCTATTTTTAAGGCTTCAATAGGCAATTGGATTAGATACCCAATGGAGGATTCGCCTGTGCCGAAATTGTCCAGCAACATCCGGTAACCTTCAGCCCGGAGGTCCATCAGGATGGGCCGAAGCCGGATGGGATTATCAATCAGGGTGGTTTCATTGATTTCCAACTGGAGTTCTGTCGGTTTCAACTCAAGGTCTTTCAGAATAGTATGGAGGGTATTCCTAAATTCATGATGCTCCACCTGGCTAAGAGCAATATTGACACTGACATAGAGGGGATTATCTTGCCGGAGTTTTTTCCACCGTATCAATTGTCGGCAGGATTCCCGAATAATCCATTCTCCCAGAGGAACAATCAACCCAATATCTTCCGCGATCGGGATAAACTTTTTCGGAGGAATGATGCCTTTATCAGGATGCCGCCAGTAAACCAACGCTTCAAATCCTTTTACAGAGAAATCTTCCATTCTTAGAATTGGCTGATAGCGGATTTCAAATTCCCCTCCATGAAGAGCTTTACGAAGGTCGGATTCCAATTCCAGCATGGAACGAAGGGTCTCCTGCATATGGATATCAAAAAGGGCATATCGGCACCGGCCGGATTCTTTGGCCTGATAAAGGGCGGTGTCCGCATCCCGGAAGAGTTCGTCCGTATCCCGGTAGCGGCTTTTTTCATCCAGGCTCAGGACCACGCCAATACTGGTATCCATGATAATTTCCTTATCTTCATGGACAACCGGATTGGTAAATTCTGCCAGAATACGTTCAGCGACTCGGGTGGCATCAATAGGCTGGATGATTTCTTCCATCAAAATGACGAATTCATCTCCCCCCAGGCGGGCCACCGTATCCACTTCACGAACGCATTTTTTAAGGCGGACCCCAACTTCTACCAGCATCCGGTCTCCAGCCAAATGTCCATATTTATCATTAATCTCTTTAAACCGGTCAAGATCCAGGAATAACACAGCAAACATATAATCACTGTGACGGCGGGCGCGGGCGAGGCATTGATCCAGCCGGGGCATGAATAATGCCCGGTTGGGTAATCCGGTCAGGGAATCATGGAAAGCGGCTTCCCTGAGTTTTTCTTCGAATTTCTTGCGGTCGGTGATATCCCGGATAGATTCAATAGCGCCGATGATTTTTCCCTCAGAATCGTACAAGGGGGCAGCGGTCGCCCATAGATAAGCCCCTTCATTCTGGTAAAGCAGAGGGCAGAAAAGCTCGGTGGTAATGGCATCATCTCTTTTATCAATGGCATATCCGGTGGTGGCTTCCAGAGTATGATTTAATACCAAATCAACCAGCAGGGGACGGGTTTCACCATAAAAAGGAAGAGCATAAACATAATTCCCTTTTCCCAGGATTTCCTGTTTGGGGATGCCGGTCATCTGTTCAATGGCTCGATTCCAATGGGTAACCTTCCCCTCCAGATTAATGACAAAGGTCGCATCAGGCAGGAATTCCACCAGGTCGTGCAAGGCTCGGTTGGCTCGGCGAAGGTGGCTTTCTGAGGTTTTGAGTTTGTCTTCGGATTGGACTCTTTGGATTGCCAGAGAATAAAGGGTAATCAGCCGTTCTGCTACCATTAGGTCCCGGCCGGTATAGTTTTCAGGAGCATTAGCCAGTACCAGTAAACCTTCCAGAGATTCTCCCAGGTAAGCAGGTACTGAGAGGATTCGTGTTAATCCATTCAGGAGGTTAGGTTCCGGTAAGTCTTTGGGTAAATCCTCCGGTTGATTGGCAAGCAGGGGAGTGTGATGAATCTGGGCCCATTTCCAGAGGGATAACGGTTCGTTGAAATTACACTCAGAAGAATCCTTTGGGGTTGAATCCCCGGTATCAATCACAGGATAAACCGGTGTTCCGGCTATTAAATCATAATACCCGATATAACCACAGTGGCTGCCGGTAAGCCGTTTGGCATGTTCCAGGACTCGGGCGGATATTTTCTCCAGGGGTTCTGAACTCAAAAGGGCTTTGGCCAGTTCGATAATGGCAGAATGGGTCTGGACTTCCCATTCCAGTGATTCTTCAGCCCGTTTCCGGTCAGTGATATCATAGGCTGTTCCAATAATCCCCAGGGGAGAACCTTCCCGGTCTCGGTATAATGCTTTGCTGAAAATTAACTGTTTGGGAATTCCGTTTCCTAAATCCGTTTCTTGGTGATAGGCTTGTTCTCCACCCTCACGAATAAGTAGTTTGTCATAATTTTCATGGATTTGAGCCAGTTCGGAGGTAAAGATATCCCGGGTTGTTTTTCCCAGGACCATTTCTCTATTGAGACCGAAAACGGACTCAAAAGCTTTGTTGCATCCCAGGTAAACACCCTGAATATCCTTGTAATAGACAGGCAAAGGAATTGAATCCAGCAACTGTTGGCGAAAACTTATTTCGTCATCCAGTCTTTCTTCTTTTTCAAAGTAATCTCGGATGAGCCTGGCCATACTTCCGAATTCATCGGATTGTGCCAGCCAGGGAGATAAGACCCCTGTTTCTTTTCGAGTCAGGGAATCCTGCAGGGAGCGTAATGGCAGATAAAAACTTCGGTAAAACAGCCAGGTGATAATGAGAAACAATATCAGAAAATAATAGAGTGAATATTGGAGATGTTTTTGGATATCCATCCGATATTGAATAGTCTGGGTTGAATGGCTTTGTGCCTGCAGCAGGGCAATCGGATTTCCTTCCACATCCAGTAAGGTCCGATAAAAAATTAATTTGCCGGAATTCTTCTGGCGGTTGGTTTCATGAAGTTCTGATAGAGGTTGAATGGGACTGATGGATAAATCTCCCTCCCATTGGTTTCCCAGTTTTCCCAGCCAGGCAGAATCCAGAAGTTTCCCGATTAACAGATACCCTGAGGGGGTTGAACTGTTTTTTTCATTGGCCCATAAAGGGATGGCTGTAACAGCCAGAATCCCCTGAGTGGTCGAGATAAAACTCAAGGTCCCTTCCGGGTGGGATTGGAGTTCTTTTATCCAAAGATGAGGCAGGTAGCTTTTCCATGCGAATGAATTTTCCAGCGGAGGGTCTCCATAAACCAGGGTGGCATCCTGTCGATATACCCAGATTCCATTCAGGTTATATTGCCGGTATCGGGGCTTCAGATGGGTGGCGGTCCATTGGGGCGGCAGTTGACCTTGGAGATAACGGTTGAGTTCATTGCCAAAAGTTAAATCAAAACACAAGTGCCGGTATTCCCTAAATTGGTTGGACAGAAGGTTGTTTAGTTTCTTTTCCTGAAGGGTCTGCTGATTGTGGAGCCAATGATTATACTCATATTGTTCCATCAGCCGGGACACAAGCATCCACCCGGCGCTGGTGAGAGCAATCAGTAATAGTAATACGGCAAATTTTGTTTGAACTTTCATCAGGCCCCCCAGGTCTGGCTTACAGAGATAACTGTCATGCCAATTCATGCCCAAACCTGTATATTAACCAACGGCTCATGTGGAGCCGGGTATGGCAACTCTTCCTGGAAAACCCCATCCTCCAGTCAAGTTCAATTCAGCAACCCCCCAAAGGTTGCTGTTCCCTATCGAGAATATAGCATAAAACTTGTGTTCTCTCTATTTGGCAATAGTGTTATTGGGTGGAAATGAGATTTTTCTGTTTTTATAGGGGTGGGAAAACGTGTCTCTAACGGGTATTGGAGAACAGTAAGGTTTTTTCTGACCGGAAAGGATGAACTTAATCCGCAGGACAGTAATCAACCAATGTTGATAGCAAGGCTGAACAAATAATTCTTTCTTGGTTCCGGTTGAAAAGGGGGAATCCCCTTTGGGTAGAAACTGGAAACATCCTTAACACTTCAAAAAGAAAATGGAGGATAATAAGAGCATGAGATACCTGCAGAAGATTATCATGATGGGATTCCTGCTGATGGGAATCATTTCTCTGGTTTCAGCAGAAGAACCTGTGATTAAAACCTCCGGTTCGGTGGAGGTTGCCAGTTCTTTCAGTAATAAAGGGAAAGCCACTTTTAAGACGGAGACTCGGCTGGGGATTGAGATTTCATTTACAGATAATCTTTCAGGGAAAATCGAAGCCTCGGCCCAATCTTCCCATCAGGAGACTTCGCCTTCGTTTCGGCAGGCCTATCTCCAATTAGGGAAAAACTCATCCTCCCTTTCAGATTCAGAGGGGTCTATCGGAAAACTTCCCAATTTAGGTAAGACTCATCCTGTTCCCTTGGACCCTATAGAGAAAAAACTGGTTAAGAAAACAGCCAGGGAGACAATTAAACCGTTGGGACCTGAAAAACCAATGAGTGTTCTGGCTCAAACTCCGGCAAAATTAGACTATTCCCCCAGGAAATAAAGGACGGTTCCCACCAGAAATAAGATGACCGCTACCGGCGCCCCATAAAAAAGGGCAGCCACCGCCAGAAGACCGGGTAAATTCATATCATGGGGATGATAGATGGCATCATAAATATAAGAAACAAAGAAAAGCCCGATGGTAAGTATGACAATCAAGGACCCCAATAAGAAGCAGATTTTTCCGGCGGAACGCATCTTCATCCCTCCCTGAATCTCATCATATCATAAGAAAATATCAAAAACCAGATTTTCCCGGTTGATTCAATTTTCCTTACTCCGGGTATAATAGATAGATGATTAAATCCTTATGTATCTATTGTTCATCCAGTGATGAGATTGATAAGAAATATTACAAACCCTGTGAAAAACTGGGAAAAGTTATGGCGCTTCAGGGGATTACCCTGGTTTATGGGGGCGCCAATATCGGTTTAATGGGAGCGGTTGCCCGGGCTGTCAAAGAGAACGGCGGCGAGGTCATCGGTATCATCCCGGAACGGATCCTGAAAATGGGAGTCGGCTATGATATGGCCGATGAACTGATGGTCACCCCGGACCTCCGCCGCAGAAAAGCTATCATGGAACGTAAATCCGATGCCTTCCTGGCGATGCCGGGCGGATTTGGTACCCTGGAAGAAATCTTGGAAATCATTACCCTCAAACAGTTGGGGTATCATGATAAACCCATCCTCTTTCTTAATACCGTCGGCTATTTCAATAAGTTCAATGAGATGCTGGAATATATGTTCACTCAGAAATTCGCCAAATCTTCTTATCGGGACCTCTATGCCATCGTCCCGGATGTTCCTTCCATTTTCCGTTACCTCGAATCCTACCAGCCTGTACCCGTGGAATGTAAAATAATAAAAAAGTAAGACGCAGCCTGCCGGAACGACTTTTATTTTCCTAAATACTAATCTCTGGAAAAGCTATTGGATAATGGACTTTAATATGAGGTTAATGATGTCTGAAGAAGAAAAAATATTTGCGGGTAAACTATTTGATTGTCGTTGCAAAGAACTCCGGGATATTAAGCATAAGGCTCATATTATCTGCCAGCAGTTTAATGCCATGGATGAGTATGATGAAAATCGTTCACCTCTGATCAAAGAAATTATCGGAAGTATCGGTAAGAAGTATTATTTTCAGGGACCTATCCAGTTCAATTATGGCTGCCATACTTTTATTGGCGAAAATTTCTTTGCTAATTTCAATACCACGATATTAGATGATGGGAGAATCTATATCGGGGATAATGTTATGTTCGGCCCCAATGTATCTCTCATGGCTGCTTCCCATTCTCTGATTGCAGAAGAAAGAGCGGCTGTGAAATATCAGGATGGCCATGTCTCCATGGCGGAATACGCTGAGGAGATTCATATCGGTAATAATGTCTGGCTGGCCTGCAATGTGGTTGTCGTCGGAGGAGTAACCATCGGTAATAATGTGGTGGTCGGCGCTGGCAGCGTAGTAACCAAAAGCATCCCAGATAATTACCTCGCTTATGGAAATCCCTGCAGACCCATCCGGTTAATCACTGAAAAAGATTCAAAACTAGAGTTGCTGTAAGGAAGAAAAACAGCTGGTTTCATTTCATTTTATCTTTCAATGGGAATCTAACCTATTTGTTATCCAATAAGCGAAATCGTTTGTTACGTGAATTTGAATATAGTTACCATATCTAATCTTTTGTGGCTGGAAGCTAATTGTATTAATTTGAATTCTCTATGCTACAATACGCCATGATGGGTAGAACTGAAAAAAAGATAATTTTATATGATAGCTTTTTTCACCTTAGATTTGAATTGCTTAAGAACTTATTGCCATGCTATTATGATTTCAGCATACCTCCTATGCCTCTGCTGTTCTTTAGCAAGCACACTCTAGGGGGTTTTCTCGTTTTAGGGGAAAATACGAGAAGTGAATAAAATTCCTTACCGTAAGACCCATCTTTCCTTTGTTCAACAAGCTGATCTACTAATATCTCGAGGATTAATTGCTAAGAAAAATGTATTACTACTAAAACTTGAATCGGTTAATTACTATCGTCTTAGTGGATACTGGTATCAGTTTAAAGAAGAAAATGATGATTTTTTTCAACCAGGTACAACAATAAACGTTATATGGAATAGATATACTTTTGATAGGCAGTTCAGGCTTTTAATAATGGATGCCATTGAAAGATTTGAAATATCACTTCGTACGAAATTATCTCATCAATTTACACAAAAGCATGGTCCTTTTGATTATTCTAATCCTAATTTCTTCCCAGGGTTAATATTGAAAGAACATTGCCAGTTTCTTTTAAATTTATCTAATATTACAGATTCCAGCAAAGAATTATTTGTGAAACATTATCGTGATAAGTATGGAGATGGATACTTACCTCTTTGGGCAGCAGTTGAAAATATGACCATTGGGATGTTATTAACTTTTTATAAGGGTACAGAATCGGATATAAAGAAAGTCGTTGCTTTGGAATATGGGGTTGATGAAAAAGTATTAAAATCGTGGATCGGATGTTTAAATTCAGTTAGGAATATATGTGCTCACCATGCGAGATTATGGAATAAAACATTAGGATATAAACCCAGTCTCCCCAATAAAGATCCTTTATGGAATAGTTCTATGAAAGTTGATACAGAGAAAATATTTTGTGTTATTTTAATTTTAAAATATCTGCTAAATATTATTGCGCCCCAATCTTCCTGGCCTTCACGATTAGAAAACCTTTTTCAACAATACCAATACCTGCCAATAAATAAAGAACAGATGGGAATTCCTATAGATTGGAAATCTCATCCAGTTTGGATTATGAAATAAACCTATAAGTTTTCTATGGAGAATCATAATGGTAGAAACACTATTTAGTACCTATGATTTATCAAAGGCTATATCTGATCAACGTAAGTTAGTTGAAGAAGAAGTAGATAAATTACCTGAGAATCAATTTATGAGATTAACAGATCAAGAACTAATTGATTTCTTTCGTTCTAAATATGAAATAATTCCATTGGAAATATTTGAAGAGCAAAGAAGTATGGAAATTGATGATACTCATGTTGATGTCAGCCAAGATTTTAATCGACATATAAGAAATCGCTCTCGCATTTTCAATATAAAAGGTATTCATGTTAACATCATAATTCCATTTTCAGGAGAAACAGATTTATGGTTCTATAAACCAAAAACCTTCAGTTCCATCCTCCCATATGCCGAAATTGATAAAAGTAATAATAAGATTATATTAAGTTTTCAATATCCTTATGATGAGGTTGATATTGAAAAGAAAATCCAAGAAGGAATTTCAGATCGTTTGAGACCAATAAAAAGTTATCTTTCTTGGATTAATAATGACGTTAATCAATTCAATAATGAATTAGAAAAACTAATTTTATGCTTTGTATTTAATAGACGTTCGTTATATAACAAAAAAAGAAATCTGATTAAATCTTTAAATATTCCCCTAAAACAGAAAGATAACATTCCTGACATTAACATAATCCCAATTAAAAAAAGAATAATTAAGCCGCTCCCATCTGTACCTAATTCACCACCAGAAGCAGCAATTAGTAATGAAGATTATGAACTTATATTAAACTTAATTCGTCATGAAGGCAGGACCTTCGAAACGACTCCCAAAACATATCGAAAGCATGATGAAGAAGAATTAAGAAATATTATTCTTGCCCATCTGAACGGACATTTTAAAGGAGATGCGACCGGAGAGACTTTTAGAGGCAAGGGTAAAACGGATATAAGGATTGAAGATGATAACAGAGCTGCTTTTGTTGCGGAGTGTAAAATATGGGGAGGAAAAGCAATTTTGATAGATGCAATTAATCAATTACTTGGTTATCTTACTTGGCGTGATAGTAAATGCTCTATAATTTTGTTTAACTTTAAAAATTCGCAATTTATGAAGATTCAATCTGGTATTTCTGAAATATTTAAAAAACATGAGAAATATTTGAGTATTATTCCAAGCGAAGCTGGTGAATGGCGATTTCGGTTTAAATCTTTAAATGATGACGATAGAATAGTTATTATTCATGTTTTTCTTTTTAATTTGTTTAATAAAGAATAAATTCCCCGGAGAGAATATGTTACCCAAAGCGATTCTGTTGGATTTAGATGATACGATTGTGTCCTATGATGGCGCCTCGGATATAGCTTGGCTGGAAATGTGTGATACCTTTATGGCCCGGGAAAAGGTTTCTTTCAGCCGGGAAATTCTGATAGAGAAGTTATATGAGATTCGCCGATGGTATTGGGGAGATGGGGAGCGTAACCGAATCGGCAGGCAGGATATGTTGAAAGCCCGATGGGAAATTATCAAAAAGGCTTTGAATGAACTGCAGTACTTTGATGAAGCCCAAATCTATCAGATGGCAGAGAATTATAACCAACGGCAGGAAGAGCTTATCTGTTTATTCCCTGATTCCCTCCCGGCGTTAGGCAAAATAAAATCCAGTGGTATCAGGATGGCTCTGGTTACTAACGGGAACCAGGAAAAGCAGTGTAAAAAAATCAAACAATTTGGCCTTTCTGATTATATAGAGTTTTCTCTTATCGAAGGGGAACTCGGTTTCGGAAAACCGGATCTCAGGATATTTGAGTTGGCATTGGCTAAATTGGAATTGAAAGCTGAAGAGGTCTGGATGGTAGGGGATAATTTATTATTTGATGTGGGCGCCCCGCAGAAAATCGGTATCTATTCCATCTGGAACGATTATCGGAAAACCGGGCTTCCCCCTGATTCAACCATTCTCCCCGACAGAATCATCAACAGTATCTCCGAATTGATTGATTAAAATTTTCTTCCCCCTCTCTATCAGACACGACCTAATCTGTCGTGTGGGTATGAAAATAATAGAATCATCCCCAGAAAACCATTATTTGACCTGGAGAGGAGACTTGAATTATGATACCTAACAAATGTAAGGTAACTGAAGAGGGAAGCCAAATGAAGATAAGACAGATGGAATTATATGGAGTGCCTTCCCCGGTGGTGGAGTTATGGGAGAGGTATTATGGAGAGAGGCTGCTGCCGCTGCAGGAGAAGGCTGTCCAGGAATATGGATTGATGGAAGGCCGGAATCTGGTGGTAATGGGAGCCACTTCTTCCGGGAAGACCCTGATTGGGGAGATGGCCGCTATCCGTAAAGCCACCCGCAAAGAAAAAACCCTTTACCTGGTACCCTTAAAATCATTGGCAGAAGAGAAATTTCGTCAGTTTGAGAAAGTCTATGGGGAATATGGAATCCGAACCATGATTTCCCACCGGGACCGGCAGGAATATGACAAAGATATCCTGCATGGCCATTACGATATATCCATCCTGGTTTATGAAAAACTCCAAGGGCTGCTGGTTCGCAATCCTGATATGCTCAGGGAAGTCCGGCTCCTGGTGGTGGACGAATTACAGATGGTGGGAGATGAACAGAGGGGTTCGGATTTAGAGATCCTTCTGACTCAGATAACCCAGGAAGCCCAAGCCCGGGAGAAAGAAGGCTTTCCTTCCCTGCAGATTTTAGGGCTGTCAGCAGTCCTGGGCAATCCGGAAGAGATGGCCGGCTGGCTGAATGCCGAATTACTGGTCCATTCCGAACGGCCGATAGAACTACGCCGGGGCATTCTCAGCGGGACCCTTTTCCAATACCATGAATCCAATGGGGGGAAAGTGGGGCATGAGTTTTTTGTTTCCAAAAAAGGAATGGAACCTCCGGACACTTCTTCTCGGCCCTCATCCACCCCTGGCCAGCCTGACCCTTATCATACCGACCAGATTTTATGGGCGGCCCGATACCTGACCGAAGAACAGAATGAACCCACTTTAGTCTTTGTCCCCACCCGATGGCTGGCCCGCCATTGGGCTCAGATGGTTTCAGACTCTTCCTTCCTGCCTTCAGCTGAAAATACTATTGCCCGGCTGAAAGGATTTGAGAAATCGGCTGCCCGGGAAATGCTTCTGAAAACACTGGCGCATGGAATTGCTTATCATAATGGAGACCTTTCCATGGATTATCGGAAACTCCTGGAAGAAGGGTTCCAGTCAGGAGAAATCAAACTCCTTTTTGCGACCGGTACCCTGGGACAGGGATTAAACCTGGCTGCCCGAAACACCCTGATTATCCCTGAGGTTTTCAGGTTCAGCCCTAAGACAGGTGGTTTTATCAGCCAATCCATGCCCCTGTTCCAATTGGAAAACCAGGGGGGGCGGGCCGGCCGCCTGGGGTTTGCCGACCCCTTTGGCCGAATGATCCTGGTGGCTGAATCTGAACATGAGCAGACTATGCTTTGGACTCGATACATCGCTCCCCCTGCCGAACCTCGCAAAGGCAGGATCGGAGGGCTTCCTTATGAGCCTGTCCAGTCATCTCTTTCCAGGCAGTCTTGGGAAGGCGCTATCCTGCGGCTGGTGGCGGCCCGTAAAAATTCCACTCTGGAAGAAATTACCCGATTCTTTAATCAGACTCTCAGCGCTCGTTTACTGGGAGCCGCTACGATGGACGAAGGTAACCCGGCTTCCCAGAAAATCCAGGAGACCCTGAAACAGCTTCACCACCATCAATACCTTTTAATCTCTCATGAGGGCAAAGTGCAGGTGACCCATGCCGGGTATCTTTGCGCCGCTACCGGATTGGAACCTGCCAGTTTCGATTGGATGAAACGATGGGTGGCCCGGTTTGATGGAAAACAAATGGACCCCATGGAAGTTCTGATGATGCTTTCCTTCACACCCGATGCCTTGCGGACCCGGATTGCCCTTAAAGAAGGGGAATTAAGGTCCCGGCTTCTGGCGGGGGAACTCTCTAAAAAAGCCTTTGACCTTTCTTTGGATGAAAACAGAATCCTTAAACCGGTCATGGATATCCCGACCCTTCCGGTCCGAGACCTTTTGACAGCTGTCAAAAAGACTCTGGCCTTGCTGGATTGGCTCTCGGAAAAAGAAACCGCTGAACTGGAACAACAGCATAATCTCTTTGCCGGAACCCTGCGGGTTTTAGGGGAAGAATATGCCTGGTTGGTCAGGGCCTTCTCTGAATTGGGAGCCCTCCGCGGGTGGGGGAAAGAACTTCTTGATTGGTATGAGACCTTTGCCTGCCGCCTGGAAAATGGACTGGCTGAAAAAGCTCTCTCCCTGGTAAATATTCCAGTGGAAGGTTTCTCCCGTAATGCTATCCATATACTGGCTCGGGAAGGATATGCGACCCTCAGCCAGCTTCGGGAAGCTCCTGCCGGTGAATTGGAAAGGCTGCTTCCTTTCCCTCTCTCCCTGAAACTCAGGGAGTGGCTTAAATCGGAGGATCCACAAAAGATATCCCCTGCTGCCCTTTCCCGGGAAATGGTAACCGATCGGATGGAGATGGCCGGAAAACCTGCTAAACGCCGGACTCTCCTGATACTGAATGGGAAAGAACTGGAAATTCCTAACAGCACTTACCTGGTTCTGCTGAGATTGGCAAGGGCCCTGAAAGGAACAGAGCCTTCCTCACAACCTGGAGGCTGGGTCTATCGGGATGAACTGGACCCCTCTGACCATTGGCGGTCTATCTCCCGGCTCAGAGTCCTGCTGGAACCTTTCCAGGCTGACCCCCGGGAATCCATTCTTGAAAATGACGGCTGCGGTTATTACCGGCTGCGGTTGCATCCTGAAAACTTAATTATCCGGGAAGAGAACCATCTGGTTCATTGGAATCACCTCTTTCATCCACCAGCCAAATCTCAACCGAAATCGAAGGAGGCGCCCGGATATTCCCTGCCGGATAAGATACCGGCATAACAAAGAGAATGGGACCTCCCCCTCCCATTTCTCATCTTCACCACCCTGTCCCGGTTTCCATCCACAGCACCTTCCCGACTGTCCGATGGATACCACTCCCCCTGCCACTCCGGGACAGGGGTTTTCTTATACCTCAGGATATTTTTTGAAAATAATGAAACCTATGCCGGTGATTCCCGTAATTAAAGATATAGAACAGGTCCTGATATCTGTCTCCGGAAACAGATAGGCTGTTAGATATTTCAAAAGGAGATTGCTATATGAAGAAATATATCTTGCTGGTAATTATCTTATTGGTTGTCCTGGGAGGGTATTATACTTATCAAAAGACAGCCCCTGACCGGGAGTATGCCAGGCGAATCGCCGCAGTCCAGAATCCACAGCAGATTCGGCTAATTAAGGAAGATCTTATCTATTTAGATAAGTATATGAGGGAGCTGAATGAAAAAAACTATCATACTGTTTATGAAGTCATGTCCCCTGGTTACCAAAAGACTTTGACAGAGCAGGGATTTATGGATGCTCTCAAGGGGCTTGATAAATTGGGCACATACCAGAAAACAGATCTGGTAAAACTCACCAGAGATAATAAATTAATGTATTTTTATGTAAAAAGTACTTACCAAAAAGGTGTCGCTGATTTTAAATTGTCTCTTGAAAAAGGACTTCTCAACGGATTTGAATACACGATAAAAATGAATCAATAGATAATTCAAACAGTTGATTGGGTTGATAAAAGCGGGGCAATAGATAAAAAATAAGTCTTTTCATCCAATATCTCTGGTTCGTATTTATGAACCAGAGATATTTTTTGGTTACATTCCCCTGCCACTCCGGGACAGGGTTTTTTTTCGGTTAAGGTTCCCCTTTTACTCAAGAACCTGAACAGTCTTCCCCCATGGCCGTTATAGAATCAATGAGGAGAGTTTTAATTTCATCGTCCACCTTCCACCTTCCCCCAGGAGAACCCCTATCTTAAGAATCATTCCTAGTATGGCAGAAAACTGTTAATAATAATTGACAGCTTTTCTCCCAAGTAATATACAATAGCCAGAGAACTAACCTGTCTTATTACCACCCAAGAAATTAAATAAATTTTCAGGAGGGAAATACCTGCCATGCAAAAGAAATCTGCTACCTGTATTCTTTTTCTTATTTCTGTTTTATTTGCCTTCAGTTTTGCTTTGGGGATTCCTCAAAACCAAGGGGAACTGGAAAATCGGATGCCGGGAGCTTTTATCCGAGGGGTTTATGATTCTCCTTATCTCTATGTCGCAGAAGGGGGAGGTTTATCAATTTATGACATGAGCAGTACCTGGGTTTCCACCCGGGTGGGAAAGGTTTCTATTCCCTCAATGGCTTATGATATTGATAAGCAGGGGGATTATGTTTATCTGGCAACCACCCTCAACGGAATGAAAGTTATTGATGTCTCCGATCCAACCCATCCCAGGATTGCAGGCTCTTTCAACATATCAAAAGAATTTTATGGATTGGATGTTGAAGGAAATTATGCATACCTGGCAGATCCTCTTACCGGATTATGGATTGTAGATATCAGCAATCCTCAGAAACCTGAATTAACCAACCGGATACCAAGTCTGATAGGGAGTGTGGATGTTGTGGTCCGGGATTCGACTGCTTTTGTGGCCGCAGCCGCCCATGGAGTCTATGTCCTGAATGTGGAAGATCCCTACAGTATCTCAACGATAAGTGTTATTGATTCCATAGAAAACGCATGGACACTGAAACTTCAAGATAATTATGCCTATGTGGTGGATTTTTTTAAGGGACTGGCAAAAGTCGATATTACCAACCTTTCTCAACCGGCTACGGTCAGTTTTTACAGTACTAATATTGTTAATACACCCTGTTATGATGTAGAGATTCAGGGGAATAACGGGTACCTGGCCTGCCTGACTCAATATGACATCATCGACCTTTCTGCCATGACAACGAGCCAGCAGATTAATGCTTCGAATTTTATGGGAAGAGGGGTTTGTGTCTGGGATAATAAGGTTGCCACTCTTCAGTATTTTGGGGGAGTTAAAGTATTCGATTTTACAAATCCCAGTTCTATTATTGCGTTATCTCATTCTCCGAATCTGGCCAGTCCGGAAAAGGTCCTTAGCCGTAAGGATCTTTTGATAGTGAATGAGCCTGACCAGGGGCTTATTGTGGTATATAATGCCACCGATCCGCTTCATCCTTATGCGGTCAATACTCAATATAGCCTTACCAATGATATCTGTATTTACAATCAATTCTATTTATATACCCTGGAAGATGATTATGGAATTGCCACCTATGCCCTGAATGCTCTGGGGGATATGACCCAGCTGGGTGAGATTGCTGAGGATACGGTCCATTCCCGGAATAATCTGGTGATGGAAGGGAATAAGGCTTTTTGTTCTTATTCTCAAACCAATCCGGTTAAATATGGGGTATTAGCTTATACCTTGAGTGATGAAACGGCGATTGTCCCGGCAGGGTCCTGGGATACAGATATTGCCATCACTAAGATGCTTTCCTATTCCAACCATCTTTACCTGATATCTGATAACACAGTCCTTCAGATTCTCGATTCATCAGTTCCCTCTCAATTAACTACGGCGGGCATTCTTAATTTGCCTGCTGCTATCAGGGATATCTCAATCGATCAGGACTACCTGGCCGTGGTTTCTCAGGACAGCCAACTCAGGATCTATAGTTTGGCTGATCCTGCCCAGCCGGTACTGATTGGAAGGACGGCCTTGGAAGGCGCTCCTAATAAAGTAGGCTTGAATCGTCAGAATGCCTATTTGTTTATCCCGGAAAAAGGTATCTTTCAGTATGATTTGAAAGACCCTTCCAGTCCCAAAGGCGCCGCGGTATATCGTCAGGCTCCCTACATTGCCAGTGATATCTCTTTTAAAGGAGACATCATGTATATTCCTGCCAGCCGGGAAAGTTTATGGATTTATAATACTTCTCCCCA
Organism: bacterium UBP4_UBA6127; assembly: GCA_002428325.1. GTDB lineage: Bacteria > UBP4 > UBA4092 > UBA4092 > UBA4092 > UBA4092. The sequence continues at coordinate 57,001 of DIVR01000047.1, forward strand.
GCTGCCCGGATTGAAACTTTTCGCTGATGAAACCCTTCTGAATGCCTATCGGTTATCAGATTACCGGATGGGTGATGAGTATTCTATTTTTCTGAATTTCCTGGGACTCTGCAGTCTGGATGGGGATACGGTCAGCCAGGGAGCTAATTCCTGGGCGGCCGCCGGGACCAATACTTTCCAGGTGGTCTTCTCCGGAGATACCTCAACCCTCACCGGCAGGGTCAATTACATTTATCATAAAATCAATAAACTCCCGATTATCGGCATGAGCGCCGGGGATAATTATGAAGTGCCAATTGTGGATTATACTTTTACTAACACCAGCACTTTCATCCCCTACAGTTATGGCCGGCCGGAAGGCGCTGTTTCCAGCGATACCACCGTCTTATCGGTCGAATGGCATAACAACATGAGCTTCACCATTCACTGCCTGAAAGATTTTTCAGAACCCCAATATGTGGAAGTGATGGCCGGCTATCAGATCGACTCCGTTTACTCTAACTATGATAAAGAGCGGCTCTGGGTCTATCCGAATCTTCTGGTCAATGGCGGCCTCAGTAATGCCTCCAGCCTTAATCTCTTTGGAATTGAGACCTGCCCTGATAAGGAAAACCTGGGAGCTGTCTCTTACCTGGATACTTATGCGGATGCAGAAGGAGCCACAGCCCAGGGGGTTGCGGCCTTTAGTTTCGCCAGTACCAATGAAGGAATCAAAGCCACCCTGGCGTTGGACCAGCATATTCCTTATGAGGCCAACCAATGGTATATTGCCCGGATGCGGGTCTGTTCTCCGGAAAATGGCAGCGGCCAGGAACTGACGCTCTTTAATTATGGCGGGATTGCCTCTCCTTCTGCGGCCCATGTGGATATCGCTGGACATATTTATTTCGGTCTCAGCTCCGTCTGGAACTGGATTGAAACACCCCTTTATACCCATGAGACGGCCCCGGGTTATTTCCAATTCTTCCTTAAACCTGAAGCTCCCGGCACTGTCTATATTGATGATATCCAGCTCATTAATGCCGAACCCACCCTGATTGGAAATATCAGGAAACGGCCGGACCTGCAATTCTTTGGCGGGGATTTTGACAGCTCGGATGATACCACCGGCTGGTCAGAGGAACTTTTTGCCGACAGTCTGCCGTATGCCTCGATTTCTTCCGGCAGGTTCTTTGCGGATTTCGCCAATGCTTCTACCGGTAATATTCAGGGAGCCAAGTTTACCGGTCTGGATGGAAATAATATTATCCTGACTCCGGCCACCCCCCAGGGGAAAGAAATCGGCATGAGACTGAACCTGCAGAAAGAATCAGGCAGTTTTAATTCTTATGATTCCCTGGTCCTGTTGGGGCTTTATGGCGTAGCCAATAATGCCCAATATACCATCGCTCAGGCTGGCAGTGACTTGATTGCCTCAGCGGAATTCGGCAGGATTTCCAATGGGCCTCATTATGTAGTCGGAGTCTCCCGGTCGGATTACCATCAATTCCAGTTTGCCCTTAAAAATGGCGCTCCCGGTATTCTCAGCCTGGATGATGTGGATATGGAAATTGACTCGGATGACCCTTATTATGGTGACCCCAGTTTATTCCCTGAGGATTCTGCTTCTTAATCTGGACGATGCGAATAGGATTAAAATAAACCCCGGTAAGGAGAATTCTTTTCCTTCCCGGGGTTCTCTTTTTTATCCTCAGGATGGGAGTCTTTCTCCTGGTATCATTGGAACCATTCTTAGGAATAAGATGGAAGGCTCTAATGAGTCAGGATTACTTAAGTAATGGGTCTTTTTAGGTGCGGTGTTATCGGCTGCCAATACCCGGGGGAGGTTTTTTAGTTTTTCTCTTCCCTTAAAAAAGTGACCTTGGAGGTTGCTAAACAGGTATCCTAAATTGAACAAACACGGTTTCGGCTTTATTTCCCCAGCAGATGCCGAAGGGCTCCTTCCAAATCAGGATAAGCAAACTCAAACTGGGAATGAAGCAGTTGGATGGGCCGAACCCGTTTACTGGCAAAAATGACATCATCAGCCATTTCTCCAAAAAGGGCTTTTAAGAGAATAGCAGGGGTTGGCAGCAAGGCTGGACGCCACAAGACGCGGCTGAGGATTTTAGTGAACTCAGCATTCGTGACAGGGTTGGGGCCTACCAGATTCAAAGGGCCTTGGATAGATTTTCGGTGCAGGACATAATGCATGGCATATATCAAATCATCGATGGTGATCCAGCTCATATAATGTTTTCCGGTACCCAGGGTTCCCCCCAGTCCCCATTTAAAAGTCGATAACATTTTTTTCAGGATACCTCCATCGGGAGAAAGGACAATCCCGATTCGGGGATGGACTACCCGGATACCGGCGGCCCGGGCCGGGTCGGCTGCCTGTTCCCATTTCCAGCAGACTTCCGCTAAAAACCCGTTTCCGGGTGCTTTATCCACATACATGATTTCATCATCCCGGTCCCCATAATACCCGATGGCTGAAGCGCTGATAAAGACAGTCGGCTTTTTCTTAAGCCCGGCCAGGGTTTGGGAGAGTAAATGAGTCCCTTTGACCCGGGATTCAATAATCCTGTTTTTCACTTCAGGAGTCCATTTCCCCTGGCTGATATTTTCTCCAGCCAGGTTGATGACCGCATCAAATCCCTCCAGCAGTTCCGGGTTTAGTTCCCCTTTGGCAGGGTTCCAGTAAATATCAGTCCCCTTGGATTCCACCGGATGCCGAACCAGTCGGCTGACTTCATGGCCCCCGGTTGTCAGGAAGGGAATCAAATGCCGGCCGATAAAACCGGTTCCTCCTGCCACCAGGATTCGTTGGGGCATTTCTTCCCCTTTGGCTCGCTGATGGGCAAGTAAATCATTGAAGATGACCCGGTGCCGATATGAAAATAATTCTTCCAGCTCATGGTGGATATAAGGTTTCAGTAGGTAATGGCTCACCCAGGATAGGGGAAGCTCAAATTCCACATGGTCTCTTAAAATACAGGTGGGTGAACTTCCATCACTGAACAGATGGGTATGTTCCCAGTGGCGGAAAGGGCCTGATAGTTGGACATCCTTAAACTGTTTTCCCTGGATATAATCCTGATGTTCAGCCTGCCATTCCTTTTTCCAGGGGCCGATTTTGACTTCCAGCCGGGCCCGGCATCCATTCTGGATTCCGGTAGGAGGGTCAATGACCCTTATTGGCATGAAAGGAGGGGTTAACCTGTCCAGGGCTCCCGGCCGGGTATGCCAGTCAAATAATTCCTGGAGAGTCGATTCCATTCGGGAGGCTTTCTCATAGATAATCCGTTTCATTGGAAGGGTCTCCTTTCCCTGTGGGTTTCAGGTTCTCTTATTATATGCAAGTAATGGGTCCGGGGCAAAATAAAACCGGGAGTAAAGGCAAGGCCTTCAACCCCCGGTGATGAATCTTCTCCAAAAGGAAGAAGATTACGGATTCTTATTTTCAGCCTGTTGGATCAAGGCTTCCACCTGTTTCAGAACTTCCGGAGGAGCGGTAACAGCCAGGATAGAGGTAACCGCTGTTACCTGGGAGGAGACAGGCGACATCCCTGGAGCAATCTTGGGGGGCGCAGAGTTCTTTAATAATTTATCGATGGCCTCTTTAATCTCAGGCGCTTTATAGAAATTCACGGTATAGACTTTAGTGGGAAGGATATCGGTAGCCGGGGCATATTCAGGCATCCCTTCCTTGATTTCCACTATCTTTAATGTGTTTTCTCCCAGCAGTTCATAAGTATATCCGTTGGTATTCAGGATATTCTTGATGACTTTCCCTACCGGTTCATCTTTTGCCTGCAGGGTTACTTTGATATTCATTCGGAAAGCGGCATAAATATTTAATCCGCATTGGGCGGCCAGGCTGCGGATGACATTGGATAATTCAGTATCTGTAAAATTGGCAGTAACCGGCGTATCAATGGGTTTGTATTTGGTTACTTTCAGATGGACAGGTTCTTTAGGGTTTTTAGCGGCAACCGGAGCTGGTTCTGTTTTAGCGGGAGGGGGTGTTGGTTGGGTTGTTTCAACGGCGGCCGGCAGGGTTGTTTCGGTAAGGGCAGGTTTGGCAGGAGAAGCCGGCGGCGGCTTGACAGGCTCAGGTTTGGGTTCGGGTTTGGCTGGCTTGGGTTCGGCCTTATTTACCGGTGGGGTCGCAACAGCTGATACCGGAGCCGGGTTTAAATCATGGTTAAGGATGATTTCAATTTGTCCGTCTTTGATTATTGGTGTTACGGATTGTTTGGCTTGGGAGATTTTAACTCCCGGAGCAAAGAACAGGACCACCCGGACGATGGGATTCTCGCCGCTTTGATACTGGGAGACGACCACTTTTACCACGGTGCTGGACTGGACATAAATAAACATCCGGCTTCGTTTGGCTACAGCGTTCTCTACATCAAAAAAAACAATATTCTTCTGGGCTTGGATATCTCCCAAAGCCATCTTAGTATCATCCACCGGGATCAGGATTCGGGTGGCTTTTTCTTCCACCATGGCTTTAGGTTCCTGCAGGGTCAGCCCCCAGGCGGCCGGTAGAATTAGACCCAGCATCAATATCAATATCAGTTTCTGGATTGAGGGAACCATCTTTTTTATCATACTCTCATACCTCTCTTGGTATTTTTCTTTCTACATATAATATTACTTGAATTGTTTCAACAGCGAAGCGGAGGCTTTGATCCCATTCATAAAATTTGACAGGCTGAATTTTTCATTAGGCGCATGGGCGCCATCCCGGTCCGTCCCCAAACCCATCAGGATGATGGGGAGCTGTAATTCTTCCCAGATGACTTTTACTACCGGGATGGAACCTCCTTCCCGGATATAGACCGGTTCCTCTCCAAACCCTTCCCGGAGAGCGGTTTTTCCTGCTTGCAGGGCAGGGTGATGGACATCGATATAGACAGGGTTGGACCCTGAGGGCCTTTTGAGTTCATAGGTTACATAATCAGGGATGAGAGATTTGATGAATCCTTCCAACGCAAGGCAAATCTCCTGGGCATCTTGGTCAGGTACCAGCCTGAGAGTGATTTTAGCTCCGGCATAGGAAGGTATAATCGTCTTTCCCCCTTCCCCGGCATATCCTCCATAGATACCATTGATCTCAAAAGTAGGCCGGTTCCAGACCCTTTCCAGGGAACTGAACCCTTCTTCCCCATGGGGGGCTTTGATGCCGGTCTGCTGGATAAAGGCGGTTTCATCAAAAGCCAGCTTCCGGAAATTCTCCAGTTCCCAGGGGGCGGTGGGTTTAACCTTATCATAATAACCGGGAATCAGGACTTTCCCGTTATCATCTACACATTGGGCAAGGATTTTGGCTAAAACCATGGCGGGATTGGGGACATTCCCTCCAAAACTGCCCGAATGAAGGTCGGTTCGGGGGCCTTTGATAATCAGTTCCATGGAGATGATTCCTCGAAGCCCATAACATAAGGCTGGAGTTGAATCCCCATACATATTCCCATCGGATATCACCAGAGCTTCTCCCTTTAGGTTGTCCTTCTCCTTCCGGATATAATCTTTCAGCCCGGAGCCGCCGCATTCTTCTTCCCCTTCAATCAGAAATAAGACATCACAGGGAAGTTCTCCCTCAGTTTTCAGCAGGGATTCCACCCCTTTGATATGGCAGAACAGCTGGCCTTTATCATCGGTGGCGCCTCGGGCATGGATAAATCCCTCTTTGAGGGTGGCTTCAAAAGGAGGGGTCTCCCAAAGGTCCAGGGGTTCTTCCGGTTGGACATCATAATGGCCATAAATTATCAGCCGTCGGGAAGATTTTCCTTTCCTTTCAGCCCGGACAATGGGGTGCCCGGAAGTTTCTATCAACTGGGAGTCCAGTCCCATTTCCCGGAAATGAGAGACCAGCCATTGGGCGCATTCCAGAGTGGCTTTTTTACGCTGGCTGTGTTTGCTGACAGATGGAAACTGGATAAAATCTTTTAATTCCCGGAGATACCTTTCTTCATGGTTGTCGATATATCGAAATATTTCCTGCATGGTCGATGCCTCCTGTATTAATAGTATATAAACTAAATAATTTATAACAGCAACTATGAGACAGGCTGAACTAAAACCTGACAGCCTCAGCCTCAGTAGTGGCGACCTATCAGGTCGCAACCCACTGGGTCGCTTTGGACCGAACAAAAAGACTCAAAACAGCAGGGCAATGCCCTACCACTACTAAGAAACAGGCTGAACTGGAACCTGACCGTCTCAGTCCCAGTAGTGGCGACCCACTGGGTCGCTTTAGACCGAACAAAAAGACCACAACAGCAGGGCAGTGCCCTGCCACTACTAAGAAACAGATTGAACTGGAACCTGAATGCCTCAGTAGTGGCGACCCACTGGGTCGCTTCTGTGAATGAACAACAAGACCCAAAACAGCAGGGCAGTGCCCTGCCACTACTGAGAAACGGGCTGAACTGGAACCTGACAGCCTCAGCCCCAGTAGTGGCGACCTATCAGGTCGCAACCCACTGGGTCGCTTTGGACCGAACAAAAAGACTCAAAACAGCAGGGCAGTGTCCTGCCACTACTGAGAAACAGGCTGAACTGGAACCTGACACCCTCTTCCCCCGGCGATAGATGGCAGGATGGTCAGGGTATCATCCTCATTAACCGGGGTATCCAACCCTTCCCGGTATCGAATATCTTCCTCATTCAGAAACAGGATAATATGATGGCGAATTTTACCGGAGGGTTCCAATATTTTAGCTTTTATTCCCGGGAACCGGGATTCCAATTCTTCCAGAATACCCGCCACAGTGTTGGGTTGGGCCTGGATTTCCCCCAACCCTCCCGTAAGCGGCCTGAATGGGGTGGGAACATATATATTAACGGGCATCGGGATGATCACTCCATATCCCGAGGGTCAGTTTCATAATATTTATTTCCAATCATCAGGGGGAATTCCATGGCTTTCCCATTTTGATACCGATAATTTCTGACCAGGGGATACTCCGGCCTGGACAGGGAAATTATTAAATTATAAACCTCGGGGGAATAGGCCAATTCCAAATCCGTTGGGGAAGGTTCGGGGGGGCCTTGGGGATGGGAATGATAGATGGCCAGCAGCTCTTCTTTCTTCTGCCGCATCTCTTTCATGATCCTGAATTGGTCATGAGGGTCCAACCGATACCCTTTATGGGGATTTTCATAGATATTAGTCCCGGGATAATGGGATTTTACTCCCTCCCTATCTCCCCCCAGCAATCCACACCCTTCCCGGGGGGAATCTGTCTGGAGGTGGTCTAATATTTCCTGCCAGAGAATTTCCGGTATCTTCAAGATTAAACTCATCAGAAATCTGCCTTTTTGGGGATTATTCTGTTTCTAAGATTACCACAACCCGGGGGGATTTGGGGATTTGAACAGATGGTTAACAACGGAGGTTATTCCGGGGATTAATGTTGTAATAAAATAAGGAAAATCCCAGGGATTATAATCCCAAGAACCTCCAGGTCAGCCAGCCCACCCCGGCAATGGAATAATTATCATTCCAGGGTAATGGCAGCGTCTCGGCAATTCCGGCGGCGAGGGTCGTAACGAAAACTCCCTGGACCAGGGGAGCCAACCCGACTTCCGGATGAACCCAATAAGCGGCCAGTAAAGCAGCAGGAAACCCAGCCAACAGAAATCCAAAAAAACCAGCTTGGGTTTTCTGTTTATTCCAGGATAAGGGCGGGGATTTAAATTTCCTGCCGGACCAATTGGCAGCGCTGTCTCCCACAGCCAGCAGGACCCAGACTCCGGCGGCGATTTCTCTCTTTTCCCAGGGGGTTAAAACAAGAATGATCAATACCGATAATGGGTAGGCCAGGATTCCGGAGGTCAATCGCAGGGGTTTCTCACCGGGTCTTAATATCCCGGGAATCCAGGTGGGCATCAACAGGTAATTAAAGACCACAGCCAGTGAGGATAAGATGATAGCTTCTCCCTGGGTTATCCATCGAAGCAAGATAGCCCCCAGACCGTAACTCAGATGAAGGAGTTTCCTTTTATCTTCATCATTCAGCATGGGTTTTCTCCCTGTCTTCATCATAGCAGAAGAAATGAAAGAGAATAAGGGTTCTTTCCCCATTTCAGTCAAAAGCCAGAAAACCTCAGATAATCCTCTGCGGAGAATTAATCCTCCTTTCCAGTTGAAGAAAACCTGAATCTACGATAAAGTTACTTTTCGATGCGAGACCCTAAACTGTTGACATGGAAAACGTTTCTGGCAGGTTTTCTCCTGAGCCTTGTCCTGGTCGGGCTTTTGGTTTGGGCCGGACAACAGGTTTTCTGGACATCCGTAGAGAAGGAATGCAAATCCCAGTCAGCTCAGCTGCAAACCGCTGTCAACCAATGGAATCGGCAGCATCCCAAAGATAAAAAGGGTTTTATGGAATTTGGGTTTCCGGGATTTGTGGAACAGACCCTTCAACCTCAGGGATATATTAAAACCCCACTGAAAGACCTTCGGGGAAACCATTCCTATTATCTGCAAAGAAACGGCTTTGTGAATTGCAGGCTTCACCCTCGAAATCCCCTCTCCCTGCAAATCATGGGATTATTGATTCTTTCCTTTTTATTGGAACTGATTTTTCTGGGGTTCCTGGGATATAAACTTCCCTGGAAAGAGTAGTAACCATCCCGTCTCCAGCGTTTTATTCCCTCTGGTATTATTTCCAAGATTCCAGCCGGTCCATCTCTCTTTATTATTTTGAAAAACAGGGGCTTCCAATTTAATAAAATCGTGATAGACTCATAATTGGCAGGTTAGTACAAAAGGAGGAGCCAATGATGAAAGCCAGCCCTCAAAATCTTCGATTTAATATCCAGTCGGAGGAGTGGGATTATCTGGAATTTGTCATGAACCGGATTCATGCGGCCGAGGACTTAAATAATTACCAGGAAGCCGGCCAGCTCCTTGAGGAAGTTCTCAAAAAATACCCCCAATATCAACCTGCTCTCCATGAATATGCCAATCTTCTGATGGTGGATACGGCCGGCCATTACCAGACTCGAGCCATCTTTTTTACCCGGAAAATGTTAAAACTCTATCCCAAAGACCCTTTTTTCCATTATCTAATGGGAATGCATTTTGTGTTGCATCCCAAGCCGGCTTATCGGCCCCGGGGAATCAAATATCTTCGGGCGGCAGTCCGGCTGGACCCGGAAATGATGATGGGTTGGTGGGGTATGGGATATTATTATCTGGTCAAAGGGGAATTTGCGGCGGCCAGAAGGTATTTAATGAAAGCTTTCCATTGTGGATTCCAGTTCCAGCCCAGTGATATCGAAGATGAACTGGATATTACCGAAATGCCCCCTAATGTCCTGATCCATGATTTGGCCGATTGTTATGAAAATCTGGGACAGATTTCTGAATCTATTGAATATAGAAAACTGGAAATCATCTCCGATCCTTACCATAGCGCCGGGTACCGGGCTTTGGCGGAATCTTATGAAAATAAGCTGATGTGGAAGGATGCTTTGCTGGTGTGGGAAGAGATGTTGGCCAAAGTAACCCCGGAAACCCGGTATCAATGCCGGATTGACTGGGAGTTCATTCCCCGGGGGCTGGATGATATCTCCAGAGACCTGGCAAAAGCCCGCCGAAGAATTCCTGTTTTGAAGCGTAAACTAAAATCACTACCCCAGGAGTATTAATCTTAACAAGTAACCAAACCTCTCATAAATCTTTATCAACACCCCTTCCTTTCAGCTTCGGCTGAAAGGTTTTTTTTTGGTGGTCATTGGATAGCTATCTCTCTGGAAAAAAAAAGGACTGATTCATTATCAATGACCCTAACGGCCCTGTTTTCTATAAACAATGGAGTTTTTGACAGCTGTCAAAAATCCCCGCCTCCCATGAAAACCTCCTTAATATCCCTCTTATATTATTATAATTATTGATGTTATAGAACCTGTCGCCCACAGAAATACAACCCCATCTCCTGGCTGTTAAAAGGGTACATTAACCCTGCCGGACTTTCCGGAAACCTATTTAAATCGGATTTCCCTGGGAAAATTCTTCATCAATATCAACCATTCCCTTTTTCTCCCCCCTTCCATATTAAGAATCATTCCTACAATAAGAACCAACAGAGGGTTGTCCCTTTCTCTCCTATATTCGGAGTTGTAACGGAGTGTCTC
>DIVR01000044.1 GCA_002428325.1 bacterium UBP4_UBA6127
ATAAAGTAGCTGAATATGTAATGGAAGGTTTTGGAAAAATAATCTATTCCAGTGGTTCAGTTACCGATGCCCATCACCTATCCGCGAAAGAATATGATTCAAACTCTGAGTTGTATTATTTCCTGGCTCGATGGTATTATCCCAAAACAGGAATATTTTTAAATCGACGTTGTAAAATTAATTCAGAAAGATATTAACCTCAAGAATCAGACATAGATCTCTTAGAGGATATATTTACTGAGGTCTTCGTCTTTGACCAGTGGGGAGAGTTTATCTTTCACCATATCCCCGGTGATAAGGAGTTTTTTAGAGTCAGTTTCAGGGGCTTGGTAGGAGATATCTTCCAATAGTTTTTCCAGGAGGGTATGGAGTCTTCTGGCCCCAATATTCTCCATTGATTGATTTACCTTTTGCGCCAGTTCTGCAAGGGTCTCAATGGCATCCGGGGTAAATTCCAGTTCCACCCCTTCGGTTGCCAGGAGGGCAATATATTGTTTTATCAGGGCATTCTGGGGTTGAGTGAGGATTTTCACAAAATCATCTTTAGTCAGGGAAGCCAGTTCCACCCGGATGGGGAATCGGCCCTGGAGTTCAGGAATCAAATCCGACGGTTTAGCGACATTAAAAGCCCCAGCGGCAATAAAAAGAATATGGTTGGAATGGACCATCCCATGTTTGGTAGCCACTGTCGCCCCTTCTACGATGGGGAGTAAATCTCTCTGGACCCCTTCCCTGGAGACATCCAGCCCGGAATGGCCTGTTTCCCGTCCCGCCACTTTATCCAGTTCATCCAGGAAGACAATTCCCTGGTTTTCCACCCGATGGATAGCTTCCTGGGTTACTGATTCCCGGTCAATAAGTTTTTCCATTTCTTCTGCCAGGATGATTCTTTTGGCTTCAGAAACCTTCATTTTCCGGTCTTTCGTCCTGGGAGGGATAAACTGGCCCACCATTTCCCGAAAATCCCGGCCCATGGATTCATCAAAACCCACCATCCCGAAAATCTCTGTCATAGGCGCATTGGATTCTTTGACTTCCAGTTCGATAAAAGTATCATCCAATTCCCCCAATTCCAGCTGTTGTTTAAGTTTCTCCCGAATCCGGGTCCACCGTTCATCTTCCTGTCTCTTCCAGTCCACCTGGGAGATTTCCTGGAATTCATGGGAAACCGGCCGATTGGTATAACGCCGGATTTTTTTGGAAGGTTTCAGTAATTCAATCAGCCGGTCAGTGGTAGCTTTTTCAGCCTGAGGCATAACGGTTTCCATCCGCTCGGCTTTGACCATATTAATACTGATTTCAACTAAATCCCTGATAATGGATTCCACATCTTTGCCGACATAACCCACTTCGGTATATCGGGTCGCTTCCACTTTCAAGAAAGGGGCATTGGCGATTTTAGCCAGTCTCCGGGATATTTCTGTTTTACCGACACCTGTCGGGCCAATCATGATGATATTCTTGGGAATGACATCTTCCTGGAGTTCAGGGGTGAGTTTCATTCGCCGGATCCGGTTGCGCAGGGCAATAGCCACCGCCCGCTTGGCCTCGGACTGGCCAATGATATATTGGTCTAATTCCTTGACTATCTGTCTGGGAGTAAGATGATCAGGTTCCATCATAATTAACACTATATCAAAAACATCCTTAAGATGAAAAAAAGGCGGGAAACGAACATTCTGAGCGTCGCCCGCCTGGTATCTCTTATTTGATTGTAAGCCAGAACTCTTTTTGGGGATAGAGTGGTATTATTTACCGGTAACCCGTTTCAGGACTTCCTGATAGGCCTCTTCCACATGGCCCAAATCTCTCCGGAACCGGTCTTTATCCAGTTTTTCCCGAGTCTTCAAATCCCAGAACCGGCAGGTATCAGGGGAGATTTCATCTCCCAGCAGGACTTTGCCTTTATGAACCCCGAATTCCAGTTTGAAATCCACCAGCGCCAATCCTTTTTTCTTGAAGAAAGCTTTCAGGATAGTATTGATTTTCAGGGCCATCTCATCGACTTTTTTCATCTGGGCTTTAGTGGCCAACCCCATAGCGATGACATGATAGATATTGATCTGGGGGTCATGCAGCGCATCATTTTTGTAACAGTATTCCAGGATAGGGCTTTTGAGTTCTTTTCCTTCATCCAATCCCAGCCGGGGACAGAGGCTGCCGGCGGCAATATTCCTCACAATGACTTCCACTTTCAGAATATCCAGTTTCTTGACCAGCATGGACCGGTCATCCAGCACCTGCATAAAGTGAGTGGGGATTTTCTTTTTGGCCAGCATCGTGAAAAGATAAGCGGAAATCTGATTGTTGCAGACTCCTTTTTCGACAATCGTTCCTTTTTTCTTCCCATCAAAAGCCGTGGCATCATCCTTAAAATATTGGATGAAGAGGTCTTTGTTGTTAGTCGTATAAACGACCTTGGCTTTACCCTCGTAGATTTTTTTTACTTTTTTGATTTTCATGGTTCCAAACCTGCCTTTTAAAAATTTTATCGACATGTTTTGTAAAGAGCTTGGGATCGAAACAAGCATTTAATTCTTTCGCAGAGAGTTTGCCGGTCACATCAGCATCTGCTTCCAGGAAATCCCGGAAAGGAGTTTTCTCCATCCAGGCTTTCATGGCATTTCTCTGGACCAGGGCATAAGCCTCTTCCCGGGTCAGCCCTTTTCGGACCAACGCCAGCAGTACATGCTGGGAATAGACCAGCCCATAAGATTTTTTCATATTCTCGGCCATATTATCTTCATAGACAATCAGGTCTGCTATGACCCAGTTGAGTTTTGTCAGCATATAATGGACCAGGGTGGTGCTATCGGGTAAAATAACCCGTTCCACTGAGGAATGGGAGATATCCCGTTCATGCCAGAGAGCCACATTTTCCAATCCCGCCAGGGCATTGGTCCTCACCAGCCTGGCTAATCCGCAGAGTTGTTCACAAGTCACCGGATTCCGTTTGTGGGGCATGGCGGAAGAGCCTTTTTGTCCTTTGGTGAAAGGTTCTTCGGCTTCCAGGACTTCAGTCCGCTGTAAATGCCGGATTTCTGTGGCAATCTTTTCCATGGTAGCCGCTGTAATAGCCAATGCGCATAAATAATCAGCATGCCGGTCCCGTTGGACCACCTGGTTGGAGATAGGCTCATAACTTAAGCCTAAAGATTTGCAGACTTCCGATTCAATTTCAGGAGGGATAGAAGCATAAGTGCCTACCGGTCCGGCAATCTTGCCGCAACTGACGGACTCTTTGGCTCGAATCAGCCGTTCCCGGTTTCGGATCATCTCATTACAATACATCCCCAGTTTCATCCCGAAGGTGATCGGTTCGGCATGGATCCCATGGGACCGGCCCATCTGCAGGGTGTATTTATATTTTACTGCCTGCCGGGCCAGGATTTGTATTGTCTCATCCAGCAACTCCAGGATAAGCTCGGCTGATTTTTTCATCCGTAAAGCCTGGGCGGTGTCGATCATATCATTGGAGGTCATCCCCATATGGATATATCGGCCGGAAGGCCCCACATGTTCATTGACACTGGTCAGAAAAGCAATCACATCATGCTTGACTTTAGCTTCGATCTCATTGATTCGATGAATATCAAAGCCGGCTTTCTTATGGATAGTCTTAAGGTCCTTGGCAGGAATTTCCCCACGCTTACCCCAGGCATCACAGACAGCCAACTCGACCTGGAGATAGGTCTGGAACTTGGATTCCTCGCTCCAGAGATCCTGCATGGCAGGAAGAGTATATCGTTCAATCACTCTTGAGCCCTCGTTTCAGAATTTACTAGAAAAGTATTATTAAATCTTATCATAAGGACTGGATTCCGCTGGGATGAAAAGATGGAAATCCTTAATCTTCGCTTTGAGTTTCATTATTTCAACCTGAAATGACCATCATGTTCCTGATAATCCATAAGGGTTTGGTAATGGAGGGGGAGCAGGTTAGCCGGGAGCTGGTTCAGGGAGAAGAACTGGAGTTCTTTTCCCTCAATGCCATCCGCCTTGGGGATTCCCTTCCATTTTCTGACAATGAAAGTCACTGAGATCAATTGGACTTCATCCTGATTGGGATAAACCACTTTCAAATCTTTACCCGAATAAAGGGCCATAGGTTCCATCTCCAAAATATCCAATCCTGTTTCCTCTTTGACCTCCCGAATCATCCCTTCCTGGAAGGATTCTTCCAGCTCAATACAGCCCGCCGGCAGTCCCCAGAAATTCATATCATTTCGCAGCTGCAACAGCACCTCTCCCAACTCATTTAAAATAATGGCCCTGGCTCCTGGCAGGAAAATCTTCTGATGCCCCAGTTTTGTTCTGACTGATTCAACATAATTCATTTCCAGGAATCCTTCTTTCTTATCAGCATGATTCTTTTGGCATTATTTTATCATCACCAGATATTTCTCTTGCAGAGATTATTCCCCCATATTACTATGGGTATATTTAATTTATATATCGATATGGAAGCGATTGATGATGAAAGGTGTAAATATGGTTCTGGAAAATATTATGAAACGGATGATATATGTGGTTCTGGTTGGATTGATTGGGATTAGTATTCTGGTTGAGAAAGCCAATGCTGTCCGAGGGATGGATGGAGGGTTCATCGGGATATATCAGGGGGATAAGAAGGCCTGGACAGCAGAACGATGGGGGAAAGAATTGGGGTATCTCCAGAGTGTGGGAATGAATACGGCCGTTATTTCCACTGCTGTCTATAATACGACTGCATTTTATTCAGGCTGCAGCCTTGCCGGGTCAACGACCTTGGATGATACCTTAACCAAGATATTAGATTATGGGGATGCCCATGGAATGAAATTCATCATTGGGTTATATGCCGAATCCTCTTCCTGGTCTCAGTATGGACAGACCTCCAGTTACCTGGCTAACTTATGTAAAACCTCGAAAAAAGTATGTGATGATGTCTGGTCGCAATACAGCAGCCGCCCCTCCTTAGCTGGATGGTATATCCCCCAGGAAATTGATAATTTGAATTGGACCACTGAAGCCGATCGAAACACCCTGGTGAAAAATTATCTTCGGCCTTTAAGTGATTATTGCCGAGCCAAAGATACCACTAAGCTGGTCAGTGAAGCTCCTTTTTATAATGATAATCTCCAATCAGCGGCTGATTATGGAACTTGGTGGAATAAGACCCTGGCTGATTGCACTTCGTTAAACCTGCTGATTCCCCAGGATGGGATAGGAGCTGCCCATGCTGATTATACGACTGTCCAGAGTTATTTCAATGCCTTCAAGACCGCCTGTACCACTCATCATCGAGTGTTATGGGCCGATATAGAAGCCTATGAGAGCCTATCCAATCAGGGTCCCACTTCAATTGGAAGACTGACCACCCAAATCAATGTGGTGGATCCTTATGTGACCGGGATAACATGCTGGGAGTATTACAGCTGCCTGAGTCCCCTGAGAGCCTTGTCCTGCATGACTCTTTATAATCGATATGATGAATATGTTAATGGGGTCAATCTGGCAAAAGGGAAGACTTATTCAGCTCTGCCTGCTCCCCATGCCAGTTATGCGGATGATGGAATCAAACTGACCGATACCCTTTATCCTTATACCTGGGCATCCCAGGTAGGGTGGCAGAATCCAGGGACCTATCCGGTCGTTATCATTGACCTGGGTGCTGTAAAATCTTTCATTGGCGAAGTCCGAGCCCATTGCATGCGTTCAGATGGGTCCGGGGTCTATGCTCCCCAATCAATTACTGTGTCAGGTTCCAGTGATGGGTTGAATTATCAAACCTGGGGGAGTGCCCTGTGCAGTTCACCGGATAACGGGTATATCAATATTTATGATTTGAAATGGCTCAATGCCGAGGCCCGGTATGTGAAACTGGAATTTATTCCCGATAGCCGAAATGCTTTTACCATGGTCAATGATATTTTAATACGGCAGGGAACCGGAATGGTCCCGGTGGAATTAAGCTCCTTTGAGGCAGAATAAGGAACTTTCCTGTAAATCTTCCTCCGGCTCGTTTATGATATATTGAAAATATCAACAGGTTTTAGCGGCTTAATAAAAAGTCAGGGGACCTGTGATTCAAGGAGAAGGATTACTGATGACCCAACATCTGCAAGTTATGCTGGAAGTGGCCCGGGAAGCCGGACTTATCCAGAAAAAATCCCTGGGGAAACTGATAAAAATCGGGTACAAGGGAACCGGGAAAAATGATGTCGTGACGGAAGTGGACAAAAAATGTGAAGCTTTTATTGTAAGGCAGTTAAATAAGGCTTTCCCTGATTATGCGGTATTGGCGGAAGAAGGAACGAATGTAGATTCCAAAGTTCCATTCAAATGGGTCATAGACCCCCTGGATGGAACCGTAAATTATTCCCATGGACATCCGGCCTATGCAGTTTCTATCGGTTTAGAACATAAGGGAAAAATGGTCGCGGGAGCCTGTTATGCCGCCATGCTGGATGAAATGTATTACGCTGAAAAAGGGAAGGGGGCCTTCCTGAATGGCAAGAAAATCCAGGTCTCCAATACCCGGACATTGGAAACATCCCTGCTGTGTACCGGATTTGCGTATGATGTAAAATCCAACCCGGATAATAATCTGAATAATTTTGCCCATTTCATTTTGAATTCCCAGGCAGTCCGAAGAGATGGTTCGGCTGTGATAGACCTTTGTTATGTAGCCTGCGGCCGATATGAGGGGTTCTGGGAATTGAATCTGAAACCCTGGGATGTAGCCGCTGCTTCTTTAATTATCCAGGAAGCCGGTGGGAAAGTCACAAAATTTGACGGTTCAAAATATTCTATCTATGGCAACCAAATTCTTGCCACCAATCGTAAAGTCCATAAGGATATGATGCGTGTCCTCCAGGAAGCCTCATTCCAAAAATAAGAGCCGGGAAAGCATCTTTGACCTGCATCCGGATATATATGAAGCCATGATTCCCTGGGGAAAACGGCTGGTCAGGGAAATGCCCTTTATTCAATCGGTCCTTGAAAAAAACAGGGTCCGGAAGGTCTTGGATATTGGCTGCGGACCGGGTCATCATGCCGTAGCCTTGCAACAGGCAGGGTATAAGGTGACGGGACTGGATAACAGCCTGCTAATGGTGAAATATGCCCGAAGCCAGGCTCTGAAATCAGGTTCATCGGTTCGATTTATCCAGGGTGATATTCTCAAACTGGCAGCGACCCTTAGAACTCGATATGATGCCGTTCTGGCCCTGGGAAACATGTTAGCCGGGTTGCCGGATAGAGATTCACTGGAAATGGCTTTGGAGCAAATTCATGCCTGCCTGAATCCCGGTGGGGTCTTTTTTCTGCAGGTGTTAAATTATCAAAAACTACTGGTTCCGGGAACTTATGATATTCCCCCCAGACCCTTTGAATGGAAGGGGACACCCGGTCTTTTTTTGCGGCATTTTGAAAAGGAAGCCGATCAAGTGCAAACCGCTTTTATCCTGCTTTTACATAAAGACGGCCAATGGGAGAGTGAATCCCATCTGGGCCATCATTTGTTGTTCAGTAAAAAGCTTTTAAAAGAATCCCTTCTAAAAGCCGGATTTACTAAATTGAAATTCCGGTCTGGTTATGAAATAAAACCCTCCTCCCCTCCTGGTTCCAATGATATTATTGTTGTGGCAAATGCCTGATGGATTTTTCTTTCTATGCAGATAATCCGGATGGGTATTTGAATTTCTGACAACTTATTCCCGGGAAGCTACAGAATTCAAGATGACCAGGAAATGAGTCAATATCGGTAGAATATTAAACGAAAATTGAAATAGGATTAGCCGTATATGTCCAGGAAAAAGAATAAACTCAAAGATAAAGATATTGAGCAAGAATCAAAAAGCCTTATAAAAAGTGATACCCCCCTTTTTAACATTCCCAATTCTTATGGGGTTCCTCTGGGAACTTTGGGGTTTATGGGTCTTTTATATCTGGCTAGTTATTTTAATCGGGGGGTAATGACCTGGGCTTTTAATCCCATCATCTATGTGCCGGCAGGGTATAGTCTACTGACTTTGACCGGACTCATCCTGATGATTATCCTGATCACAGTCTTCCGGCATAAATTAGAAAATTGGAATCCTTCTTCCCTGGTCCAGCAGATTGTTTTATCGTGTTTATTCCTCTTATCTGCCTGGGTGATTATTCAGGTAAATCCCTTGTTTCCACATTTGGAGGGGGATGCCTTCCCTTCGGCCGGAAGGTTCGGGTCAGCCGCCGGGACTTATATATCTCATCTTCTGGGAATTCCTTTTCTGTTGGGAGTTCAGATAATCTGGAAACTGGCAGGCTTGGGATACCTGGGGTTTGGAATGTATTTTTGTATTAAGATATTTCCGGGATTCTGGGACAGGGTGAACGGGTATCTCCTGATGGCCAGCCAGCCGGTGGTCCTGAATTATATTGGATATTATGACAGTTATGGAGATTTTTTTCTTTTTGGAAGCCTTTTTTTAGGGCTGGTTTACTTGTATTCCCATAACCGAAAATGGCCATACCTATTAGGAGCTTTGATATGTCTGGGATTGGCAGGATGGAGCCATAATCGGTTTTATTCCCTGATCATTTATCCCCTGGCGGGATTGTATTTTCTAGGGATGGGGAAATTAAGAGGGAGCCGGGACAGCCGAGGTTATTCTTCATTGTTGGTGATTTTTGGGATTATCCTGGCGGGGTTAGTTTCTGCTTATCAATTCAGTTTTCAATGTCCCCATCATCCTTATCAACACATGATTGGGTATATGTTTGAACAGATTGCCAAATATGATGGGATAATTTCTCCTTTTTACCATCCTTTTTTATTAGTAGCCTCTTTTCTTTTGAGTTATATCTTTCTGATGGGACTTATTCTGGTCACATCCCGGAGTTCTTTTACAAAAGAGACCCAATGGAGAAGCGCTGCTGCCCTTTATGGAAGCCTGGGTTTTTTCTTGGCCTATTACCTGATGCAGGTTTTGATGCCTATGGCCACCTATGAAGTGTTAGATTTTGTCTGCCAATCCGGCTGTCTGGGGGTCTTAATTGTTATTCCCATGATGGTGGTATTGGCTGAAACCGGCTGGAAACGATGGATTTACTGCCTGGTTGCTTTGAACCTGTTTATTACGATTCCCAGCCTGGTCATCCACAGTCAGGGGGGAGTGGAAAAACGATTAATAGCTTCTTTGGAAAAAGAGCGTTCCATTTCTGCCTGGGAATTATCCCCTTTTGTGCCGGTAGGGCTGCATTTTAAAGAAGATGATGCCAGAGACCTTTGTGCCGAAACCTTTTCTCTGGGAGCCAACCAGAATGAAGCCCCTTTTAAATTGTTTCGATTTGATAACCGGGTCTATCTGATTGCCTGGCTTTATGAATGGGGAAAATATGCGGAAGGCAGGCAACAGATGGAAATATTATTAAGGGAAAATCCTGATATGGGAGCCAGACTTCTCAATCCGAATGCAGGATTCCCCAATCGGAAACATTTCATTCCCAGAACTTTGCACAGAGTGAAGGATTTAATGGAGATATCTGAAAAATTATACAAGGAAACCGGAAAACCCATTTATTTGACCTTGGCACGATATGGCGCCAGTTACCTATTGAAAGAATCATCCAACCCTTTTTAGGTCAAAATAAAAGCCCCTCTTAGTATCAGGGGCTTTTATATGTTTCAATAAATAAGTTTTATGGGTTATATTCTGGAACCGATGCCATCAATCATCTGGGAAAGGATATCTTTCATATTGTATCGATAATTCCAGCCAGGGTAATGGGATTGGAATTTTCGGACATCGCTGATCCACCAGATATGGTCTCCGATTCGATTGGTTTCCTGGTAGGACCAATCCAATTTTTTACCTGTCAGGGCTTCAATCATATCAATTGCTTCCAGCATCGAGCAGTTGGAATGCCGGCTTCCGCCCATATTATAAACTTCTCCCATCCGGGGTGCCTGGTAATAATTCCAGAAGGCATTGACCAGGTCAAAACTGTGGATATTATCCCGGACTTGTTTTCCCTTATAACCAAAGACGGTGTAATGCTTAGATTCCAGGGTGCATTTCACCAGGTAGGCCAGGAATCCATGGAGCTGGGTTCCTGAATGAGAAGGGCCGGTCAGGCAGCCGCCTCTGAATACACCGGTCTTCATGCCAAAATAACGGCCATATTCCTGGACCAATACATCGGCAGCTACTTTGGAGGCTCCAAAGAGGCTGTGTTTGGTGGCATCGATACTCATGGTTTCATCAATCCCATGCTGGGCATACGGATGTTCGGGACTGACTTCCCATCGTTTCTCCTGTTCTATCAGGGGGAGCAGATTGGGGGTATCCCCATAAACTTTATTGGTCGAGGTGAAGATAAAAACGCTCTCCGGACAGTATTGCCGGGTCATTTCCAACATTACCAGGGTCCCATTGGCATTCACGGTAAAATCGGTGAAGGCATCTTTGGCCGCCCAGTCATGGGAAGGTTGGGCCGCAGTATGGATAATCAGTTTGATATCTTTGCCATATTCCTGGAATACTTCCTCCACCGCTTCTTTATCCCGAATATCAATGGAATAATGAACATATCCTGAGACCTGTTCTTCCAGCCGATGCCGATTCCATTGGGTGGAAGCTTCTTCTCCAAAAAAGAATTTCCTCATATCATTATCAATGCCAATGACCTTAAACTTTTTTTCTGCCAGGAATCGGACCGCTTCCGACCCAATGAGTCCGGCAGAACCGGTTACTAATGCAATATCCATTCTTTATACTCCTTCGGGAAAATAAATTCCCATATTCTATGATGCAGTTAATATTCCCGATAATAATCTTTTCTGGAAAGCCATTTTTCCAGGACACAATAGAGGATGATAAATATATATCTTGAACCCATCTCCTTTATTTTAAGTTTTGATTCTCCGGTTTTCCGATTGGTCCAGCTATTGGGAACAACCGCATAAGAATATCCCCGGATGATGGATTTCAAGGGCATCTCTACTGTAATATTAAAATGATTGCTTAACAGGGGTTGAAGCCCTCGGATGGTTTTTCGGCTGTATAATTTAAAGGCATTGGTGACATCGTCATACTTTATTTGTAAAATGAGCCGAATAAAATTATTAGCCAACCGATTTAAGAGATGTTTCGGAAGCGGGTAATCATAAGTCTTTCCCCCCTTGCTCCATCGGGTGCCAAACACACAATCATACCCCTCCTGATATTTACGATAAAATTTTACCAGATCTTCAGGGTCATCGGATTGGTCAGCCATATAAATGGCAGCCACATCACCCTTAAAATGTTCCAATCCCTGGCGAACAGCCAGACCAAAACCATTGGGAGGCGGATTGTTTACATACCAAACCGTAGCATACTGGGAGGAGAGAGTTTTAAGAATCTCTTCAGTATTATCGGTAGAGTTATCATTCACTATCAGGATTTCATGATGAATGGTTTCTTGTTCCAACCGTTTTACCAGTTTTGTTGTTGTTTCTTGGATACACCCTTGTTCATTATGAGCAGGTATAATGACGGAAAGCATTCAGGCTCCCCTTCTTTCAGCTATCCTGAAATTCTCTGATTTCAGGATAATTTCAGGGATAAAAAACCTGTTCTGTCATAGAAAATATTATCCGGCAGAACAGTTCATTAATGATAATGAGGCCTCCAGCTCTTGTCAAACTAACCTTACTCAACCGGGAGATAATCCAAACAGATAAATTATTTCAGGAGGGGGTAACTTATAAAAGTCTTCTTCTGCGTTCGGTAGGTCCAAAGATGGCTTCCACCCGACCATAGACCGAATGGATGGATACCATTTCCATCTTGTCATAAGAAATCAATTCGATGGGATCCAGCCCGGTTACCACCAGTAAATGGGTTTCCGGTACATCAAACCGCCGGCTGGTCTTTATATCCAATAAACTCTTAAGGCCCGGGTCGATTTCTTTGCTCTGCAGGTAAAAATGGCCCTGATGATAATAGAGGCTTTCGTTGGAAAACCCCAGTACCCTTCCAAAAGTAACCGATTTATTCTGACGAAGGGCTATCAAATCTCCCCTTCGGAAGGTTTTATTGATAACCGGGTGGGGGTTTATCAGTAAATAATCGCCTGTTTGCAATACCGGAATCATCCGCTGATCTGGAACTCGGAGGAATACCAGCTGTGGAACCCAGAGAAGAAGGACAGCTGACAGACAAAATACCAAAAAAATCATAGATTTGATTCTCAGGCTGAAAGATTGAACCACCGGCTGGTGGCGTTCCCTCCAGGTGTAAAAACTATCCACCAGGCACCATAAATAGGAAAGGATGCCTAAGGGAATCATAAAATTTGACACGGGATGATTAAAGAGAGTAAAACCCATTAGTAGGGGAATCAGGGTCAAAACCAGGTAGGCTAAGCCTCTTTCATAATGGTCCATGGCCCATAAGGCCAATCCTGGAATCCAGACAAAAGGAATCAATATCAGCCGGAAGAGAAGGGAATGGAACTGTCCATCAATGATAAAACCAGGCAGAGGCAGGCTTCTTATCCATTTCTGGAAAGGAGACGTAATTTTCAGGGAATCTTCTGCTGCCTGCAAATAGGTTCTCTCGGAATCAAAATAATCCCCACATTCATAACAACGAATCCCTGTCGGGAGGTTTTGGGTTCCACAGGTCGGACATTTCATGAATCTTCTCTTAGCCGGTTACCTGGGAGGTAACCGCTGGATCCTTTCTTAAGGGGGTTGTGGTTAATTTGACAGACAATCCTCCGATTGAATAACCCAGATGATTGGAGAGCCATTGGGCATAAGACTCGCATCGGGGGCTTTCCAGGGAAGTTAAGTCCATGGTGATAAGCCCCTGGGGATTTATCTCCAATATGATTTCTTCTTTCTGGGGTCCTGAAAGGATGGTGATATCTTCGGTGGCCTGATCTTTCAGTTTCCATCTTCTCAGGGTTATCTGAATCGATAAGTCTGGATCAATCGCTTCACTGACAATCATGTAATCTTTAGCATCCAGCAAGTGAACCAGGTATAAATAGGCATACTGTTGAGCCAATTGACAGAGAATTCTTCCTCCCAGGAGTCTCAGCTTGGGTCGAGTATATTTCCGGGAATAGAGCCGGGCAATCCCTTTGCCGGGAATCTCAGCCTGATAGAGCAGGGTTAGTTCTTCACTGCGAAGAATAAAAGCCGGCCCATTGCCGATCAATTTTAAAAAAAAGTCCGGTAAGGCTACCGGTACCGAATTTCGATAATGATGTTTCATGGAGATTAGGGAAAGGCTGGCATCATCATCAGCTGCAAAAGTAAATTCATATCCTGCAGATTTGGCTCCCTTGGTAAAAAGCTCCCAGTTTCTGACAACAGGCTGAATATGGATTAGTTTTTTTTCTTCTTGGCTCATAATGATTTATTTTCTAAATAACCTGGAAATATAACACCCTTTCCAGGGTCAGATTCCCCCCTGGTTAGACCTATTCTACCATAATAAAATGGGCTAAAGCGGGATGATTGATTCCCTGGATGATGTTCTTTATACCGGGATTCCTTCCCGGAAGGTTGATTCCCTCTCTATATACAGAGGCATGAGATGGGGAAAATCCGACATTTATTTCTCTATGGGTGATTTTTCTCATTTAAATTATATTATTTAGCATTAAAATTCTCATCATCCCATATTATTTTCATTAAACTTATCTAAATGAAGCATATTTGACACACTAGTGTCTTCAATTGGGTACAATCGAATAACCCATTATAAATCAACGGTATAGATTGTTTTTATATTGATTTGGCCTAAATCTCTTTCACAGAGAGCGGAAGAATATGTTTTTATCACTTGGGAGTGGTATGGCTGGTAATATTGTTAACATCAATGATATCAATAATTAAACAGATTAATTGAGTGTTATTTCAAATATATTATTATTGGCATGCTAATTGCTTAAACAAATGGCATCAATTATAAATAAAAGTATAAGAATTAAAATAAATAGTTGACAGTGAGAGTCGAATTACATAGAATAACCAGAATTTTGTAAAAATATTCTCATTAAGAGAATTAAAAATCAAAATAATCTGTCTTATACTTAGGGAGGTAAGTATAAAATGGCAAAAAGAGGACGTAAGCCAAAGTTCCAGAAAGATGAGTTGTACGACGAGTACGACGAATTTGGTGCGGTCCGTGAGAATGTCACGGAATTGGAAGAAGAATTGCTTTATCAGATGGATAATAACGAGATTGAACGTTATATTCGTCCCTACAAGAAGTATGAAATGGACGAAACTGATGAAGATAGTTTTGCTTATTGGTTCGGCCAGAACTAATTAACTTAATTAGAATCAGGACGAAACGAGAAAAATCAAGACGGGATTGTCAAAATTTTCTGTAAGGCAAGAAGAACTTCCTGCCGGGTCTTTTTAATAAGGCCCGGCATTTTTTTGTTTTTTCGTGAATAGAAGCTGCTACAAAAGGAAATCCCACTGGTATTGGTTATCATTGGGGTTTTATAATTCACTAAAATAATGGGAATATTATTCTCACTCGCCAAATGAGATTGTAATCTAAACTTTTATGTTTAGGCAGGCTGATTTTATATAGCACCAGTTATCCCAATCCTATGGGGAATCTGGTCTTTTGCTATCCAATATCTATCAGTCGAGGCTATCAAGGGTTGCGTTTGATTGGTGGTTCGGTGGGTTTACGAGTTTTACATAAACATTCCACAACGCAACTCAGCTTATTTTTTTACACGGAACAAGGGGGGTGCAAGGGTATCATACTGTCAGAGGATGTAACCTTGGTGGCACTGGACGATTTCGAGAAAATCTGGGGTATTAAATATCCATATATTTTGCAGTCCTGGCGTAGGAACTGGGGCAAAATAGCTACTTTTTGTAAGGGCCACAATTTTTCGTAGCTTCATCAATATTTTATGGATTATATCCCTCATCTGTTCCTTGCTGTGAAGCCATGCAAAGGAAAATTTACCTAAATGAAGGGCAAGCAACGGCAATTCATCAAAGGCTACACCATGCAGTGTGCCACGTTTTGGTAAGCGAGGTTTTTCAGTCTAATAAACTTACGCCGCGAATTAACTGGGGAAAAACGATATTGTGGTGGAACCAACAATGCAGTCCGAGAAGCTCAAGCGAAAGTTGCATTTATTTTCACACTTGGGAGACAAATACAACTGTGCATGCGCATTTGCATGATTTGTTCCGTAGTTTTATCCCTTATTTATTCCCGAAAT
This sequence comes from bacterium UBP4_UBA6127, assembly GCA_002428325.1. Classification (GTDB taxonomy): domain Bacteria; phylum UBP4; class UBA4092; order UBA4092; family UBA4092; genus UBA4092. The sequence goes on from DIVR01000044.1 coordinate 15,223, forward strand.
GCTTTCGCATTACCAGCAAATGCTCAACTTTCTGTAACGTTGTAAACCCCTGCTTTTCATACATTGCTACATGGCCGGTACAGTTATATGTATTCTGCTCACCTTCGTATGGATACGCCTCGACGAATTCACATCCTTCGGCAAGCGAATCATCACAAATTCGTCCGAGCATCGTGGTCGCAATTCCTTTTCCACGCATATGCGGCGCTATGACAAAGCACATGATAGATTTGATTCTTTTTTGCCAGTCAGACAACACTTCTTTCCACCCGGGAAGCTCTTTCCACGCTTCGAGACTCTCATAGTTTTGTCTGTCGTTCACATTACACCAACCGACAACTTCTCCGCTGTTATATGCTAAATATCCTTGTAGCTTACCATGCTTGATGAAATCAATCGCATAATCTCTGCCTATAGCTAATGATCCTTTTGGGAGATCCTCCAGAAACCGTTCGTTATGTATATGATGCGCGACGCAGTAACATCCTGACCACTCCTGATGATCTGTAAATGCTATATGATCAAAGAAATGAAGATAGTCGTTCATTAAATCCGGGGTCAATTTGCGGATCTCTAACTCCATAATACTTACACCTTCCTTTCACATGTACAGAATCCGTCATAGTGGATGCCATGTTCCAGTAGGAGGAGCCTCGTGTTTATGTTCAGCCGTAACGTAAGTACATTGGGTTATATTCATGCCGAAAACAGCAACCAATTCCATTGGACTGCCATACCATTCAGGTTTCTCTACTGTCACCAACCATGTAACAGAATCCAAAATTGGATCAGACGGAATCTTCCATCGCTCTGTCTCCGTATGTTCCAGATCCCAGGACAGATGCTCGGGATCTCGTATCAAATAAAATCGTTGATCCTGTTGATCCCGCTTGGGAATTTACAATGTTACTATATCATTGGTAAAGATTTATTTCTGCATCTGATTACCTGCAAACCCGCAGCAATGTGAAGAAAATAGAGTAAATCCGGTTTTATATCTACTATCAATTAAGTGAGTGTTGTACGAAAACTGCCATTTTCCCAACGCTACAGCCGGATTATAAAATACTTATTCCCATTCAATCGTTCCCGGAGGTTTGGAAGAGATATCATAAACCACTCGGTTGACTCCAGAAACTTCGTTGATAATCCGGCTGCTGATAGTCGCCAGTAATTCATAAGGGAGCTTACCCCAGTCCGCTGTCATGGCATCTTCAGAGGTTACCGTTCGAAGGGCAATGACATCAGCATAGGTTCTTTCATCACCCATGACCCCGACTGTTTTGACCGGAAGCAGGACACCAAAAGCCTGCCAAAGCTTGGAATACCAGCCAGCCGCCTTGATTTCATTAATAATAATATCGTCAGCTTCCCGGAGGATATCCAACCGTTCTTTGGTGATAGGTCCCAGAACTCGAACCGCCAAGCCAGGTCCCGGGAATGGGTGACGCCAAAGGAATTCATGGGGGATGCCTAATTCTTCACCTAATTGGCGAACTTCATCTTTAAAGAGTTCCCTCAGGGGTTCTATGAGTTTGAATTTCATATTTTTGGGTAACCCTCCCACATTATGGTGAGTTTTAATAGTAGCGGAAGGTCCTTTAGTGGAGATAGACTCAATGACATCAGGGTAGAGGGTCCCTTGTGCCAGGTATTTAGCTGATTTGAATTTACGGGATTCTTCCTCGAAAATCCGAATAAATTCCGTTCCAATAATTTTACGTTTCTTTTCCGGTTCAGCCACATTTTTCAGCTTTTTCAAGAACCGGTCTTCCGCATCCACGAAATCCAGTTTAATACCGAATTGTTTACGGAAGGTGGCCAGGACTTTTTCAGCTTCATCCTTTCGGAGCAGGCCATTATTAACGAAAATGCAATTTAACTGTTTCCCGATTGCTTTATGGACCAAGACGGCGGTTACAGTGGAATCAACTCCCCCGGAAACAGCGCAGATAACTTGATCTTTGCCGACTTGTTCACGAATCTGGTCGACAGCCCGATCAATGAAATTATGCATATTCCAGTCGCCCTTGCAGCCACAGACCCCAAAAAGGAAATTATTCAGGATTGTCTGGCCATTTTCTGTATGGACTACTTCAGGGTGGAATTGGACTCCATAAAGATTCTGTTTCTCATTCCACATGGCAGCAATCGGGGTGTTTTCGCTTTCTGCCAGGACTTCAAAGCCTTGGGGTGCTTTGGTGACCTGGTCCCCATGGCTCATCCAGACGACAAATTCTTTAGGAACTTTTTTAAACAGAGGATGAGATTGGCTCAGTTTAATGGGAGTATGTCCATATTCTCTCCGGGTACCTCGCTGAACCTTGCCTCCTTTGAGGTTATAGGACATCAGCTGCATTCCGTAGCAAACGCCCAGGGTAGGGATCCCGGTTTCAAACAATCCGGGCAGAGCCTGGGGAGCCTCTTTAGCGTAAACGCTGGCAGGTCCCCCGGAAAGGATAATCCCATTGGGATTTCTATCCAGCAAAACTTTCAAGTCTGCTGTAGGGGGGTGAATTTCACAGTACACTTTTTGCTCCCGAATTCTTCGGGCAATCAACTGGGTGTACTGGGACCCATAATCTAACACAACGATAAAATCAGGCATATTTATGTCTCCTGTATAGCATATATTGACGGAAGGATACCCCTTGATTCCGATGCAGGAGGTAGTTAAACGGGTGTCAAGGTATAGATAAATATGGTATCATAAATCCTTCCATATCGTCTTCAAATCCCAACCTCAAGAAGGAGCAGGACTATGAATAAAATGAGCATTACGGATATTGAACTCAAGGGGAAACGGGTCCTTACCCGGGTCGATTTTAATGTTCCTCAAGATGAAAATCTGACAATTACGGATGATACCCGGATCCGAGCCTCTCTGCCGACTATTAAATATATTATCGAAAAAGGCGGCAAAGCGGTCTTGATGTCCCACTTGGGACGCCCTAAAGGAAAAGTCAACGATAAATATCGACTTGAACCCGTAGCCAAACGGCTGGGGGAGCTCCTGGGCAAAGAAGTTATCTATGTAAAAGATTGTATCGGTGCGGAAGCTGAAGCGGCTGTCGCCGGTATGGCGGATGGTGATGTCTGTCTGCTGGAAAATGTGCGGTTCTATGCTGAAGAAGAAAAAAATGATGCAGAATTTGCAGGAAAACTGGCTAAATTAGGTGATATTTATTGCAATGATGCCTTTGGTTCGGCCCACCGAGCCCATGCTTCCACTGAAGGGGTAGCCAAGTATGTGAAACCGGCAGTAGCTGGTTTACTAATGCAGAAAGAACTGAATTTCCTGGGGAAAGCCCTGGCCAATCCGGAGCGTCCTTTTATTGCTATCTTAGGAGGTTCTAAAGTCTCTTCCAAAATCGGTGTTATCCAGAATCTTCTCCCGAAAGTGGATAAATTACTTATCGGTGGCGGTATGACTTACACTTTCTATAAAGCAATGGGGCTAAATATTGGGAAATCCCTTCTGGAACCTGATTTTGTTCAGTTGGCGTCCGACCTGATGAAACAGGGCGGCGATAAGCTGGTCATCCCAGTGGATAATATGCTGGCGGATGATTTCTCTGCCAGCGCCAACACTCAGTTGGTGGAACGTGATTCCATCCCGGAGGAATGGGAAGGGGTCGATATCGGGCCTAAGACCATTGATAGGTTTAAATTGGAAGTCTCCAAGGCTAAAACCATTGTCTGGAACGGACCGTTGGGTGTCTTCGAAATTGATGCCTTTGCTAAAGGGACAACTGAAGTTGCCAAGGCCGTGGGTTCTTCCGGTGCAGTCACTATCATTGGCGGCGGGGATTCTATCGCGGCTCTGGAAAAGGCCGGCTGCATTGATAAAATGAGCCATGTTTCTACCGGTGGCGGCGCTTCCCTGGAATTCCTGGAAGGGAAAACTCTTCCTGGTGTGGCAGCCCTGACTGATAAATAGATTGAGTACTATTGATATATTAAAAAGCTCCTTTAGTTTTAACTAAAGGAGCTTTTTTTATTGACAGAGTTATGGACACAATTGAGGACATAAATTATTTGATTAATATGATAAAAAACTGATTTATAATAAGATAAAGTGGACATAATGCTGGATATTATTGGAGACAAAATATGTACCAATATGAGAAAACACATCCATGGATCACCTTCAGTCTTGATTTGGAAAAAGCATCGTATAACCTTTGGTTATTAATGGGAGAAGCTCAATCAAAATGTGAGCAAATTGCTGGTGTACCACTGAGGCCGGATATTAGTGCTGACTTTCAAAGACTATATTTAGCCAAAGGGATATTAGCTACATCCGCTATTGAAGGAAATACATTAACGGAGAGAGAAATCCTTGAGCGAATTGAAGGCAAAAAAAACTTACCACAATCAAAGGAGTATCTTGGGCAAGAAATTGATAACTTACTAGAAGCTTATGAAGTGATATCGAATGAAATTATTGATTCTAATGGACCTTTAAAATTCTCTGTTGAACGAATTAAGAAATATAACCGGATGATTTTGAATAAATTAACACTAGATGATGGAGTCATCCCAGGTGAAATAAGAACCTATTCCGTTGGGGTTGGAAGCTATAGGGGAGTTCCCTTTCAGGATTGTGAATATCTTTTGCAACAATTATGTGGTTTTTTGAATGATGATAAATATCAAAACATATTTCATGACTACAAGATTGCTTTAGGGTTGATAAAAGCCATAATGGCTCATATTTATCTTGCTTGGATTCATCCCTTTGGTGATGGCAATGGTCGAACTGCACGATTGATTGAATACCAGATGTTACTTGAAGCGGGTATTGCAAAACCGGTAGCTAATCTTCTAAGTAATCATTACAATCTTACCCGGATGGAATATTATCATCAGCTTGAACAAACAACAAGAAAAGGTGATGTTTTCCCGTTTTTAATTTATGCTTTAAAAGGTTTTATTGACGGATTGAAAATTCAAATAGATGAGATAAGAAAACAACAGTTGGATATTACTTGGCGAAGTTATATTCAACGGAGTTTTCAAACAATGATAAAAAAGGTTGATAATCGAAAAAGAATTGTTTTATTAGAGTTATCAAAATATGATGGATTTATTAATATCCGTGAAATTAGGGAACTGACACCTAAAACAGCTCAGCTTTATTTCCATAAAACGGATAAAACTATTTCTCGCGATTTACACTCTTTGGAAAAAATGGAATTGATTGAAGTTACCTCTGAGGGGGTAAGGGTAAGAAAAGAAAATATTTTAGCATTTATGCCTCTTCGAAAAAAACATTATTAGCTTTTATTTTCTTCATCTTATTCCATTTGCTAAAATATATAAATCTTCACTTTGGGTGAGAAGATTAAATCTACAAGCGAGGTCAAACCTGCCATGACAGTAAAAACACGTACAGAAACTGATTCTATGGGTGCTATCGAAGTGCCTGTTGACAGATATTACGGTGCCCAGACAGCCCGTTCTTTGATTCATTTTGATATTGGTGATGATGTAATGCCCCGAGAACTGATTCGGGCCTTTGGAATCCTGAAAAAAGCAGCCGCACTGGTAAATAATGAGCTGGGTAAACTTCCCGATGATAAATCTGAATTAATTGTGAAAGCCGCTGATGAAGTCATTGGAGGTAAACTGGATTCCCATTTTCCCCTGCGAATTTGGCAGACGGGAAGCGGCACCCAGACCAATATGAATTCCAATGAAGTGATTTCCAATCGGGCTATTGAAATGGCTGGGGGTGAAATGGGGAGCAAAAAACCTGTTCATCCGAATGACCATGTCAATATGTCCCAGTCCTCGAATGATACCTTCCCCACTGCCATGCATATTGCGGCAGCGGAACAGCTGGTACATACCCTTATTCCTGCGGTAACCCTTTTAAAAAATGGATTGGCCAAGAAGGCAGAGGAATATAAAGATATCATTAAATCCGGACGCACTCATCTGATGGATGCAACCCCGGTAACGGTCGGCCAGGAATTTTCTGGATATGTAGCCCAACTGGAAGATGATATTGCCCGGATAGAAGTCTGCCTGCCGGATATTTATAAATTAGCATTGGGAGGAACAGCGGTTGGAACCGGGTTGAATACCCATCCGGAATTTGCAGTTAGAGGCGCTAAGAAAATTTCTGAACTAACCGGATTGCCCTTCGTTTCCGCTCCCAATAAATTTGCCTATCTAGCTTCTCATGACCCCTTGGTGATGGCCAGTGGCGCTCTGAAAACCTTAGCCTGTTCGCTGATGAAGATTGCCAATGATATTCGTTGGCTGGGGTCGGGTCCCCGTTGCGGGTTGGGTGAATTATCCCTGCCGGAAAATGAACCAGGTTCTTCTATCATGCCGGGTAAAGTCAACCCGACTCAGTCAGAAGCGATGACCATGGTGGCTGTCCAGGTTATGGGGAATGATGCCGCTATCGGATTTGCCGCATCCCAGGGGAATTTTGAATTGAATGTATTCAAACCGGTGATTATCCATAACTTCCTCCACTCTGTCCGACTGTTGGCGGGTACCTGCCGGTCATTCAATGAACACTGTGTGGATGGTCTTGTGGTCAATCGGGACCGGGTTCGGTTTTATATGGAACAATCCCTGATGCTGGTGACAGCCCTTAGCCCCCATATTGGGTATGATAAAGCTGCCAAGGTGGCAAAACAGGCCCATCATGACGGCACCTCTCTCAAGGAAGCCTGCTTGACTTTAGGATATGCCACCGAAGAGGAATTTAATAAATATGTTCGACCTGAAAAGATGATTGGCCCGGATGAACCTTAATGTTCATTTTTCAAATATAAAAGTTTAGCTGAATCCCTCCCTTATTTAATATGAATAAGGGAGGATTTTTTCTGTAAAAATATAATTGACTCTCTTCATCTGTAATGATACTTTATAAAGGTCTGTAAGGGATGGTTAACTCCAGTTAACTTTTATCTTATATCCAATAAAGGAGTATATGACAATGAAAAAGATATTGATTATGAAAGGGCTTTTAGCTTTCCTGATAGCTGGGGTTCTTAATGCTCAGACATTAACTCAGGCTCCAGTAAATCCAGAATTTACGGATTACTTAAAAGCGGCCCAGGCAGGTAAGATTCAAACTCTTACTTCAGAGTGGCATACACTGGGTTATATTCCAGAACCGATTGATTTTTCTTATATGAAGGGAATCCAACTTCATTCAACCAAAGGCTTCAGCGCATTATCTTTCCCTGTATCTTATGATTTACGGACCACCAATAAATTAACTTCTGTGAAAGACCAGGCTAATTGTGGGTCCTGTTGGACCTTTGGTGCTTATGGTTCCATGGAGTCCAATCTGCTGCCAGGGGAGACCTGGGATTTTTCTGAAAACAACATGAAAAACACCCATGGGTTCACTTATGCCGCTTGTTCAGGTGGAAACCGGACAATGGCAGTAGCTTATCTATCCCGCTGGTCCGGTGCCATTGCTGAATCGGATGACCCTTATTCTGATTCCAATAGTACTTCTCCCACCGGATTAACCCCTCGCAAACATCTCCAAGGTGTCTATTATATTCCTGACCGAGCCAGTTCTACTGATAATGACAATTTAAAATATGCTATCCAGAACTATGGGGCGGTCCAGATGTCCATGTGCTGGGATGATGCCAGTTATAATTCAACCAACAAATCCCATTATTATACAGGGTCAGACGGAACCAATCATGCGATCTGTCTGGTCGGTTGGGATGATAATTTCAGTTCCACGAAGTTCAATACAACAGCTCCTGGTAATGGGGCCTTTATTGTTCGGAACAGTTGGGGCACCGGCTGGGGAGATGGTGGATATTTCTACCTTTCTTATTATGATACCCGAGCTCCTTTATATGCCTCAGTATATCGGGTGTCGGAATGTGCCACCAATTATTCCAAAGTTTATCAGTATGATCCTTTAGGAAATGTCAGCCAATTAGGATATACGGTGAGTTATATTTGGGGAGCTAATATTTTCACGGCTGAAACGACTGAATATGTCAAAGCGGTCAGCTCTTATGCGGCGACTCCTTATTCAACTTATACCGTAAGAATCTATACCGGGGTGGGAGCAACTCCCAACACCGGGACTTTAGCCTGTGAACAATATGGCACGGTTACCAATGCCGGTTATTTTACCGTTGACCTTAATACCCTGGTGAAAGTGACTGCCAATCAGAAATTTTCAGCTGTGATTGGATATAATTCTCCGGGAGCTCTTTATCCCTATCCTTATGAATATGCATTTGCCGGATATACAGATGCAGCCTCTGCCAGCGCCGGCCAAAGTTTTTATGGCTCAAATGGAATCACTTGGAATGATTTAACGGGCTATGATCCGACAGGTAATTGTTGTATAAAAGCTTTTACCTTAAGATGTGATACTACCCAGCAGGTGATTTTCAGGGATCCGGGTGAAGAGAAGTTCCATCTGATGACTAATGGCAGTGAAACAGCCTACTCACCGGTATCCATCTATGTGAATTCTCTGACCTCAACTGATACCGTTACCCTTATGGTCAATGATGCCAAACATCCTAATGCTTCCAGCCCTTATTTTATATCCCGATGGTATAGAATCCAGAATACGGGCGGCATTACCAATGCTGATTTGACTCTTAAATATACCGACTCGGATGTGAGTGATTCTGGTATTGATGAAAATACAATGGAGTTTGCCAAATATGCCGGCAGCAGCTGGTCTTTCTATACACCGGATTCACTGGATGTAACTGGTAATTCTGCCCGATTGAATGGGGTAACCTCTTTCTCGGATTGGACGTTAAGCGGCCCTTCCGGGGTGCCGGTAGAATTATCCGGGTTTGATACTGAATAACTGCAATTGAGTTGATTTGATAAGCCTGTTTCCTTTCCCGGGAAACAGGCTTTTTCTATTTCTTCTTCAGGGCCGTCCTTAGTTGAGGGGTCATAATAAGAGAATCAAAAACGTGACAGTTGCATATTATCCCCCCTTTGGTGTTAATATAGGGATATACCCCTCCCAAGAGGGTGCCATACAGGGATAATGGCACCTAAACTGAGTGTTACCTGCCATAAAGGAGAGTTATTTAATGTTCATCATGGTTAAAGAGAAGGTATGGAAAGAAGGACTTGGCTATGTGGATAATGATGATATTCCACCGATAACGATTAACCTGTTTTATTGCCGGAAGATTTTTATTAAGAAGTTCGAACGTTATTATACAGATGATAGTTTTAAAAATCATGGGTTTACCTGCCATGTGGTGAATGCTGAAATGGATGGAAATGGGGATACCATTATTTTAGGCACTTTTAAGACAGAATATGAAGCGGTCAGTTATATTAAATCCCTGATTACCCTTTGCCATCGGTTCGGTAATAATAATGGGACTTCGCATATTATCTAATTAATTGGATTGATGTATTTGCTGTTTTCCAGAGAATCTGAACTCACCTTTTCTTGTTTTCATTCCTCTGTATTCCTTTAAATTATTCTTTCTTGTCCTCCTGGAACTAAAAATGGAGCCGTCACTGAGTATTTTTTCGAATAACTGATGTTCAATTACAGAGGATGTAAATCCTGCAGATAGACTGTTCAAAGAAGATTTATTATTTCCACAGCAAACAGACCCAATTATACATATAAAAGGGGAAATCTGTTAATAAAGAAGGTCGTGATAAGTTAAATTACGCCACCGGGCCGGATTGGGGGTTGAAACAGGAGACCCAATGTCCGGGGGAGGCTTCCTGGAGGGAAGGTTCATCCTGGTCGCATTTACCCGCCAGCCAGAGGGGGCATCGGGGATGGAATTTACAGCCTTTGGGGAGGTCCATCAGGGAGGGGATATCGAGGGACCTGAGTTGGATATGTTTCTTGGAACGGGTTTTCTCGGGGTCTGCTTCAGGGATGGAAGAAAGTAGAATCCGGGTATAGGGATGCATGGGGTTATGGATAATTTCCAGGGTAGGACCCGTCTCCATAATCCTGCCCAGGTACATGACCGCAATCCGTCCCCCTTTACCGAAATATTTGGCAATGGCAAGGTCATGAGTGATAAAAAGATAGGTAACACCCAAATCCTCTTTTAATTTCAGCATCAAATCCACTACCGAAAGCCGAATTGAGATATCCAGCATGGAGACGGCTTCATCAGCTACGATAAATTCCGGGTCCACCGTCAGAGTCCTGGCAATAGCAACCCTCTGCCGTTGTCCGCCTGAAAGTTGATGGGGATTTTTATCGATGAAATCATCCACCGGAGATAAATCCACCCGTTGCAGCAGTTCTTTGACTTTTTCTCTGGCTTCCTTATAATTTTTCACCTTTTTGTGGCGGAAGAGAGGGGCTGAGATAATGTCATAAATCCGTTGAACCGGATTAAGGGACTGGTAAGGGTCCTGGTGAATCATCTGCACCTTGCGGCGATATTCAGTGAATTCATGTTTAGGCAGGGTCCAGGGGTTTTTGCCTTCATAGAGGATTTCTCCGGAAGTCGGTTTGATGATACCGGCGGCCACTTTGCCTACCGTGGTTTTACCGCAACCGGATTCTCCGACAATGGATAAGATTTCTCCCCGGTTCAGGGTGAAGGAAATATTTTCCAGGATACGCAGTTCCCGGGATTTACCCATAACCCCGCTGCGGACATTATATGATTTCACCAGGTTCTTCAGTTCAATCACGGGACTGGTCGGCTTTGAGGCAGGCGACATAATGGTCCTTTCCGATGGATACCAGTTCCGGTTCCTCTTGATAGCATTGGGTAGTGGGGAACTCACAGCGGGGGTTAAATTTACATCCCGCCGGGAGTCGAATCAAATCAGGGGGTGTTCCCTTGATGCTGGTCAATCCTTCTTCATTCCCGGTCACTGTAGGGGTCGCTTTGATCAGGCCCCGGGTGTAGGGATGAACAGCATTCTTAAAGATATCTTCAGTAGTTCCCATTTCCACCACCCGGCCTGCATAGATAGTTACGATCCGGTCAGCCAGTTCAGCGGCAAGGGATAGGTCATGGGACACAAAAATAAAGGCAATTCCCATCTCTTCTTTAATCTTTTTCAACAAGTTGATGATCGTACGTTGGGTAAGGATATCCAGAGCTGAGGTGCATTCATCCATAATCAATATTTTTGGGTTCAGCAGGAGGCTCATGGCAATCAGGACTCTTTGTTTCATGCCGCCAGAGAGTTCATGTTGATAGGAATTTAAGACCCTTTTGGGATCCAGCTGCACAAAACGAAGCAATTCTTCCGAGCGGCGAAGGATTTCTTTATTATCTTTCATATTATGGGCCCAGCCGGTGTCTAGAAATTGCTTTTTGATCCGGATGACCGGATTGAAGGCATTGAGTGCCCCTTGGAAGACCATGGCAACTTCTTTCCAGCGGAAAGCCCGTAACTGAGCTTCGCTCATGGACCTCACATCATATTCTTTGCCGCCGAGGGTATAGAGGATTGTTCCTTTCTTGATTACAGCTGAAGGAGGGGATAATTTGACCAGGCTCATTCCCATAGTAGTCTTGCCAGACCCTGATTCCCCGATAATACAAAGGTTCTCTCCGGCATATAGATCAAAGGAGACATTCCGAACGGCTTGGACAGGGCCCCGCCGGGAAATGTAATCAATAGAGAGTTTTTCAACTGTTAAAACTTTTTCGCCGCGTGCCATGGGGATTAACTGGCTCCTCTCAACCGGGGATTAAAGATGGTCTCTAAAGACCGGGAGAAAGCGATTGCCGCCCATTGGAACAGGGCAATCACAATGATGGGAGCCAGGATGTAGGCCAGGCTGCCGGTATAGAAAATCGCTCCCCGGGTCCAAGCCATCTGAATCATCAAACCCCAGTTCTGTCCGGATAAGGGTACCAGCCCCAGAAAGATTAACCCTACCTGGCTGTAAACCGCCGCTGTCATGGAGAAGATAAAATTGATAATCACATATCCCATCAGGTTGGGGAGAATTTCTTTAAAGATAATATGGTAGGTGCCTAAATCGAGAAGTTTAGCTGCTTCGATATAATCCCGAGTCTTTACTGAAAGCACCTGAGACCGGACTGACCGGGCCAGAGGCGGCCAGCTGAGAATGGCCAGTAATCCTGACAGCAGATAGATATTATCGAGAGTGATGACTGCTGCCAGCACTAATAGCAGTGGGAACCTGGGAATAGTCAGAAAGACATCCACCACCCACATGATGAAGGTATCGATCTTTCCTCCGATAAACCCGCTGAAGGCTCCCAGAAAAAAAGCAATCAGGGTCGATAAGACACCTGTTAATATGGCCACAGTAAGGACATCCCGTCCTCCGTGGACTATCTCTGAGAAAATATCTCTTCCCATATTATCCATGCCTAATGGATGGGCCAGGGTGGGGGCTTCATAGATCCTATCTACTCTCACCACCTCATCCAGAGGAATCACATACGGACCCACATAAGACATGAGAATCAGCCCCAGCAGGACAAAAAAGCCTACCATACCGACCTTGTCTTTGCGTATCAATTGAAGGATTTCATTCAGTGACATTGCTCTTAATCCTCGGGTCCAGTTTGGAATAAAGAAGGTCTGCGGCAAAATTCGCAAAAATAACGGAAATGGTAATGCAAAGGAAAATGGCTTGCATCACCGGGTAATCACGCTGTGCCAGGGAATTACTTAAAGCATAGCCGATTCCTTTATAAACAAAAATAGTCTCAATCAGGGGAGAACCGCCAATCAGCAGGCCCACCTGCATGACCAGGGTGGTAAACAAAGGAAGAATGGCGTTACGCCCGACATAATGCACAATAATCCTGGACTCTTTCAATCCTCTGGCCTTTGCCACCAGGACATAATCTTCTCCCATCGTGGTCATGGTGGTGTTTTTCATGGTCAATATCCATCCCCCAATGGTGCTGATGATATAAGTCAGCATGGGCAGGATGGCATGGGCAAAAATTCCCCAGAGATATTCAAGGCTGAAACCCGGTTCCACTCCTGCCGGAGCCGTGCCACGCATGACGCTGAAAGGAATGATCCTCAGCTGCACTCCAAAGAAAATCAACAGTAAAATGCCTACCAGGTAATTGGGGACAGAACTGGTTATCGAGGCAAAGGAGGAGAGGATATGGTCCATCCATCCCCCCCGTTTATAGGCAATATACATCCCCATGAATATCCCCAGGATAAAACTGATAAAAATGGAAATCCCGACACTGAAAATGGTCCAGGGCAGATAATCGACTATCATCTTGATGACTGGTGTCCCGGGTGAAGAGAAGGAATACCCAAAATCCCCGACTGCCATTTTCTTCATATAATCAACCCACTGTACCCATATGGGAGAGGTCAGGTCAATATTATAAAGAGAGGCGGCCTGGTTTTGGGCTTCCTGGTAGGAAATCCCGGTCAGGCTCATTTGCTGGTTGATATAAACTTCAATGGGATTGCCCGGCATCAGCCGGACCATGAAAAAGGTCAGGGTTACTACCAGGAAAATTGTGGCAAACATTGCCAACAGCCGGCGCAGTAGAAAGTTTTTTGCCAATCTCCGTAAAAATGCCGGCATTATCGGGTCCCTCCATTATGTCCCGGCAGGACAGCCGGTTGTAACTGGCCCTGCATCATCATCAACACCAGAAAATTATCCAAATAGAGGTTATTCAAATAATAGGGGGATTCCTCAGGAAGAGGAGCCACCCGAACCCCTTCCAGGAGAGGACTGTTCCCGTAACGCTCATAAAGAGGAAGTATCGGCAGTAGGTGATTAAGGGAGACAGCTACTTTTCCAATACTATCTTTTTGTTTCTCAATATCAAAACCTTCTGCGGAGGATCGGATTAATAATTCCAAGTCGATATTTCCCCAGGGAGCTACATTTTGCCTCATTGGGAAATTCATTCCCTTACCTAATTTCATGGGATAGTTATATGAAATCAAATCGTTGTATAAGGAAAAATGGGGATGGGGATGTCCGGCTCCCCAGACTCGAATCATCATATCAAATCGGCCCTGGTTGGCATCTTCCGGGAATTGGGGGGCTGTAACCGCCCGCATAGGGGCATCAATCCCGAATTTCTTGAGTTGCAAACTGACATTTTCTCCCGCAGAAGCAAAATCTGCATATTCCAGGATACAGAGAAGTTTTAGCTTTAATCGTTTCCCTTTATCATCTATCCAAAATCCGTCTATTCCCCGTTTAAACCCGATGGATTCAAGAATCCTCGCCGCTTTCACAGTATCAAACTCATAGGTATTGAGCATTTTGGCATATTCGGGTTTGAGCCAGCGGTGAACCAGGGTATCCGAAAATCCGGTTACAAATTTACAGGGTTTAGCGGCTTCTCCCAGAGTGACTGCTGCGACTTCATCCCGATTGATGGCATAGGCAATGGCCTGCCGGACTTCTTTCCGGTTCAGGGGATAGACATCGTGATTGAAAGCGACCCCGGCTCCGCCGAAGGTAGGGGGACGCATGATTCGAAAACCTGTTTTCTTTAACTGTCGTTCGGTCGCAATCGGGAACCCATGAGTGGCAAAATCAATCTCTTTAGCCAGCAGCATCGGGGTAATAATCGGGGTTTCCCCGTTATATAAAACGACTTTATCATATTGGATTTTATTGGCATCCCAGTATCCGGCGAATCGTCGCAGGGTGATTTGTGATTCATCGACATCTTTAATATCCACGGTGAAAGGGCCGGTCCCGATGCGTCTTTCGGGCCGGAAAGAGCGGAATTTATCCATTGTTTTTGCCCTTAATCCAGCCACTTTATTCCAGCGTCTATCCAGTTCTTCAATGGAAATGGGCAGTTTCTCCCCTTTATCCCGTTTTTCTTGAAGCCCTTTCAGATAAATTTCCTCATCGGCCCAGCTTTGAACTTCCCGGGCAATTTCCCCATAAACCGAATCAGCCACCATATAGGTTACCCGGAGAATATACCGGTCGGCCACAGTGCTGGGATGGTTAAAATGGAATATGACTGTATAGGGGTCAGGGGCTTCCACTTTATCGAAGTATTGCCAGACAGCCAGATTCATCAGGTAAGGAATATAAAAGCTGGTAACGACATCCCGGGATGTGAAATCCGTCCCGTCATGGAATTTGACCCCTTTGCGCAGATGGACCACAAACTGGTTTTTAGTTGTATCCAAGTTCCAATCGGTTGCTAAGAGGGGAATCCATTTATCTTCCGGCCAGTTATAGAAGGCCAGGGTCTGTTCCACCAAGTCCAGGTAGATGCCCAGGTAAATATTATTGGTGATATAGATATTAAAATGGCCTTGGGGGGGAGGGGGATATATACCGGGAGCGCCATGTAATACCCGTTCATTAGAATCTGTCTGGGTTTCCCGGGCACATCCTGATAAAAAGACCAAAACCACCGCCATTAGTAGGGTGATGATTCCAACATACTTTATCCATTTAGCTCTATTCAAATTTTAAATTACCTTTATAGTATCGTTTTATAAAAAACGCTTTTTATTTTAACCGTTTTATCAAAATCCGGGGAAATATTTTTCTCCGGCTCTTCCTATTGGGGAAATCCATAGATTTGCAATTCATCCAGGCAGACCCATGGGGAATCCCGAAGTAAGGTGGTTTTTACATAGCGGGCTTTTTGGGGAGGGAATTTCACCAGCATATCTCCCTCGCCATATTTGTAATCATCCGGAAGGTGCAGATTACTGCTGCCAGCCAGTTTCCATGTTTTCCCATCCAGGGAGACTTCCACTCTCATGTCTTTGGGATAGGCATTTTCATCCGAGTCTCCCCCCAGTAAATGGGCATAGACTTTTTCCACCCGGCAGATATTTCCCAAATCATAAGTTATAACCGGATTTACTTCATGGAATCCCACCGTCCTTTGGGTGGTTAAAATATCCGGCAGGAACCGGTAATCATTCAGTTTCTTCAGGGAGTTATCGGAATATGGAGAGGAAGGTTCCTGTATATAAGTATATTTTTTCCCATAAGAGAGGCATTCGGGATAAGTATTGTGAATATAGCGGTAGAGATTATCATAAGCATCCCGGGCCCAGGGGGATTCGGTTGAAGAAGAATAACAAATCTGGGCGAGGGTATAGACTTCCTGGTAATACCCGGTCAGGCAATTATTCATATATTTTTCCCGGTTCAAAGCTCCATGATCCAGATAAGCCCGGAGATTGATACCTCCGGTTAAAGCCCTGTAATCGAATTCTATTTCAATCCCCATATGATTGTCCCGGGCCCTTTTGGCGGCTTCAACCAACTGCTGGGGATCAGGGCTTTGGCCCCAGTATTCCCGGTGCATCCATGCGTAATTAGGCTGATATTCCACGAAATCAAACCCATAGTCCTTCCAGTCTTGATAATCAGCCTTGAAATAAGGTATCCACTCGAATAAAAGCCCCCGTTTATGGACTTCATCGGAGACAGCCTTTACCAAATCTCTATCTTTTTTAACATCTTCTTTCATCCAATAAAGGGCAACCAGTTTGATATTTTTCAGGTTAGCCTGGTCCCATCGATTCAATAATTCGTTCAAATACCAGATTTCTGTCTTTAGCCGATTTCCCGGGATAGACATATTTTCAGAAAGACCGTCCCCGTCAATATCCCCAAAATCTTCCACTTCCGAATTAGCGCAGGGTATCATCACAGCCATCTTCATCTGGTAAGAAGGGTCCTTCAATTTGAGTTTGACCCGGCCGATGATTTCATCCAGTTTCTGCAATTGGCGATGGGGCATGAAAATGGCATTGAGATAATCGGTCCAATCATCCTTGAGGGTTTTCCCCCAGCCATAATCCTGGCCGGAAGATGAACCTGAGTATCCCAGGAATAAACCGCTGTCGAACATCCAGTCTTTGGGTTCATAAGTTGAATCCGCCAGATAAGCGACATAAGGCAGGTATTCTTCATCCTTATACCAGATGATATTATTGATTTTCCTGCCCAGATTTTTGGGGGTTCCCGGATTATCTCCATTCAAACTGATTTTGAAGATGTCATATTTATCCCCCACCCACATCAAGGGGCCTTTCCCGGAATAATAAAGGTTTTTCCCCTCAGCGCTGAGGCAGGGATAATCCACTCCCCAGCCGGAGTCTTTCTGCGCCGGGGATATCCCGGAAACCTGGGAAGGTGTGCCGGTTTTCAGTCCCCGGGGGGTCAGGGTCAGCTCTGCCTGGTAGATATTCCAGGTATCCTCTCCATAGGTTCGAATATCCTGGCGGTCTGAAGAAAAGTAAATCCTCTGGTTATCTGCCGAAACACTTAATCCCATCTTCTCATCCCCGGGAGTATTCAGGGGTTCCCCCATATTCACAGGAGCCAGCCATTTCCCTTCAGGATTCTTATTTGATTTCCAGATGTCATATCCTCCCAGCCCCCCTTCTCGGTTGGAAGTGAACCAGAGGGCTTTTCCATCCCGGGAAAGAAAAACCGCATAATCATTCGTGGAACTTGGAGAGCTGAACCAAGGGGTTTTCTGAGGATGGGAAAAAGAGGCCGTCGTATCTTCATTGGCCGTTCCTTGATTTGAAAGAGGGGTTTCTGAAGCGGCTTCCATCTCTATTGATTGAGGGGTTCCCCAATTTCCTTTTATATCTTTCTCAGACACATAGATTCTCCAGCAGCGGTTACTGCCGAGGGGCCGGTTGGAAGTAAAATAGAGTTTTTGGCCATCGGGAGAAAGGCAGGGAGACTGGGAAGAATAACCTTTCTGATTGAGTTCGGTTACCGGAGAGGGCGACAGCCATTGGCCTGAAGATGATTGGCTGACCCAGATTTCTTCGATTCCTTCCTCTCCCACGGCATAATAGAGGGTCTTTTCATCAGCGGATATCCAGGGCATCCGGCTTTGGCTTCTTCCAGAGGCTGAATTCAAATTATAAAATAAGACTTGATGCCTCATTCCCCCTGATTGGGGATGGTTCTCTGGAAAATAACCAGTGGCTCCCAAAGCAGGAGCTAAACAAAATGCCAGCAGGTAAATAATAAAGAGTCTCACAAAGAATCTCCCTCCGGGGGATGGTAATTAAAATTACATTTAATATACCATTCTTTTATCTCCTTAGTTGGCTGTTTCCCAATTTCATTGGAAACTGGGGGAAAGGACTCTTTATTAAGGGAGCCGGACCCAGGCTGAAGGTCTCAGCCTGGGTCCGGCTCCGATAAGATTTCGATTGTGAGTCAGAAGGGAATATGAATCAGGTTCGATGAATTTGTTACCGGAAATGGGGTTTGATTTAAAATATGGCCCAGTCATCCACTCCTGTGAAGTTATAAGTCCCATAGACCTGCATTTCATCCACCCAAATCCAGGTACCCCCTTGGGTCAGGGTGATTTTGACATAACGGCCAGTGGTGGGGGCAAATTTGACTAACATATCTCCCTGAGTCAGGTCAGTGTCGGGATCCGGATGGACACTGGAAGTGCCGGCCAGGGTCCAGGTGGTGCCATTATTAGAGACTTCCACCTTCATCTGGGCTGGATAATAGACTCCCCAGGCAGTGATGCAGCCATAATGTCCATAAACCTTTTCCACCTGGCAGACCGACGCCAGATCAAAGGTGATGGAAGGATTTACATTGGCAAAACCCACCACTCGGTTTGTGTAATTAGTATCCGGCAGGAAGTAATAATCATTTAATTCGGTGTTGCCGGTATCCGGGTAACTGGTGTTGGGAGCTGTGCTGTAAGTATAGGTTTTTCCCACTGAAACCGGGGTGGGATATTCTTCTTTCAGGAATTGATAAAGGTTGTCATAGGCATCCCGGGCATAGGGGGCAGAGGCATAACACAGGGATTTCACCACAGCCACATCCTGATAACATCCCAGAAGGCAGTTGTTCATATAGCCTTCTTTGGCAGCCGTCCCATAATCCAGGTAAGCCCGGAAATTCATTCCATCAGTCATTGGCCGGTAATCCAATTCCAGTTCTATTCCCATGCCATAAGTCCGGGCACGGGAAGCGGCGCTGGCAAACCGGCTGGGGTCAGACTGGGAAAGCCAGGCATAATTGGGCTGGTACTCCACAAAATCAAACCCTGAGGAGGCCCATCGGTTATAATCAGCTGAATAATAAGGTATCCATTCAAATTTCAGTCCCTTGGCATGGACAGCATCGGCGACCTGTTTGACCAGGGTGGTTTCTGAACCCAGATACTCATCCAGCCAATATAAGGAAGTCAGCTCGATATTCTGGAAATTGGCTGAGGTCCATCGGCCATAGAAATCATTGATATACCATTGGCAGACTTTCAGCCGATTGGCCCGGGAGGAGAGATTTTCAGAGATGTTATCTCCATCCACATCCCCGAAATTAGTGACGGTGGAAACCGGTTTGGGTATCATCACAGACATTTTTACTTTATAGGAAGGCTGGTTCAGAGTTGTTTTGACACTTCCAACCACTTCATCAAGTTTATGCAGCTGTCGGGCGGGATAGAAAATCGAATCCAGATAGGTCAGCCAGTCATCTTTATAACAGGGGCCGACATCATACCGGTTCTGGGTGGAAGCGCCACTGAGGGCCAGGAAGAGGAAACTGTCGAACATCCAGTCCTGGGGCTGGCCGGTGGTGGCATTCACATAAGCCACATAAGGCAGGAAATCTTGGGTATCTTTCCAAATAAGATTATTGATAGCTCGGCCGATATTGGTCCCGACGGTCCAATTACCATTGGTATATCGGGAATAGAAGACAGAGAAACCATCCCCATACCAGTAAAAAGGCCCATTATCCGAATAAAAGAGAGTGGAATCATCACTGGATAAACAGGGATAACTGACTCCCCAGGAAGATGAGCCGGCTGTTACGGGAGAAATCCCCCCGATTTGGCTGGCCACAGCAGTACTCCAGGGTTGAGTGGTGGAAGACCGAATAGCTTTATATAGATTCCAGGTATCCGTTCCGTAGATTCGGTTAGTGGTTTTATCCGATGCGAAAATCATCGTTTTCTCATCGTTGGAAACACAGACCCCGGATGCTTCAGAAGATGCCGTGTTGATGGGAGAGCCGGCATTGACGGCAGCGGTCCATTTTCCATCTGTGTTTTTCTTGGAATACCAGATATCATATCCTCCGTATCCCCCGGACCGGGAAGAGTTGAAATAGAGGGTATTGCCATCCCGAGAGATAGAAACTCCATAATCATGTCCATCATTTCTGATGGTAACAATAACCCCGGAAACGGCATCCACATTCAAATAATAGGGAGTATTCCAACCTCCGGAAACATTCCGGGTGGCTGTAAATATTCGCCATATCCCCCCTGACAGGTTATAGGGTGAACCTACCGGCCGGGAGGAAGTAAAGTAAATCCTGTTCCCATCGGGGCTTAAACAGGGTGATTTAGAGGAATAACCTTTGATATTTAAATCATTTACAGGGACGGCTCCCTGCCAGACCCCCGCGGATTTGGTGCTGTACCAGATTTTTTCAACAGAATATCCCCCTTCGGAAAAATAAAGGGTATTTCCATCGGCAGATACCCAAGGCATCCGGCTTTGGACACCCCAGGAGGTCGGATTTAATGTGTATAATAAGACTTGGTTTTTCATCCCCCCGGAACGGCTGTCATTTTCCGGAAAATAGGCGGCTTGAGATAAGACAGCCCCTAATAAAAACATCCCCATAATCCCTGATACTAACCCTTTCCGTTTCATAATCCCTCACATGACTTTAATATAAGCTATTTTAACTATTTCAAAAATAATATCATTATTCTGAAAGGACTCCCTAGTTAAGTTTAGAGCAGTATTTTAAAGGCGCAA
This sequence comes from bacterium UBP4_UBA6127, assembly GCA_002428325.1. Classification (GTDB taxonomy): domain Bacteria; phylum UBP4; class UBA4092; order UBA4092; family UBA4092; genus UBA4092. Next base: position 35,947 of record DIVR01000044.1, read on the forward strand.
GAAAAAGGTAAAAAAAGGGGGTAATGCAAGGGTTTACCGCCCAAGGTTTTCTGCTTTACCCTTTGAGGGTTCAATATTTTGAGCCCCTACACTACACCTTCTTAAGAAAAGGGCTTTGACAGTTGTCAAAACCCTAACCTCAATCAATTCAATACCTGTTTTTAAGAGTCATTTTGATTATTAAGATAAAAGGTACTACATGGATGCGTTACTACGGGACCAGAGAAGCTAAAAAACAAGGAACTGGAGTTCCGTGCTACCAAGCGGAGCTTTTCTATCGGTTTGGCTTTAAATCTTTAATGACTAGCCCCCAAAAACTGTACCAGTTGAAACGTTAGTATACTCCAGGTCTTGGAGGGGGGTACAACTCGCAGGGAGCGTAGCGACCGAAGAGTAGCAACAACGTGACCGGAATTCCTCGGGGGGGGCAGATATCCCAATGAGCTATGGGGCCGTTCTTGATTATATTCTTTCCTCCATTCTTCAATGATTTGATGAGCCTCGATTAAACTTAAAAATAATTCCCGACTCAGGCATTCATCCCGAAACTTCTCATGAAAACTCTCGATATAGGGATTCTCCCAGGGAGACCCAGGGGGGATATACAACGTCGCTATCTGCTTTTCTTTCAACCAGCTTTGTATCATCTTAGATAAAAACTCTGAACCGTTATCACTGCGAATATATTCCGGTTCTCCATACTCCTGAAAGGCTGATTCGACTTCCCGTAATGCATCTCCTGATGTCATATAATAATCTACCCGAATTTTGAGGGACTCTCGAGTATATACATCCAGTAACGTTAAGCATTTCAATATCCGGCCTTCGGCCATCTGGTCCTGGATAAATATCCCAGCTCCAGACTTGCCGGGGATACTCGGCTCTTTGCCTGGTTCCGATAGAGATCCCCAGCCGCGCTCGTTTCTGGGCTTTCCGTTTTACCTGGAGTCCCAGTTTTCCCATCAGCCGCCGGATCCGCTTCTTATTGACCTTCCAGCCTTCCTTCTGCAATAAAATATAGACTAATTGATGAATATGGCCCGGAATGTATAACATCTGATAATCAATCCGGCAAATTACTATTTAAAAACACTTTCACAAATCGTAATTACTTACTCCAATGGATACTAAGTTACGGGGATGCCGTAACGGTCATAGAACCTCTTGAGTTAGTCGATGAAGTTTGCCTAGATGCAAAAATATATTAGCTCAATATAAGTAATACGACATACTGTTGTCGTATTGCATTTGTTACTATATATAGATTAAAAATAAAAGGGAGAAATTCATTATGAAAAAGGAAATTTCTATTTTAGAAAAGCCGGATAGACTTGCCGGATATGAAACTGAGCAATACTTGGCAGCCTGTGGCAATATGTCATGGTATGATTTTGTGACAGCCATGCCGTCGTTGGTATTCGTCGTTACAGGTTGGAAATCGAACGGTAAAGAAAACGCCTGTCTGCATTCTTGGTCTACCTTTGCGGGCAGCGGAGCTGACAACTTCATCTGTATCATGGGAAAAGTCGATAAAGGCGGGCATATGTATCAATCACTGAAAGAAACGAGGGTATGCGTGTTAAATTTCCCCTCAAACGACATTTATAACCGCTGTATTAAAACGATTGGCAACAATCAGTTTGAAACAGATGAAATCACCGCCTCCGGCTTAACGGCGGAGAAAGCCTCAAAGGTCAATGCGCCGCGAATCAAAGAGTGTTTTTTGAATATCGAATGTGAGTTTTTATGGGAACATGAGCTTTTCGAGGGAAGCAAAGAAGTGGCGGTTGCATTGAAAGCTGTCAACATTTGTATGGATAGCGAACGCTATGACCAAAGTAAGCATGGCAGATACGGAAAAAACGGATACTTGTATCAAATTGACCAACCGACCAATCCAGAAACAGGAGAGGCCACGCCGATAAGTTACGGAACATTGGAACCGGGCGCTCCCCTTGAGTGGATTACGAAATAGGTATTAGCTTCGTTCCGCGCTACCAAGCGGAGCTTTTCTATCGGTTTGGCTGTAAATCTTTAGAACTAACAGTCAGGAGAGATTAATTAAGAACAGGTAAACTGAGATCAGAAGAAACTTGGTAACGCTGACCTCCAGGCCAGTACTTTTAATGCGTTTTTTAACCACGACCCTCCTTCGCATACTACTAGCTACGGAGGGCAAGAGGAAGATGTAGTGTAGGCGTTTATCGCCTACTATAAGGTTTTCTGCATTTCCTTTTGAGGGCTCAATATTTTGAGCCCCTACCCAAACAACGATTCAATACCCTTTACTTCTTCTCCTCATACCCTTCCCACTGTTCCTTCTCAATCGATGTCGTGGTCAGGGTATAGGAATAAACGCCAAAAGGGGTGGCAGCCAAAATTATGGGAGATTTTCCGGGAATTACCAGAATATCTTCTGCGCTGGGAGGGGTGGAACTGAAACCTTCATTCATAGGCTGCCATGTAGCACCCGAATCTGAACTTTTAAAATAGCCGTTTGATGTAGAAAGAAATATTTGAGTAGAATCATTGGCATCACAATCGATATCTAAAACCGTTAAACTGGAAGAAATACCAGAGGTTATCAATCCCCAGGTACCCCCCCCATCATGGGATTTATAAAGATAGCTTTGATACAAGGGTATGGCATATACATTAGAAGGATTAGAGGGATTTACACAAATTCTACGCCAAGAGTTGGTCATAGTTGTTAATAATGACCAATTTTCTCCCTTATCGATTGATTTATATAGACCATTTCCCCCTGTGGCATATATAAGGGAGGAATTAACGGGAGAGGCTGATAAATGAATACCACTTAAATATCCCATTCCGGTACTGGAAGGACTCCATGTTTCTCCCCCATCTGTAGATTTATATATGCTATATGCACTTACAAATAAGGTTTTATCTGTATCATTTAAATAGGTCATATCTGAAACATAACTTCCAACTGCCAATCCTGATGTAACTAAAGACATGGTGTATCCACCATTAATACTGCGATTGAGGCCTTTACTGTCAGGCATAAATACAATGGAGGTGCTCGCCGGAGAACAAAAGACATAACTCCAATATGCATTATCATTTTGAGTTACCTGGCTCCAGGTATTTCCTTTATCATTAGAACGATAAAGAGCTAAAGGAACATGGCCACTCCCCACTGTGCAAAATAAAACCTTGTTATCAACGGGGCTAAGGCTTATATAAAATGCCGGTCTATTCATTCCCTCCGTCAATGTCCACTGATTGGGTCCGGCATATAAAATTCCTGCAGTAAAAAGAAAGAATATAGAAGATAGTATCCTTGTGAAGGTTTTAAACATTATTACTTCTTCTCCTCATATCCTTCCCATTGTTCCTTTTCAACTGATGTTGTGGTCAGTGTATAGGAATATATGCCTTGGTCTGATGCTGCCAAAATAATAGGCGATTTGCCAGGAATCACCAAGAGTTGAACAATCGTAGGCGGATATGCTGAGAAACCATTATTCATCTCCTGCCAGGTCTCGCCGGTATCGGTACTGATATATACTCCATTTCCACTAGGAGATGTTGCAAAAAGAATATTGCCATCCCCGGGTACAGTTGCAATATCCAAAAGCATCCAAGCAGGTAAACCAGTACTCTTGAGACTCCAGGTAGTCCCCCCATCAATGGATTTATGCAAATAATAATTATTACTACCAGGAATTGCATAAACGATATCCGGATTGACTGGATTGACCCTGATACATCTCCATTCATACAGATTAGATGAGCTGGTTAATAATGACCAATGATTTCCGCCATCAATTGTTTTATACAAGCCATTCCCCCCTGTGGCATAAATAAGAGAAGAACTCATAGAAGAAACAGAAAAGTTTATATAGCTTACATCTCCCATACCGGTGCTGGCAGGACTCCAGGTCTCACCCCCATCGGTGGATTTATAAACAAAATCAGCTCCCAGGTATATTGTTCCGGTCGTATCTGTTATGCATAAATCAGTGATTCTTGCCGTACTGCTGATTCCAGTGGTGTAAAGCGTAACAGTATTCCCACCGTCAGTACTTTTATATACACCAGGGCTAATGCCATTAATCAAATAGATAGTGGAAGAATTATCGAGAGCGGCATATACATAATACCAATATGTATTGATGTTACTTACCTGGCTCCAGGTATTTCCTTTATCAATAGATTTATAAAGATATTGCGGACTTAATCTAATTCCTCCTGTTGTATAAATAATATTATTATCCGATGGGCATAAACTCATGTGATACCCACCGATAGGATACATCCCCTCTGTCAGAGTCCATTGGTTAGGGCCGGCATATAAAATCCCGGCAGTTATGAGAAGGAATATGAAGGAAACAAATCCTGTGAGTGTTTTCGTCATTGTTATTTCTTTTCCTCAAACATTTCCCACTGTTTCTTATCAACTGAAGTGGATGTCAGGGTGTAGGAATAAATGCCGCCATAACTAGTACCCAAAATAGTTATGGATTTATTGGGGATTGCCAATAAATTGTCAAAGTTTGAGGGGGTCGTTGATAAGCCTTCATTCATAGGGCTCCAATTTTCACCAGTATCTTCACTTTTATAGATACCATAAAACTGCGATAGTGATACAAATAAAGTACTTAAATTACCTGGCACAACACAAATATCATTAATATAGGTATCCCCTGGAAAACTACTTGTAACCAGACTCCAGCTAACACCTCCATTAATGGATTTATACAAAAATGGATTATATTTCTGAACAGCATAAACGATATCCGGATTAACTGGATTCACCCTGATGCATTTCCAATTATTCGAGGAACTTGTTAAAAGAGACCAATGATCTCCCCCATTAATTGTCTTATATAATCCATTTCCACCTGTAGCATAGATAAGGGAAGAATTCATTGGAGAAACTGAAAAGTTTATATAGCCAACATCTCCCATCCCGGTACTGGCAGGACTCCAAGTATTTCCCCCATCAGTAGATTTATAAACAAACCCAGCACCCAAGTACAAGGTTTTAGAGGTATCGTTGATGTAACATACATCAGTAATTCTTATTGTTGTATTAATTCCGGTAGTAACAGGAGACATTGTGTATCCCCCATCATTGCTTTTGTAGATATAATTTGTAATTATATCTGTCAAAAAGATTGTAGAACTATTTTCCGGACTACATACCACATGATCCATCCAATGAGTATAATTATAATAAGTTACCTGGCTCCATGTATTCCCCTTATCATTAGATTTAAACAGATATCTGGGAACCAATTTAGCTCCACAAGTAGCATATAAAACATTATTATTAGAAGGACATATAGTTACATAACATCCATCTAATGGATAAATCCCTTCAGTTAATGTCCACTGATTGGGTCCGGCATATAAAATCCCGGCAGTTAAGAGAAGGAATATGAAGGAAACAAATCTTGTGAGTATTTTATTCATTGTTATTTCTTCTCCTCATACCCTTCCCATAGTTCCTTTTCAACAGAAGTCGTGGTCAGGGTATAGGAATAGACCCCCAAAGGGGTGGCAGCCAAAATTATGGGAGATTTGCTAGGTATCACCAGGAGTTTAACAATATAAGGCGGATATCCTGAGAAACCATTATTCATCTCCTGCCAGGTCTCGCCGGCATCAGTACTGATATAGACACCACCATTAATATTTGGAGATGTAGTAAAAAGAGTACTGCCATCCCCAGGAACTGTTGCGATATCTAAATAAGTCAATGCAGGTAAACCAGTAGTCTTGAGACTCCAGGTACCCCCCCCATCAATGGACTTATACAGATAGTTATCATTACCACCAGGAATTGCATATACAATATCCGGATTGACCGGATTCACCCTAATACATCTCCATTCATACAGCAGAGTAGATGAACTGGTTAAAAATGACCAATGATCTCCACCATCAATAGTCTTATACAAGCTATTTCCCCCTGTAGCATAAATAAGAGAAGAATTTACTGGTGAAACAGATAACTTTATATCACCGACATTCCCCATGCCGGTGCTGGAAGGACTCCAGGTTTCGCCCCCATCAGTGGATTTATAAACAAATCCAGCACCCAATAATAATGTCCTAGTCGTATCTGTTATGCATAAATCAGTGATTCGTGCTGTACTGTTGATTCCAGTAGTATAATACGAAGCAGTATTCCCCCCGTCAGTACTTTTATAAACACCGGGTCTGATGCCATCAATTAAATAGATTGTGGAAGAATTCTCTGGAGCGGCATATACATAATACCAAGAAGCATTGATGCTACTTACCCGGCTCCATGTATTTCCTCTATCAATAGATTTATAAAGATATTGCGGACTTAATCTAATTCCTCCTGTTGTATAAATAATATTATTATCCGACGGGCATAAACTCATGTGATACCCACCGATAGGATACATCCCCTCTGTCAGAGTCCATTGATTAGGTCCGGCAGATACAATCCCTGCAGTAAAAATAAGAAATATAAGAGCAAGTATGCTTCTGAATGTTTTAGCCATTATTGAATTCCCCTATCCATCCAACCTGCTTTATCTATTGATACCATAGAGCTTCCCCATATCACCTTGCCTTAATTGTTTATTACCGGTCTTATTATACACAAACAACAAAATCAGTTAATATGATTAAGAACACGGAACTGGAGTTCCGCGATACATCCATCCGGACCGTCTTTAGGTCTTTCCTGAAGCTTTTCACTGGATGAACCTGAAGACTATTTCTAACTACAATACTTTATGTCAGAATCCTCCATGTATCGCTGATCTCTGATCAGTGCTTTGAACTTAGTCATCTTCATTTTAATCATTCTTAAACAAATCCCTATGATCTCCCTCATACCCTTCCCATAGTTCCTTCTCAACTGAAGTCGTGGTCAGGGTATAGGAATAGACGCCCAAGGGTGTAGCAGCCAAAATTATGGGAGATTTACCAGGGATCACTATGAGTTGATTAATCACTGGAGAATATGCCGAGAAACCATTATTCATCTCCTGCCAGGTCTCGCCGGTATCGGTACTGATATAAACTCCATTTCCACTAGGAGATGTAGTAAAAAGAGTACTGCCATCACCTGGAACCGTTGCGATATCCAAAAGCATCCAAGCAGGTAAACCAGTACTCTTGAGACTCCAGGTAGTCCCCCCATCAATGGATTTATGCAAATAATAATTATTACTCCCAGGGATTGCATAAACAATATCCGGATTGACTGGATTGACCCTGATACATCTCCATTCATACAGATTAGATGAACTGGTTAATAATGACCAATTTTCTCCCTTATCGATTGATTTATATAGACCATTTCCTCCGGTGGCATATATAAGAGAAGAATTGATGGAAGAGGCTGATAAATGAATACCACTTAAATATCCCATTCCGGTACTGGAAGGACTCCAATTTTCTCCCCCATCGGTAGATTTATATATGCTATATGCACTTACAAATAAGGTTTTATCTGTATCATTTAAATAGGTCATATCTGAAACATAACTTCCAACTGCCAATCCAGATGTAACTAAAGACATGGTGTATCCACCATTAATACTGCGATGAAGGCCGCTGTTATCAGTCATAAATAGAATTGACGAACTCTCAGGAGAACAAAAGACATGATTCCAGATTTCGTCGTTATTTTGGGTTATCTGGCTCCAGGTATTTCCTTTATCTGCTGAACGGTATAACTTCCTGGGAACATGATAACCACCAAGAACAGTACTATATAAAATATTATTATCAACAGGGCTAAGGCTTATACAAAAAGCCTCCACACTAATCCCTTCTGTCAATGTCCACTGATTGGGTCCGGCATATAAAATTCCTGCAGTTATGAGAAGGAATATGAAGAAAAGCATTCTTATGAATGTTTTATTCATTAATATTTCTTTTCCTCAAACATTTCCCATTGTTCCTTTTCAACTGATGTTGTGGTCAGGGTATAGGAATATATGGCTTTGTCTGCTGCAGCTAAAATAATAGGCGATTTGCCAGGAATCACCAAGAGTTGAACAATCGTAGGCGGATATCCTGAGAAACCATTATTCATCTCCTGCCAGGTCTCGCCGGTATCGGTACTAATATAAACCCCATTTTGACTAGGAGATGTTGCAAAAAGAGTATTCCCATCCCCGGGTACAGTTGCAATATCCAAAAGCATCCAAGCAGGTAAACCAGTACTCTTGAGACTCCAGGTAGTCCCCCCATCAATGGATTTATACAAATAATAATTATACCCACCAGGGATTGCATAAACGATATCCGGATTGACCGGATTCACCCTGATGCATCTCCATTCATCCAGATTAGATGAGCTGGTTAATAATGACCAATGATCTCCGCCATCAATTGTTTTATACAAGCCATTCCCACCTGTGGCATAAATGAGAGAAGAACTCATAGAAGAAACAGAAAAGTTTATATAGCTTACATCTCCCATACCGGTGCTGGCAGGACTCCAGGTCTCACCCCCATCGGTGGATTTATAAACAAACCTACCACCCAACAATAATGTCCCAGTCGTATCTGTTATGCATAAATCAGTGAATCTTGCCGTACTGCTGATTCCAGTGGTGTAAAGCGTAACAGTATTCCCACCGTCAGTACTCTTATAAACACCAGATCTTAAAATATTAATTAAATAAATAGTAGAAGAATCCTCTGGAGCGGCATATACATAATACCAAGAAGTATTGATGTTACTTACCTGGCTCCACGTATTTCCTCTATCAATAGATTTGTAAAGGTATTGAGGACTTAATCTGATTCCTCCTGTTGTATAAATAATATTATTATCCGACGGGCATAAACTCATGTGATACCCACCGATAGGATACATTCCCTCTGTCTGAGTCCATTGGTTAGGGCCGGCGTATAAAATTCCTGCAGTGAATAGAGAGAAGATTAATAAAAATATTCTTGAAAGTGTTTTACTCATTGTTATTTTCCTCTCGGTCTAAGGTTACTGATTATAAGGCCTAATGATGACGGCAATATGCTTTGTAAATTGAGGTGACTGTATTTGAATACTAAATGGGGTAGGTTGCGGTCCATTTATTATATCTCGCCTTATGGTTTCCCCTGAATAATCATTAAACCATAATATTTCATACAAATTGGTATCATTTCCCCCTTTAAAACCGGTAAAAGTAAAAGTCGGAGACATAGGAGGCTGATTTGAAATCAGTATCCTATTCAGGTGGGACCATCCCAACATAATGTTTAGCCTCCTATAATCAGATAAACATAAATTACGCAAATTATAGTATAAGCAATATATTTGTCAAATATGTTTATAAATAATTTAATTCAATGATACCTCTTATTTTCAAGAGGATGACAGTTCCTCCCATTGAAATCCTCAATAGGATTTACTAAGGTAGTAGGACATTTCAAATTTACTAAAGGAAATTTAAGCATGAAGAGATTCAGTAGGATCATGGTTTTGGGATTATTTATTCTGAGCAGCCTGTCACTGGCAGTTCCCATAAAAGAGTATCGGGGAGTCTGGGTGGAATTTATCGGGAGGAGTTGGGGGAATACCGATGAAAAGAGGGTGGTACAGATGGTAGATGACCTCTATCAGAACCATTTCAATGCCATTTCCCCATTGACCCGTGATTACTCAGGGGGGATGTTATATCCCAGCCAGCTCTCTCCGGCTGTTCAACCGGAAGTATTACCTATTATGGTTCGGGAAGCCCACCGGAGAGGGATGCAGGTGCATGCCTGGATACCCTGCCTGATTGCCGGATTCATTAAGCCTGACCCGGTGCTGCTGCAGCATCCTGATTGGGCGGTGGTCTATCAAGATGGAAAAAATTGTTTAGACCGGCCTATTGATAAAGTCTATTGGTGGTATGACCCCAGCCATCCCGGAGTAAGGGCTCATTTAGTGGGATTGGCAAAAGAAATGGCGGCCCAAGGGGTGGATGGTATCAATCTGGACTGGCTGAGGATCAACCCCGAATGGACATATTCCGAAGGATTCCGTAAAGGGTTCCAATCCCAATATGGATTTGACCCCATTGACTGTAAAACCTCTCAACAGGAAAAACTCTGGCATGATTATCGGGTCGGGGTGGTAACTTCTTTGGCTAAAGAAATCAGAGATGCGGCCAAAAAAGTGAATCCCCGAATCAAAATCTCAGCTGCTGTGGCTCCCAATCCCCAAGAATGCCGGGAAAACCGGTTACAGGATTGGCAGGAATGGACCCGATTTTTAGATTTTGTCTTTCCTATGATATATCGGTCGCCGGATTCCCAGATGGCTAAAGATGCCCGGAACCTCAGGAAAATCAGCCATTGTCCTGTCTATGTGGGACTGGGAGGAGATGAAGCCATGAAAGCCGCCGCGGGTGAGTTCAATGAGATGATTCAACAGGTTCGGAAAAGCGGTTCCCGAGGGTTTTCCATCTATCGATATGAACAGCCTGCCCGAAGCGACTATTTGAATTTAGATGATTTGGCCCAATTACGGGTAAATACTTTGAAAAAGAAGGCCCTTATCCCTTAAAATAGTATTGGTATTTAATAAATCAGGAGCGGTTCTGGATTTTTTGGCTGGGCCTAAAAAGGCGGGGATGCCTCGAAGTTTTCAACCCACTCCTGCCGGGAAACAGTGATTTATGCAGTCCTGGACTCTTATTTATAATGGGCAAGTATGGAAATATCAACTGTTTCCCTCAGCGGAAGGATGAAAATCCTTCCGCTTTATTTTTTTATCATTCCCGCCCAATAGCATAAGCAAACGTTATAGAAGAGGATTTTAAAGGTATCAGGTGAAAAAAGATTTATATCTTTTATGATAGAGAGAAACCAAAAACCGGGAAGATATAGGAACTGCCCCGCAAATCTGTCTATAGGGAAATACTTGAAAATTCAACACCACCCATTCGGTCTCCCCTCCTCTGAGTAGGGGGGGCCAAAAACAGTAAAGACTATCTTCCTCTTCGGGATTATTTTATTTTCCGAACTGTTCAAAGAGTTCAGGGGGGATTCCAGATTCCAGCCTGCCGCTGAGAGGGACTTTCTGGATATAGATATCCGGAGCGGTTAAATTCCGATTATCTTCCCATGCCAGAAGCAGGCCTGTCCCTGAATCCGATAACAGGCAGGGAGTTCCTACTTCACCTGACCGGGCTGCAATCGGGATGCCATCAATCTGCCAGTTGGGTTCTCCGGCAGCTGAATAATGTTGGGCATAAAGGTCCAGGTTGATAGACCTTGAATCCAACCAGGCCAGATAAAAACCTCCCCCTCCATCCTCAGCTACCCGGGGCATTTGTTGGCTGGTGGTCAACTGGCTCAAGACTCTGCCATTATTTTCCCAAAGGATTGTCCCGGCCATATCCAGGAATTGCATATAAACCTGATAATTCCCTGAACGCCGGTCCGTCCATGCCATCACTAAAGTTGATGAAGAGCAGAGGGCCATTACCGGAGAGTATTGTTGATTGGCAGCCGTACAGATAGCTAATCCATGGGGGGTCCAGGAGGCCGTCCCTGAAGGACCTATTTTCTGGGTATAAATATCATAAAATCCTTTTCTCCCATCTTCCCATGCGAGGAAAACGCCGCCTTCTCTGTCAGAAATAATCCGGGGATTCTGCTGAATCAAAGGCTGGACACAGATAGAATATCCACTGGAAGAATAGAAAAGAGTCCCATCCCGGGATATCTTCTGGAGGTAAATATCTTTATTTCCGGACCGGGTATCTGACCAGACCACATAAGCGCTTCCCTCTGAGCCAGGTGCCATCTTAAGTTCTGTCTGGCTGCCGGAATATTTGATTATCGGGATACCTGCCTTATTCCAAAGAGTCGTTCCTTCACTGTTCAACCTCTGGGCATATATATCATTATTTATATTTCGCTGGTCCACCCATGCCAGCAGGATTCCTCCCTTCCCATCAGGAATCATACCGGGACCTGACTGGTTATACCCTCCGGTACAGACCGGTATCCCTTCGGGAGTCCATAAGGTCGAACCTTCTGAATTCAAATGCTGGGCATAGATCAATGAGGCGGCAGCACCCAGCCTGTAATCGGTCCATGCCAGGTAGGCCCCACCATTTCCATCTCCACAAATAATGGGGTCGGCCTGGGAGCTCTGGCTGAACCCTGCCTGAACCCCATTGCTGTCCCATAGGGGTGTTCCATTGTCATTCAAATTCTGAACCATCACCTGAGCGGATCCCAGGCTGTCATCCAGCCAAGCCGCCAACCATGTTCCGGTGGTATTGGCTGCCAGCACCGGGTTGGTCTGAGAGCCTGCTTTTTTGGACAGCTCTAAGCCATCCGGCTGAGGCCATCCCCAGGCTGAATCAATGGCTCCACCCGTTGATATAAATGCCATCAGTAAATAGATTATTGTTTTCCCCCATACTCTTCCAATCAAAGGCAGTCCCATGCCCCAACCCCCTTCTTTAGATGTTTAATATAATTATTCCTAAAATCCAGCCTAAAGCCAATTTTATCATGATAGCCATAAGGGGGGTTGCTGTCAAATTAGCCCTTGGCTGCTTGCAGTAAGGGGAAGTATGGATTATGATGAGGGCCGTGCGGTATGTTGCTGAAACCATTTCTTTTGGTTTTGGGACAGGGGAATGTTCAATGAAGTATTTCAGGCATTATCCAACAGGGTTTTCCCTGATAGAACTGCTGGTGGTGGTGGCCATTATTGCCTTATTGGCGGCCATTGCCTTGCCTCATTATAAAAAAGCCCAGACCCGCTCCAAGGTAGCCCGGGTCAAAAATGATTTCAGGATGATTGCTTCGGCTCTGGAGGCTTATCATACCGATGCCGGCACTTACCCTATCCATAATTCGCCAGCCTCTCAGAATGGAGTTTTCGGAGAAGATACCCTGGGTTCCAACCGGGTGGATGTCTTAACCACCCCAGTCAGTTACCTGAGCCATTATCCCGGAGACCCTTTTTATTTTGCAGTTCCCGGAGGTGAACCTACTGGAAAAGGAATGGGGTATTTTATCTATACTTGGGAAACTTATAACCTATATGGGGATAATCCCTGGGGAACCTCTCCCCGAGGGCCATTTTCCGAATTCTGGCAGGCTGATTATTATGCTATCCGTTCCCGGGGTCCTAATGGTAACTGGGATTGGGATCTGGGTCCGGAACATTTCCAATTGCCCTGGGTGGATGCCTGGCAGTATGGGTGCATTAAAGGAAATTTATATTATGTCCTCTATAACCCCACTAATGGGGTCAACAGCTATGGGGATATCTACCGGACATGGAATCGGAAAGATAATTCAGGAGAATAAAATCTTTTTTTGTTTGCATCCCTTACTGTTTCTCCTGATAATTAATGGGAGAATGCAATTATTGAGCAAACAGGATTAGGGATGCCAAGGAATCTACCCGATAAATTTGATATCATCTACACTTCTGAAATTGACGAAGACCCGATTCTTTCCCGGATTCCTCCCCGGCTTTGTTACCTGGGCCGCCATGAATTTTCCGGCGACTGGAAGATAAAATACCAATCCTCTGACAACTATATCCTTAGCTATATTCAAGATGGAGAAGCCCAAATCACGGTTCGGGGTAAAACTTATTTTGCTCAGAAAGGGGATATCCTCCTGTATCGGCCCCATGAAGTCCATGGCGGTAAATCTATTGGAAAATCCTCTTATAAAACCTTGATTTACCGAATGGATTTCTCTGATGAAGCCTATCATCATGAACAACTAAAAAAGAAAATGGGGTATATCAATAAGTTCAGCTCATCGGAAAACCGGAAACTCAGGAATCTCCTGGAAGCTCTTTTAGACGAATATTCTCAGCCCAGCTCCCAACGTAATATTATCCTGGTTAAAAGCCATCTTTTGGAAGTTTTTAAGGTCATTAACGAATATCTGGATGCTAAACGCAGGAAAACCCCCATCCGTTCCCTGAAGAAAACCGATTCTTTTAAGGCGGAAATCTGCCTGAAATCCAAAGAATATATGGAACAGCATTATTCTGAGAAACTTTTGCTGGAAGATATTGCCAGTCATTTATCCCTTAGCGCTTCCCGGTTCAGCCATATTTTCAAAGAATATGCCCATCAATCCCCCATGGAATTTCTTATCCAATATAGAATCGAGAAAGCCAAGGAACTTCTCCGAGATAGTGATTACACCGTTACCCGGATTGGGTCTGAAGTCGGTTTCTCTCAAACCAGTTATTTTATTAGGGCTTTCCACCGGCTGGAACAAATCACCCCCGCCCGTTACCGGCAAAAGATAGCAAGATAGTGCTATTTAATAAGCAGGAAGCCGGATATTATCTTTCTCTCATTTTCCTTAGGATAGAAGAAGCTTGAAATACATCCGGTATCAATCGATAGTATGCAGATTATATTTCAAGCCATAGAAAGAGGGAATTTGGAGGCAGTAATACCAGGAACCCCCGTGATCGGAATACTGCTCCAAAGGGTAGTCTATATAGGTCTTTTTATCATTCCCGACCCTCTTTCTTCATAATGAGTTAAAAAAAATCAATATAAAACAGTTTTGAATTTTCCTTACCAAGGAAAGGGTCCAGTCGTGGCGGCCTGCTAGGTCGCTTGGGTAAACAGAATAAAGCCTAAAGCAGCAGGGTGATACCCTGCCACTACTGAGAGTCAGACTGAACCGATTATTTTTTTGGGGTTACTGGTTTAGATAAAGGTCTAAATAGAAAAATAAATGATGGAATTAATCTCACAAAGGAGTAAGAGATGAAAGAATACACAGATTCATTATTAAAAAAGGCTCGGGAATTTGGCGCCGATTTAGTGGGGATTGCCCCCATTGAACGGTTTGCCGGCATTCCGGCCCAGCATCATCCTTCGAGTATTTTCCCGGAAGCAAAATCCGTGGTGGTCTTAGGCCGCCGTATCACTCGGGGAACCCTGCGAGGTGTAGAAGAAGGGACCCAGTTTGATTTATATAACCAATATGGTTATGCCTGGCTGGAAGACCGATTTATCGCCATGCTGACCTTTAAGGTTTCTGAATACCTGGAAGATAACCGGTGGGAAGCCGTCCCTCTGTTTAATATTCCGGTTGAAACCCCTATTATGGGAATTCCTGTCCGGGAAGGGCATCCAGCGCCCAATGTAACGGTTGATTTTGATGAAGCGGCTATCCGCGCCGGTCTGGGAGAAATGCATTACCTGAAACTTTTTGTGACTAAAGAATTCGGACCTCTGCAACGGTTCCAGATCATCCTGACCGATGCTCCCCTGGAAGGGACTGAGATATCTCTTGAACCGGTGGGCGAATCTAAACATGAGATGGCAAGCTTTTGTCCTTTGGGAGCCATTGATTCCACCCAAGAAGAAACCCTGGAAATCTGCGGAAAAAAAATGAAGATGGCGACGATTGATTATAGTGTCTGCGCCAACTGTAAAAACGGGGTTCTTCCCAACCGATATCATCCGGCCGGGAGCCCGGACCGGATTGGCGCTCTTTGCAGCCGTTCTTTACTGGAATATATGGAGAAACACAACCAGCTGTCCCGAGAATTCAAAAATCCTTTCCGAGTCCGAAAAGCCTGGGCTATCCGGCAGGATAAGGCAGAAATTACCAATTTCGGCAGTGAAATCGAATAAGCACCGGGAAAGCGAAAAGGAATCCATTAAGATGAATAAACGCATCACTAAAGAAGAGATTCGCCAGTTGGCTCTGGATAAGGGGCTGGATTTTATCGGGTTTGCCAATATTGAGAGATTTGCCGGCGCCCCGCCCCGAATGCATCCTTCCAGCATTTTCCCGGAATGCAAAACGGTTATTGTAATGGGAAAACGTGTTATCCGAGGCGGTTGGCGAGGGATTGAGGAAGGTACTCATTTTCCCAACTATACCTATTTTGATTACCATGGACAGCTTAACAGTTTCTTTATTCATTTACCTTTATATGAATTGGCTTGTGCCATAGAGGATTCTGGATATGAAGCCGTTCCTTATTATCCGGGGCCTCCGGAAGGGCAGGGGAATAATCCCCCTATCCGGGAAGGGGCAGTCGCTCCCAATGTCCACCTGGCTATCCGGATTGCCGGATTAGCGGCAGGGTTAGGCGAGATTGGCTGGTCTAAAGTCTTCCTGACAAAAAAATTCGGGCCTCGAGTTCGTATGGCGGCCATCCTGACGGATATGGAGATTGAACCCGATCCCTTGATGAAACCCGGCACCCTTTGTGATAAATGTATGGAATGTGTCAAAGGTTGTTCAGCCCACGCCATTCCTCATCTCAAAGACCATAAGACCATTAAAATAAATATCGAAGGCCAGGAATATGAATGGGCTGATGTCCATATGGGCCGATGTACCCTGAGTTATCATGGGGGAGATCCCAGTATGTCTCCTTTCATCCATAAATGTTTCCCTGGCTGGAATATGGATGTAACTCAGCAGGATATGACTGAAGAAGCCGCTTACAAGTTCTGCTGGACCCTTTCTTTAGGTGAATGGCGGAAAACTCATGAGTTCCCCTCCGGGAAAATTATTGAAGGCCATGCCTATACCTATAAATGGGGCGAAGCCGGCAGTTTTGGGATCGAAGGGTCTCGAGGTTGTATGAGAAGCTGTTTCAACCATCTTGAGAAACGAAAGAAAATCGAACAGACTTTTGAAGGCGGGGAATTCATTAAAAGAGAACGATGGATATTGCCCTGTAAAGTTGAACGAAAATAATCCTCATAGTAGCCGGGCAGGCAGTATTTAGGGAGGGCCTGCCCGGATTTTTTCTCATCTAGAGATTTTATTTCTTACCTGCTGATGTTTTTCCGCAAGCCTTAATCTTAGTATCTTCCGTTATTAAAAAAAACATTCTCTTTATCAACCCCCATCCTACGTACAGGGGTACTATGTTTATGCAATTTTAAATAACCTTGTTAATTCGAGAAAAAGAGAGACTCGGTGCCACTGAAATATGGTAGGATTTTCCTCAGTGTCTGCAATGCCAAATTAATCAAATTTCAGGAGATGAAACATCCCATGCCTGTCAAAAAGAAACCGGCCGCTAAACTTCAAGCTCCGTTCAAGTATTTGCTAGTCCCTATGCCCCGGGATATCATAACGGGAAAAAGAAACCTCAAACTGAATGCCCCCTGGGGGGTAGTGGTTGAAACGAAAGATGAAAAGGATGCTTTCAGTGTCAGCCAGCTGTTGGGTGAATCGGCTAAAGCCTTCAAGGTTCCCTGGGTTTTGTTGAAAGCCAGCCAGGCGAAAAAAGCTAAATTGAAAGTGGTTATCCGGGAATGTCCGGTGGATAAAGAAGCCCCGGAACTCTTCAATGAACAGGGATATAAATTAACCCTCAGCCCTTCAGAGATAGTAATCGAAGCCCCTACAGCCCAGGGGAGATTTTATGGAATACAGACCCTGCGGCAGATAATCCGAACCTCTTTTGGAAAACCCGTTCCTGAAGCTTCCCTTTATGATTACCCGGAAATGCGGTGGCGGGGTATTTCCGATGATATCAGCCGGGGGCAAGTCTCCCAGTTGTTTGATTTCAAGGAAATCATCGAAGAATTAGCTTATTACAAAATCAATATGTATCAGCCCTATATGGAAGATACCTTCCAGTTCAGGCTGGACCCGGATATCGGACGGCATCGGGCCGCAGTTACCAAAACTGAAATGAAACAAATTGCTGACCATGCCAAACTCCATTTCATGAATTATACCCCGGTGCTGGAATGCCTGGGGCATCAGGAAAGGATGTTGAACCTTCCCCAGTGGCGTAAATTAGCGGAACGGGAAGATACCACCATCATGCCCTGGTCTTTCTCACTGGTGAAACCGGAAGCCTTTGAGGTGGTCTGTAAATTAATCGATGAGATGGTAGAGGCCACTCCTGATACTCCTTTCTTCCATGCCGGAAGCGATGAGTCTTTTGATATTGGAGAAGGGCAGAGCGTCCATCGAATCAATGAGATTGGAACCGGCCGCCTTTTTGCCGAATATATTGCCAAATTGAACCAGTATATCTCCCAAAAATATAACCGGACCATGATGTATTACGGGGATATGATCCTCCACCATCCTGATTCCCTGGAAGCCTTGCCCCGGGAAGCCATTGTGGTGGATTGGCATTACCATGTAGCTGAGGATTATCCTTCCACCCGGAAAATCATGGAAGCCGGATTTCCTAATGTGATTGTCAGCCCCGGTATCCAG
>DIVR01000014.1 GCA_002428325.1 bacterium UBP4_UBA6127
CTACCGATTCTTATACCCTGGGTTCTGGAGTTGTCGGCTATGTCATTTCCGATCATCTCTCCAATGGAACAGACCTTTTCTACCATTATGACCCTATCGGTAATGTCTTAATGATATCCAATGCCAGCGGGGATACTATCGCCAGCTACTGCCAGGAAGGATTTGGGAATGTCATTCAGACTGTAGGCAGCGTTGATAATGATTATCATCTAACCACTAAAGAAACAGATTCTGATACAGGTCTTTATTACTTCTATGCCCGTTGGTATGACCCGGAAATAGGGAGATTTGTGAGCAAAGATATTATCCCATCTATTAATTTTTATTATTATGCTCAAAATAATCCCTTAGGGATGATAGATCCTACAGGCCTAAAAGAAACAACTCCAGAACAAGCAGCAGATAAATGCAAATGTGATAAAAACTCAAATTGTTGCAAATGGGTTAGATGCATTATTGATAACATGAAAGATAAAAATGGAAAAGGACCTTCTTATGGAGATATGGAACCATTTCCAAAAGGTGGTACCGATGGAAAAGCTGGTGATATTTTATGCTGGTTTCCTAAGGAAAAAGAAAATTCTCAAATGTGTAATCATTGTGTTCATCCTACAGATGCAGATCCTAATCCTGGTGGAGGACACATTGGAATTATTGCTACACCGGGTCATGCTAAAAGTTGCTCAGGATACTCAGAGAAAGAGCATAAAAGAGAAGAGGGATATAAAAGCGGAAAACTGGGTTCACCCAGAGGTATTATTCGAGTCAAGTAAGCCTTTCAGGGAGATATGATCATGAAAAATAGAAGAATTCTTTTAATATCCCTTATTCTGTTATCTTTCCTTACCAGCCCTACCTTTTCAGCTGACAAGTATTATATTCCGGATATAGACGCTTCCATCAAGATGGTTAAAATTGAAGCTGATACCAGCTGGGAACAGTATGAATACAGGTTATCTCCTGATTGCACTAAATTAGCCGTTGTCTATGGGAAAGATCTGACGGATATAGGCTACACAACAACAAAATATAAAAACTATCGATTGGTCGTATATGACTTAACCGACAATAATAAATCCAAATGTTTATGGGAATCCCAAGATAGTTTATATATTGAATGGTCGTATGACAACCAGCATATACTTGTGCAAACCCAATTACCTAATAAGGGGAAAACACCAGAGGGTCTTTATAGAGATATTGAATATCATTACTGGAAAGAAAAATTAAAATATAATAAGAATAATCCCTTAAAAATCTATTCGGTTGATATTCAAACCAACCAGATAATCCTCATTTCTCCCCCCAATGAAAACACCCTGTTTAATAACATCTTCAATGATGTAAAACATCCGGAGAATATCTATTTCTTTACAGTGAAACTTTTGGAAATCCCCGATAACTGCCGGAGGAATATGGCTCCCCCGGAGATAAAACATATTTTCTATGGCCCCAAAGCGCCTTGGCCTGAAGACATTGGGAGCGATGACTTCTATGGATATGATATTAAAGGCGTTTATTGCGCTAATATCCTTACCGGGCTAATAAATGATGAAACCAATCTTTGGAACATGACTACTACCCATATTGAGAAAGGTTTTGTCGTTGATTCCTGTTTCTATTTTTTAAGATATAATTTTGAATGGATTCCCATGACAGGTTTCTATAACAGAGATTTCTGGATAGAAAAATGGGAACCTGGCAAACCTGAGCCGGAAATATTTATAAAATGGGTTTTATCTTCTTCAACCTGGTATGGGTTGGATTATGATTTTCAAATGTGGTCGCTATCACCTAATGGCCGGTATCTGGGAACCTTTCTGTCAGACAGCCTCTACCTGATAGACCTTAAAGATAACTCTTTAAAATGCATAGAAAAAAGTGAAAATCCAATAAATATCATTGCCTTTTCTGATACTTCAGAAAACCTTTTTTATTGGACTATGACAGAAAAAGAGGATAGAACCTATATCCATTATTTAAATAGATACAACATAATTTCAGGTCAGAAAAAGGTAATTATGGCTGCCAACGAGAATTAATATCCTAAATTCTTTATATTAGGGAGATATAATTATGAAATATTCAACAATTCTTTTGACATCTGTTTTTCTGTTATCGTTCCTTACCAGCCCTA
Source organism: bacterium UBP4_UBA6127 (assembly GCA_002428325.1). Taxonomy (GTDB): domain Bacteria; phylum UBP4; class UBA4092; order UBA4092; family UBA4092; genus UBA4092. Next base: position 2,138 of record DIVR01000014.1, read on the forward strand.
CCTTTTCAGCTGACAAGTATTATATTCCGAATATTGACACCTCCATCAAGATGGTTGAAATCGAAGCTGAGGCCGGGTGGAAAAAGGATGCTTACAAGTTATCTCCTGATTGCACTAAGTTAGCGGTTGTCTATGGGAAAAACAACCATGATGCCTATCAATATAAGAACTATCGATTGGTCGTTTATGATTTATCCAACAATAATGAAACAAAACACCTTTGGGAATCCCAAGATAGTTTATATATTGAATGGTCGTATGACAACCGGCATATACTTGTGCAAACCCAATTGCCTAATAAGGGGAAAACACCAGAGGGGCTTTATAGTGATATTGAATATCATTACTGGAAAGAAAGGTTGAAATTCGATAATAATAATCCCTTAAAAATCTATTCGGTTGATATTCAAACAAATAATATAACCCTCATTTCTCCCCCTAATGAAAACACCCTTTATAAAATAATATTAAACGATATCAAACATCCGGAAAACGTCTATTTCTTCACCGTAAGATTTTTGGAAATCCCTGATAACTGTCGGAGAAATATGGCTCCCCAGGAGATAGAACATATTTATTATGGACCTAAAGAGCCCTGGCCCGATGATATCGAAATCAGTGCGAATGATGATCCCTATGGGTATGAGATAAAAGGCATCTATCGTTCCAATATTCTTACTGGAGAAATAACCGAAGAAACCAACCTTTGGGATTTGACTGCCACCCATGTTGCGAAAGGTATTGCCGTTGATTCCTGTTTCTATTTCTTAAGATATAATTTTGAATGGAGCCCTAAGACAAATACCTATAATAGAAATTTCTGGATAGATAAATGGGAACCCGGCAAACCGAAACCTAAAATATTTTTAAAATGGTTTTTATCTTCTTCCTATTGGTATGGGTTAGGTTATGATTTTCAAATGTGGTCGCTATCACCTAATGGCCGGTATCTGGGAACCTTTCTGTCCGACAGCCTCTATCTGATAGACCTAAAAGACAGCTCTTTAAAATGCATAGAAAAAAGTAAGCATCGAATGAATATCATTGCTTTCTCTGATACTTCAGAAGACCTTTTTTATTGGACTATGATAGAAAAGAAGGATGGATTCTATAATGATTATTTAAGTCAATACAACATTCCTTCGGGACAGATAAAAGTAATCATGGTGACCAAAGATTATTAATAAATGAATATCAGAGTTCATGAGGATGATAGTATTCTTTCCCCAGATAATGAATCATTTATGGAGGATTGGTTGACCCAAATGAACAGTAAGGAACGTTTCTCCAACCGGGTAGAGGATTATGTGAAATACAGACCCGGATACCCGGATGAAGCAATGGATTACCTCGTCAATACCGTAGGACTCACTCCCCCCTTCCATATCGCTGATATTGGGTCTGGAACGGGTATCTTTACCCGGTTGTTACTGGATAGGGCCGAGAGAGTCTATGCTATTGAACCTAATAAAGAAATGAGAGAAGCCGCTGAATCTCTCCTGGGCGGTTATCCGGGGTTTGTTTCGGTGAATGCTTCAGCGGAAGAGACGACTCTTCCGGATCAATCTGTCCAGTTTATTACCATTGCCCAGGCGTTTCATTGGTTTAATCTCACTCTTTGCCAGAAAGAATTTCGCAGGATCCTGGTACCGGAAGGGCGGGTCATTCTTATTTGGAATAAGAGGGTGCAGCAACAGAGCGAATTTGCCCGAGGGTATGAAGAGTTGGTCAGAGAATATGGAAATGATTATCAACGGGTGCAACATGGACGGGTGTCGGAAACCGATTTTAAAGAGTTTTTCCGGGAAGGGATATACCAGCAGGCAGTCTATTCTAATAACATGAAAATGGACTATAAAAAACTTCAGGGAAGGCTCCGGTCCTCATCTTACAGTCCACTGCCCGGGGAACCCCATTACCTGCCCCTGATGGAAAAATTAAAAAAGCTTTTTGACCAATGCCAGCAGGATGGACAGGTTGAGTTTGATTATCAGACAGAACTCTATTGGGGAAGGGTCTAGAAGGGGACTTCTTATTCGATATTATATTTCTTCATGCGATATCCCAGGGTCCGCCGGGTGATTCCCAGGACTTTAGCGGCCTTGGACTGGTTATGTTGAGATTGGTTTAATGCTGAGATAAGCATCTGTTTTTCCATATCTTCCAGGGTTAATCCTGATGAAGATAGTTTCCCTGACTCAGTAGAGACATAACCACTTTGGACGGTGATAGGCAGATCGCCTGGTAAGAGTGTTTTGGTATTTCCCATTACCATGGCATGTTCGATGGCATTTTCCAACTCCCTGATATTACCAGGCCAGCTGTAATTGATCATGGTATTAAGGGCTTCGGGAGAAAGCTGCGGCCTTTCCAATCCCTGTCTTCGGGAAATATCTTCCATGAAATGGTCCACCAAGAGAGGAATATCTTCTTTTCTGGCCCGAAGCGGCGGCAGGTAAACGCTGACCACATTCAACCGATAATATAGGTCTTCTCGAAATGTTTTTTTCTCGATAGCTTCTTCCAGGTTCTGGTTGGTGGCGGCAATCACCCTCACATCCACTTCAATAGTTTTACTGTCTCCCACTTTTTCAAATTCTCTTTCCTGGAGGACTCTGAGAAGTTTTATCTGGGTAGAGACAGGGATATCCCCAATCTCATCCAGAAAAATAGTCCCATGGTCCGCGGCTTGGAACCGGCCGACCCGGTCCTGGATAGCCCCGGTAAAGGAACCTTTAACATGTCCAAAGAGTTCAGATTCCAGCAGGCTTTCCGGAAGGGCTGCGCAGACGGCTCTTATAAAAGGTTTTTCTTTTCGGGGAGATAAATCATGAATTGCCTGGGCAACCAACTCTTTTCCGGTCCCGGATTCTCCTCGAATCAAAACCGTTGTGGAGGTGGCAGCCACTTTTTGAATCCGAGTAAAGACTTCCTGCATGGAAGGAGAATTGCCGATGATATTCTTGATATTGAACTGATGGGTAACGGCCTGTTTCAATTCCCGGTTTTCGGACTCCATTTTCTGATGGGCCAAAGCCCGCCGAACCTGCAGCCTGAGTTCATCGAGTTTTACCGGTTTTTCAACATACTGGAAAGCTCCCAGGTTAAGGGCCTCGATGGCGGATTCTTTGGTTGAATAGGCTGTGCTGATGATGACCGGTGTCCCGGGATTATTCCTTACTATCCATCGGAATAATTCCAATCCATCCACTCCCGGCATCCTTAAATCTGTGATAACCAGGTCATAAAGGTTATTTTTCAAAAGGGAAATGGCCGTCGCTCCATTATTGGCAACCGTGATCTCATACCCTTCCTTTTCCAGGGTCTTTTGATAGATTTCCAGGAGTTTGGTTTCATCGTCAACAATGAGAATGGAGTTTATGGGATTACCCTGCATGGTTCACCTTAAATAAGTTTATAGTGCCTTGACATATAATCCAGGGAGAAAAACTGGGATAAACAGAATGTCTTTCTCCCTGGATATTGAATCATTCCCAGTACCCGGAGGCCCATACCCAGGAGTGTCCGTCCCACTGCCAATAACCGTGAACCCATTGGGTCCCAGGTTCTGCAGAGGCGGATACCACAGCCGGTTCAGGAATAGCTGCCGGCTGGGCCATGGGTTGCCGGTTCTGGTTCAGGGTAGCGCATCCAACCAAGAACAGGGGAATCAATAATCCTGCTAAAGAGAGTGCCAACCGTTTTACCTTTAACCGATTCATGGGGTACCCTTTCTGAGTCTCATCTCCGGAAAATCGGGATAAATGTTTTTACCCACCTTCCCCAACCTGCAGGTGAAAGGACCCTGCTGTAAGAGGAAGTATTATTGTCCTCGTTATCTCGCTCCGGTTACGGAAGTGGAGGAGGTAGCGGTGGCGGTGGTCCCGGCACAGGTGGCGGCGGCCCCGGAGGTCCCGGCGGCGGTGGAGGAACTATATAATGTTCTTCATAAGTACAACCACTCAGGGACAGAGCTGTCATCACCATAAAAGAAACCATTAAAATCAACGCAATGGATTTTTTCAGGTTTTTCATTTCAAATCACTCCCTTCGGATGGAGTCGGGCCGACGAGAGGCTTTCCAGGAGGAAAGCCTCCCCGGCCTGTAGTTTGTTTCCGCATTTCCAATCTATTTCATAATCAAACGGCATCCCAAAAAATATCTGATGCCAGATAAAATCAATAAATCCGTTACGGACGCGGTCCCGGCCCCGGAGGCCCCGGTGGCAGCTTAGGTCCAACCGGTGGTCTGGGCGCTGGTGGTACAACAACCACCGGCGGCGGTGGTAATGGGGGTGGCGGCAACGGCGGGGGAGGTACAACAACCGTTCTGGTCTTAGTGCGAGTGGTTGTTACCACGGATTGAGTTGTTACCACGCTCTGGGTGGTTGCCTGAGTCTGCAACTGATTAATCTGATCCTGCATTTGCTGCATCTGATCTTCATTAGTGGACTGCTGTTCTGCAGGTTTGGGAGCACAGCCTCCGAGGATAAATCCGGTAATAATAGTAGCCGATAACAGCATCATGAGAGGGTTAGAGTATTTCTTCATCGGTTCAACACCTCCTTTCCATTGGGGACTAGCCTAATATTTAAATTTTATTTAGATAACAAAACCGGATAAGAACCGTTGACCCAGTAAAAGGCCTTTTTTGACTTTTTCATTGGTTCCTTCGTAAATCGGGTCTTCATGTTCAATAGAGACCACACCGGAATATCCATTTTCCTGCAGGGCGGAGATGAACTGTTTCCAATCCACATCTCCCAATCCAGGCATCCGATAGCGCCACCATTTACGTCCATAGATACTGACCTGGCTCCAGTTTTCTTCCATGAATTCAGTATCCTTGGCATGGACATGGAATATTCTTTCTTTAAATTCGGGGATACATCCCACATAATCACATCCCAGCCAGTACATATGGGAAGGATCCAGGTTTAATCCGAAATGGTCATCAGGGCAGAGTTTAAACATCTTTTCCCAATTTTCAGGGGAATACATCAAATTTCCGGGGAGACCTTCCCTCTGCCAGCCGACCATCGGGCAATTTTCGATCATTAGTTTGATTTTTTTCTTCTTGGCATATTTCAAATGTTCTTTAAAAATGGGAGCGGCGGCTTTGAAGCAGTCATCTAAATCCAGGCTGGGGTCTCGGCCCACAAAAGTCCCGACACTCTCGACTCCTAACAGGGCGGCGGCATCCATCACTTTATTTAAGTGGGCGTGGATGGATTTACGGGCTTTTTTATCAGGGTGGAGATTATTATCATAATAAGCCAGGGAGGTAATGGTCATTCCATTGGCATCAAAGAGGTCTCTGATGGTCTTGGCATCTTTGGCGGTTAATTTAGTAACATCAATACTGGAACCTTTGTAATCCCGGTCAGACTGCTGGGGCCAGCATCCGATTTCCAAACCTTTGAATCCAGCTTGTGCGGCCCAGGGAACCATTTCTTCCAAGGGCATTTTGGGCATACAGACAGTTAAAAATCCTAAATACATTTCGCGTACTCTCCTTCATTAAATATAATATTTATAAATTGTCTGCCTGCTGTAATGTAATACAGTCAGGTATAAATGCAGGAAGTGTGCCATGATTCATGGCATTTGGTCTTTATTTAGCGGCCCCCTCCTTCTACTTTTACCCAACGCCGGGTTTGATGGCTTTTTAGTATGGCGGCATTTACTCTGTCAGCCCTATAACCATCTGCGAAAGTCGGGTAATTTCCATCCCTTGTACCATTCAGTATATCCCTATAAACGTTTTGGAACAAATTTTTAATACTGTCTGGATAACCTTCCGGATGCCCCCCTGGATAATGGGCAAAAGAGGCGGTCTTGGCATTCATAAGACCGGGATCTTTAGGCAGATTAATAGAATGGGTTTTTCCTTCCCCAATCCAAAGGTCATTGGGTTCTTCCTGATTCCATGCTACTGATTTGGAACTGCCATCGATTTCCATCCAGAGCCGGTTTTTCCTTCCCGCGGAAACTTGGGATACCAGAAATACTCCTCGCGTCCCATTATTGAACTGAATCAGGACGGACCCTGAGTCTTCTGTCTTAATGGGGACTTCTTCCCCCTTTTGTTTCTTTTTGGAAAAGGTTTCGACCGAACCGGAAGGGGGACGAATCCGGGTGGCATGAAAAGTAGATAAATCAGCGCAGACCGACTCGATTTCCAATCCGCTGATATATTGGGCCAGGTCGCACCAATGGGACCCGATATCGCCAATAGCCCGCAGTTCTCCGCCTTTATCCGCCTCGACCCGCCAGTTATAATCTTCCTTGTTCAACAGCCAATCCTGAAGATAAGACCCATGTAATAGGAAAAGATTTCCCAATGTCCCACTTTGCACCATATTTCGGGCTTCCTGGACCAGGGGATAGCCCCGATAAACAAAATTAATGGCATGGACAATTTTTGCTTTACGGGCAGCCTCCAGCATTTTCCTGGATTCTTTGGCATTCATGCCGAGGGGTTTTTCGGAAAGGACATGCTTGCCTGCCCCGATAATGGCCAGATTAATTTCATAATGCAGATAGTTCGGGGTGGCATTATGAATGACTTCTATATCTTTATCCCGAATCAGCTCTTTCCAGTTTCCATAAGCTTTGGGGATAAAAAGCCGCTTGGCGGCGTCATCAGCTTTTTCCTGAGAGATATCTGCGATAGCAACCACTTCCACTCCCGGTATCCGGCGAAGGGCTTCAATATGCGCCGGCCCGATAAAGCCTGTTCCAATGATTCCTGTTTTAATCGTTTTCATAAAAACTGCTTCTCCTGATAAAGATATTTATCGAATGATATTAACTACCGAATTTTACCTGATTCAGTCAGGGTTGTGTGAAATTATTATCATTTATTTTGAAGAAATATTCTGGATGATTGGGGGAAAACCCGCTTCCCTTGCGGGTTAAGGCTAAAGTAAGGGTTACCGGATCAAGGTTTTTAACTGGCGAAGCATTTCGATCATGCCTCCGGTATCCAGGCAGCAATAAGCTTCCAGCCGATTTCGGATCCGGTCTTTTTGGGGTTGGGAAAGGTCAGTGAAAGCCAGCATCATAAAGGCCCTGGAAGCCTGGGCCCCATCTTTTATTTCCATTTTATCGTAACCTTTACCGGTCAAGGCGGGCAGGGTGGATTTCAATGAGGCGCTGCCGTTTTGCGCCGGATGATAGATATGGAACGATTGAAAAGGTTCCAGCAAATCAACAAATCGGGGCATCAGATTTTTAGCCCATTTCCAATATTGGGGGAAGCGTTCAGAGCATTGGAGGATCCTCTCCTGCTCATAACTTTTATTATAAGCGATGATACTTCCTGACTTGCCCAGTTGTTTCCGGAGCCGGGCCAGGATCTCCGGACGCGGGTCTTTTATTCCATCAGAAAGGTAACTGTGATGGATTTCTTTGCCTCCCGGTTTTTCCACTACATGCAGAGAATATTGGAAAGGGATATTTTCAAAGGGCTCAGAATTGCTTAACCGGGGAATGGCTGTGGCAAAAGTCTCAAAATCCAAAAAATAAAGGGGATAATGGAGTTTCTCGATGAATTTACGGATTTCATCTTTATGGACATGGGGTTTCCCGGTTTTTTCACATTCGACCTGGATGGCCTGGCAATCGGTCAGTCTGAAATCTTCAGGAATTTCTTTCAAATGATAGACCCCGTTTTTAACCAGTTCATACGCTTTGCGGCGGCCTGAATCCCGATATAATAAAAACACATGGCGTTTTGGAAGGAAAGACCAGCAATTGGAAGCAGCCTCACAATGCCGGGGTGAACAGCCTGCTTTGGTAACATCCGGATAGGGTCGGTTTCCGGCTTTGAGGTTCTTCATCATTTCTTTAATTCGGCCGGGGATTTTGGGCAGGTATTTGGAGACTTCCGTGGTGATATCTTCCCGGATAAAAAGCTGGTCCATATCTAATTCATTTTCCCGGAAATAGCGTCGGTTGATATGCATCAACCAGCAACGGCGGATTTTTAGGCCGGCCCCTTCCATGACATAACGTTGGAAGGCCACATCCCAGAAATGATCGCCTTTCACCGAGGAGGTGCTTTTAACTTCAATTAAGTCCCAACGGCCCCGGGGGGCTGGCATCAAGATATCGGCTCGGGCAAAGGCAGAGTTATAGATAAATCCGGCTTCATAGCTGAGCCGGCGGCGGGATACCGTCTCCTGGCTCATTATAAGGCCTTTTTCAAAGTTCAGAAGTTCCCAGGGTATTTCAACCCCCCCGGGGTACAGATGGCGAGCCATTCGACCGACTTCCAGTCCTTCATGAAGGCCGTTATTCTCCCATTCATCCGGAATGGGAAGAACTCCCGGTTCCCTACGAGCGAACCAGAGCAGCTGGGGGCAGCTTAAACCACAGAGAAAATCGGTTTTAGTTAATAGAAAACCGTCAGACATGTGTGTACGCTTATATTATCTAAAAATAGCACAAAAAGATTGAATTTCTTAATCTTTATTTCTCCTTCTTTCATTTTAGCGGTTCTTTTTAAAATAAGGCTGATAATAGAAAAACCTCCCATACCCAGGTGATTCTTGAAGATAGGAGGTTCCCTGATTCCAGTTTTCTTTAGTTTTCCAGGATATTATCAATATAAAGCACTTCGTCTTGAGATAATCCCCAGGAGGCTCCCGGAAGGATTTCAGAGATTTGTTCCGGAGTCCTGGCGCCAACAATTGCTGAGGTTACTTCCGGTCGCCGCAGGACCCATGCAATTGCCAGCTGTGCCATAGTTTTTTCTCTTTCTATGGCAAACCGGGTCAATTGAGAGACTTTCTCCAAGATTCTTTCCAGTAAGGGTTCCTGAAAAAAGGCATCCAGTTTTCGGTGGTCATCAGGGGGGAGTTCTTTAATGCGTTCAGGAGTCATTTTCCCTGTCAACAAGCCCTTTTGGAGAGGGCTGTAAACCACCACTCCGATTCCCTCATTCCGGCAAAATTGTAATAATCCTTTTTCAATATCCCGTTTCAACATGCTGTAGGGGGGCTGCAAAGAAGCGACCGGATGCAGGGGTTCAATTTTTCTTATCTGGTCCATATTAAAATTAGAGACTCCCCCATATCGGATTTTACCTTCCTGGATCAGTTCATTAATGGCTCCCCAGGCTTCCGGCAGTTTTTCTTCAGGTTGGGGCCAGTGGATTTGGTAAAGGTCGATAGCATCGATTTGTATCCGTTTCAGGCTGGCTTCACATTCTTTCTTGATGTTATCTTTGGAAAGATTACTGGTAATATTCCCCTTATCATCCCAGACCCGGGAACACTTAGTCGCAATATAAGGTTTATGGGCCATTCCCTTAATGGCTTTCCCGGTAATAGTTTCAGCATGGCCTAACCCATAGACGGGAGCGGTATCGATCCAGTTAACACCGGAATCCAGTCCCTTATGAATTGCCTTGATGGAAGACTGGTCATCCTGGGGACCCCAGGAAAATTTCCAGTTTCCCCCGCCATGGGCCCAAGTTCCCAACCCAATTCGGGTAAGTTTTAACTCTGTGTATCCAAGTTTCCGGGTCTCCATCGTTTCATCTCCTTTGTCAAGGGAATCCAGAGAGAGTGTTCTCCTTTTCCCAATGTAATAAAGTTTTTATCCTGCGTCAAGAGCCGGGCCTGAACATAAAAAAACGGGTGATTCCCCGGAGGGAACCACCCGTTGGTGGAATCATTGATGTAACCTAAATACTAAAAGAGATTGCCATCTCCAAAGTATTCTTCACCCGATTCTGAAATTCCATCAAAATCATCAAAATCGATGGATCCTGGCTGATCCGATTTCACGGCAAACTGGACTTGGTAATTGGGAGAGAAGGCATTTCCGAATGCGTAATGGACCCCTTCGGACAATCCACCAAATTCAGCTGCGGCAAACAGGTCGCTTCCACGGGTTCCGATTTCATAAGAAGCAAACCGTTGGACACCCATGGCCGCAATTAAGACAATGGATTCATAGGAGTCAAAACCACCATTAAGGCCGACAATCTTGGCCTGAGCTCCAAACCCACGGGTTCTAATTGATCTGAAGGTCTGAATGGTATCAGCATTGTTGGCATACGCTGTTAACTTGGCTCCGATGAGAGCTGATGAAGTAGTGTCAAAGGAGAGTCTTAACACACCATCAGTGATCGCGGCACCCGGAAGCGCCGTGGTTCCATCATCATAAGTATAGCTTTCAAGACCCCAACCTAATAAGTCAGTGGGATCATCAAAATCACCCGGTGAATAATAAACCCGGGAATCCCCTGCGCGGGATTCCATCAGGGTGGGAACAGCTTTGATTAACTGGACTTCATCCACAAAAACCTGGGTTACATCTTTGGCTTGATTGGAATCCTTGGGAGTAACGAGAATCAAACCGCCCTTGAACTGCATCTGGGGATATCCCATTCCGGTTCGGTTTGAATAGACTGGGGTTTCCAGCCAAGTCCAGGTAGTGGGTATGCTAAACCAGACATTAGCGGCGATATCTACATGGTTTCCCGGGAAGGCCGGATTGCTGTAATTGAACAGCAAGGCCTGGTCGGAATTATATTCAAAGTTAGAGCTAACTCTCATCCGGGCAATAAACCAGTCTCCGGAGTTAAAGGCAACCAGGTCATTCCACTGGGGAGTAATCTTGATGCCTGTGGTGTAGGAATCCAAGGTAATGGCTAAAACCCCTTCAGCCTCTTTCATTTCAAGGTCAGAAGCCGTGCTGACAAAACTATATTCTGCCATGACTTCCCGATCGCTGACTTTCTCATAAGTAAACAGGTTCATGATGTCTTCACTATCAAAAGTCCCATTGGGAACCAAGTTAGGATAGACCCATAACCGTTCCCGGTCGTAATCAGCAAAAGGACCAACGGCTGCGGGGGAGGCTACAACATCGACCCAGGCCGGTTCGCTGAAATCACCGGAGGCGATAATCCTTAACACCGATTCGTTGACCCATTGGGCCATCAGAGTGCTTTCATTGCTAAAGGAGAGGGAACTGGATACTCCAAAAGAGGGTGGGCAAACAAAATTATATTCAGAATCCCTGACATAGGTACCTAAATCAAAATCAAAAGATTTGCCGGCGGTAAGTCCGATTTTCGGCAACTGATAGATTTTATAGGTGGAATATTTCACCTTATTGGATACCGTATCGTTGGATGAAACTCCTTCGGCGACAAAAACATTGGTTCCCGTCGTGGCTAAACTGTATTCCGACTGATTGACATAAGAGCCAGTCAGGGAAGCCAAGCCCAGGAAATTCTCTGAAAGGGAATAATTGACAGCTCCCGTATCATGATTGAAAGCGGCTAAATCAAAGGCGGGAGTCAATCCCTGGCCAATGAACAGTTTTAAATCCGGTAAAAAGGGAATATTGGTGGATGATTGGACAGACAAGGCATTTCCGGCAGATGCATAACCTGCCGACCCGATGAGCAGGACTGCCCCCAAAACTCCTGTTGTTAACAGGGTGGTTAACCGATATTTCTTTCCTGGCATAAAGACACTGATCCTCCTAATAGAATGAATTGAATAAAAACTTATTTCGATATGATAATGTTTTTCTGCAAAACAGACAATGACTCTCCCTTCTTTGCAGAACTTCGGGTATGATACGAAATATCAAGGAGGCTTGTCAAGTTTTAATCCATTTCTTCGGGGATTTTCATCATTCATTGTTTTTTAGATATACTAATAGTGACTGAACAGAAGGTTGAATAGTTAAAATAAATCAACTTCCATGAGAAAATAAATTGATTTATTTCTAAAAAGAATACGACTTTGAATATCGGTGTGATGTAAAAGGTAGATTTTTCTGGTATGAAAACAGTTGGACTCATTGTTGCGATGAAACAGGAACTCGGTCCCTTTTTATCATATTGCCAGCTGCTGAGTGAAGAGAAGCAAGATGGATTTACTTTCTACCAGCTGGAAAAAGATGGAGACGAATGGGTTTTAGTTTTTTGCGGTATTGGCAAGAAAAATGCGCAGGCAGCGGCCTCTGTCCTGGTCAAGAATTACCAGCCGCATGCGTTGTTGAGCGCCGGATTTGCCGGTTATACCGGAGAAATCAGCCGGGAAAGCTCGCTTATTTATCTTCCCAAACGAATCATTGATTTAGGGGAGGACAGGCAAATTAAAAATATTTTTGATGTCTCTCCCCATTGGTGGCAGGAAACCTGGAATGTCGATTTCCCGGTGCAGGGAACTCTTCTTTCGGTAGAAAAGATTGTCCGGCTGGCATCCGAAAAAAAAGAATTAGGGACTAGGTATCCCGGCGCCCTGATTGATATGGAAACATCCGGGGTGGCTGCTATCGCTCGATTAGCTCGAATTCCTTTCCTTTCTATCCGAATCGTTTCCGATGATGCTAAAAAAGATTTAAGCCTTGATTTTCAACCCTATTTGGGAAAAAACAATAAAATCCAATATGGGAACTTGTTCGAGGATATGGTCCTTAATCCCCGGATGGCATTTAATTTCCTTGGTTTTTTGGCTCGTAACAGAAAACTGGCCCGTCAGCTTGCTGATTATCTGGATAAAATCCCCGGCAGTCCTGAAGAACTCTCTTCAGAGTCTTAATCTAAATGTGAATCCTCCTTATTTCCATTTTTTCCTTCATAGCTACTTCCCTCTGGCTTCAATTCCATCAAAGGGTCTCCCTGTCTATATATTAAGAATTATTCCTAATATTATCCTAGTTTAGAACGGAGTTGTAACGGAGTGTCTCTGACCCTCTCCGTTACAACTCCGTTAGAAGGCCCCTGTGAAAAGAAAACGATTCTTAATTTCATTAAATAAAAATAAGGGTCTGATTAGGGATGGGATTGACCCCAATCCCAGGTTCGATTAAGGTTTTTGTAATTAGTAAACAAGAATCGGTAAAGATAAAGGAATTTTAAGGAAAAATGACAAAAACGACCCAACCGCAAAAAGAGACCCGCCTGTTGGCCCTGGATATATTAAGGGGGCTGGCTATTTTCGGAATGATATTTTCGGGCATGGTACCCATGGGGCTGCCCCGATGGATGCATCATGACCAATGGTTTGATGCCAACGGAGTCTTGCAGACCTTGATTGGGCTGACTTGGGTAGATTTAGTTTTTCCCTTCTTTTTATTTTCCATGGGGGCCGCCATCCCGTTTGCCTTAGGCAGACGACTGGATAAAGGCAGTTCTATCCCCAATACGGTTGGGCATGTCCTCTGGCGGGGGGTAGTGATAATGGCTTTTGCCATTTATCTGGGGAATGCCGGAGCCTGGGGGTATGGAAGGACGCCTGATTTAGGGATTTGGCTGCGAGTTATCGGCGGTTTTGTCGGGTTAGCCCTCTTTTTAGGCAGGCTTCCTTTTCTGGAGAATCGACCTTCCTGGGTCAAGCCGGCAGTCAAAGGGGCTGGACTGCTTCTTATCATCGGCCTGATGGCAACCCTTCGGAGAGCCGACGGTACGGGGTTTGACCAGACAAAATGCGACATTATTATCATGGTATTGGGAATTGATTATATCCTGGCATCTTTTGTCTGGCTGTCCAGCCGGACTAGTTTTAAGCTTCGGGTTGCTTTGATTATCGGGATGTTTGCCATCCGATTCCATCATCTGGGCGGAGGCCCTCTCTATCCGGCCATTATCCCCTGGCTGGATTACTTCAAAATGAGTTTCCTGCCTAATGCCACCTTCCATGCCATCGTAGTGATGTGTGGGACTTTGATAGGGGACCTTCTGCGGGGATGGTCTTTGAAGAAGAAATCCGATTCCCGAATGGCTCTGGGGTTAAGCACCGGACAAATCCTCGGTCTGATGCTGATACTGCCCTCATTCACTATTGCCGGTCTTTGTTTCCTCCAGGCTCGATATGTCTATTCAGGGCTTCTGTTTACCCTTTCAGGCCTGCTGATTGTCCATGCTCTCTTGCGTAAGTCCGATTCAGAATTGACCGATTTAATGAAAGAGCTCCTGCAATGGGGAGCCTTCTTCCTGATTATTGGTTATATCATTGAACCTTTTGAAGGGGGAGTTAAGAAACAGCCATCGACTCCTGCCTATTACTTTATCAGCATGGGAATGGCGACGACCCTCCTGATGTTTTTCACCCTGATAGTGGATGGTCTGAAAAAAGGGTTCTGGGTAGGCTTCCTCCGGGTGGTAGGGTCTAATCCCATGCTGGCCTATATTATGGGGGGGCATCTGGTCTTTCCCATCTTCCACCTGTCCGGTGTGATGAAAGTCATGGGCCCGGTGGCGGATATCAGTGTTGCCATGGGGACTCTCTGGGCATTGACTCTGACCCTGGCTTCTATTGGCGTAACCTATTTATTTACCCGGGCTAAAATTTATCTGCGGGTGTAAGACTAACTTTGGATATTAGGGTCTAGAGAATCTTTGGGATTTTGTAACTCTATTCCCTGTGATGGAAAGGAGTTCTACCCTTGAGCGTTAAACCTGTAAGTGTGGAAAAAAACCGGTTGTTTTCTCTGGATATCCTCCGGGGGCTGGCCATCTTCGGGATGATTTTATCATCCCAGCTGCCTTCAGCATTGCCCCGATGGATGCATCATAACCAATGGTTTGCCGATGGCAAGCTGCAGATTGTCCTGGGGTTGACCTGGGTGGACATTGTCTTTCCCTTTTTCCTGTTTGCCATGGGGGCTGCCATTCCCTTTGCCCTCAGCCGGAGGATGGATAAAGGCGAACCCCTCTGGCAGCTGATAGGCCATATCCTTTGGCGAGGACTGGTCATTCTGGGATTAGCCATTTACCTGGGGAATTCCGATCCCTGGGGGTATGGATACCCTCCTGATGAAAATCTCTGGATATGGGGAAGAACCCTTTTCGGATTCCTCTGCATGGTCCTGTTTCTGGGCCGGTTACCCTTCTTAGAGGGAAAACCCAAGTGGATGGATATCCTGGTTAAAGTAATTGGGTTGGCAGGCATTGCAGCCCTCATGATGACCTTGCATAAAGCTGATGGAACCGGTTTTGATAAAACCCAAAATAATATTATCATTCTGATTCTGGCCAGGGTCTATGTAACAGCCTCAATTCTTTGGCTGATAACCCGGTATCGGCCTGGATGGAGAGTGGCAGCCCTGGCAGCTATTATCGCTTTGCGGTTTCATAATGGAGCCGGCGGTCCCATCATGACCCAGCTCATTAAATTCTTTGACCCGGTGAAATTTCTGTATAGTCCCAGCATCATCCAAATTTCCACGATTGCCATTATGGGGAGTTTGATTGGGGATATGATGTACCGGTTCCTGAAATCCAAAAAAGACCTTACTTTAGGAGTGGGTATCTCCAAAGGAAGCCTGGCTACGGTGATGGTGCTGTTGCCCCTATTTACCATTGGCGGATTATGTTACCTGCAAAGCCGGTTTGTGGTGTCGGGCCTTTTATTTTCTGCCAGCGCCGGGTTGGTCTGCCTTTGCCTATTGTCCCGCTCTACGACTCCGATTGGCAAACTTATGACCGAAATACTTAAATGGGGATTACTTTTCCTGATATTAGGTTACATCCTGGAACCCTTGGAAGGAGGAATCAAGAAAGACCCTTCCACTCCTGCCTATTATTTTGTGACCGCCGGGATGGCTACAACCTTATTGGTTTTCTTCTTTATCCTGGTGGATGGATTGAAACAGGGCAAATGGGTAGGGTTTCTCCGAGTGGTGGGTTCCAATGCCATGCTGGCCTATGTCATTGGGGGCCATTTCCTTTATCCCCTCCTGCATGTCTCAGGAATCATCAAGCCGATTGATAAGGTAGTGATGGATAGTGTTCCTCTTGGCACCCTCTGGTCTTTTGCCCTGACCTTCTTGGTCTGTGGAGGCACCTATTTATTTTCCCGTAAAAAAATATTCTTTAGGGTATAGGGAATCAATAAGTAAGGAATTATTACCTCATCCGGAGAGGGTTTATTTAATAAACCTTCCCCGGTTTTTTTATTCCCTAAAATTCACCCTGGTTATTTGATGACAAACCCTGCTTCCGTATAACTCCTTTATAATCAATGTTATTATCTTTTGACATGCGTCAAAAGCCCCCTATTCAAGGTAAGAATCATTCTGAAGATTGACCTGCCAGTGGAAGTATAAAAAACTATTCATAGAAAAATCGGAGATTGGCAGGGTGAAACTCCAGTTCCCTATTCTTAACTGATGATCGAAGGGTTATCTGTGGAATATTATAAAGAAACCCAAAAGAACAGGGTATGCCAGCTCTGACCTTTTCTGAGAAATAAAGTTACTTTTTTGGCTGGTAATTGTAAATCCCATAATCGGGAGTATAATAAGCATTGCCGGCACAGTTTTGGAAAGATAGCTTTTTGATTTGTGGATCAGGGCTTTTAAAGCTCAGAGGAGGGAAGTGATTGATGGAACTTGTCCATAAATGCTCAATACCCTTATATTGGAGAGCATTAATAGGTATTGGAGATGAGGTTTTATTTGAAGATAAAAATGATTCCACCATTAGGCAAGAGATTATACCTCCCTATGGTATGAATGTTATAAATGGGATTTCTCTGAGCGCATATCATCTCCTTGGGTATATGAAAGAACGTAATGAGGTATATGGTTACGTATCAACCACGAGAGATGAATTATCCCCTGGACTGGCTACATTTTTAGATGGCGCTAACATCGTGGTCATAACCTTGAATAAAGATAAGATTTCAGCTGAGGCAATGGGTTTTCTTCCTTATGTTAAAGAAATTGATTTTAATCCCACAGGAGTATGTTGTTATCTTGAGCCAACGGCGGATGAAAAACTTTACAGCTTATATATGAGGGATCTGGTTTCTTCTGAAAGAACACCCATTAAGGTTAGAACAAAATGTTTGTTTAGAATATCTCCGGATAATAAATTGGTGATTTATGATTCATGTAAATCATCTTTTAGTATCATGGACCTTCAATCATTAAAGATTACCGGTACATTTTCAATTAATTTCATGGAGACCCTTAATACTTATGAAATGATCCAATGGTATAAAGGGAATATTGTGTATTCCTGGTTCGCAGGCATAGATTTGAAAATCCAGGGAATGAGATCAAGTGAAGTAGTCCATTTGAATACCAAAACCAAGGAAAAAAGAGTGTTGCGAAGTGTCAAATTCCCCCAGGTTATTGAAGGATTCACCTTTGCCGGGAAGGAAGATGAATTGCTTGTTTTGGTGATAAATACTTATGATGTGCATAAATGTATAAATAGTGAAATTGAAATATATGATTCCCTTGATATATAAAGGTTCTTGGCTTTCTTTGACTTCTAAAGCTCCTGGGGGGGCAGTTCTAATTGCAAAGAGAAGGAGGAAGATGATAAATGCCCAGATGAGAAAACCCCTTTTTGGCTGCCGGATATCCCAGAAATTAAACTTCCCAATTGGACTTTCCCTGTCGGTATTGGTGGCGCTTTGATTATCATAATTCTTTTACCAGTAGGAGTCTGAAAATATAGTTATGAAGCTTGAAGAACTGAAATTATACCAATGTTACTACGATTTATCATCTTATGATTCATGTGGAAAATACCCTCGTATCGATACTTGTATCTATATTGGAAAGAATTTGGTTAAAGATGATAGAGACGATGAAGATGAATGGTATTTTCAAGATCCTGATAGCTTTTTTGAATATGGGGTTTATACCTCTTATTCAGAGAATGAGAGAAAAAATATTAATTATGACTATTTTATATTATCAAAAGAGCAAATAGTTAACCTGTGTAAAGTGAAAGGATTAATTGAAAAATTAATGATAATGTCTTCAAAGGGCTCTATCTAATAGAAAGATGAAATCACTTTCATTGTAAGCAGCCGGGTCCTAGATGATTTAGGGTTGTGAGGAGTATCTAAAATGTCTATTTCTGAAGGATATAAACTAAACCAGTGTTATTTTAAATTATCTTATTGTCATTCCAAGATGGCGATTCCTGACATAGAGTCGTGGGTCTTTATTGGAAAGAATATTAAAGGAAATGAAGAGGACGATTCCTGGTATTTCCAGGATCCCCCAAGTTTTTGTAAAGAAGATAACTTAAAACAATGGAGTGATGATGAGGAAGCTATGGAATATTTTAGGAATCTTGAGCCTGAAATAATCATATTGAATAAGAATAATCCGGATTTGATTCTTTATTCAGTAGAAGAGTTGATTGGGAAATTAAAGCAAATCCCGCATGCGTTGTAATTGACGCATTAATTATATGAAAAACCCTAATCAAGATGGCAGCAAAAACAGTATTTTTTTTAAAGGATTCATTTATTGTGAAAAGAGCTTATATAGGTATCACTTTAGCTGTCTTCATAATCGCTATTATTACATATTTATCTATTGATTATTATAAGACATTTTATGGACCTCTGAACTCTTTCAAAAAGATTCAGGTCGGAATGGATTATAACGAGCTGATAAAGCAATATGGAAAACCTGATTATATTGCTTATAATCAAAAGGAGTTAGAAAGATATAAGCAATATTTAGTGTTTTACCCAAAACCCAATAAAATTATAAATAAAATGGTGGTTGTTTATGAAATTGGCCCTATTTTTGTTATATATATCTACATAAACCAACAAAATAAAATTGAGTATTTCCTTAAAGGAAGAACATAATAGAGTAGATACAAAAAAGATTGTTCCCCGCTTTCTTTGACTTCTAAAGCTCCTGGGGGGAATAGCCATTTTACGATATCCAGAGTGGATTTTTGATTACACCCTTACCTTAAGAAAAGGCCTCTTGACTTAACGGCATGGCTCCCTTTAAAGTTAATCGATTTTATCCATATTGATTATAGAGGGAGGAGTTATTTTGTCCTCAACGACTGTTTCAACCGAGAAAAGCAGGGTTCAGGCCCTGGATATCCTGAGGGGTTTGGCTATTTTTGGGATGATATTATCGGGGTTATTACCCTGGCATGGGCTGCCGGACTGGATGTATCATGCCCAGGTACCTCCGCCTGACCATAAATTCAATCCTGATATCCCGGGAATATCCTGGGTGGATTTAGTCTATCCCTTTTTCATGTTTTCCATGGGGGCCGCTATCCCCCTGGCTCTGGCTCGAAGAATGGAATCCGGGGTTTCCAAACTGAAAATCCTGGGCCATATCGGGTGGAGATTTATTCTGATGGTTGCTTTGGCCATCTATATTGATAACAGCGCTCCCTGGGCCCTTTCCAGTAATCCTACTTCTATAATTTGGTTTCGGAGCATGCTGGGGTTTGGCTGCATCTTGCTGATGTTGGCGAGATTCCCCTTGATAGATAAACTTCCCCAGGCAGGCCGTTACGGGCTTCGGGCTTTGGGTTTTATTGGGGTAACCGCTTTAATGATGACGGTTGCCCGGGAGAGCGGTGGCGGATTCGATAAGAATTCCAGTGATATTATTATCCGGTTACTGGCCTTCGGATATGCTTTCGGGTCGATTCTCTGGATGATTTCCAAGGGAAACCCTCAATTAAGAATGGGGATGTTGGCCGTGGTCTTTGCCTTAAGAATGCATACGGGGGCCGGAGGCAAACTGGTGGCATTCATGGACCCGGTATTTGGTCCTTTGGGCTGGATATGCGGTTTCTGGTTTGACCTGATGCTGATGATACTTCCCGGGACCTTTATCGGGGACGCTCTCCTGCAATGGAGCCGGTCCAAGAAAGAGGATATCTCCCAGGGATGCGGTCTTACCTCCTGGAAACTGGGATTAATGCTGGTGTCTCTGCCGGCGATTGTGGTGGTAGGCCTGATATGCCTCAAGGCTCGATATGTGTACACAGGATTCTTTATTACCTTGGCCTTGATTGCCTTGATTCAATGGCTTTTTAAATATGCCAAAACTTCCATGGGGACCCTGTTAAGGTATTTCTTCCATTGGGGGACTCTGTTATTGATATTAGGTTATATCATGGAGCCTTATGAGGGAGGAATAAAAAAAGACCCCTGCAACCCTTCCTATTTCTTTATGGCAGTGGGGATGGGAATCACCATGCTGGTCTTTTTCTTTATCCTGGCTGATGGGTTGGGGAAGGGTAAATGGCTTGGTTTTCTTAAGGTGGTAGGTTCCAACCCCTTATTGGCTTATATCACCGGTAACGGAGTTCTATTCCCTCTCTACTTCCTGCTGGGTCTCAATAAATTAATGGAACCGGTGGTTGCCTGGGGGATTGGTTGGGAAACAGCCTGGGGGGTTACTGAAACTCTTCTGGTCTGCCTGATTGTTTATCTTTTTACCCGATTCAAAATTTATCTCAGGCTCTAGGAGAAAATAACCAATCTCCCAACAGTCGAATTAAAATAAAAATCCGGTAAGCGTCAGCTTACCGGATTTTTTGTGAAATAACGGGATTGAATGATTATCGTCGAGGGGGTCTGGGTAACGTGGGACCTGGAGGTGGAGGTTGAACCGGTGGCGGTGGAGGAGGGGCAACGATCCTTTGCCAATGTCCCTGGACCCAGAGATCATGGGCTCTATCCCAATGGGGAGGAACCCATTCATATCCAGGCCGGTCTGCTAATCGGACCCATCTTCCTGATATCCATCTTCTTCGGTTCTTATTCCAATAGCCTTCTTTCCATTCATAGGGACCCACGGGGGGAGCGATGACCAAATCCCATCCAGCTTCCATCCAGACCCAGGCTTTCCCACGGGGTGGACGGGCTGGAATTCTTGGCCTTCTCGGTTCAGGGGGAGGCGGACCGGGAACCCATTTACCTGTTTCCCAGTTGTTACGGGCATGGTCCCACCGGGCATTTTCCCAGTGAAAAACTCCCCGGGGAGCTTCCCTGACCAATTCCCAATGAGCCTTAGCCCAAACCCACACTTTCCCAGGCGGTGGTTCTCCGGGGGCCCTTAAGGGTGTCAAAGACAGAGCTGATGACCCTAATAACATCATTCCTAAAAACATCATTAATCCGATGGAATAACCCATCCATGTTTTCTTTACCATTTTTTTGACCCTCCTTAAAATTGATTTATATAACCCTTTATATAGCAGCTATTTCTACATTTTACTCCATTTTTCGGGGAATGGCTTCGGTATTTTTTTACCCTTTGCACAATCTTTCCAATAGCGTCGGGATAAAAAATCGACTATGATTTATCAATAATGAAATCATTTATCTATATCAGCAGGATTTCAGGGCTATTTTTAGGGTTATATCTGGGAGTTGCTGCCACGACTTCCTGGTTTCACCCTTGGGCGGTTCTGCCGATGTTAGCTCTGTTAGCTGTTGCCGCATATGCGAATCCCCGGTTAGGGATTGGAATTATCCTGGCAATAATGGCTTTTCCGGATGCGAACCGTTTTTTTGAGATGCCGGCTCTTTCCTGGAGCTTCTTGTTTTTCTGGGCTTTTTTATCGGGATACCTGCTTCGGGGAGATTATCGTAAAACGACCATTAGCCGATTAGAATGGGGACTTTTCTTTCTGGCCGGCTGGGTGGGAATTTCTGCCATAAAAAGCCTTTGGGTGGGAGGAGACTCTTTTCTCTGGTACTATTTTTCAACGGTAGATGGGATTCGAGGAGTCATGGAATATCCCATCTTTGCTGACCAGGGGGATTATGGCAATGCGGCCCGGGCCGCTCTCACAATAATTTTTTCCTATCTCTTTTTCCATGTCATTCATGACCAGTTAAAATCCGAGAAAGATATAATTTTCTGGCTGAAAGCCCTGGTTGCCGGGAGTGTGCCGGTGGTTATTTTCAGCCTTTATCAATACTTGACCGGAGCCGGAATGGTAAAATTCTGGCTGGACCAGGGGGAGTGGAGATTGAATGGGACCTTTGGCGACCCGAATTCTTTTGCCACTTATCTGCTGGTACTGATTCCAATCACAGCGGCTTTGACATTGAATGCTAACGGCCGAATGAAAACTTTGATGTTGATATTGGTTCTTTGCCAAGCAGGCTGCCTGATTCTGACAGAATCCCGTAATGCTATCCTGGCCTTCTTTGTGGAATTGATGGTAGCGGGAATCCTTTATCAGCGATATATCCATTCTCCCCATAAAATCAATGGAGGGTTGAACTGGTTTTATCGGGTGATTACCTTTTTGCTTTTTGGAATACCAATCATGTTGGGATATATGGAGACCCACCCGGATAGGATTAGCCATTTTAAAGGGTTATGGACGGATACCGGCCCTTTGAATGCCTGGCTTAACGGGCGTATCAATATCTGGGCCTCGGCGGTTCGGATGATCAATGACCATCCCCTGGAAGGAGTGGGAATTGGCAGGTTTTATGAGTTTCTGACCCAATATCGGATTCCTCAAATCATTGGCTGGAACCCAGAACATGAAAATGCCCATAACTATTTCCTGCAGCTGGGAGCTGAGAATGGGATAATTTTCCTGTTGGTCTTTATGGGTATCTTATGGCTGGTTTTTTCTCAGATGCTGAAACACCTGTCCAAGACCACCGACCCTCTGATTTGGCAAATCCGATTATGCTTGCTGGCCGTTTTTGCCGGGATGACCATGAGTTTCCTGGGAGGGCATTCCCTGATCCTGTTTGATTTTAAAATGTTGTTCTGGGGAATCATTGCCTTAGCTCTTTGGCCGGCAACAGCAAAAAAGGAGGCGGGAGATGAAGGGTAACTTCAATCGGGTAACCGAAGGCCGAAAACGGATTTCCCAATACGCCTGGGAGATATTTAAACAGGAATTCCTGGAGAAAGAAAATCTCATTCTCGGCGACTCTCTTTCAACAATCCCGCAGATAAATCAGAAAACTCTTTTCCCTTTATATCCGGAAACGGATATTCCCGAATCAGAAACCTTGGAGATTCCTTCTCTTAAAATAAGAAATGCCCCTCAAAACCGAATTGGGATAGTGATATGCCGGTTTGGAGAAGAAACCTCCGGAGGCGCCGAGTTTCTTGCCCGGCGGCTGGCGGAAGAACTGGTCCCAGACTGGCAGGTGGATATTTTGACAACCTGCGCCCTGGATTATAACAGCTGGAAAAGCGTCTATCCTGCCGGAATCACTCAAACTTCCCAGGGGTATCGGATTATCCGGTTTGACCAGAAAGAGAAAAATATCCAACAACTTTCTGATGCATGGTTTAAAGCTTTTGCGCCGGAACATTCTCCTGAAGATGAAATC
This sequence comes from bacterium UBP4_UBA6127, assembly GCA_002428325.1. Classification (GTDB taxonomy): domain Bacteria; phylum UBP4; class UBA4092; order UBA4092; family UBA4092; genus UBA4092. The sequence continues at coordinate 25,227 of DIVR01000014.1, forward strand.
GAATGGGTTCAGCAGATGGGACCTCTCTCCCCTGATTTATTTCATTATCTCCAGGGTAAGCAGGAGGATTACAGCCTCTTTCTTTTTATAGGATATCTTTGGGCGACCTCTCCTTTGGGGATGGGACCGGTGGCGCATAAATCTATTCTGTTACCTGCCGCCCATCATGAGCCTGCCATTGAGCTGGGTATCTACCATAAGCTGTTAAACAGCCCTCAGGCTCTTATTTATCTGACTCCTGATGAAAAGATGATGGTGAATCAGTTGCTTGGAAACAGCCGGCTGGACTCTGAGATTATCCCTTTAGGCCTGCAAACAGAGTTGGCGGGAAATGAAGAATCCTTCCGGGCAAAAACGGGCATCCATGACCCTTATCTTCTTTATTTGGGTCGGGTGGATGCCGGTAAAGGATGCCTGGAGTTGATTCATACTTTTCAGGAATATAAGAAGCGGTATCCCGGTCCCTTAAAACTGGTTCTGGCAGGTGAGCTGTTTATGGATATCCCCCCGGCGGAAGATGTCATTTCCCTGGGATTTGTGGATGAGACAGTCAAAGGCGGCGCTCTGGCAGCTGCCAGGATCCTGATTAATCCTTCCAGCCTGGAAAGCCTTTCTCTGGTTCTTTTGGAAAGCTGGCTTTGTGAGGTACCGGTCCTGGTAAACGGCCTTTCTCCGGTGATGAAAGCCCAATGCCTGAGGTCTCAGGGAGGGTTATGGTATCGCAATTCCAGGGAATTAATGGCCGGCATTAAACTCCTTATGGAAGAAGATAGCCTGAGGGAGGAACTGGGAGAATCAGGAAAACAGTATGCCCTTTCCCAGGATTATTGTTGGGATTATTTGATGGTCAAATTCAATCTTTTAGTCCAAAGAGTGATTGATAACTCTCAACAGGAAAATCAGGGTAATGTCTTATTGGAATATTTGAAACCCGCTGAATAGAGGCCTTATTCCAGGGGATCGGCCTGATAGATCTCTTTGATGATTTCATCCAGCCGGTTTGATAATTCAGTCTGGGCGGCCAACAAGTCTCTTTCCCGAAGCTGTAACAGGATTCTTTCCCCGACAATCTTCACAACATTCAATCCCTCTTTGGGAATTTTGATTTCTGCCAGGATTTCTTCCGGGGATTTACCATGCAGGGACTCTCCCAGAGTTTGCAAAGAAAGCTCTAAATATTCTGCCAAGACTTCATCCTTGCATTCCAGGTATTGGTCAATATCCAGATAAACCCTGACCTTTCCGGATTTCCGGTTTTCCCTGCGGATATCTGGTTGTCCCAGGAGATGGTTCAGGCAGGGCTGGATGTCCGGATGTTCTTTGAGGGTGAGGCATTTTCCGGGAAACTGACCACAGAGGAGAGTAAAATCCTCCAGGGAAGGCTGGGTATCTTTTAGCCGCTTTTCTATTTTCTTCAGGGTACTGATGATTTCATCTATTTCAGGTTGATAGTCTTCGTAACGCATGGGTATCAGACCCGGTATCTTCGGGGATTGAAATCAATATGAGTTTTACGGTGTGCTTTGGCCACCATTTCCATAGCTATCTGGTTAGCCTTTTGAATCAAATCCATTTCCTGGGCAAACACCAGTTTGCCGTTTCGGACCACTACTTTTCCATTTACTATCGAGGTATCCACGATATGGGAATCTCCGGCAAAAACCACCGCTGCCACCGGGTCATGTAAAGCTCCGGCATATCCTAACTGATTCAGGTCAATCAGAATCAAATCTGCGGCCTTTCCTGGCTCCAGCGACCCGATATCATTTCTTCCCAGCAGGCTGGCGCTGCCGCGGGTGGCCAGCTGTAAGGCTTTTCGGGCCGGCATGGAAGCTACTCCTGAGGCATACCGATGTGTCAGCAGGCATTGCCTGACTTCTCCCATGAAATCAGAAGAATCATTACTGGCGCTGCCATCAACTCCTAACCCGACCTGGACACCTGCTTCCAGCATCGGGACCACCGGGCAGATGCCGCTGGCCAGGCGGAAATTGGAAACCGGGCAATGGCAAACCCCCGTACCTGTCTGGGCCAGCCGCCGGATTTCCGACTCATTAAAATGAATCCCATGGGCATACCAGACATCCGGTCCCAGCCAATCCACTTCTTCCATATAATCCAAAGGCCTCATGCCATACCGCTGGAGGCAGTAGTCTTCTTCATCTTTAGTTTCTGCCAAATGGGTATGGAGCCGAACCTGGTATTGCCGGGCCAGGGCGGCCGTTTCCCTTAACAGGTCAGAGGTAACTGAAAAAGGAGAACAGGGAGCCAAAGCCAGGCGGGTCATGGAATATTCTTCCGGGTCATGATAAGTCTCAATCAGCCGCTGGGCATCTTTGAGTATTATCTCCGGACTCTGGCAGCAATCATCTGGAGGTAGCCCTCCCTGGGATTTTCCCAGGGACATGGAGCCTCGGGTGGCATGGAATCGAATCCCCAGTTCCTGGGCCGCCTGGATTTCCATATCAATCAAGTTTCCGGGGGATTTGGCAGGGAATAAATATAAATGGTCGCTGGTGGTGGTGCAGCCGGTAAGTAACAGTTCCCCCAACCCGGTCAGGGCGGAGATATAAACGGCTTCAGGAGTGAGTTCTCTCCAGACCTCATATAGGATACTCAGCCACTCAAAGAGTTCTTTATCCTGGGCTGCCTGTAAATTACGGGTTAATGTTTGGAAAAGGTGATGATGGGTATTGACCAATACGGGCAAGACCACTTTCCCGGTGGCATCAATGATTTCATCCGCCGGTTCCTGTAAAGACTCGCCAATTTTAAGAATCCGATTTCCTTCAATCAGGATGGCTCCCGGAGAATATTCCCGATCCTGGTTGTCCAGGGTGGCAACCGCCAGAGCATTCTGTATCAGGATTCTTTTTGACATACCCATTTGTCTTGTATTCTAAACCATTTTCTCCTGATTAAGGTAATTGGAAAATCACTATCAACCTGTTTTAATAAAATATCCCCAAGCTGAAAAACAGGTTTTACCTATCCGGAATAAAAACTATCGGCTCCCCATGCGGGAGAGAATCAGCCGAGTCCGCCACCGGAACCTTTTGGTATTGGTTTTCGGATTATCCCGCCGGGGGCTGGGAATGCTGGCGGCCAGCATGGCTGCTTCCCGGGAGGAAAGGCTGGTGCAGGATTTCCCAAAATAATACCGGGAAGCCGCTTCACACCCATAAATCCCCTCACCCCATTCGATGGAATTCAGGTATATCTCAAATATCCTCTTTTTGGAGAGTTCTCTTTCTAACCGAATCGTGATGAAAACTTCTTTCAGTTTTCTCAAAGGGCTTTTGGAAGTCGATAAATAGAGGTTTTTGGCCAGCTGCATACTGATGGTACTGGCACCTCGGGCAAAGGTTCGTTTCTTGATATCGGTTTTTATAGCCTGTTTGATTTCATCATAATCAAACCCGTCATGGCTGAAAAAAGCGGCATCCTCACTGACCAGCACAGCTCTTCGCAGGCTTCGGGATATCTGGCTGTAAGGGACCCAATTCTGTTTGATTTTATAGGATTTGAACCGGAGCCATGATTCCCACTGGCGTTGCCGCATCATGGCTGTCTTCTTGGGATTTTCCTTTTTCAAATAAGCCACATGGGGCAGGGTCAGATATTCAATCCCCAGATAGAGGACAATTACAACCAGTCCCCAAAGGAGATATTGTTTGACGGTATGACGGGTCTTCTTAAAAAATCGGCTGACAATTTTCATAGGTAATGAAGAACGGTTTTTCAGGTTGTCCGGGTCTGTTCCAATCGTATGATTGTAAAATAAGCCCGGTTCCTTTTCAGCCGGGTTTGTTTTTATGATATGACTGAGTTAAATTTGATTCTTCTATTTTATAGCAGGTCGCTTCAATCAGGTGAAAGAAGATAAAATATAAGGGGACCTTTCTGTTTGATTCTTCCCCATTTATCCTGATTGGTATAAAATCTAAACACTAAGAAAAGACTGATAAGAAATTACCTTGAGTAAGGAGAAGAGAACCGTGTCAAAATCATTTTTTATCGGGATAGATGGCGGCGGCACCAAGACCTTTGCTGTGATTGCTGATGATAAAGGCAATCTGCTGGCTTCATCCCGCAGGGAATCCACCAACTATCTTCAAGTAGGCATTGATAAAGCAAGAGAAAACCTGATTGGCATGATCCAGGAGCTTTGTGAGTCTCAGTGTGTGGATATGCTGACGATGGATTACAGTGTGATTGGGTTGGCAGGCGCCGGGCGGGCGGATGACCGTGAAATCATTACCAAAGCTCTCATTGAAGGCGGGCTTCGAGACCCCCAGTTTGTGGTCGTGCCGGATTATACGCCGGCTTTGGCCGGTGGAGCTTTCGGGGAAGCTGGAGTTATTATTATCTCAGGAACCGGCTCTGTTGTTTTTGGCATTGATACTCAGGGTAACCAGCAACGTGCAGGAGGCTGGGGTCCATTAATGTCCGATGAAGGTTCCGGCTATCATTTTGGCAAGGAAGCCTGTACTGCCGTGATGAGAGCTTTTGACGGCAGAGGTCCCGCGACTTCCCTGACGGATAAACTCCTGAAGGCCCTGAATATGGAATCTCCTTTGAGTTTGGTGAGATGGTCTTTGAATGAAGGAACCCAGAAAAATAATGTGGCAGCCCTTTCTCCTTATGTCTTTGAATCGGTGAATGAAGGGGATGTTGTCGCTATGAAGATTCTGGAAAAGGAAGTGGACAGTATTGTGGAGATGGTGGGAGCCGTGGCAAAAGCCATTAATCAGGTGGATAAACCTTTCCAGATTGTCCTGGCGGGCGGAAATTTCGGGCATCAGCCTAAATTTGTGAACTTGCTAAGGGAAAAGCTGAAACCGGTGGTACCTCAGGCCAAAGCTGACCTGCCCCGGTTTGAACCGGTATTGGGAGCTGTTATCCTGGCTCTAAAAAACCAGGGGATTCCCATTACCGAAGAAATACTGGCCAACCTGGAATCCAGCTGGCCGAAAATGAATATGTAGCATAAACCTCCCCGGTTTCTTCGCATGATGAGGCCGGGGGACTTTTCTATTCAGGGGAGTATTGGCATCATGGCGCCTTTTAAAGAAGAACCGGTTATCAGAGTCGGTTTGATTCATGATCAGGAAACCATCGAATTCAGTATTGAAAATCCTTTTAAACTGGTATCTGAATCGGGGGATTCCTTAACGATCCATCCGATTTCTTCCCAGCGTTGGAGAGTCAGCCTGGCCGATACCGGGAGCCTCCGGGTGGAAAATGTGGAAAATGGAGAGCACCGGGATTTTGCTGATTCCAAGTGGGTCCAGGTGATACCCCATGAGATGTCGGATACTCTGACGACTCTGCATAACGTGACCATCGGTATCCAGTTCCACTGGCAGCGGGATGAAGACCAGGATTTTCTCCATATTATGGAATTTCGAAAAACAGGGGAGAAGGTTCTGACGGCTATCAATCAGTTACCGGTGGAAACCTATCTGCAAAGTGTGATTTCTTCCGAGATGTCGGGAACCAGCCCCTTATCCCTCCTGAAAGCCCATACTGTCATAGCCCGAAGCTGGCTGATTGCCCAGATGAAAAAGCCTCCCCATAAAGATTTTCTGGTTTGCGCTGATGACCATTGCCAGAGGTATCAGGGAATGAAACGATTTACCAAAATCGTAGGCCAGGCTGTCCGGGAAACCCGGGGGGAAGTCCTGACCTATCAAAACGAGATTTGCGATACCCGATATTATAAGACCTGCGGGGGGGTGTCGGAGGATTTTGTGAACTGCTGGCCTCCCAATGAGGTTCCCTACTGTACGGCCATCCTGGATGAACCGGGGGGAGAAACCACACCCCTGCCGGATTTAACCATAGAAGCCAATGTCCGAGCCTGGGTGCTTTCCCGGCCCCCTTCTTTCTGTAATGCTACCCCGGAAGAGTTGGCGCCTGTCCTGAATGAATATGATAAGGAAATCCCGGACCTCTATCGGTGGACAGTAAGCTTCAGCAATGAAGAATTAAGCCGGTTGGTGGAATCCAAGTCCGGGAAGAAAATCGGGAAAATCAAATCCTTGATTCCCCGGCGAAGAGGACCTTCCGGCCGGATAATCGAGATGGATATCCTTGGCACCGAAGACACCCTTCATTTGGATGACCAACTGGAAATCCGAAGGCATCTGTCTGAAAGCCATCTTTATTCTTCCTGTTTTGTGGTGGATACCGAGGGAGGCTCCAAAGGTGTCCCTGAGAAGTTTATCCTTCTGGGGGGCGGCTGGGGCCATGGGGTGGGGCTATGCCAGATTGGGGCGGCCATGATGGGGCTTAAAGGCTATGATTACCAGCAAATCCTTTTCCACTATTACAAAGGGTCTAGCTTGACTCCCTGGTGGAAATAAACCGGCTGCTTAAATGAATTAAACCTGCTGACCCGGTGAATCCATAAGATTCCCCGGGAATATTCTTAAGGAACAATGACCCATGACTGATTTGAAAACCCTTACAGAAACCTGGAAATCAACTCCCAACCAGCCTGTCCACCTGATTGCCTATGGTTCCAGCAATACGGAATTATCCTGGCATAGTCTGGGAAGGCATAACTGGGTGGACTGGGTGAATTGCAGCCTGAGAGTCTATATCGGCAAACAAGTCTCCCTGATTAACCAGGGGGTCTGTGGAGATACCAGTGATTCCCTGCTGACCCGATTAGAGAGGGATGTGTATTCTTTCTTCCCCCAGATGGCAATTATCACCATTGGAGGAAATGATGCGGGGACAGGGATGTCTCCTTCGAAATTTGAAGCCAATTTAAGAACTCTTTGTTCCCGGATGATGGAGAAAGATATCCTTCCGGTTATCCAGACTTATTATTGTCCCCTCTATGATGAGATGCCGGCGGAATTTGTTGTGTTCCCCTCCCTGATTGATATCAATCGGAAGGTTGCGGCAGACTGCCAGATTCCCCTCATTGACCAGTACCGGTATTTTGAACCTATGTACCAATCTCTTCCCAAAGATTATAAGACCCTCTTCAAAGATGGATTACATCTGAATCCTCTGGGAAATGCGGTGATGGGAATTATTGCCGTCCGATATTTTGGGATGCCTGACCCGGTATTGCCTCCCGACATGGAATCTCAAATCATAAAAGCTTTAGCCCTGATGGATTCCTGTGAAAAACTCCCTGAGCCGATTACCAGCCTGTAAATAATCAAAGAACCTGGACTCCTCTTGAGGGAGAGTGCCAGGTTCTCTGGGGTATGAGATAGAAAAATATTTCCAAGCGGCCGGTTTCAACCCCTTGGTTAATCTGTATAAACCAAATCCTTGATTCCCTTATTTATCTCAAAGGTCTCATATTGATAAATTGTTTCTTCCTTCAAGACTTTTTGGTTGGACAGATTCCCCTGAACCAGGTCTTTGATGTTTTCTGGAGTAACTCCAAAATTAAAGGGATAATTCTGGTATTGACGGTAAATGGACTGGGTGGGCAGCCAACTTTGTTGCAGGGGGTCATATTTAAACTGGTTGATTCTTTCTTCTTCCATCAGGTAAAGAGAGCCGGAATCTTTATCATGGAGAAGTTTTCCTGATTCCTGCCGTATAATTCGGTAATCCTGGGCAGGATCAATCCAAAGGATTATCTTACCCTCATTTCCCAGGGTCAGGATTTCAACCTTATAGGTTTCTATTCCTTCCAGGGTATCCATGGCCAGGGTTATGTTTTTCTTCTCTCCTGAAAGCCCAATGGAAGATCCCAGGCAGGTCAGCTGGTCGTTTGGGGCTCCGATGGCGCCATATCCGAAAAATAAAGGAGAAATATCATCCATCTCCGACCCTTTCAGGACAAAAGGAAGAGGGGGTGGTTCAATGGCAGGTTCATTTCCTGTCGATGCCATCCTTTCATAGACCCGGGGGTCATCTGCCTCCGAATTATAATAGGAAAACAGGTTTCCTTTTCCCTGGAAGCTGATTTTCTTTTTTTCAGTTCTAAACTCAAATATTCCCTTTTCAATAGCTTCTCTTGCTTTTAATAAATCATCAACATTTGCGTTTTTTACAGACTCATTAGTTTTAATCTCACAAAGCGCTACCCCCTGGTAATCCTGAAGAGCTTTAAAATTGTGAACCAAGACCTCGGCAATCTCATGGGTTGTTTTCATATGGGTTATGCTCCCTGCAAATGAAATAGTGGAAAGGCAAAAAATGGAAATCAGAACTAAACTGCATAGTTGTTTCATATTATCTGGCCCTCCTTTTATTCGCTCTATGCTAAAGATACTGGAAATCCTTTCCTGTTTTTAATGATTCCCTGGCAGTGCTATGATTTTAGAATAACCGGATGGATAGAAGCCTTCAGGTTAAACCAATCTTGGCATATTCTATATATCTATTGAAATGAAGTCAATAAATAAAGCGTGAGGTTATGGACCTGGAAGATAAACACATAGGAACACCCCAGCCAACCCCAGGGACTCTGGTCCTGCTTCATGGGATTGGCAGAAGTTATGGTTCCATGAAGTTCCTGGAATACCGGCTGAAAAAGGCTGGGTATAATGTTTTGAATATCGGGTATCCCTCCCTGCGAAGGGATATTCCCGGGTGTGCCCGGTATCTCCGGGAAATCATTCAGAGGGAACCTCCCCAGTCCCTTTCATTTATTGTCCATAGCATGGGGGGATTGGTTCTCAGGCAATATATCCAGTTCTATGGTGAAACCCAGCTGAGAAAAATCATCTTCCTGGGAACGCCTAATCAGGGGTCCCGGCTGGCCAGAGTCTATAAAACCATCCTCAGGCCAATATTAGGGCCTGCCATCAACCAGCTGGGAGATACGGAATATATCAACCAGTTACCCATCCCCAAAGTGGAATTTCTGAATATTGTCGGGGGCAATGGGACTAAATATGGAATGAACCCTCTTTTTGGAGGGGGAGATAATGATTTTATTGTGGGAATTGATGAAGCCCTTCTTCCCGGAGCCCATCCGCTTATCAAAGTCAGGCATTACCATGCCTTTCTTATGAATGGGAAAGATACCTTCAGGCATATTTTGACCTTTTTGAAAAAATGATAAATAAGCCAGCCGGATTATTTCTCTTCATAAAGTTTCCTTCCAATCACGATTCCGGTTCTGTTAAAGAGGTTTCCCTCAGCTATCAGTAAAATACTTTCTTTTATGGATAGGCGTTATCCCGATACTAATTCTTTTAATATCAGTTGTTTATGTTTTTGACAGCTGTCAAAAGGGTCTGGTTGGGGGATATTTTAGGCTATTCAGGCAAGAGGTCAGGAGAGGCCTTACAGAAAAACCTCTCCTGATATTTGTATTTTAACGATAGGATTTTCGGGCTTGGATGGTAAATCGTTTCAAGACCTCATCGATTTTAAATTCTTCATTCCCGATGAGATAGGTCGCCAGGGTATTGTTGAAAGGTTTATACCAGTGTTCAGGGATTCCCTGGATGCCGGCGATGGCCCCTACGATACTTCCGGCAGTGGCTGCAGTGCAATCATTATCCAGTCCCATGGCGACAGTCTCGGAGATGACCTTGGTAACATTGGTCTGGCCAATCATTAAGCCAAAGATGGTCAGGCAGGCATTATTATTGGTATGGACTCCGCTCATTCCTTTAAAATGCTCATCCACAGCCGTCCGGGCTTGTTTATAATTTTTGATTTGTTTTCCTTCTTCCAGGGCCCATTGGACGGCTTTGGCCAGGCTGCAATCCTGGGGGATTTCCGTTAACCCGATTTTCAGGGCTTCCACGGGGTTATCCACGGCAAAAGCAGCTGATTGGACAGCGCTGAAAAACATCTCGCCATAGATCCCGTTTCGGCGATGGCTCAGGTAAGCATCCCGATAAGCCATGGCGGCGGCTTTCTCAGGATAAGCCGGTGCCATATAAGCAAAGGGGTCTGAACGGATATCGGCTCCAATCCATTCACAATAGGGGTTATTCAAATCGGCCGCTTGCTGGGCCGGGATGCCGGCTCGCATGTTTTTTAAGGCAATGTCTTCGGCGGTACAGGCAAAAGGCAGATATTTCATCCAGGCTTTGCCCGCTTCTTCTATGGAAAAATCAATCCCAAAATCTTCAGCCATCAATAAACCCAGGAGAGTATAGGCAATATCATCATCAGCAGGGACCTGAGTCATTCCTTCTTGGGTATAACTGATAAAATCACTTTTCCGGTATCGGAGGACATAAGGGTGAATGGTTTTCTTCCAATAATCCAGGGGAGGGTAGGCATCTCCGTTATATTTAGCCCAGTTTTCCATGACTTCCACATCCAGAAATTCCACCGGGGCTCCCAGGGTGCAGCCGGCCAGCCTGCCGATGAATGCTCCTGCCAGCTTTTCCTTGTAGAGGTCTTCTTTGAAAGAATCCCATAACTTTCGGGGTCCTTCCGGCCGAAGAGATTTGATTTTTTCATACTCATTGGGTTCGGTTTTTGCCAGTTCTTCATCAATGGGAAGAGATTTCAACTCTTCCAGGCAGGTTTGCGCGGTTGTTTCCAGTTTCTTTAAAATCTCATCAATACCCTGGGCGCCATATTCATGTTTTAACCGGCTATACTCAGCAATCTGATTTGCGATTCCCTGATAATCAGGTAATTTGGGATAACTCATGATTCTCCATTCCTTGGGGGGTATCTTTTGCATTAATTTCTAAAACAGCCATTATGGCATAACCAGGAAAATTGTAAATGGGGGGGATTGGCCTGGTTCGGGTAATCCTGAAAATAAGGGCTGAGAACCGGCTGTTTTATGGCAGCTAAGGGGTCGTTTTTACCCCTTCCGGCTTGGGAACAAATACGGAGGGGGACCCAGGCTGATGGTTACAGGCTGGGTCCCCCGATAAAGGGAATAGGGTGTCAAAAAAGGGTTAATCAGGGATACGGGCGACAATTTTACCCCGGACATGTCGTTTGGAAAGCCTTTCCAGGGCTGTTGGCACATTATCCAGCTTAATGACTTCATTTAACAGGGGGTTGATTTTTTTATTGGCCACCATTTGAATCAGTTCATTCCCCATGATGCCCAGGTCTTCGACCGCTTTTCTGTCTCCCGACAGGTAAACAGAACCCAGGGCAATCTCATGGATAGAGACCGCTTTTTGGAAGGGTTTGATACGGCTGAAATCAGGCAGTCCCACCACACAGGCGATGCCTCCTCCAAAAGCCAGAAGCCGTAAGTCAGCGGTGGCATTATCTGAACTAATGGTATCCAGGATGGCATCCAATCCCCTGTTCTGGGTCAGTTCAAAGATTCTTTCATGAACATCTTCATGGGTGTAATCAATGGGATGATGAGCTCCCAGGCTTCGGGTATAATCAAAATTTCTCTGTTGGCAGGTGGTAAAGACTGTTAATCCGGCCTGTGAAGCCAGTTGGAGGGCAAATCCGCCCACTCCCCCGGCGCCGCCATGAATAAGGATAGTCTCTCCCTTTTGGATATGGAGTTTTCGATAGAGGGCATAATAGGCGGTAAATCCGGCGCATGGCAAAGCGGCGGCTTCTTCGAAGCTGACGTCTTCCGGGACATGGGAAAGGGCTTTAGCGTTTACCACACTAAACTCAGCATACCCTCCGGGTTTACTGACATTTCCGTGATAAAAGACCTTATCCCCCACTTTCCATCCGGAGACATTTTCACCGAGAGAATCGATGACTCCTGCCACATCCAATCCCAGGATAAAAGGGAATTCCCAGGTCGGGTACCCAATGGCCGCCAGTTTATAATCCACTGGATTCAGTCCTACGGCTTCCACCCGAACCCGGACTTCCCCGAATCCCGGTTCCGGGACAGGCAGATCTGTTAAATATAGATTACTGGGTGGACCTGGAGCGTCTAAGACTAAGGCTTTCATAAGTACACCTCCACCTATCATTACTCTGTTATCCCCTCATTTTACCCATCCCCTGCCAATTAGGCTAGTCTTTGGTGTTTTTTCTATAATGGATAAAGATAATAAATACTGTTACAAGAGAAGGAAACATGCTTCTATCACCTGACCGGGAAAACTTTTTTGGCCGGTTGAAGAAACTGGCCGGAACCCTGAAATACCAGGTAAAGGGCTATCAGTTAGCCTTACAGGACCCCCGAACTCCCAGAAGGTCCCGATGGTTGCTTGGGTTGGCATTGGGGTATTTTCTCCTGCCTTTTGATGTGATCCCTGATTTCATTCCCGGGTTGGGGCATCTGGATGATGCCATCATCATTCCCCTATTGATATATTTTGCGCTCAAGGGAATTCCCCCTGAAGTGATGGATGATTGCAGGCAAAAGGCTCAGCTAACCCAATAATCCCGGATACCCGGCAACTATTTATCCCTTTGCCAGTGTTATACTTAAAAAAGCGAGGTTATCCTTTTTGAGCGGCACCGGAATCAAGAGCAGCTTATTTCGCAAGTTTGGATGGATAATGCTTATCCTGATAATTTTATTATTGGCAGGATTGGCGGGTATCCGATTCTACTGGTCTGGGAGCCGGCTGAGCCAAAAGGTGGTGTCCCTATTAAAGGAATCTTTGAACCGGGATTTATCCATTGGGTCGCTTGATTATTCTCTCACTCAGGGGAAACTGGTGGCCAGAGATATCCGGATTATCAATCCTCCCGGAATGGGAGAGACCCCCTTATTGAGCCTGCCTGAATTGGAGGCTGAATTTGATATTTTCTCGATTTTTTCTCCCAAGCCGGTAATCAATCAAATCAAGATATCCCAACCGGTAATTACCCTGGCTAAAGATTCATCGGGAAAATGGAATTATGAGAATCTCCTGAAACCTTCCATTGGCCCCCGGAAAAACTACCTGATTGAATCCATAGAAATAAAGAATGCCACCCTGCGAATCAACGGTGAGACCCCTTTGGAATTCCAGGATATCCAATTAAGAATAAAACAGATAACTCCCGGGAAACCTCTCAGCCTGCAGATGGAATCCCGATGGGCCCAGGCAAAAGACGCCACCCTGAAGGCCAGGGGAAATCTTGACTGGGATAAAGAGATTCCCACGGGACAGCTCAACCTTGATTTGGAACAACTGAACCTGCAGTCAGTCACAGACTGCCTGCAAAATGATTCTACCGGGATAAAATTGCCTTATATTATCCAGGGCAATCTGATGCTGAGCCTGGAGAGAAGTGGGGATTATGTCCTGAAACTCCAGGGGACTTACGAGCCTGAGCATCTTCCTTTACCAGGAGAATTAAGCCAGGGTATTTATTCGGGAGAATTCAGGTATGATTCCCATCAGGATGAAATCAGGATTCACTCAGCGCAGATGTCAGATTCCACCGGACTGAATTTAAAGGTGGATGGGAAGGCTACCCATCTTTCAGGCGACCCTGATATAAAACTCAGCCTCAGGCCTATGCAAATTTCTTCAAAACTATTAATGGCCTGGATGGATTATCATCCTTCCTGGCTGAAAAAGTCGGGAAATATCCAAGTCAGGCAACTGGATTATACAGGCAAACCCCTGGCTGGAATCCATCAAGTGAAAAGTAAGCTTCAACTGCAGGGGGGCTGGTTTGCCAGCCCGGATAATCTTTGGAAGATAGATAATCTTACCTCAGAGATAAGCCTTGATTACCAAACTCCTGCAGCCAAGGGAACTCCTGCTATAAAGGTACAGGCCTCCCTGAAAACAGGCCCCTTGGATTATGACCGGATTCCTATGGACTCTTTTCAGGGGAATCTAACCTTTGCTTTGAAAGAGAATGGCAACCTGCAAAAATTCGGGCTGAAAGAAGGGACCCTCCAGCTGGCAGGCACCCCCATCCATCTGGAAGGGGAAGGCAGCTCAAAAGAGTTTCAATTCCATGGGGATATGAAGAATCTGGATGTCAGCCGATTCCCTGGAGCTATCCGAAGAAAACTAAATATCACTCAACCCCTGGGGAACCTTTCCGGAACAATCAAAGGGTATGGTCCCCTGGATTCCCATGGGCCATTTAATTTTACAGGGGAACTGGAAAGCCGGGACCTGAATTTCAAAGTTGAGGGAACATCCTATCCGGTGGGGGAACTGGGAGTCCGATATTCAGCCTCCCTGAATCCGGATAAAGAAATCCTTCATTTCTCAGAATTAAGGTTTCATTCTGTGAAAGAGAATTGGATTTTGAACACTCAGCTGGATACTTTTTATGGGACCCCCGGGTGGGCCAAGGGAGACTTGGTGATTCCTTGGACCTCTCTCAGCCAATGGAGAGAACTCTATGAGAAGTATTTCCCGGAAACAGGATTATCTAAAGAGACTCTTTGGGGAGGAAATCTTTCTATTGCAGGAAATTATTATTTCAGGAAAGAGTCTAAATTTGAGCCGGAACTGTACCAGACGCATTTATCTCTCAATGGGAAACACGTTCTCTGGGCCGAACCTGATAAAACCCTGCAATTTGCCAGCCCTGAATTGGAATTGAATCTTTCCGGAGATGCCCAGACATTCCCCTCAGGTTCAGGGAGTTTCACCAGTTCCGCTGTGAACTATCGTTATTCAGATTCCACGGGAGAAGGGGATTTAAAGGGGACCTTCCGAGTGGATAGGTATTCTGCGGGGTCCACTTTGTTGACCCTGAACCTGGAAAATGGAGCGGTAAAAGATTCTGCCAGTTCATTGGCTGCAGAGGGTATCCGGGGGATTCTTAATTTGAGTGTAACCACTTCCTCTTCAGGCAGGAATACCTTTCAATACCAAACCGATAATTTAATGGTAAGCCAGCTGGTTCATCCCCAGTTTTTGCTGAAGGAGTTATCCCTGTCCGTCCATGGGGATGAGGATAAATTAATATTGGCTCAGTCCCATGCCCAGGGGTATGGAGGCTCTCTCAATCTTCAGGGGGAGATGGAGATGAACCGTCCCCTTCCGCTAATCAATTTTGAGGGAGGATTTGAGAATATCCAGGGTAGGGACCTCTATTCCTGGACCACCACCCATTATGGAGAAAAATACTGGCCCTATCCTGCTACCGGGGGAACTGTCTCCGGGAAATTGGAAGGGTTTTATGAGACGCCGACCACCAGCCGGATGGAATTGTCCCTGAATCTGGATAAGCTGAATATGGAGAATGAGGATATCACTTATCTGCGAAAAGTGTCGGGAGATATCGATCTATCCCTTTCCAGCAGCCGAATGGAAGTAACCCCTTTCATCCTGGATATTGAAGGGAAGGTCAAACCCCGGATATCAGGGGAAGTTCGGGGTTTATTTGGTTCGGATTCAGTTTATCCTTTTACCGGGACACTGAAACTAGAGGAAATGCCGTTATCGAAACTGCAGGATGTCTTTTTTGAATTTCTTCCTTCCCTGTTACAGGAGGCGGAACTTAAGGGGACAGCGGGTATAACCTTGGAAGCTCATCAGAATCAGAAGACTCCCTTTAGCCTGAGGGGAGGATTGACCCTAAAGGAGATGGAGCTGGAAATCAAGGATGAACTGTCGATAAAAGGATTGAACGGGACTTTGCCTTTTGAGCGAATGAATGGCTTGGTGGAAATTACTTATCCGGAAAGATTCAGAAAAGAAGATTATAACCAGTGGCTGGCTGCTTTCAGGAAAATTGAAAAGACTCAATCTCCTGATTTGACTGCTGATGTAATGCAATCAGGTTTTATCCAATTCCAGCATCCTAAAATCATCTGGGTGGGAAGCAAAGATGGCATTGAGATTCCTTTCTTGGAATGTGAGCTGTTTGGGGGGAAGCTTTATGGCAGGATGAATATTCATGCCGATGGGGGATGGGATGCCATTTTGCTATTGGAGAATGTAAGCCTGAAACAGATAACCGATGCCAGAGAATCCACCCGGGGAATGATCAGCGGCCGGTTTAACGGGATGTTCCAACTCAATAGTGATGGAGGTGCCTTTTCCAAACTGAAGGGAACTGCCCAGCTGTGGGCCATTAAATCCAAAATAGAAAAAAATGAATTCAGTAAAGAGTTTCTAAAAAAAGCGGCCGGCAGAGATTTACCCCCATTATTCATCCAAAGGCAATATGCTGTTGCCAGGCTCAGGCTGAGTTTGAAAGATGGATACCTGGTATTCAATGACCTGCTTATCCAAGGGAAAGCCTTTGGCCGGGTCCTCACCCAGATAGGGATCAATCCCTCCGGGAATAAGGTTTCCCTGGATAAGTTTATGGAGTGGATACAAGAGGCCTCTGAAGGAACCAGCCAAATCCGGACGGAAGTGAAATAACCTCCCGGAATCCTGGGGAGGTGACAGAGTGTTGATATATAATGAAACGAAGAAGATGTCTGAAAGTAAGGCCAGGATGGGCAATGTCTGACGAGTGGGACAGGCCTGACAGGCTAAAGGCAAAAAAACCAGAAACGTCATCCCCTCCCCATCAGGAGGGGGAGATTAAAAAAAAACGAAGGAGATTATGATGATGAATTCAACGAAGTGGTTTTCCTCATTTAAACCAGCCTTATTAATATCCGCATTACTGATATTGACCGGCTGCGCAGTGATTACGGTCAATGTCTATTTCCCGGAGAAAGATATCAATCAAGCCTACAGCACCCTGGAAGATGAGTTGCTCCAATCAGGGAAAAAGAAAGCCCCTGAACAGCCGGCTAAACCTGCCGACCCGGCCGACAAGCAATCCGCCCTTCCTCTTTTATACCGAATGATTCCGGCGGCCAATGCCCAGGACCTTCGTAAGGATGATGAAGAAGGTTTGAGCGCTGACTTGGTCCAAAAAATCAAAGCCAATCCTGATGTGGTCCAAGCTTATAAAAATATGGGAGATAGGATGGATTCCATGGATAAACTTCGAACGGATGGAACCCTGGGAGAGGGCAGTAATGGATTGGTTATCCTGAGAGTGGATGAAGATGCTTTGGAGAAAAAGACCATTAAACTCATTCGGGATGAAAACAAAGACCGGGATGTCATTATGAAGGGTATGGCTAAAGCCATGCGGGAAGTCCGAAACCTCCCCGAAAATGATGAAAGTATTAAAACTACCCAGAAACAGGCCACTGAACAGTTTGCCAAACTCAGGGCTCAGAAAGCTAAAACCGGTTGGTGGCTCCAAGATTCTGAAGGGAAATGGGTCCAGAAAAAAGAAGCTAAATAAACATACAAAAGAATTATTTTTTGAAAACCAGGGGTGTTTCTTACTAAATACCCCTGGTTTTTTGTGCCTTAGACACCCTCTATTCAGGCAGCCCATTAACCCTGAGCGGGAAGGGATACCCTTTCCTTTTGACAGCTGTCAAAAAGATAAAAGACTGTAAATAAAAGCGTTATAATTTTGACATCCGTCAAAAAACCCTAGAGAAGGCATCCAATCCTTCCCCAAACAAGAAGCTTCTTCAGGCAAGAGGGGGATTTGCCTGAATGATTGATAGTCTGCTTTATATTAAGAAACAGGGCTGTTAACTTCTTCAAAGATGTCCTTAGAGTTCTGAGGTGCATTGAGGGCAGCGGTTGGCCTTAATGGGAATATTTGAACAGCAATGGGGGCATTCTTTGGTGGTAACCGGGGGAGGTGGAGCGGGTTTTTCTATATTCCTACGTAATTTGTTGATTTGTTTGATCAACAGAAAAATGGCAAAGGCCACAATGACAAAATCCACCAGATTATTCAGGAATAAGCCATAATTTAAGGTGGCAGCCCCGGCGGCTTTGGCTTCAGCGATGGTTTTATATCGGACTCTGGAAAGGTTCAAAAAGAGGTTGGTAAAATCCATTTTCCCTAGGATTAAACCGATTGGGGGCATCAGGATATCATTGACCAGGGAGGTAACAATCTTGCCGAAAGCTCCCCCGATGATGATACCAACGGCCATATCAATCATATTGCCTTTTATCGCAAATTCCTTAAACTCTTTAAACATGATAAAAATCCTCCCAAGTGATTAAAAAGAACAGGCAGTTATTTTGCCATTATACCCATAAGTAGCCCTCTATGCCTATAGCTGAGGCATCTTTAGATTGACAGGGGCAAGGGTTCAACGGATAATAGGAAAAGAGTTGAGGTCTGCCGGATGATCGCGGCGGGGAGTGATTCCTGTCGAGGAAAGTCCGGGCTCCAGAGGGTAAGGTGGTCGGTAACGCCGACCGGGCTTGCTGTAATGGCAGCTCAGGGAAAGTGCCACAGAAACGATACCGCCTCTTGAAGGCTTGTGATGTCTTCGGAGGTAAGGGTGAAATGGCGAGGTAAAAGCTCACCGGCCCTGGTGAGAATCAGGGCGCCGAGGCAAACCCCACCCGGAGCAAGACCGAATAGGAGAGACACGTGGGGAAGTTTACTTCCCTTCACCGGCTGACCCGGCCGGGGGCTCTCGGGTTGGTTGCTAGAGCCCTGGAGAAATCCAGCGGCCCAGAGGAATGATCATCATCCCGGAGGGATTTTCTTCCGGGAACAGAACCCGGCTTATAGGCGGGCTTCAACTCCCTTTATTTCCCGGTTTGCGAGGCCGGTTATGACCCAGAATACCCTGGTAAAATTAATTGATTTAGCTCAGCGTTATCCCGATGACCCAGTCATTATGTGCGGATTGGCAGAGGCCTATGCCCAGAACCGGGATTTTATGAAAGCATCCAGCCTTTATCGGAAACTAATCCAATTAAAACCTGATTATCCGGCGGCCTATGGTGAATTGGGGAAAATGCTGGCCCTTTCCAGGAAAACCAGGGAAGCTATCCCTATCATTCAAAAAGGGATTGAAGTCGCTGAAACAGCAGGCGACCTGCAGGCCCTAAAGAATATGAAAGCCTTCCTGGGACGGCTGGAAAAATCCATTCCCCCTCGAAAAGCCTTCAGGCCATCGACAGTATCCCTTCCAAAAAGGGGTTAGCTTATCTGCCTGTTGAAGACTGGTTGGTTACTGATTCTGCCGGATGAAGCCGGGTGTTCTTATCTGTATGCGGATGGCGGTCCTGGGTTTTATCTTCTTTCATCATTATCAGGCATCCCAATATTATCCCGAAACTGAAAGAAAAAAAACCTACCGCTAAATAACTCCATAATGGATTCATGAATCTTTATCCCTGCCAATAACTAAAATTAAATATGTTCATAATATTAGCAAAAAATGCGACCGGGAAAGAAACTTGTTTCCACTCTATTGAATCGATGAATCAGATAGTATAAAGAAACAGCTTATCTGTATTTTTCGATGGCGCCAAAACAAGTTTCAGATATTTCGCCGGTCTCCGGGTTTCTGGGTGAATGAATGTTAAACATAAAACCTGTTTTTCCATATCTTCCTTTTTTATGTTCATCAAAATAATCGCTATCCATGGAGAGATGTTTAGCTTTCAAAGCAATCACGACATCCCGGCACCCTTCATAGTGTTCTTTCTCCCAAAGGAATTCACATTCAATATTCAAAAAACATTCCTTGATTCTGGGCGCATTAACGGAAATGGCTTTTTCAGCTGTAAGCCCGGATTTTGTTATTTCATCGTCGTCATACCCGTTATGGGTGATGGTTAACTCGCATTTTTGATAAATATCCGCTGTCGGAAAATTCAGAACACATTCTTTTGTCTGTAAAAGGCTCTTGTATAAATGGCCTCGTTTGGAAACCGAGCCCAGAATACAAATAAACTCTCCCCCATCTCCCACAAAAGTTGACCATGCCTGTAAACAGGCATTTTCTTTTCCATTATCTTTATAAGTGGATACCAGAAATAATGCAGTCGGTATCGCTGCCACAAAATCTTGCCATGAAAAAGCTGTCAATTCGCCTGGCCATTCTTCCTTGATATGGGGTGGGGTAGAACCAAATTCTTTTTTCATTGAAAGGAAATCTCCTTAATATTCAACGATCATGCCTGTGAAATTATTTCCATATTGCCTAACATAATAACTTAACTTTCTGATGGGAAGAAATATCCCTGTCTTGATTGTATTATAGGGGATTGGGTCTGTTTATTTACCTCCAAGGTTGATCATTTATATAATTGTTTAATATATTTACCCTGAAATTTAATAGAGGTTACCTAAAATGAGTATCAGGAAAGATACAATATGGAAATCCGATGAATTGGTAAAGAAGTATCTGACCGGGACTCGGGGGGCTATTCCTCTGGCTGTGGAACAATTAGATATATTTGCCAGAGTGATGGTTCATCATCGGCCTCAGGTGAAAAGGTTTTTGGATATTGGTTGCGGAGATGGAATAATGGCATCGGTTATATTAGAGCATTATCCAGAAGCTGAGGGCGTATTAGTCGATTTCTCTCCGGGAATGATTGAAGCCGCTAAAGAACGAATGGCAGATAAATCTCATCAAATGGAAATCCTGTTATTGGATTATGGGGAGAAGGATTGGAACCGGGCGGACGCTTTCGGTGAACCCTTTGATGTGATTGTCTCAGGGCTTTCGATTCATCATCAACCGGATGAAAGGAAACAGGAATTATACCGGGAGATATTTGATATGCTGATCCCCGGAGGCGTATTTTTAAACCTGGAACATGTTGCTCCTGCCGGTATCTGGGGGGATGATTTGTTTGATGAATATATGATTGATTCATTTTACCGGGACCAGCAGAAAAAAGGCGGTGGCTTATCCCGGGAAGAAGTAAAAGCTAAATACATTTCCAGAGGGGCCCGGGAGGCCAACCTGCTTTCTCCCATGGAATTGCAATGCCAATGGCTTCGGGATATCGGATTCATAGAGACTGATTGTTTCTTTAAAGCCTTTGAACTGGCTCTCTTTGGGGGATGGAAACCGGAGACTGGGGAATCGATTCATCCTTAAGATTGAAGGGTGGAGACTCTCCCTTCATTGACAGCTTTTCCAGATAAACGATAAGATAATTAGATTATTACAGTATCAGGAAACCCCCAATTTTCCTTATCAGAACAGGAATTTTATATACCATGATTGAACAAGATAACCCCAGATTTCAGAAACTGAATGATTTAGTCGCCAGGGGCATTGACCCTTATCCCCATTCTTTTGAATGGACCCATCAAAGCCCGGATATCAAGAAGGAGTTTGAAACCATCGAGCATGAGCCCAGCCAAAAGGAAGTTCGGTTTGCCGGCCGGCTGATGACCCTTCGTAAACATGGGAAAACCACCTTTGCCCATTTGCAGGATATGTATGGGAAAGTCCAGGTCTTTGTCGGGTTTAATGATATCGGTGAAGAAAAATACAAGTTATTCAATGAAATGGACCTGGGAGATATTCTCGGAGTCCGGGGCCCGGTTTTTAGAACCAAGACCGGGGAAATCACGATTATTGTGAGGGAATTCCAGCTTTTATCCAAATCCCTCCGGAACCTGCCAGAAAAATGGCATGGATTGAAGGATGTAGAAATCCGGTATCGGCAGCGGTACATGGATTTAGTCTCCAATCCGGAAGTAATGAAAATATTTATTACCCGTTCCAAGATTATTTCCGGGATGAGAGAATTCCTGGATGGCCGGGGATACCTGGAAATCGAATCTCCCATGATGCAATCCCTTGCCGGGGGCGCGACAGCCAAACCTTTTAAAACCTGGCATAATGCTTTAGGGATACCCCTTTATCTTCGAATCGCTCCTGAGCTTTTCCATAAGAGAGTCCTGGTCGGAGGAATTGAGAAGATTTACGAGATAAACCGGAACTTCCGGAATGAAGGCATCTCTACCCGCCATAATCCTGAATTCACCATGATGGAACTCTATACCAGTTACTGGGATTACAACAAGACCATGGACCTCTGTGAAGAGATTTACCGGTATGTGACCCAGAAAGCTTTGGGAACCACTGTAGTGGAATATAATGGGCATACCTTTGATTTCTCCCAACCCTGGGAAAGGCTGAGTGTCCTGGATGCCATCAAGAAATATACCGGATTGGAATTCCAGTGGAATGAAGATATTGATTCTGTCAAAGAAAAAGCGGCCACGGTCGTATCGGTTCCCTCTGCCATGACTCATCCCGATGAGATTGTAATGTATGTCTTTGAAGAGAAGGTGGAACCTAACCTGATTCAGCCGACCCTTATCAAGGATTATCCTTCTTCCCAGTCTCCCCTTTCTAAACGCAGTGATGCCCATCCTGAGATAGCTGAACGGTTTGAGGGGTTTGTGGCCTGTATGGAAGTAGGGAATGCCTATTCTGAGCAGAATGACCCTCTTCTGCAACGGGAAGCTTTTGAAGCTCAGGTCAAGGATTCAGATAAAAATGATGAATTGCCTAAAGAAGTGGATGAAGATTATCTCCGGGCTCTGGAACATGGGATGCCTCCTGCCTCGGGGTTAGGCCTTGGGATCGACCGGATGGTCATGCTCCTGACGGGTCAAACCTCTATTCGGGAAGTTATCCTCTTCCCCCTGCTTCGCCCTGAAAAAGAAACTCAGGAAACAGAAGCAAATCCAGAAGCTGAAACAGTGGAAGAATAAATAATGGAGGGAGTAAAATCCCTCCCAAACAACTCTGATATGTATAAGGGGAAACCTTTTTTTGAAGGTTTCCCTTTTTTCATTTTCAGCCTGGAATGAGTCTTATTTCGATAGGGTATCATCAGGGAGCCAGAATAATTCGCTCTTCTGGTCCTGGATGACAATATTCTCAGGGGAGACCTGCCCCCGGTTATTCCCCTTTCTATCAACAACAAATAATCTCCCATCCGAAATAAAACCAAGATGATTTCCATCAGGAGACCAGAATGCTTTTTCATGGAAACCAGGTTTACTTGCCAGAAGGATATCCTTATCTGTGTTCAGAATTCTGGTATGTAACTCTGAACCCTCCCTGCCAAAGAAACTGGAATAAGCCATCTCTGTCCCATCCGGAGACCATGCCGGATACCCCGCTTTCGCAGATATCAATGAAATCTTGTTTTGGGACAGTTCCACTGTATAGAGGCCAGGCTGCTCCTGGATATCGGGTTTGGTGATAAAGGCGATTTGAGTGCCATCAGGTGACCAGGCGGGTATCTGCTGCCAATAAAGATTGATGAGATATCCCGGTGCTGCTAATTGCCTCAAGTTGCTGCCATCGCTATCCATGACCATTAAGGCGAATCCCGGAGCTTCCTTATCACCTTCTTCATTTCCGGCTTCTTGTTCATCCAGTTGATAAAAAGCAATCCTCTTCCCATCGGGAGACCAGGATGGACCCACATTATGGCCTTTGTCTGTTATTCTGGTTAGTTTATTTGCCTTGATATCCAACAGGAAAATATCAGATAAAGGTATCTTGCTTTTATTAACTCGAGGCTTATTTTCTGAAGAAGCAAACAAGATTATATTCCCATCAGGAGATAGAGAGCCATGATCAGGTATCAGGGATGATGTGTATTCCGGGGTAGAAGTGGGAGAAAGGTATGTTATTTTTGTTTTCCCAGCTTCTGATGAAAAGCTATACATTAACGGCTGTTTATTATGAAACAAGTTTTTAACAACAATACCATCAGGGGAGAGTTTTGCTGTCTGCGATTTCCCGTTTTTCCATGATATTGCATAAAGTTGAGGCAGGGACTCTGTGTCGGATCTATCTATTCCTCGGAAAACTATTTTTCCCGAAGGATGAGATATTTTCTCTGAAGGGATTTCCTTGCATCCGGTTAAGAGAAGAATAAAAATAATACCAACCAAAACATTAATCGCTTTCATAGAAACCTAATGAATAAATCGGGTATCAATCATTTAACCAATAACAGGCTCCTTGGGAATCAACAGGTTTGATATTATCCAAGGATACTGAACGGAGTTTTTTGTTATTTTCAAAATCGTAAAATTCCAGGGAGGTGGCTGTAGAAAACATTATATGTTTTCCATCAGGAGACCATATTGGCACTCCTTTAAAGGAACTATCTCCGGAAATAATATTCTCTTCATTTGTTTTTAGATTAACAACTTTAATAATATTCTTCTCTGTAAAAAGGATATTGTTTCCATCCGGAGACCATGAAGGATAAGCTCCCCCCGGAGAACGAAGTATCTGATAATTTTTACCATTAGCATCTACTTGGCATAAATCCATGGGAATGGTTTCACTCCCTGAAAGGGTCTTGCTCAAAAACATAATTTTAGAGCCTGCGGGATGCCATTGCGGTGAATAATTGAGATAAAAACTTGATAAGTAATTGGGTGGAGCGATTTTCTTATAGTAATTTCCCTGGTTATCCATGATGCAGAGGGCATAACCTTGGGTATCTGTCGGAAAATTATCTATATCCTTTATTGCAGAGGTGATTGAATAAAAGGCTATCCATTTCCCATCTGGTGACCACACGGGCAAAATATTATGGCGGTCATTAAAAGTGATTTGTTTGTTCTTTCCTGCCTTCAGGTCATAGATATAGATATCTGCCAACGGTAAATATTGATATTTCTTTTTTGAGGCATAGGAAGAATAAACAATTCGGGTTCCATCTGGTGATAACGATAGAGATTCAATAGGGTCTATTGGTAATTGGGAAATTCCCTTAATGATTTTACACTTGATGTCTTGATAATAAAATTGGTCTTTTTGGGTCTTAATGTTTTGGGTTTTATAAAGGAATTTATCTTTGGTTGCATTGCTGGATAACCATTTAAGCTGAAGAGATACATCAATAACCGGGGATATCGTTTTATCTTTATCTGCCAAGGATAGTTTAAACAAGCTAAAAGCATATGGTGCGGTTTGGCAGGCCCAACCTTCAAAATAAATAAAACCTTTAAGGGTTTCAGATTGGGTGGAATGAGTTGAATAAGTGTATCCAGACCCGATAAGAAGGGGAATGAGTACTATGAATATTATCATCCATAATAATTTTTTATCCATCGTCTTTAATTTGGATTGACAGACACCGGAAGAGAAAAGAAAAAGAAAGACAAGAGTGAAGGTTGCAGGATATCTGAATCGGAAAGGTCCCATTATGTCACCCTTCATTTCAATCTTAGTGTGATTTGGAAAAATATAGTTCCCATGGGTTTGGGTACTATGGTTAAAGTATCGTTAAAAGAAATATTTATGTCAAATAATTTATATAAATTATGTCAAGATAGAATTAATATAAAATATTGAAACAATAAATTCATTTGAGATGAAATATTCCTCCAAGGGAGACAAGATGAAAAGACACTGGTTAGCAACAGGTTTATTGCTCAGTATTTTGGTAGTTGGAAACTGTTGGGCGAAATATAAGGAGAATCCGGATGCAGTATTTAAGGCTTTCCATGCAGATGATTCCACAATTAATCAGGCGGTTATTGATGAGCTGAAGCTGGATCTACTTGCAAATGACCAATATGGTAAAGGACTTCGCTGGGAAAGAGATGTGCCAAGCAATATTAAAGTCCTGGCGATAGATACATTTTCTGATACAGATTATCTGTTTTGGCGGAGAGAAGGGAAGAGATGGCAATATCTAGGGTCTCGCGAATATGAATTACAGATTCTCGGTCAGCCTATCGTTAAAACAATTACTGCACCGGATAATAGAAGTTTTCTTCGTATTATCTATTATCAGGATGAGGGGACAGGAATCCTTCGACAAGGGGAAAACTGGTTTGATTTGTCAGGTAAAAAGCTAAAGAAAATACTTTCTTTTCCAATAGATGGATACTACGATTTTCCATATATTGGTGGTGATGTGATATTCAAACGATCCTCATTGAAATTAATAGAGGGGTCATTGTACCTGGCCGTACATTATGAAGGCCACTATAAAACCAATTTTTGGGAAGAGCTTTATCCTAATAACCATGAATTCATAGTAGTAAAAAGAGATTTATATTATGTTCTTCCCAAAGGGAAAAGAACTTTTATTGTAGATAAGAGTAAAAGCAAATGGAAAAAAGGGGATATTATGTATCTTTATTATCCCTGTATTACAAATTTTAAGGATCTTTTCCCCGAAGAAATAAATGAACTTAAAAAGAAGAATGACCCTAAGCTCAATAAACTGATAGATGCCATTGAGTCATGGGAGGGTGATTCAGAATAAAGAGATTATCCTGAATAACCTTTACGAATCAGGTGAAATTATCTTATTTTAAGCCTAAACTTGAGTCAAAGGCCCAAATCGTTAGAGAATAGAATATAAATTCATACCAAGAAAATCTCTTATCCAAGTAAGGAAACTCATGTTAGAGCTAAAATCGGTATCCCTGTCGTTTGGGGACCGGGTTCTTTTATCTGAAATAGATTGGCAGGTTCCGGAAGGTTCCAGGGTTGCGCTGGTTGGCGCCAATGGGACCGGGAAATCCACCCTGTTAAAAATTATTGCCGGGGAGATGGAGTCCGATCAGGGCCAGATAATCCAATCTGCCAATGATACCCTTGGCTATCTGCCCCAGGATTTAGTGGAATTGGAGTCAATTCCCCTGATAAATTACCTGCGGGCCAAATCGGGACTGACCCGGCTGGAAAAAGCCATGAAGGAAACCCACCATCAGATGGCTGAATATCCTCCCGATAGCCAGGAATATAAGGAGGCCGTCAACCGATATTCAGAAGCCCTCAAACATTATGAGCATATTGGCGGTTATGACTATGATTCCCGGGCGGGCAAGATCCTCTCCGGCCTGGGGTTCAGTGAGACGGAATTCAAGAAAGACTGCCTGGAATTTTCCGGGGGCTGGAAGATGCGTATTCAGCTGGCCCATATCCTGTTATCAGAACCGGATTTAATGATATTGGATGAACCGACCAACCACCTGGACACTGAGAGCATGGAATGGCTGGAAGGATTCCTGACAGCTTACCGGGGGACCCTGATTGCGGTTTCCCATGACCGCAGGTTTCTGGATAAGATGATGACCACCACCGCTGAATTATCCCGGGGACATCTGGCTCTTTATCCCGGCAACTATTCCTATTACCTGGAACAGAAGGAGCTTCGCCAGAAACAGCTGGAAGCCGAAGCCCGAAGACAAAATGAATATATCGAAAGAACCAATCAGTTTATTGATAGATTCCGGTATAAGGCTACCAAAGCAGCCCAGGTCCAGAGCCGAATCAAACAGCTGGAGAAGATAGAGAAAATAGAACTGGAGACCCGGGAGAAAAAGGTCCGGATAAAATTCCCTGAGCCACCCAAATGCGCTTTTGAGATTATCAAGGTGGAGAAGCTGTCCCATGGATATGATGGGTTACCCGTCCTGGATAATATCAGTTTCAACCTTCGGCAGGGAGAGAAAATCGCCCTGGTCGGAGTCAATGGCGCCGGAAAATCCACTCTTTCTCGGCTGGTCTCCCGGAAAGAAGAACCCAATAAAGGTAAAGTTATCTGGGGAAAAGGTGTCTCTATGGGATTTTTTGCCCAGGAGAGCCGGCTGAACCTGGATTACTCTAAAACCATCTGGGAGGAAATCTCTACCATCGAGACTTCAGTGCCAGCTCCTCAGGTCAGAAGCCTTCTGGGGGCTTTTCTCTTTTCCGGGGATGACCT
Organism: bacterium UBP4_UBA6127; assembly: GCA_002428325.1. GTDB lineage: Bacteria > UBP4 > UBA4092 > UBA4092 > UBA4092 > UBA4092. Next base: position 52,544 of record DIVR01000014.1, read on the forward strand.
TTTTAAACCTATTGAAGTCCTTTCAGGGGGAGAAAAATCCAGGCTTGCCCTTTGTAAACTCCTGCTGGAAAAACATAACCTCCTGATATTGGATGAACCTACCAACCATTTGGATATGGCCACCCGGGATATATTCCAGGAAGCCCTGATGCATTATAAGGGAGCTCTTATCCTGGTTTCCCATGATCGGCATTTCCTGGACCAACTGATTTCCAGGGTAATTGAAATCAAAGACCATCAGGCCCATCTTTATATGGGGAACTATACTGAATTTATCAAAAAGAGAGCTCAACTCTTATCTAAGGCCAATACTTCCGGGGCTTCTTTCCAATCCCAGATATCCCTTAGCGAGTCCTCTTTATCCCTGGAGCCGGAAGAGGAAGCCACTCCATCCAAATCCCTCTGGGAACAGCAGAAGGACCGGAAACGGAAAGAAGCTATCCTTCGGAAGGAACTTGCTGACTATAAGAAGAAAATCCAATCCATGGAAAAAGAAATCCATTCCTCCGAGGAAGAAAAAGCTCAAATTGAAAAGACCCTCTGCGACCCGGACCTTTATGCTTCCGACCCGGAGAAAATTGTTGCCCTTACCACCCGCAGGAAGGTATTGGAAGATACTCTCCGGGCTGTCTATGAAAAATGGGATCAGACCCATAAACAAATGAATGCCCGGGAAAAAGAAATGGCTGAAGACCTTTCCTTGGAAACAACCTGATAGATGAGTTGCTGAGGGGCTGTTTGGTCTTTCCTTTAAACCATTAAAATGGTTTTTGATAAAAGCGGCGATAACTGTCCTAATTCCCCGGGCTGAACCCCCGGGGTTCATCTTCCCTTTGGCTTTTGATGGCTTTCATTAACTTTAATTTGGAATTTAAAACCTCTTTTGCTATTATCACGCTTATTAGCAGGAGGAAAATATGAAAAAGTTATTCACCCGATGGATTATCTGTTTCAGTATTATTTTCTCAGTAGGAATTATTAACTATTCTTACAGCCAAGTTAATCAAAACCTTTCCGATACATCCTCTATCCCTGAACTAAAAGCTAAAGCTGAAAAAGGAAATGCTGGAGCACAGAACCTTTTGGGTTTCTATTACCTATATGGTGATAGAGTAAATCAGGATTATAAAGAGGCTGTAAAATGGTATCGCATGGCGGCTGAGCAGGGAGATGCCAGTGCACAGAATAATCTTGGTGTTTGTTATTATGGAGGGAATGGTGTTATCCAGGATCATAAAGAGGCTGTTAAGTGGTATCGTATGGCGGCAGAGCAGGGATATGCCGGAGCACAGTATAGTCTTGGTGTTTGTTATGCAAATGGGGATGGTGTTATCCAGGATCATAAAGAGGCTGTGAGATGGTATCGCATGGCGGCTGAACAGGGAGATGCCAGCGCACAGAATAATCTTGGTTTTTGTTATACAAGAGGGAATGGTGTTATCCAGGATTATAAAGAGGCTGTGAGATGGTATCGCTTGGCGGCTGAACAGGGAGATGCAAAAGCACAGCATAATCTTGGTTTTTGTTATGCAAATGGGGATGGTGTTATCCAAGATTATAAAGAGGCTGTAAGATGGTATCGCATGGCGGCTGAGCAGGGATATGCCGGAGCACAGAATAATCTTGGTGTTTGTTATGCAAATGGGGAGGGTGTTATTCAGGATTATAAAGAGGCTGTGAGATGGTATCGCATGGCGGCTGAACAGGGAGATGCAAAAGCACAGCATAATCTTGGTGTTTGTTATGCCCTAGGTCAAGGGGTTATAGAAAATTATGAAGAAGCTTATGTATGGGTTTTGTTAGCAGGCGCAAATGGGGAAAATGTTAAAGATACTAAGGAATTTCTTTATACAAAACTGACAAAAGAACAAATAGCTAGAGCACAGCAGAAGGCTAAGGAAATATTTGAAAAGCAGAACAGCTCGATAAAGACTCAATAAATAACTTATTTAAATTGGTTTCTCTTCAATTGAAACAAAAACAATATTTGTTGTTTTTCCCGTTACCTTTCCCTCATCAGAAGGGAGGGTAGAAGAAATCCAGAGGATTTTATCGGAGTCATGGAGGATGGGGATAAGGGGTCTTTTCCATTTAGGGATTTTCTTGTTGATAAAGATATCATGGAGTTTTTTATGGCCCGGCATCCCAAGGGGAATCATTTTATCACCGTCCTGCCAACCGCGAAGATATAGGGGAAAAGAGAGTTTATCGGCATCCAGATAAACCTCATTAGGGGATACGTTTCCGGAGAGGATCCTCTCCAGGAGTTCAGGGGTGGCATCCAGACGTTGAGCCTGAAAAGTTTTCTTGAAATAATTAGCCTGAAGGGTTCCCGGCACTTTCAATTCATAGGAGATGATACCTTTGGGTTGGGGTGTTGTTTTGGGGAGGAGAACCAGGGAATCCGGGTCTCTCTCGACTCGCAGTTCGCCCGGTAAATCCAGAGCCGAAGGAGCCGAAGAGCTGCCCAGTAATTGGATGATATCTTCCACTGCTTCAAAACCCAATCCTTTCAGATGGCCTTGGGCCATTTCAATCAGCTGCCGTACCAACCGCCTGCGGAGGGAGAGGGGTTGTTGGTTCAGGGCCTGCCGGGGGTAAGTTAAGGCGCCGTCTTCCCGTTGGGCAGGAGGATTTTCCTGAAAGAACTCATCCAACAGGGAGTCCCAGTATTCTTCTTCCCGGGAAATAATATCGGCAGTCCGGCAGAGGGTCTCCCGGATATTGGGATTATAATCCTTTTTCAGCAGGGGAATCAGCTGATGCCGAATCCTGTTTCTCAGGTAAGCGGTATCGGAATTGGTGGCATCCGTCCGGCTGAGAAGGTTCTTTTCTTGAAGATAATCCAGAATCTGTTTTCGGGAGATATTCAGCAGGGGCCGAATCACCTGAATGGATGGGTCCGGTAAAGGTTCCCCTTCGAAAACCAGGGGCCGGGAATAAGTCATTCCTGCCAATCCGTCCGGACCGGCCCCCCGGATAAGCCGCATCAGGACTGTTTCTGCCCAATCATCGGCATGATGGGCAACGGTTACCGATTTTGACTTAAATTCTTCCGCCAACTCTAAAAAATAATGGTATCTTGCCAGACGGCCGGCTTCTTCCAGGGAGAGTTTATGGGAAAAGGCATAAGAGGCAATATCCGTTTTCCGGGATTGGAATTCCACCCCGGACAACTGGGACTGTTCCCGGCAGAAGGATTCATCTTCATCAGCATCTTGACCCCGTAATCCATGATTCAGATGGGCGCTGATGATTCGAAGCTGCCAATCCCCTTTGATTTTGGCAAACAAATCCAACAGGCAGACCGAATCAGGCCCCCCGGATAAACCCAGGATGACCGTCTCGCCCGGTTTGATCAATTCCTCTTTTTGAAGAGTGGATATGAATTGCTGTAATAATTCCATAAGCTTACTTTATTATAAGCCAGAGTGGGGCCAGAGAAGCTGGAAAGGATTTAGGGGGTATCTTGCCGGGAGTAAACTATCTTTCCCCGGCAAAGGGTCATGGCAACCGGAATCTCTTTTACATCATCCGGCTTAGCCTTATAGGGGTCAGAATCCAGAACCGTCAGGTCAGCCAGTTTACCTGCTTCCAGGGTCCCCCGAGTCTTTTCTTCGAAAGCGGCAAAGGCGGCATGGGTGGTGTAAAACCGGAGAGCTTCTTCAATGGTGATTCGTTCCCGGGGATTGGAATGGTTGAGGGCGCTGTGAACCCCCAGTAGAGGGTCCAGAGGAGTTACATCAGAGTCCGAACCTCCGGCAATAAGGCATCCTGAATCCAGTATTTTCCGGAGGGGATTGCTATTGAGGCTTCGGCCCAGCCCCAGCCTGGAATGATACATCTTGTCATGCCCGCCCCAGTAATAATCAAAAGCAGGCTGCATGGCAAGAACCACTTTCAACCGGGCAGCCTGCTGAATCTGTCCGGTGGTGCATAATTCAAAATGTTCAATCCGATGGCGAGAGTCAGCCCTGGGGTATCTCTCCAGGACCCTCTGATAGGCATCCAGAATCTGTCCGATAGCCCTGTCCCCGATGGCATGCATGGAAATCTGTAACCCTGCCCGGTGGGCCTCTTCGACAAACTCATTAAGTTCTGCATCCGTAAAATATAATATCCCGGTATTGGTTTTAGTCTCAGGGTCATCAAAATAAGGCTGGCTGAGAGCCGCCGTCCTTGACCCAATCGAGCCATCCACCAGCAGGCAGCCGCCAATAGAGGGATAGCCTTCCTGAAGGACCTGTTTAACATCGGTGGTCTGGTGATAAATGACAGTGCGAAGGGGCAAGGTATCCCGGCAGGATTTCAAAATACCCAGCCGATGGTCAGCCACTTGGCCTCCGCCTTCCAGGCAATGGATAGAGGTAACCCCATGTTCAACGGCAGCCCCGACTGCTTTATCCAGCCCTTGTTTGATTTGCTCATCCCCAATGGTTTGATAAATCAAATCATAAGCCAGTCCATTGGCTATTCTTTGCAAGATACCGGAGGGTTTTCCCTGGGGGTCTTTCCCAAATCCATCCAGATTCTCATCCAGCGACAATTTCTTTAATCCGGGAGTATTGAGGATGCAGGAATGTAAATCCACCCTGAATACGGCAATGGGTTTATCCGGGCTGGCCGCATCCAATTCTTTGCAGGTCAGGAATCTCTTTTCCCGGATTCGGGAATCATCAAACCCATGGGCCATGACCCAGCCGGTACTATTTTTGGAATGGGCGGCGGCTTTTTTGAGTTTGGATACGCAATCTTCCAGGGAACGGGCATGGGAAAAATCGATAGCGGTCAGGTTGACTGCAGTGTCCATCAAATGGGCATGGGTATCAGTAAAACCGGGCAAGACGGTTTTACCTTTAAGTTCAATCAAGGTATCCGCCGCTTTTTTATAATCCTTCAGTTCTTCCGAGTTCCCCACAGCCAGGATTTTTCCTTCACTGATAGCCAGGGCAGAGGCTCTTGGGGTTTGAGGGGTCAGGGTATAAAAAGTCCCTCCCTCAAGATAAAGGTCAACCCGGAGGCTCACTGGTCTTCCTCAAATTTATCCCAGGGGGGAGTCAACCCCAGGGTTTTGATTTTCTCATGAACATTCCGGCGGGACATATCAGCCTCCTCGGCCGCCCGGGTTATATTCCATTTGTTTTTCCGCAGAATCCGATTGAAATATTCTTTCTCAAACCGGGATTTGGCTTCCTGGTAATTGAGGGATTCTTTGGGCTGAGAAGAGATGGGGAACCGGGTTTCCTGGAACTGCTCCGGCAAATCCTCCATTTGGATGATTTCTCCGCTGGTCAGGATCAACATTTGTTCCAGGAGATTCTCCATCTCCCGGATATTACCGGGCCAATGATACCGAAGCAGCCTTTTCAGGGCATCGGCCGAAAGCCGGGGGACGGGAATCCGTTTGTTCTTTTCCGCATATTTTTTCAAGAATTCTTCTGTCAGCAGGGGAATATCCTCCAGCCTCTCCCGAAGGGGAGGAATCTGAAGAGGAATGACATTCAACCGGAAGAATAAATCTTCCCGGAACTCTTTTTTTCGAACGGCTTCCTGAAGGTCTCGATTAGTGGCCGCAATAATCCGGGCATCGGTCTTGATATTGTCCAAACCGCCCAGCCGCCGGAATTCTCCATCCTGCAGGACTCGAAGCAGTTTCACCTGCAACGGAGCCGGCAGTTCTCCCACTTCATCCATAAAAAGAGTCCCGCCATCGGCCGCTTCAAACAATCCTTTTTTCCGGTTGGCTGCCCCGGTAAAAGCGCCTTTTTCATATCCAAAGAGTTCTGATTCCAGTAATTCACCGGGAATCCCGCCGCAATTGATGGCAATAAACGCCTTGTTTTTTCGGGGGCTGTGATAATGGATAGACCGGGCTGCCAACTCTTTGCCGGTACCGGATTCCCCGGTGATCAGCACGGTGCTGTCGGTAGGGGCCACTTTCTTAATCAGGTCAAATACCTTCTGGATGGCCGGACTTTTCCCCACCATCTTGTCGAGAGAATACTTTATTTCGACGGCATCTTCTAATATCCGAATACGGACCCTGTCGAGCTGACGTTCCCTTGCCTTTTTAATGGTCATCAAGATCTCATCAAGTTGAAAAGGCTTCAGGACATAATCGTAGGCCCCCCGTTTCATAGCCTCTATGGCATTTTCCACGGTGGCATAGGCGCTCATCAGAATCATTTCGGTGTCCGGATAGAGGGATTTGATTTCACCTAATAACTCCATCCCATCGAGTTTAGGCATCCTCAGGTCGCTGATAACGATATCCGAGGGGTCTTCCTTCATCAGAAGCAATGCCTGATAGGGGTCGGTGGTAAATCGAACGGTATAATTCTCCGCTTGCAGAAAATCTTTTAATATCAAGCAGAGGTTCTTTTCGTCATCAACCACCAGCACTGAACCTTTAACAGTCTGAGGAGCCATTTTCCCTCGCTTTTTTATCAGGGTATCGGGAGAAAATAAGATTATTTATCCCGAGTTTGAACATCCACAATTTTCCAGGCGTTATCCTGGCGTTCCAGGATATATCTCTGTTGGTAATGTTTTTCGGAATTGCCGGACTTTTCAGTTTTATTGCAAATAATCCGGGCGGTAGTCCCATCATTTCGGGAAGACAATACTTCAACCAGGTGCTGAGTGGGGAGTGATCCGTTATGACTCTGGTTAACGATTTCCGCATAGGTAAAATGCCGTGATTTTATATAATCCATGTGGGGAATGAGCCGGAGTTTCTTGCCCAGGCATCTATATTCCTTCTCAAAATCCTGCTTGTTCCAGGATTCAATAAAGGTCCGGACGATATCTTCCGGGGTCTCTTCCTTGACGGGTTCCGGGGTGGTTTTGACCGGGCTGAAATCTTCAACCGGTTCTGGCGCCGCTTCTTTTATCACGGGTTCCGGAGGGGGTGCCACAGCCGGAGCAGGCTGGCCTGGAACGGATTCACTGACGACAAAAGGATCTGCTGATACGGCTTCGACATCATAACTTTTCAAGACATCTGTAAGTTTGAAAAGCCGTTCTTCCTGTTCTTTGAGCTGTTCTATCAAGCCCAGAGCAGCATCTCTTTCCTCGGCAGACAGGTTTCCTACGGCATGTTGCATCAGTTTGACTAATGCCTGCCGCTGCATTTTAACCTTTTCGGCCGGGTCTGATTTCCTGATTTTCTGGACTTGCCGGGCCCAGTTGACCCTGAAGAAATTACAGGATTTGGCATCATCTACCAAATCATTATTGGGATGGGAGCAATAGGTTATCAACATTGCTTCTCCATCGATGGTGACATTCTCACTGGAATAAAAGGAACAATCTGCATGAGGGCAGACTATTTCCCGTTTTTTTGTCTTCACTTTTACCATAAATACGGTCCTTTATGATTCATCCGGCTCCCGGTTCACGGGCAGGTAAATATCAAATCGAGTGCCTTTAGAAGGCAGGCTCTCTACGTTGATACGTCCCCTGTGCCAGTCAATTATCCGATGGGTAACTGCCAATCCCAAGCCTGGCTGGCCGGTTTTGGTCGTATAAAAAGGGGAAAAAATCTTATCTTGGTCTTCTATCGGAATCCCCGTCCCGGTATCCGAAAACCAGACTTGAATTTCATTCTCCTTAGAGTTAAATTTTACTCCAACCTGAATCTTTCCGCCATCTGGCATTGCCTGGAGGGCATTATTGAACAAATTACTAAAGACCCTTTGGAGAAGAGTCGGATTGGCTTCCAGGGGCGGGATATCCTCAGGGCAGTGGGTTTCAATCTGGACTTGCCGGCCTTCGGCTTTTTCCCGGACCATATCCACACAGTCCCTTAATATATGGCAAACCCCAATCAATTCAGTCCTGATTTTAGATGGGGTGGATAGGGCCATCATCTCTGAGACAATTTTTTTACAACGCACTGCTTCTCCGGCAATCATGCTGACCGCAGGACGGGAAGGGTCCTCAGGTTCCATTTTACGTAATAATAAATCGCTGGTTGCCATGATGATACCGACCGGATTATTGATTTCATGGGCCACCCCGGCGGCAATTTCTCCCATACTGGCCAGCCGTTCATTTCGAATCAGGTGAGCTTCCATTTTTTTGATATGTTCATACCCTTCCTGGAGTTTTTGCCGTTGAATCCGGACTATCTCCACCACAAACCAGCTCATCAGCATCAGTCCCCACAGGAGGACTAACCGGATTAAAAAATCATTACTGGTGAGGAAACGGAAGGTCTTCTGGCTCAGGAAAACAGTTCCGACATAACTGATACTGATGATGGTATTCATGATAAGAGTGTGTTTTCGGGTGGGGAATAATACCACCCCTCTCAGGATGACCAGGAAATATAACAGGTAAAAATCAGCCTGTCCTGACTGAAGGGTTTCCTCCACCGTCGTCAGGTATAGATAAAGGCTGATGACCACCAGGTCGGTTCCCAAAGACATATATTCCAGTCGCCGAATCTGGTAGGGCATATATCGCCGCAGGTAAAAAACATAAGAAAATAGCAGGTTGCTCAGAGCATAAAATGAAAAGAGAGTGAAAACACTCAAAGGGGGATAAGAAACCCCGCTTTCCAGGACCGATAAGACTATTCCTAAGGCTAATAACATCCACTTGGAAGGAATGACAGCTGCTCGCTCGATTTCCACGAACCAATGTAATTCAGAAGGGAGGGAAGCGTCGGGGGTTACCACCGGTATGTTCAGCCAGGGCATTTTGGCCAACCACCCGAGGTTTCGCTGTTTTGGGGAAGCGCCCGAACTCTTTTTATCAATAGTATCCATCAGGTTAGGGTTTTGCATGATTGACTATAAAATCCAATGCGGGTTATTCCTTTTTAGAGAAATATTCTGCTTCACGCTTTTGTTTTTCCTGATGGTAATATTCGGCCAGGTCATTTTGTCCTTTTAATTGATAGAAGACTTCCAGGAATCGGCAAGGTTCCGGATTTCCCGGGTCTATCATCAGAGCCTCTTTGGCTGTCTTTTCGGCGGCTTGCTCCATATCTCCCATCAGTTGGGCGCTGGCAAGGTCCATATATATCTGGGATTCTTTCAAGCCCAGCTCCATGACGACATGGTATTCATCCACAGCTTCTTTGGCATTGCCGGTCTGGATCAAAAGGTTCCCCAGCTGATAATGGGCAAACAAGTATTCCGGATTCAGTTTGATAGCCTTTTTCAGCTCTTTGATGGCCCCGGTAACATCCCCTTCCTGCATGAGAAGAATGCCGAAATGGTAATGAAGGTCAGGATATTTTGGAAAATGGTTTAATGCTTCAATCAGACAATTCTTAGCCTCATCCCATTTATCTTCAAGGGCCAGTATCTGGCTTAAGACTAAATAAGGATTACAGCATTCAATCTCCAGGGAAATAGCTTTTCTTAAATATGTTTCAGCCTGATTGAGCAGTCCCCTGGATTCATAAAGCAATCCACAGTGATAACTGTACAAGGCTTTATCCTTGGATAGGGTATAGGCTTTCTGCAAGGCTGATTCTGCTTCCTGGATTTCCCCATACTGGGCATAATACCGGGCCGCGGTCAGATGCCCCTCACAAAACCATCGGGGGGGATTTTGAAGGATTTTTTCTTCGGCAATATTGCTGGACGTCAATTTTTTCAGTTCTCTTTCAGCTTCAAGGGCTGCTTGATAATGGGGATTGATTTTGAGGCTTTTATGGAGAGCCTGACGGGCCTCCAAAAAAAGCCCATTCATAGCTAGCAAGATGGCATATTGGTAGTGGAGATCTGCATAATCGGGGTGAGAAACTATCTCTTCTTTCAAGGCTTCCAGGATATGCTGATAAATAAATCCATGCATCTTAAGCTGCTCCAATCTATGACCCAATAACCTTGCGTTTCCAGCCGCCTTTATCTCTTTCCCAGTCCCTAAGTTCAAACTGAACTCCGGTCACCCCTGGGATTTTCATGATTTCCTGTTCAATTAACAGCAATAATGCCAAATCACTGCGATAAAAATCATCCGGTGTTTTTTCATCTTTTCGTTGGTCTCTATTATGCTCATCCGGATTGGATAAATGCCCAAAAAGCCGACGCAACTGTCCCCGAAGGTAAACCCGTCCTTTGATAGTGGTGAACATACATTTGGACGTATCTACAAATCTTCGCACCAATACGGAGCGAACCCGGGCGTTTATTTTGAAATCATCCGTGCGCATGGGCCTTGGGCCCTCCTCATGCACTGCCTTCCATCCCCCAGCATGGACATTTAACTCTTTATTCGCATCAGATCCCTTTCCAGGAGACCTGATGTTCCCCTATGCCCCAAGTTTAGCACAACTTTAATAGAAATAAAGGTTCAGGATAAAAGTGGGAAGAAACAATAACCGCAGCCAGGAACCCCTAGATGGCTATTTTTCTTTTTTTGGCTTCTGATTGGTAATGACTAGCACCCTCAGGATCTTTTTTCAACCGGCAAAGCTCCGTCATCAGGTAATAGGGCTCAGGATTGGAGGGGTCTTTTTCCATAGCCCGGACAGCATATTGTTCTGCGGCCTCGTATTTTCCCGATTCCAATTGGGCTTTGGCAATATCCAGATTAATCCCTTCAGGCTCCCATCCCTTCTCAATAATTTTCAGGAACTCCGCTTCTGCCAGCTGGGGGGCCTTGTTTAATAAATAGACTGTTGCCAGGTGGTAGTGAGCATAAAAATATTTAGGATTGATGTCCACGGCCTTTCTAAGATGTTCAATGGCTTCATCAAATTCACCTGATTCAATTAAAAGGAGGGCCAGGTTATATCGCAGGTCTGGATAGAGAGGGTATTTATCTACCACCCGGCGTAAGATGATTCGGGCATCTTCCAGCCGATCTTGTAGGGTATAAATTTGGCAGAGGAAATAATAGGGTTTCCAGGAATCCACATTCAATTCAATGGCCCGTTCCATGAATCCGGCAGCCTGGTTCAATTCTCCCTTGATTTCATAAACCATACCCAGTTGGAGATTATAATCTGCTTCATTTCGGCTGATAGCATAAGATTTTTCAACACAATCCTCGGCTGTTTCAAAACGTCTCCGCTGGGCATAAAAGAGGGCGGCGTAATTATGGGTCTCATGAAAGATAGGGTGGGGATCGGGAGAATCTGCCGGGATGGGACCCTTATCATGGCGTAAGCTCTCCAGAATTTCCCGATACTCTTTGGCTTTTCGGTAACGAGGGTTCAAACTCAGGCTGTAATCTACTTTCACCAGAGCTTCTTCATATTCTCCCCAGAACCCCAGAAAGAGGGATAAATAATAATGCATATCGGCATATTGTTCTTTCTGGGCTAATTGTTTCCTTATATCCTGGACAATTTCTTCGTAAATCAGTCCCGACATATTCTCCTGCTTTCATAGGGGGTTTCTTTATTACATCTGATAATTCAAAGTTTAGCACAAAACAGGTGGAGGATAACAAGTCTTCCTTCCCAACAGGAGGAGGGGGCTCAAACCCTTTGTTTCCGCCTTTATTGCCATAGACTTGGTTCAGGGATGTTAATTCCTTCAGGGGGTTTTCTCCCTCAGCCTAAAAATATAGACATAAAAGATATTATGTGTGCTATATTAAGTCCGTATCAAATATGATTATTGAAAATCAGGTTAGTTATTACACCATTAAGGAAGTGTCGTTTATGGTTCATAAACGCATCAATTACTTATTTTATCTATGTTTTATAGTAATACAAATAAGCTTCCTGCCAATCAGCCAGGTGAAAGCTTATACCCTCAGCGGATATTGTTATGATTCCATTTCTGAAGCAGGAAAATATAGTGATACCGCCTATTTATCCAATCTGTATATTAAGGGGCAGTCGTTATATTTATTAACACCCGATAAAGGGATTATTCAGCTGGATATCTCTAACCAAACCAATCCTTTTGTTCGGGCGACTCTTTCCAAGAGGAAAACGGTAGAGGCTATGGCCCATACCGGGGATCAACTGTATGCCGCCGCCGGTTCAGAAGGGCTGCTGGTATTGGATATCTCCAGTTCAGGAACAATCCGGGAGCTTGCAGTACTTGACACTCCGGGATGGGCCAGTGATGTGGCGATATCCAATAATAATATCTTTTTAGCTGATGGAGCTGATGGGTTAAGGATTTATGACATATCCAATCCCTCCGCACCTGTAGAGAACAGCCATCTGGAATTAGAAGGGTATGCCTCCAGAATCAAGATACATAATAACTATGCTTATATATCCCAGGCTGATAAAGGATTAAGTATTGTTAATATCACGAATCCTTCCCAACCCATTCTGGTATCCCGATATACCACCCTTTCACCTGTGCTGGATGTCAGCTTCAGCCAAAGCAGCAATCTGGTCCTGGCGGCCGGTTGCCATGGAGTTGCAATCTGCACCCTTTCCGGGGACACCAGGCTTTCCCTTATCAATAGGAATCAACTGGATGGATATGCCAGAAGAGTCCTCTGGTCGGGTAACTACCTCTATGTTTCTGATTTTAATGGAGGATTGAAGGTTCTGGAAGCTAAAACACCCGGCAGAGAAAGTGTCGTGGTTGAGGTTTCTGGACATCAACGGGCGATGTCCTGTGCAGATACCGGAGATTATCTCTATCTGGCCTCAGGTTCAGATGGATTGAATATCCTCACAAAACCTTCTCCTCTGCAGAATGTGAAAATCACATTGAATGGGGATTCTACAAAGGCTGTATGGACAGATTCCAATGGGTACTATCAATTCTCCAATTTAACCCTTGGCACCTATTGGGTCGTGCCCACCCGGGATCCGGATTTGTTTTATCCAACAGGCAGTATCGTCGAACCCCTGACGTCTGATACTTCGGGATTTAATTTTAAACGGTCACTCTGGCAATGGTCTTTTGGGTCGGGCCTCTTCAACGCCCCCGGGGAAACCGCATCCTGGTCTTATGAAAAACCCTCGGATTGCACCGGCCTTCCGGATATCGATTGGAGTCCTTTTGTTAATGGAGGGGATGGGAATCTTGCTTTAATATTTACGGGCCCCAATCAGGGAATCAAAATCACCGCTAAACCCAGAGTGGATTTTATAAATCCATCCAGCCGGATCGGAAGTATTCATTATCGCATTAGTTCGGACACCTATGGCCTGATAGATTCGTTTAAATACAGCCTAATGGGGTTTAATGGCTGGACCAGTTATAACTATCGGGAGATATTAAGTAATAAGTACGATGTAAAAACAGCCTGGGGAACCGCCTGGCTGGATTTCTGGCTGCCTTTTCGGAGTAATACTGATTCAGGGATAGTCCAACTGGAGTTCAGAAACAAGAATACAACCGGCTGGGCCTATTTGAATGCAGTCGATATCAATAACAATAGGCTTTACCAAAATAATGGGGCTAAATCGATTCCGGGAGGGGAGTTTTCCAATTCATCAGATTTACAATATTGGCAGGTGGAAGCCAACCCTGAAGCAACCGCTGGACTGCCCTCCATTAACTGGGTCTCTCAGCTGGACGACCAAACCGGTTTGGAACTGATTAGATTTACTCAGCCCGGTAAAGGCGTTCGGCTGGTCTTAAAAAATCCTTATACCTTAGCCACAGCGACAGATGAAACAGCAGGCGCTTTCATGATTAACCTTCAAGTTAGGGGAACCGGGTTTCCGAACATGAAGGTCCATGCTATTCATTATGGAGATTCATCCGCGACAGGCTACAGCAACGATACCGGTGAGTATTTCAGCCTGGGGAATCTGGCACCCGGAAAATGGGAAACCATTTATGTTCCCTTGATATCATCCGGTGCGCTAAAAAGGCACCTGGCGTTGGAATTCTTATATACAGGGAATGACCCGATGGACCTCTATCTGGATAATGCCAGATGGGTTTCAGCCCCTTTAAATCTGGAATAACAGCCGGGAGTGGAAAGATGATTATAATGGAAAGAAAACAACTAAATAAAGTATTATTCGGTTTGCTGGGACCGATGTTATTGATTCTTATGGTAGCTGAAGCTGTTGGGTCTGATTCTGATACAACCTTACTTTATCAGACCTCCTGTACTGTCAATAAGGATGACCTGAATTTCACCAGTGATTCCCTGGGTAATGTATTTGTTTCCTGGTCTAACCAGTATGATTCAACCCGGAGAGATATTTTATTGCAGGGTGTTGATAAAAATGGAAACCGGTTATGGCCGGAAGAGGGGTTATCGGTCTGTCGCTCTATCGGTGACCAATATAAGATAAGAATGGCTCCTGATGAAGAAGGGGGTGTTGTGTTGGTCTGGCTGGATACGCGGGATAGCACGAAACAGTATCCCCAGCTATATACCCAAAGAATGAACCGCCAGGGGAATCCTGTCTGGGAGACCAACGGAATCCCAGTATGTGATATGGCTTTGAATCCTTCTTCAGTGGTGGTGTATCCTTCTGAGAACGGGACTCTTTGTTTCTGGAAAGATGAACGAAATGGGGTATCTGATATTTTTGCTCAGGTAATAGGTTCAGATGGCAGGCCTCAATGGAATTTGGAAGGTGTACCGGTCTGTGTGTCCTCTTCCGGGACGGGTTCTTTTTATGTGATTGACGGTCATAATAATAAATGGGGCCTGACTTGGGAAGATAACCGGGATTCCTGTGTCAGGGTTTATGCCTCTACGATAGATTCTAAAGGAAATAATCTCTGGAAGTTCAATGGGATACCGGTTTCTTCAGTTACGGCGACTCAGACTGGCGCACGAATGGCCCAGGGAGCTCAGGGGGATTATTTTGTTTCCTGGAAAGATGAAAGGTTAAATCATCTTGGGGATATCTATGCCCAGCGTATGGATTCTACCGGCAATGTTTTATGGAATTCCGGAGGGCTGACAGTCTGTAATAGTACTAATATCCAAGAGGATATTGGTATGGCAGAAGATGGCTGGGGAGGTTTTTACATTACTTGGGAAGATTTCAGGAATTTTACAGTTATGCCGGGGGAAATTCCCATCGGATTTTGGCAGCGAATGGATGCTGATGGAAATCCTTATTGGAATGAAAACGGCATTCATTCTCCTACTATCTGTACGAATATAATGAAACCAGACTATAAGGGCGGTATGCTCTTCAGCGGTGTAAATGATTATAGTTATGGGATTGGAGGATATCATACCCATACTTCTGCTGCCATCAGATATGACCGGTATCATAATGTCCTTAGCTCGGCAGTAATATATACTTATGGCGCTGAATTACCCATGCTTCCGGATCTGAATACCGGGTTTTATGTTACCCAGGCTTACGGTAATATGATTTATTTATACCATTTCAAATCTAATCCGACCTCAATATCTCCTACTTTATGGAAAGAACTGGAGTAAAGAAAGAACCCTGATTCATTGACATTACCTGCTTTTAAGTGATAATTAGAAAGGGGTAGTTACGAATGCTTAAGAGGTTGGGTGGTTCATGAGTCAGAAAGATATTCATTGTAAAATTCTACTAACCGGGGCCACTGGATATATCGGTGGCCGATTATTGAAGGCTCTGGAAGAAAAAGGTTATCCTGTCCGATGCCTGACCCGGCGGCCGGAAAACCTGATACCGAGAGCTGGCACCCATACGGTTGTTATCTCCGGAGATATCCTGGATGAAGCCTCCCTTACCCAGGCCATGGAAGGGATAGAAACTGCCTATTACCTGGTTCATTCCATGGCAGAGGCAGGGGCTTATGCCGAAAAAGACCGAAAAGCCGCTAAACTTTTCGGGGAAGTTGCCCGAAAATCCAAGGTAAAACGGATTATTTATCTGGGCGGATTAGCCGACCCTGCCTCTTCTTTATTATCACCCCATTTTAAAAGCCGGTTGGAAGTGGGGAAGATATTGCGCAATTCCGGGGTGACCTGCATTGAATTTCGAGCTTCGGTGATTATTGGTTCCGGGTCTTTTTCTTTTGAAATGATCCGGTCATTGGTGGAACGGCTGCCGATTATGATTACACCCCGTTGGGTTTCCACACCGGCTCAGCCGATAGCGATTGAAGATGTGATTGCTTACCTGGTCGCGGCGTTGGATTTGCCCGGATTAGATAATCGGGTTTATGAGATTGGGGGCGCCGACCGGGTTTCATATAAAGATTTAATGAAGGAATATGCTTTTAGGAGAGAACTGCATCGGGTTATGATTCCAGTCCCTTTCCTGACCCCTCGGTTATCCAGCCTCTGGCTGGGGCTGGTAACCCCGCTATATGCCAGAATCGGCAAGGAATTGATTTTGAGTTTAAGGACTCCCAGTGTGGTGAAGGAGACCTCCGCCCTGAAAGATTTTCCTATCACACCCCGGGGGTATCGGGAGGCTGTATCCAGGGCTTTGATTAAAGAAGACCATGAATTTGCTGAGACCCGTTGGTCGGATTCTCTCTCTTCCTCAGGTTATAACCCTCTTTCGGGGGGGCTTCGATATGGTTCTCGGTTCATTGATTCCCGAACCATCGCCGTTTCTGTTCCTCCGGATAAGGCCTTTATTCCAATCCAACATATTGGAGGAGAGGTGGGTTGGTTTTTTGCGGATTATCTGTGGTCCCTTCGAGGTATGCTGGATTTAATAGCGGGCGGTGTTGGTATGCGAAGGGGCCGGAGGAATCCTCATCAACTCTTGCCAGGGGATACCCTTGATTGTTGGAGGGTGGAATCCATTGAACAGGATAAATCCCTTCGATTAATAGCTGAAATGAAACTTCCCGGCCGGGCCTGGCTGGAATTTGAAGTTACCGAAGGGAAAATCCGGGGTTCCTCGGTCATTCGCCAGACGGCCAGTTTTGATCCCCTGGGAATAATGGGGCTTATTTACTGGTATGCTCTTTATCCCCTGCATCAGTTGATTTTTCAAGGGATGCTCAACCGGATGGCCCGGTCGGCTGTAACCGGACACCTGCCTCGGAAGAAAGTTTCTGATCCCCAGCTGGAAGGGAATGCTTCCAAAGGGTGGAGTTTCTTGTTATTCCTGGTTCTCTGTTTTGGCGCCGGAGGATTGGGTGGGAGATTTACAGCGAATTCCATCAGCACCTGGTATGCCAATTTGATTAAGCCGCCTATAACCCCCCCTGCCTGGGTTTTTGGTCCAGTCTGGAGCTTGCTTTATTTCCTGATGGCGGTGGCCGGTTGGCTCATCTGGCAGAATCGTAAAACATTGGGTTCCCATAATGCCCTTCGTTTATTCAGCCTGCAGTTGATATTGAATGTTGCCTGGTCCTGGCTTTTTTTCGGGTTAAGGTCTCCCGGAGCGGCTTTAGTGGAGATTGTTTTCCTCTGGCTGGCAATTTATGCCACGTATCAGGCCTTTAAAAATATTAAGCCATTGGCCGGTTATCTTCTTTTACCTTATCTGGTTTGGGTCAGCTTTGCTATCCTTCTGAATCTGATGTTCTGGGAGTTGAATCTGTAGAAATAGTATTTTAGGTTTAGAAGAATAGACTAAATGGTTCCGATTCTAGATTTAAGACGGAATCCTTATTCCTGATTTCACTGTCAGGATAGAGTCATTGCCAACCTGTTTCGGCTGCTATCAAAATCCTAACCCATATAGAATCAGTTTATTGTATTTTTGACAGCCGTCAAAAATAAGAGAGGAACCCCTGATGTTGCTTCTCCCGGCTGGATGACAAATCAGACTTTCCCCGGGGTCCGGCCATAAAAAAAACAGCCTGCTGGAGGACAGACTGTTTTTTACTTGGATTCGTGATTAAAAAAGAATGAAAGGATTACTGAACACGCCGAACGTTTTCAGCCTGAGGACCTTTAGGACCCTGGACGATGTCAAATTCCACCGGATCGCCTTCATTCAATGTTTTATAACCATCAGTCTGCACAGCAGAATAATGGACAAAAACATCTTTTCCGGTATCGGAGGAAATAAACCCGTACCCTTTTTGGTTGTTAAACCATTTAACGGTACCTTTTGCCATTTCCGTACTACTCCTTGCTAGATTTTCAAGCCGTAATCGACCTTCATTCTCCCCGAAAGGAAACAAAAAAAACCCTCAGGTCGAATTGTCTTACCCGACCCTCAGGCCCAGCAAACAATGTCGTCCTACCGGTTTTCCCGGCTCTTAGGGACTCATCCTATCAAAGCACTATTCGGCTGTCAACTATTATTTTGCCCGGGTAACTTCTATATTTGCAATGAGTAATTTAAGGAGTTCTTTATAATTTATTGGCAGGAGATATCCATTTTCTCAAGGGGAAAATTCTGGTAAGCTATCCCTAATGAAAAAATCTGTATTTACGGCGATATTGGGGTCTCAAATCAGTTGGGAACAATCCATTCAACTGGCAACAGACTTTCAACTGGAAGGGATCGAATGGAGAGTGGGGGAAGATTTCCATATTTCTCCTCAATCCACCCCTGCCCAGTTAACGGCTATCCGGGCCAAAGTTGAAGAGGCCGGGCTGCAGATGCCGGTCCTGGGGGGATACTTCTCTACCGGTAACCCGGAGGATATCCAAAGAGGCCTGGAAATGGCCCAAATCCTCGGCATTACCCGGGTCCGGTTCTGGCCGCCCCGATTCCCCGCAGAGAATCCTTATGAAGAATTATTCAAGCAGGCAAGGGAAGAATTGGAATCTCTGCAACCTATTTTGGAAAAATCCGGTATTCAATGTTTATTAGAACTCCATCCCGGCTGGATCATTCCCAGCCCCTCCTCAGCCCGAAGGCTTCTTGAGGGACTAAGCCCTCAATG
Source organism: bacterium UBP4_UBA6127 (assembly GCA_002428325.1). Classification (GTDB taxonomy): domain Bacteria; phylum UBP4; class UBA4092; order UBA4092; family UBA4092; genus UBA4092. The sequence continues at coordinate 71,209 of DIVR01000014.1, forward strand.
GTTTGGCATTATCTATGATCCGGGCAATATGGTGATGGAAGGGTATGAAAATCCGGCGATGGCCCTTTCCATCCTGGGACCTTACCTGGCCCATGTCCATGTCAAGAACGCCGGGTGGGTCAAAGAAGATGGAAAATGGCAGTTTCGATGGGATTCCATTGCCGGGGGGCAAATGGATTGGGCGGTTATATATAAGGAATTAATGGCGGTTGGATATTCCGGCTGGTTTACCCTGGAAGATTTTCGGGATATTCCAGCAGAGGTCAGGTTTCGGGAATTCCTGGACTGGAGCGCTTCCCTGAGAGCCTGAAAAATACCTCCTGGTAACGGAGTGTCTCTGACCCTCTCCGTTACAACTCCGTTCTTATCGGTTTATATGGAGGGGGGGCAGAAGAGTCTATGTCAACGGAGAGAATCCCTTTTCTGATATAAAAATATGAGGCCCTTATAATCGATTCTGATACCCTCAGCGGCCTTTATTAAAGTTGAAATAGACCCCTGCATGGGTTAAAATGAGAAATATCAATATATCTAGTGGAATTTAATGAATTTTGGGGAAAACCTTCGGCATTCCCCGGGAATAATAACCTGATAAGTCCGAAAGAACCTACATTAAGCGGGAAAATATGAAAAATATTGCAAAACAATTGACCTTTTGGTTGGCAATCCTGATTATCCTGATACTGGCAGCATACGGTTATCGGGAAGGGGAGAAACCCCGGGATCTGACTTATAGTGAATTTATCGGGTATGCTACTTCCGGAAATGTTAAAACAGTCGTCATTCAGGATGTTAAAATGACGGGGAAACTGGCTAACGGCCAATCCTATACCACCCAATTGCTGGATGGGATGGGGTCTGAAGTCATCAAGGCTCTGAGTGAATATAATAAAACAGCCCCAGCTGACCGGCAGGTTAAATATGAGATCAAAAGGTCTCAGCAAATGTGGTGGAGCCTTGCCCAGCTGTTGTTGCCGGTACTCCTGATTGTCGGGTTCTGGTTGTTTATCATGCGCCAAATGCAGATGGGCTCTAATAAGGCTATGTCTTTTGGCAGAAGCCGGGCTAAATTGATATCCGACAGCCAACAGAAAGTTACCTTTGCTGATGTGGCCGGAGTAGATGAGGCCAAGGAAGAGCTTCATGAAATCATAGAATTCCTCAAGGAACCCCAGAAATTCCAAAAACTCGGGGGTAGAATTCCCCGGGGCGTATTATTGGTAGGCCCTCCGGGGACTGGGAAGACCTTGTTGGCCCGGGCCGTGGCCGGGGAAGCCGGGGTGCCCTTTTTCAGTATCTCGGGTTCTGATTTTGTAGAAATGTTTGTCGGGGTAGGCGCTTCCCGGGTTCGAGACCTTTTCGAAAGTGGGAAAAAGCATGCGCCCTGTATTATCTTTATTGATGAAATCGATGCGGTCGGACGGCAGCGAGGCGCCGGACTCGGCGGCGGCCATGACGAACGGGAACAGACCTTGAATCAACTTCTGGTCGAGATGGATGGTTTCAATACCAATGAAGGGGTTATTCTGATGGCAGCGACCAACCGTCCGGATGTGCTGGATCCTGCATTGCTGCGGCCGGGGCGGTTTGACCGGCAAATCGTGGTGGATTTACCGGATTTGATTGGACGGGAAAATATCCTTAAGGTCCATGCCCGGAAAATCCCTCTTTCAGAAAATGCTAACCTGAAAGTCATTGCCCGTGGGACTCCTTATTTCTCCGGCGCAGACTTAGCCAATCTGGTCAATGAGGGAGCTTTATTAGCGGCTCGCCGGAACAAGAAAAAAATAGAGATGGAAGACCTGGAAGAAGCCAGGGATAAAGTGATGATGGGACCGGAACGCCGGTCTCGGGTCATCTCCGAAAAAGAAAAACGGGTAACCGCTTATCATGAAGCCGGGCATGCTCTGGTAGCCAAACTGCTGCCGGGTGCTGACCCTGTCCATAAAGTGACGATTATCCCCAGAGGGATGGCTTTAGGGCTGACTCATCAGCTGCCTATGGAAGATATCCATAATCCCAAGAAAAACGAATTAATGAACCATATAACGATTTTCTTTGGGGGACGCCTGGCGGAGGAGCTGATTTTTAATGAAGCTTCCACCGGCGCCAGCAATGACCTGAAGCGGGCCACTGAATTGGCCAACCGGATGGTTTGCGAATGGGGGATGAGTGAGAAACTTGGCCCCATGACCTTTGGCCATCGGGAAGAACATATTTTCCTGGGCCGGGAAATCTCTCGTTCCAAGGATTATAGTGAAAAGACAGCCATCGATATCGATACGGAAGTCCGGCATATCATTGATACTTGCTATACCCGGGCCAGAAACCTTATCAGCGCCAATATCGATAAATTGAATTTAATGGCAGAAGCCTTGCTGGAACGGGAAACCCTGGATGAAGGGGATGTGGATAAACTGATGCGGGGTGATACCCTGGAACCTCATGTGAAAAATGATGAGAATCCCGAACCGGTTGAACCCATTACTGCGGAAACTCCCAAACCGGATGAATCCTCCGCAAGTATCAAGAAAGAGCCGGGAATCCAGCCGGCGTAATCTGTCAGCTAAACTGAAAATTAATTATATTCAATTAAAGGCTATCCAACTCAAAACCGGATAGCTTTTTTTTGCTTAAGGAAAAGCAGCCTCGAAATTTGCAGGTCTTTGTTACCGGGCGGGTTAGTGATGGCTTGGAGTCTCGCATTCTAAGCCCGGAGACGATTTTTAATCCTGAAAGGGAGCAAGGGTAACTCCATTGAGACGAAATAAGCGAAATCGGGCAGTCTATTTTACTGCCATTATTTTTGTTATATTAATTGGGCTTGCATCAAGGCATTACCAGGATATTTTGCTTGGTTGGATTGGGGATTATGCTGGGGATGCCTTATGGGCTTTGATGGTATTTTTGGGAATCGGGTTTATTTTTATAAGATGGACCACCCCCAAGGTGGCTTTTAGTTCATTCGTGTTTTCTTTTGGAATAGAGATAAGCCAGCTATACCATTCCCCCTGGATCGATACTATCAGACGAACCCGCATGGGAGCGTTAATCTTAGGTTTTGGATTTTTATGGAGTGATTTGTTATCTTATGCCATTGGTATTGCCCTGGGTATGATGGTGGAAAAACTGGCTTTCCGGAAAATTTCGACTTAACAGATAACAGTGTACTGATAGATATGAAAAAGACGAATGCCGCTCGAATTTTAGATCATCTGGGAATTCCATATGAATTAAAGGAATACCCGGTGGATGAAAATGATTTAGGAGCCGAAAATGTGGCCCATAAGATTGGGATGCCTGCGGGCCAGGTTTTCAAAACCCTGGTAGTATCAGGGGATAAGACCGGGGTCTTGCTGGCGGTCATTCCCGGTGACCGGGAACTGGACCTGAAAGCACTGGCTTCCTGCAGTGGAAATAAGAAAACAGATTTAGTCCCGCTTAAAGAAGTTCAGAAATTAACAGGTTATATTCGTGGGGGTGTTTCCCCTGTCGGCACTAAAAAACCTTACCCGGTTTACCTGGATGAAAGCATTCAGCAATTTCCTTTTATTGCCTGCAGCGCCGGTGTCAGAGGCTGCCAGTTTAACATCTCACCCAAGGATTTAATTCATGCTGTCCAGGGAAAAGTCTTTTCTATCAGCCGCTGATTTCCTGTTTATTGTGCATAAGATGCCATGAAAATTTCAGTTATGAAGATCCATCCAAACCTGATAAGTCTTTCAGGAAAGAAGAAAACCAGGGATATATTTAAGGGTATCTCTTCCTTAGATGGATGTTAAGGGAGAAGGGAGGGCGTGATATTGAGGGTGTTTATCTTTTAACTATGGTTTTATTTTTTATACTATTCTTGTGAAGTATTTATTAATCAAAATTACCTTAATGGAAAAGGAATTTTTTTATGTTCAAGAAATATCTGCGTTATTTTTTATTAATCATGATTTTGGTGTTTCCATCGATACTATTGGCAGTGGGAAACACCTGGTATGTCAGTACGACCGGAAGTGACAGCAATCCGGGGACCTCTGAAGAACCTTTGTTAACAATCCAGATGGCAGTAGATACGGCTTCACCTCTGGATACAATTATTGTTTCTTCTGGTGAGTATGTCGGGAATGTATTTATTGGAAAACCGGTAAACATCGAAGGCCCCAATATTGATATCAATCCCAACCTGAACTTCGGGGGTGGCCGCAATGAAGAAGCCATTATCAATGGAACCGTGCAAATTGCTTCTGACCAGGTTACTCTCAATGGAATGGAAATCCAAAATGCTATCCCCCTGGCAATTAATACCACTGACAATAGCAATAATTTATATTTGAAATTTAATAAGATTGTCGGATTTAATGAAGTGTTTTCTTTTAATTATGACGGAGGCCTGCATACGGGTATCACCGTATCAAACTGGACTTGTGAAGGAAACTGGATTGGTGAAATGGTCTCCACAGGGACTGATGATCCCATCATGAGTCTGGGCGGGCTTGAGAATGCTTATTTCGTGAATAATACCTTTACCAGTGGCCGAATGGGCGCTCTTCAATTTGCCCGGGCATCCAGTTTGACGATGGAAGGGAATTATTTCCAGGACAATAATCTCAGAACCGGATTTATGTGTTTCTTTGATGGTGAAAACAGTAATATCATTATGAGGAACAATCAGGGTGAAAATAACTCGACGGGGATAATTTTCTATTGCAGTGATAATGCTTGCCGACATACCAATGTCATGATTGATAATAATTATATTACTTCGCTGCAAGAGCCTGAGGAAGCTTCTTCTGGATACCAGAGGGAACCTATGCTGGCGTTGGTGTCTCTTACAGAGGCCAGTACAATTTCACAGCCTCAGTTTGAGAACTTCTATATTGGTAACAATAGTTTTGAACAGGATTTCTCAGACTATACCTCTTATGAAGACCCCATGCGGTTATTCTTATTCCAGGGATATGTTGACAACATTGCTGTTGTAAATAACCAGATTTATTGCGGTGGAACTCTTTCGGATGCAACAGTTGAAGTTATCCGGCTCAAGAATGTTAAGGGGGATATTGCTTTCTTTAACAATGAACTTAACGCTGACTATATGTCCTATGACGGAGACAGCTATTTAGAAGGCGTAAGAATTTCTGGGGGATTAAAGAGCAATGCCAATACTTCTCAGAACTTTATTGGGAATTATTTTAGTAACTTTCATGCGGCTGTTAAAGTGAATGGCCCGCTCCCCGCCAACGACTTCCTTCGGGTGGTCAATAATAACTTCTATGGGAATGTTACAGCAATCATTAATGAAGATACTGTTTACAATGTGGATGCCAGGGGGAATTACTGGGATTCTAGTGATGGTCCTCAACCCACTGGTACAGGTGACCCTGTTTCATCTATGGTGATTTATGACCCGTTCTCCCTGAATGAAATACAAAGCAATTCAGATTATGTTACTCCTGATTATTCTGATTTGGACTTTGGTTCACTCTATATTGATTTCAGCAATGGGACGACTGGAACGGGCGGATATATTGCCATGGCCCAATCTTTTACCCGTATGATTCCCAATGCTATCAGTCGGTTCTGGATTATCGGTGAAAACATGTCGGATTTTCAATGTGACCTGACCTTTTACTATGATCCTTCTGACCTTCCTGAGGGTGTGAGTGAAGAGGAGTTGGTTCCTCTTTATTCTGTTGATGGAGGTGTTTTTACTCCTGTAACAGAAACCATTGAACGGGATACCTTTAATCATTCTATTACCGTTTATGGGCTAACTCATTTCTCAGTCTGGACTTTGGGAAAACCGAGTGTGGTTCCTGTTGAACTGTCTGATTTTATGGCAGAATAAGGTCTTTTCGGGATTCTATTTGAAAACCCCGGGTACCCTTAAAAAGGGAACCCGGGGTTTTTCTTTTGTCAGGACTAAAACAGAACCCAACAATTTTATTTATCTGTGGTAAATTAGATTGATAATTCAAGGAAAAACATCTGCCTGAAGCGTTACAAAACAGGTATTTTTTTATGCAGGAGTGATTCAGAGAATGTTAGATATCGACCTAAGCCAGACTGGCACATTAGTAATGGGAATCCTGAATGTAACTCCTGACTCGTTTTCGGATGGAGGGAAGTTTGATTCCCGGGAGAGAGCTATTGAAAGGGCTATTGAAATTGAATCCGAAGGGGCCCATCTGCTGGATATCGGAGGCGAATCTTCCCGTCCGGGTTCAGAGGCGGTTCCTCTGGCCGAGGAATTAAGACGGGTAATCCCCCTGATTGAATCCCTTCAGGGTAAACTGAAGATTCCCATTTCTATTGATACAACGAAATCTGAAGTGGCCCGGCAGGCCCTGGAAGCAGGCGCTTCCCTGATTAATGATATTTCAGCCTTTCATTTTGAACCTGAAATAGCTGGAGTTACGGCCCGGTATGGAGCCTGGTGTTGCCTGATGCATATGCAGGGAGAACCTCGAACCATGCAACAAAATCCCGAGTATGGGAATGTATTGGAAGAGGTCAAAGACTTTCTCCTTGAGGCGGCCCGGAAAGCCCGGGAAGCCGGAATCCCAAAAGAAAAGATTATCCTGGATCCGGGTATCGGGTTCGGAAAATCCCTGGAACATAATCTGATTCTTCAGGCAAGACTCGATGAATTGGTCTCTATGGGATATCCGATATTGATGGGGGTCTCCCGAAAATCATTCATTGGAAAGAGCCTTGGACTGCCGGTAGAAGAAAGATTGGCGGCCAGTATCGCTGCCGGGGTACTGGCAGCCTGGAATGGTGCTAAAATAGTTCGTGTCCATGATGTAAAAGAAACAGTTCATGCTATGGGCATGGTTGATAGAATCCGGGATTATAGAGGCAGGCAATGTTGAATCAGCTGCAAGAATTATACACACTGATGCATGGGACAGATATCCTGGATGTCCTGATTGTGACTTTGGGCTTATTTTTAACCCTTCGATTTTTAAGGGGAACCCGGTCGGTTCAGGTCATTCAAGGGTTAGTGCTGATTATTGCCGTAACTTTGATTGTCTCGGTGATAGCGGTAAAATTACACTTGGATACTCTTTCCTGGATTATGGAAAAGTTCTGGGCGGTATTTATTGTCGCCCTGGTGGTTGTCTTTGCCCCGGAAATCCGGCGAGCCTTTACCCAACTGGGCCAAAGAAGAATTTTTCGACGGTTTTTTAAGCCGGAACCCCAAGTCTTTATTGAAATTACCCAGGCCGCAGCCACCCTTTCTAAACGAAAAATCGGAGCTTTGATCGTCATTGAACGGGAGACCTCCCTGAGCGAATTTGTGGAACGGGGAGTGGAACTAGATGCCAAGGTGAATGCTGAATTATTGGTTTCGGTCTTTATGCCCTATTCGCCCCTGCATGATGGAGCCTTAATTATCCAAGCCAACCGGATGATTTCTGCCGGAGTGCTTTTACCCTTATCCCAGCAGGAAAACCTCAGCCGGGAATTAGGGTCCCGGCATTATGCCGCCTTAGGCATTACAGAAGAAACCGATGCCGCTGTGGTGGTGGTATCCGAAGAAACCGGGACTATTTCCTTTGCCCAGCATGGGGAATTGATTCGTGGGCTGGATTCCACCTCTCTGAGAAAAACTCTCCAGGAGCTTTATGGCTATCATGAAGAGGAGGATGAGGAATCATAATGATGGGATTTACTCGGGAAGATCTAATCCTCTTATTGGTATCGTTTTTAATTGCGTTGGCGTTATGGTTCAACGTAACCCTGGGCAAAAAGGATGAAGGGAAACAAATTTTACCCTTTACCCCTAAACCCGGACAGACCAATCAACAGGGCAGTCTGCTCCCTATGAGCAATTCTTATTCCTGCCAGAATGGTTCCTGGGATAGGGAAAACCAGTTGATCTTCAAAATCTGATTTAAAACCATTGAAACTTTTATTTCCGGGGAGAGAACTCCCGGAGGAAGTTGCCCAGATTTCTCAATATTTATCGTTGGTAATTTCCATTTCTATCAACAGGAAGTGAGTATCATGAAACAAAAACTCAATGTCAATATTGACCATATAGCAACCCTTCGCCAGGCTCGGCTTGGAATTGAGCCGGATCCCATTTATGGAGTAGCCCTGGTAGAACTGGCCGGAGCCCATGGAATTACGGCCCATCTTCGGGAAGACCGGCGACATATGCAGGACCGGGATATCCGGTTAATTAAAGAAGTTACCAAGACAAAATTGAACTTGGAAATGGCAGCAACGGAAGAAATGATTAATATTGCCCTCCAGCTGAAGCCTGCCTGGTGTACCCTGGTACCGGAAAAAAGGCAGGAGCTGACCACTGAAGGGGGATTGAATGCTGCCGGATTGAAAGATTCTTTAATGGATGCGGTGAAACGGCTGCATGATGGCGGAATCCTGGTATCCCTCTTTGTTGATCCGGACCCGGTGCAGGTGGATGCGGCTCATACCCTGTGCGCTGATTTTATTGAGCTGCATACCGGCCGATATGCTGAAACCTTTGGCACTGCTCTGGAAGACAAGGAATTCCTTCTGATCAAACAAGCGGCTGACCAGGCCAGGGATTTAGGGCTTCGAGTCAATGCCGGCCATGGATTGAATTATCTCAATATGCTCAGGATGGTGGAACTGGATACAATCGAGGAATTTAGTATTGGGCATTCGATTATTGCCAAGGCTATCTTTACCGGATTGGAAAAGGCGGTCAGGGAAATGTTGGCCCTTCTAAGGTAACCTTTCCAGATTACAGCATAGATTTCAAAAGGGTGGATGCCTTCTTTTTGAAGGCTCCACCCTCTTTTTTTTGTATATAATACATGAAATTGGAACTGGGGGTGATTATTCCATGGATGAAACTGAAGCAATTGGTAAAATATCTGCTTTGTTATTTAAAGAAAAACGATATGAAGAATGGGCCTTCTTAAACCGGATATTATATAAATCAGCCAAGACAAATTATGATAAATACACTTATCTGGGATATGAATATATCGCTATGGAGAAGCTTCATGATTTGCATCGGGGAAGGGTTGTTTTACAGAAAATAGTCAAGATGGCTCCCCTCGGTAAACGTTATTATTGTGAGGGGTATTTTATTAAGTTGAGCCAGATAGAGTATGCTGCCGGGAAAAAGAAAACAGCCTTAAAAATCTTAAATGATGGAATTCTCCTATCCTATAAATATAAAGATGGGGAATTAGACTTATTGGAGACTCTTTTTGGATTGTTTAGTGAAAAGGAATTGAAGTCCAGGATGCCCCTTTATGAAAAAGTTATTAAACAGGTTATCCGAAATTGGAATTTATCTATACCTGAACCAAGGGGAATATTATTGACCTATGAAAACATAAAAAAACTCCGACAAGAAGCCTTTGATTGTTATTGTCAAATGAACAAAGTCTTAAGTAAAGCCAATATATATATGAAGAAGAATGAACACCAAAAGGCAATTAAGCTGATTGAAGAATACCAAAAAGACTATGCAGTCCCTTGTCTTAATAGGTATCTGGTATATCTAAAAAAAAACTGGTCAAAGAGTGAAGTCTCTTTCTAAAGGTCACCCAGCCGGGTTGAATGCTGAGCTTTCTTGACCAGAAGATAATAGAGAAAGATGGTGTTCAGTTTGGCATCTCTCAGGAAATTCGTGATAACCGTAAAAAGGTTGATTTTATAGAAAGCCCCTTTTTTCAGGTTAATCTTGGTTCTGGCCCAAAACCAGTCAATATCAGCCCGGGTAGTGATTCCTTTAAAGGAGAAAATGTTTAAGCGTTTAAAGAACAGTTTCCGGCGGGTCAGCTGAAGGTCTTTCCAATTCATTGCCTGTAGTTTCAGCTCCTCGGCCTGATGGATCAGCTGTTCAGCCTGCCGTCTCACATCCTCAGTCCGCCGTTTTTTCAATTCATCCGCCTGACGCAGTAATTCCTGGGCTTGTTGTTTGAGATGGGCCTGAGTCTGGGGGATTCTGTTGCGCAGAATTTGCCATTCTTCCACCAGCCGTTTTTCCCGTTCACTGCGGATACGGGTAGCAAGCCAGACTTCTTCCATCTCCAGGAAAAGGTGCCAGTAATTTTTCAGCAGGAGTTTTAAATCTTTAGCTCTTTTCCAGGCATGTTTGAAAGGGGATTCAATGGCATATCCCGGCCGGCGATCGGTCCGGTCTTTCATCCGGAGAAATCCTGCAATCATAGGATGATTGCCTTCTGCTTCAATGGAAGATTTATACCAGATGAAATTCATAAATATCCTCCAATAGGATACTTCATCGGCCCGGGAGAGGATAGCTTTCATATTATCTTTGCCGTAAAATCCAGCCCAGGCATCTTTATATGCCTTCATCCAGCTCTCAGCGGTGAAATTCGGATGGTGGGTGGTGGGATGAAAGGAATCAAACCGGTTATAATCTTCATCCATCCAGGCCCCTTCCTGAATCATTTTATAATGGTCCATGGACCCGGGTAGCGGAGTTAGCATGAAAAAGGATGCTTGATCCACTTTTACTTCATTTTTCAGGGTTTCCACATCTTCTCTGACGCTTTCCGGTGAATCGAAGGGGAATCCAATGATATATCCGACATGGGTAGAAATTCCCTTGGTATGCCAGGCTTCAATCATATGGGCATAATCCTGGGATTTATTCTGTTTCTTTCCGGCAGCCTGCAGATTTTTGGGATTAATGGATTCCATCCCGATAAAAACCTGAGTGCAGCCGGCTTGCCAGGCTTTTTCCACAAAATTTGGGATTTTATATGAAAGCACATCCACCTGCATCATAAAGAAAATCTCAATGCCTTCTTTTTCCTTCATTTCAATCAAAGCTTCAAAGAAATCTTCCCAATGGGGGTTACGGGAGAAGTTGTCATCAGTGAAGAAATAATAATTGACATCCCGTTCCCGGAAATTCTCCCGCATGGCTTCAAGGATGCAATCCGGATGGCGGTTTCTCATCGTCCGTCCCTGGACATTGATAATGGTACAGAAACTGCAGGCGAAAGGGCAGCCCCGGCCGCAGTCGATGGTGCCAAAATTGCTGAAGGCAAAATGTTTCAGATAATCAGGTTCTACCACCGGGATGGGCTGGAAACTTAAATCAGGTTTAAGGTTCAGGTAATTATATAGAGACTGAAGCTGTCCCTGATAACAATCTTTCAGGAGGTCTTTCCAGGTATCTTCCACTTCCCCGGCTACCAGGGTAACCCCGGCATCCAGTAACGCTTGTAATTCCGGGGTGGGTTTCTTAAACAGGGCGATTTGTCCGCTGACATGGAATCCCCCAATCATGACCGGTAACCCCATTTTGCGAAAACGAAGCGCTAAATCTGAAGCCCGGGGGAATTGATTGGTTTGTACTCCCACCAGGGCAACCACCACCTGACCATTTCGTTCTTTATGAAGTTGGGCAATCCGGGAAAAAGGGATTTTTGTGACAGTTTCATCATATAGATGGGCTTGGATCTCCACCTCTGTTCCGAGGTAATGGTCCTCTTCAACAGACTGAGTCAGCCCATGCAGGCAAGCCAGGGTATTACTGGGGAGGACTCCCCGCAAATAACGTATAACATAACCCTCATCATCGTATTTGGAGGGTTTGATTAAGACAACATGAAACCGTTTCCGGTTAGAATTATTCTGAGCCATATGATTTACACCTGAGCGGAGGGGAAAGGAATTCCAAGGAACATTTGTTTTTATGAAGTATCTGTCTAAAGACAAATTATGGAATAATGATTAATCAAATTACCCGTTCCAACCTTGCTCGTTCCTTCTTTTAATACTTTAAAACAAGGGGCTCCCTTTTGCAAGTGAATTCGGAGGGCTGAGATACTCTCGATTCCATAGTAAAAAGGCCCTCTTTTCAGGAGATTGAAAATAAAGGGAATAAATCCCGTAAAACTGAATTATCAAGGGGGGACTTGAAAACCTTGGGGTAGAGGTATATGGTATAATCTCGAGGAAACATAAGCTATATGAATGAAGAAAAAATAAATTATCTACTTACTTTAGATCCGCCTGCTCCGGGGCGGCTTCGACTGGTTCCTTTAGGGGGGCTGGGTGAAATCGGCATGAACATGATGGTCTATGAATACGGAGAGGATATTATCATCCTGGATTGCGGGGTCATGTTTCCCGGTGAAGAAACCCCGGGCGTGGACCTGATTATTCCCGATACTACCTATTTGGATGACCGGAAAGACCGGATTCGCGGCATATTTCTGACCCACTGCCATGAAGACCATATCGGTGCCTTGCCTTATTTCCTCCGGGAATTGGATGTCCCGGTTTATGGAACCTGCCTCACCCTGGGACTGATTCAACCCAAACTCAAAGAGCATAAAATGACCGGTTCGGTGGAGTTGATAGAAGTCAAACCCCGGGATGTGGTTGAAGCCGGGGCTTTTATGGTTGAATTCGTACGAATGACCCATAGTACGGTCGATTGTGTAGGGATGGCGGTTCATTCACCCGTCGGGACTGTTTTTCATACAGGGGATTTCAAGATTGATCCGACCCCGGTGGATGGCAAAGGGATGGATTTTTATACCCTTTCCCGGCTGGGGGATGAAGGAGTTTTACTCCTGTTGTCAGACAGCACCAACTCTGAAAGGGAAGGATTTACCCTCTCTGAAAAAGAAGTTGGGGATACCTTTGACCAGATATTCAGAGATGCTGCCGGCCGGATTATTGCTACCACTTTTGCTTCCAACATCCATCGAATCCAGCAATTGATTGATATGGCGGTCAAATATAAACGCCGGGTGGTTTTTGCCGGCCGTTCGATGGTCAATAATACCCGTATTGCTGGCGACTTAGGTTATCTGAGCATTCCTTCCGGGCTGCAGGCTACTTTTGGCGACCTGACCCATTTGGATGATGATGAAGTCTTGGTAATAACCACCGGAAGTCAGGGTGAAGCTATGTCAGCCCTGGCCCGAATGTCTTTTGATGAACATAAACAAGTAGAAATAGACAAAGGGGATACGGTGATTATTTCGGCCCGGGTCATTCCCGGCAATGAACGCTCTATTGCCCGAATAATCAATAACCTTTATCGGCTTGGAGCCAAGGTCTATTACGAAAAAGTCTCGGAAATACATGTTTCCGGACATGCCAGCCAGGAAGAACAGAAATTGATGATCAATATCATCAAGCCGAAATTCTTTATGCCAATTCATGGCGAATATCGGCACCTGGTGACCCATGCCGGACTGGCGGAACGCACCGGCATTCTCAGGAAAAATATTCTGGTATCAGAGAATGGGGATGTCATTGAAGTGACCCGTGACGGCCTGGAAAAGGTCGGCCATGCCCCCAATGGCAGGGTGTTTGTGGATGGCAAAGGGGTGGGGGACGTGGAAGATGCCGTTCTTCGGGACCGTAAACACCTGGCTGCCGATGGATTCTGTATTGTAACGGTGGGAATTGACCGGCATACCGGGGAGATTATCCGGGACCCGGATGTGACTTCTCGAGGATTTATCTTCGAGGAAGAAGCCGAAGACCTCTTGGTACAGGCTGAACAATCCGTTAAATCATCTCTGGAAGCGATGCCGGCTAACCTGAGAACAGACCAACAGGAAGTCCAGGAAGTGGTCATGACAGCCCTGAAACGATACCTCTATAAACAAACTTCCAGGCGTCCCATGATACTTCCGGTGATTATTGAACTATAATAACCCTATGCAGAAAAAGGAGATACCATTTCTGAGAGACCGGATTAAACGGGAAATTTTTGCCATTCTTTATTTTGTCATGGCGATTGTCCTTTTATTGAGCCTGGTGACCCGATTGGCGGGAGCTGACTGGATGGGCAAGTTTGGTGAATGGGTCTCATTTGGCATCTTTTTTGTTTTTGGTAAATATGTATCATTCCTCCTGGTCGGTATTCTTATCCTCTGGGGATTCAGCCAGTTCAAGGACTGTCCTGATTCTTCAGAAGGGAAACGACTCCTGAGATTTGTCGGCGCTTTGATTCTGATGTTTTCTCTCTGCACTTTATTAGCCCTGCCTTTTGACCCTGAGACAGACCGAATCCGCCATTTTGATGCCGGTGGACTGTTGGGCAGTTATGTAACCTATAAACTGGGTATCAAGCAGGCCATGGGGCCGGTGGGGTCCTATATCCTCAGTATTACTGGTGTGCTGATTGGGATAGTAATGACCACAGAATTCCTTATCTCGGTTTTTCTGGCTTCTCTACGGGCTAAGGCAAAGGAAAACAAAGCGGATAAAAAAGGGAAAACCCCTCTCCCCTCGATTACCAAAGCCTCCCTGGCGCCGGATGATCCGATACTTCCTCTGGCAGAGGAAGAACCTTTTGTTCCTCTGACACCCGCCTCGATTGAGGATGAACTGGGTCCCCGAATTGTGATTGAAGAAGAAGACCGGAGAAAACTCCCCATTCGGAAACCTATTATTCCCCCTCAACCCCTGGAACCGGGGGAATATATCCTTCCTCCTTTGGATTTATTAAGGGAACCCCCTCCTAATGATATTGAGAAAACCCTTCGCCAGGACCTTCTGGAAGAATCCAAAAAATTGGAAGAGACCCTGGGGAATTTTGGCATTGATGCCAAAGTGAATGAAGTCAACCGAGGTCCGGTGGTAACCCGGTTTGAACTCCAACCGGCGCCCGGAGTAAAAATCAGTTCTATCACCGGGTTGGCCAATGATATTGCCCTTGCCATGCGGGCGGCTCAAGTCCGGATTGCCCCGATTGCCGGCAAAGCAGCCGTGGGTATTGAAGTCCCTAATCGGACTCCCAGCGCTGTTTTTCTGCGGGAAATCCTTTCTTCGGATGCTTTCCAAAAACCGGTCAATAAACTTATCTTTGCGGTCGGGAAAACCATCTCAGGAGACCCTTTTGTGGCCGATTTGGCCCGGATGCCCCATATGTTGATTGCCGGGACTACAGGGTCCGGTAAATCAGTCTGTATTAATGGGCTTATTGCCAGTTTTCTCTATCGAACACGGCCGGATGAAGTTAAATTTATCATGATTGACCCCAAAAAGGTCGAATTATCCATCTATAGCGATATTCCCCATCTACTGACTCCGATTGTGACGGAGGCCAAGAAAGCCGCCAGAGCATTAAAATGGGCTGTCATGGAGATGGAACGCAGGTATTCCCTTTTTGCTGATTTATCAGTCAGGGATATTGATGGCTACAATGAACTGCTCAATAAAATCATTGATGAAAAACTGGACCCGATGGATAACGCGGCCGGTGTCCCCCTGGAACGTATCCCGTTGATTGTTGTCATTATTGATGAATTAGCGGATTTGATGATGGTGGCCAGGGCGGATATCGAAGATATGATTTGCCGATTGGCGCAAATGGCCCGAGCGGTGGGGATTCACCTGGTCCTGGCGACTCAAAGGCCCTCGGTGGATGTTATTACAGGATTGATCAAGGCAAATTTCCCTTCCCGGATTGCTTTCCAGGTCTCCTCCCGGATAGATTCCCGGACAATTTTGGATTCCATGGGGGCGGAAGCCCTTTTGGGCCGAGGGGATATGCTTTTTGCGCCTGGCGGTACTCCCAAACCGGTCAGATTACAGGGTTCTTTTGTCTCTAATAATGAGATTCAAGCTATTTGTGACTTTATCCGGGAACAACGTCCTCCTGAATATCAGGTTATCTCCTTTGACCAGGAGGATGGAGGGGATGAAGGAACTTCCAGTGAAGATCGGGATGTCCTTTATGATGAAGCTATTAAAATCATCCGGAAAACCCGGCAGGCTTCGGCCTCCCTGCTTCAGACCCATCTGGGGATTGGTTACCCCAGGGCCCGTAAGATTATCGAACAGATGGAACGGGATGGGGTTGTCGGCCCTATGCGGGGTTCCAAAGCCCGGGAAATCTTCCTTTCCTCTGATAACGAATAATTTTCTCAAGTATGCCTTTTTCCCCTTTCCTTTTGACAGCTGTCAAAATTAATTGCCTGGAGTTGTCCTGATCAGGCTATCTGATATCCCATAATATTGATTCTTTTCATGTTACCTATTTCCAGAAGCATTCCGGTCCATCCATGGCCCCCCCGGTTGAATATTGAACCCCCATCCCCTATTTTTCGGTCCGAGACCCAGCCTGTAACCATCAGCCTGGGTCCCAAGCCGAGAAAAGGAGAATATTATCCCAATAAAAGGCCTTCTGGAAAAAGGGAGAAAATCGGGTCAATTTAACCCAATATCGGGATTTATGATAAAAAACTATTGCGAAAATGGGGTATTCTGTTAAAATCATCCGTTGGCCCGAGTTAAGTCGGAGGACTGGAACCCTTTTACTCCAACCACCTTCCTTATTGGCCAACGAAAGTTCCAATTCATGAAGAAATTCGATAAAATCCTGATGGCTCACGGCGGGGGAGGAATCCTGACCCGCCGTTTAATTGAGGAAGAAATTCTCCCCCGATTTCAAAATGAAGCGCTGGCACCCTTGAGTGACAGTGCCCTGTTGAATCTTAACCATCCTGGGAAGCTGGCTTTTACCACCGATTCTTATGTCGTAACCCCTTTGTTTTTCCGGGGGGGAGATATTGGCCGGCTGGCTGTCTGCGGGACAGTAAATGATTTATCCATGGCCGGCGCCACCCCCCTTGCCTTATCCGCTTCACTTATCCTGGAAGAAGGGTTTCCCCTGGAAGATTTACAGAAAATACTGGATTCCATGGCAGCCACTGCCCGGGAAGTAGGGATCCCAATCGTAACCGGGGATACCAAAGTGGTCGAACGAGGCTCAGCTAATGGTTTGTTTATCAATACTTCCGGGATAGGAATTGTTCCGGAAGGGATTTCTGTTTCCATGTCTTCCGCCAAACCGGGGGATGTGGTATTAATCAATGGTCCCATTGGAGACCATGGGATAGCGGTCCTTTCTGAAAGAGAGGGTTTGAAGTTTGATACCCCGGTAGAAAGCGATGTGGCTCCCCTGAACAGCTTGGTGGCTGCCTTATTTGAGATTACCCCTGAAATCCATTGCCTGCATGACCCGACCCGGGGCGGCTTGGCTACGGGATTAAATGAAATTGCCGGAGCGTCCCAAGTAGGAATTCGATTATTTGAAGATAAAATCCCCTTGCGTCCCGAAGTGCAGGGTGCCTGTGACCTTTTGGGGTTGGACCCCCTTCAGGTTGCCAATGAGGGGAAGGTCATTATATTATGTCCTAGTGCTTTTCAAGACGCCCTGTTAGAGCGCCTGAAATCTCATCCTTTCGGAAAAAATGCTTCTGTTATCGGGGAAGTGGTGGAAAAACCGGCCGGTACGGTTCTCCTGAAAACCCTGATTGGCGGAGAACGGATTGTGGATGTGCCTTATGGTGAAAACCTGCCCAGAATTTGCTAAACGACAGGGAACCTTATATCCTGCCCCAGGCCTGCCATATCCCATCGTAAGGATAACCCTGTTATCAAGAAGGGGAATGGGATTCCTGTTTCCAGAGAGCCGGTGTTTTTTACGTCGGCACCCTGAAAATTGGACTCCATACCCCATAGTTCCTGATTATATCAAAACAAAAAATCGTTAAGGAGTTAGTGGTATGCCCTGTTACAGACCCATTGAATGTTTGTTCAACCCCAAATCTATCGCCGTCATTGGCGCCTCGACCCGGGAACACACCGTTGGCCGGGATATCCCCGAAAATCTTATTAATGGAGGTTATACCGGGAAATTATACCTGGTAAATCCCAAAGCGGAGTCCATTCTGGGCCAGCCTTGTTATAAGACCCTTTCCGCTATCCCTGGTGAAGTGGATATGATAGTGGTGATCGTCAATAGCGCCATTGTCGCCAAAGTCATGGAAGAAGCCGGTCAGAAAGGTGTGAAAAGCGCTATTATTATTACAGCCGGATTCAAGGAAGTCGGCGCAGAAGGTAAAGCCCTCCAGGATGAAGTCATGGCAATCGCCGAAAAATACGATATCAGAATCATGGGGCCTAACTGTTTAGGTGTTATCAATACCGATAAAGCCCATATGATGAATGCTTCATTTGCTCCCGGTGGAATGCCAGAAAAGGGCAATATTGCTTTTATCTCCCAATCCGGTGCATTGGGTGCCGCTATCCTGGATTATGCCAAAGGCCAGAATATCGGTTTCTCGAAATTTGTCAGCATGGGAAATAAAGCCGATGTTACTGAAAACGAAATCCTGATGTATCTGCAGGATGACCCTGAAACCGATGTTATCCTCCTCTATGTGGAACAGCTCAGTGATGGGCAGAAATTCATTGATATCTGCCGGGAAATCACCAGTGACCCGAAGAAATCCAAACCTATCATTGCTATCAAATCCGGCCGAACCGCTCAGGGTGCCAAAGCCGCCTCTTCTCATACCGGGTCTTTGGCCGGTTCCGATGAAGTCTATAATGCCATTTTTGCCCAGTCCGGAGTTATCCGGGTGGATAATATGGATGAAATGTTTGATTATGCCCTGGCATTCTCCAGAGCGCCGCTGCCCAAAGGCAACCGGGTGGCAATCGTAACCAATGCCGGCGGGCCTGGAATTATGGCCACTGATGCCTGTATCGTGAGTGGGCTTCAACTGGCAACCATCAGTGATGAAATCAAAAACGACCTGCGTCCGAAACTTCCTCCTACTGCCAGCCTTGCCAATCCTATCGATGTTATCGGGGATGCCCTGGCTGACCGGTATGAAGTAGCTCTCAAAGCCGTCATGAATGATGATAATGTGGATGGTGTTATTTGTATTCTTACCCCCCAGTCCACTACCCAGGAATTAGAAACGGCCAAAGTGATTGTGGATTTAGGCAGAAATGCTAAAAAACCTCTGCTTTCCTCCTTCATTGGAATGGTGAAGACAGCCGAAGCCGTCCGTTACCTGGAATCCCATGGGATGGCCCATTATCGGTTCCCGGAAGGGGCTTCCCGGTCCCTCACTAAAATGGTGGATTTTGTGAAATGGGGTGAACGTCCCCGGACAGAGTTCAAAAAATTCCAGGTAGATAAAAAAGCCGCCATGGAAGTTATTATGAAAGCCAAAGCCGAAGGCCGGACTTATCTGCCTGAAGTGGAAGCATTTGAAGTCTTTAAAGCCTATGGATTCCCGGTGATTAAATATTCTCTCTGCCCGGATCGGGAAACTGCTATTTCTGTGGCCGATAGGATTGGATTCCCAGTGGTCATGAAGATTGCCTCTCCGGATATCGTCCATAAAGTGGATGTCGGCGGTGTTAAGCTCAATCTTCAGAATAAAGAAGATGTGGGCCAGGCCTGGGATGTTATGATGGAAAAAGTCAAAGAAGTCCAGCCGGATGCTAAAATCTGGGGTGTTAATATTCAGGAGATGCTGCCTAAGGGCGGTAAGGAAGTTATCCTGGGTGTAAACCGAGACGCTCAGTTTGGTCCCCTGATGATGTTTGGATTGGGCGGAACCTATGTGGAAGTCTTTAAAGATGTTACCTTCCGGTTAGCTCCCATTCGCGAATTGGGCGCCAAACGGATGATCGAATCCATTAAATCTTACAAACTCCTCCGGGGTTATCGTGGGGAGCCGGCTTCCGATGTGGAATCTATCTCGGATACCCTGCTGCGTCTTTCTCAGCTGGTTACTGATATTGAGGAGATTGCAGAACTGGATATCAATCCATTGATTGTCTATCCGGAAGGCAAAGGCTGCCGGGTGGCTGATGGCCGTATCCTGATTAAGTTGAAATAAGGATGAAAAATTAGCTCAATTACAGCTTGAAATTAACAGGCACCGGGATGGATACTGCTCATCCCGGTGTTTTCTTTTAATAGAATTATTGAGCCAAAACCCTGATAAATAAAAAGTTAATAGTATATGAAATTTTTATTCTTAAATGCCCTTGCAATTTTGAAGTATTAAGGCGTAGAATAGTTGTGTTGTGGCGGGAAGGCCCTTTTATAGGGTTTTAGTTTGATAACGCAACAATTATTATTTTACTTTGATAATTAAAGCTTCCGGGCGGACATAATAATTGTTCCAGTTCTGAATATGGAGACCGACCTCGCTCAGTTTGACAATCCCGCTAAAATTCCATATTCCTGGGACAGAAACCTGTAATATTCTTCATAAACCTCACTTAGTCCGCCCGGTTCCTATTTTTCTCAGGAGAATTTCCCCCAATGTCAGATAAGAAACCTTATAAATTAGGCAAATGTTTGAAAGATGCCGCTCCGGATGCCAAACCCTTAATTACTTATGAAATCCGAAATTCCCTTTATTTAAATATTACGACCGAATGCACCAATGCCTGCTATTTTTGTGTCAGATTTCAGACCGATTTAGTAAAGGGATATAACCTGCATATTGATTACCAACCCACTCTGGAAGAAATCCTGAAGGCCATCGGGGATCCTACTCGTTACCGGTCTATTGTTTTCTGTGGATATGGGGAACCCACTCTGAGGCTGGACATCATCAAGGCTGTCTGCCAGTTTGTGAAACAGCATGGGTCTTATGTCCGGCTGGTAACCAACGGCCATGGAAACCTGATTCATGGCCGGAATATTGTCCCGGAACTCAAAGGATTGGTGGATATGGTGGATGTGAGCCTGAATGCTGAGAATGCCGAATTATATGAGAAAATCTGCCATCCCCTTTATGGGCCGGAGACTTATGAAAAGGTCAAAGAGTTCATCCGGGAATGTGTGAAATATATTCCCACCGTGGAAGCGACCGTGGTGGGTGTGAAAGAAATCAATATTGATAAATGCAAAGAGATTGCACTCGAATTAGGGGCCCAGTTCCGATTCCGGGGCCTTGATGATGTAGGGTAATAATCAAGATTGGAAAATAAAAAGCCCTTCCTGCTGATAAATCAGCGGGAAGGGCTTTAACGTTATAACTTATCTTACTGTTTGCTGTCTTCTCTTACGGGCCTTGCGGGTTCTTTCAACCACAGTGGGCAGATGTTCCAGAAGATAATCCACATCTTCCCGGGTTGAATACCGGCTGAGGCTGAGCCTTAAAGAACCAAAGGCATATTCATCCGGGATTTTCATGGCTCTCAGGACATGGGAAATCTCAGGAGACTCGGTGTTACAAGCGGAACCAGAGGACGCGCAGATTCCATAAGTATTCAATAGATGAAGCATGGCATCATCTTTGGCATCTTTGAAACAGATATGGCAGGTATTGGGAAGCCGAGGAGAATTACCCCCGGTAATTCGGGCATCCGGGATTCTCTTCAGGATCTCTGATTCCAGGTAATCTCTCAGGTTAGCCAGATATTTCACTTCTTCATCCAAGGTGATTTTAGCCAATTGGGCAGCAACTCCCATACCCACAATATAAGGGACATTTTCAGTTCCCGGCCGCTTACCTTTTTCCTGCTGTCCGCCTTTGGTGAGGGGTTCCCATATCAATCCATTACGTTGGTAAAGGATCCCAATTCCCTTGGGTGCATGGAGTTTGTGCCCGGAGATGGAGAGCATATCTATAGCGGAATGTTTCATATCCAGATTAATTTTGCCGGCAGCCTGGACTGCATCGGTATGGAAGATAATCCCTCTTTCTTTGCAGATTCGGGCCATTTCTTCTACCGGGAAAATCACTCCCGTCTCATTATTGGCCCACATGATGGAAACAATCCCGGTATCGGGCCGAAGAGCTTTCTTGAATTCATCCAAATCCAGCATGCCATCGATATTAACCTGCAGCCAGGTGACAGGATACCCTTTTTTCTCCAGAGATTCCCCTACATATCCCACGGCATGATGTTCCACTTTGGTGGTGATGAAATGCTTTTTATCGGGATGAGCCCAGAGGGTTCCCATGATGGCCGCATTATCACTTTCCGTCCCGCAGCTGGTGAAGATAATCTCTTCGGGTTCACAGTTTAAAAGGTCAGCCACCTGCTGCCGGGCTCTTGCCACTGCATCTTTGGCGGAATACCCAAGGTCATACAAGCTGGAAGGGTTCCCATAAGCTTCATTAAAATAGGGCAGCATGGCATCTCTGACTTCAGGCGCCACAGCCGTCGTTGCATTATTATCAAGATAAATAGTTTTCATTAAAAGTAACAACCTCCCTGTTCATCCATCATACCACTTTTAAAGGATGCTCTAACAAGCTAAACAGTTTCATCCGGATGAAAGTTTCATTCGTTTAGTATTTAACCATAAAGGACCCTTTCCTGCAGATTCTTTAAGGCTGGGATTTACCCTGACTGGGGTCCTTATCCCGGGAAGGCTTTTCTTCCGGGGGAAGTAATGTATCAGGATACATATCGATAGCCCGGACCATCTTCCCCTCCAGCACACAACCTTTCTGGGTGGGGATACAGTCCTTCTTTAATCTCAGGCAATAACTGTCTTTATCATGGGGACAGGTCCAGCCCATAAAGTATGAATATCTCCTTTACTGTTGTTTTTATTATAACAAAGCCTCTATAGGGTTTTCTTTTGGTTCGCATCAACCCATATCCTAAACTGGAGAAAATCTAGATAATACCTTTTGGTTTAATACTTTAAAAAAATAAGTAAGAAACTATTACTAAGCAAGTAATATCCAAAAAAAAGCTCCTCGATAAGAATCGAGGAGCTGTACTCAAAAGAAGTATTAAAGGTTTGGTTTTTGCGGAGAAATCTGTTTTTTTATTTGTTTTTGTGATGAAGGAGGATCTTACTATTTCTGCATCGGGCAATTCTGCATATTCTTTCCCTGACCGCTACCCTTCATCATTCCCTTTTTACTCATTTGACCTTGTTTACTCATTTGACCCTGGCCCTTCCAGGCGGGAGTCCCATCATCATTACGAAGTTTTAAGCCCTGGTTTCCTTTTGTGAGCTGTCCTGCAATGATGACATCCTGTTTATTGATGTTGGTCTTTGAACCGGTTATTTCAATCTTATCGCCCTTATTCAAGGCTAATTTCTGTTCATCGAGATACCAGCTGGGTCCCACATGGACGACCTGGTCTCCATGATTGGTTTTAACAGTCAGATGGACACCATACCCTTTGGCATTGGGTCTCTGGTTTTTAGGTTGTATCTTATCAACAGCGGAAATTTCCCCTTTAATCGTTACAACAGAGGCAGGATTATACATCCAAGCCTGGGTATTGGCTTTGGACATAGAGCCTTTTTGGCCTTTTTTTCCTTTGGGCATCATCTGTCCGCACATAGGGCAGGTTTTTTGTATGCCTTTACCTCGCATGCCTTTTCCTGCGGGTTGAGCTAAAGCGCTTCCTGTGATGAGCAAGGCTGTAATGGCACAGATGGCCATGGTTTTTGTTACTAAATTCATAATAATCATCCTCCCGGATATGGTTTATTGGGCTACTTCATAGGTAATTTAAAATGCAGTTTCTATGCCAAATAATACTATTAAATATAAACTGTTACTGTTTTTGAAGTTAGCCAATATAAAAAGAACAGCTGATTGGACGTTATTGGTTCCATAGTATGGTTAAAAGTTCCAAAAGGTGCAAAAGGTTCTACAAAAAAACCGCCCTCCTATACGTAAGAGGAAGGCGGTGAATATCTCAATCAGCCTTGGTTATCTCCAGAGGCAACTCTCAAAGAAGTGATAATTATTTATCCATCTTAGGCAGGGATTTATAATTTTGCATATTGGGTATTTGCGGCATCTTAAAAGCCTGGGGTTTTTCCTTAATGGATGTTTGAGCTCCTGAAAGCCCATATTTGAGCAGTTTCATGGTTAAGACAGAGGCCCTTTTGTCTTTACCGGATAATTTGACGACCCCAGTTATGGGTACTTTATTGGAGACCCAGACATCGGTTTTATCAGCGCCGGATTGGCTTTGGACCTTGGAGTGGAGGGTATTAAAGGGTCCGGCTGGTACGGTTATTGACTCATATCCGATGAAGCCTTTAACAATATCCTCATCTTTCTGGAGGGTATTGTTCTCCTGCCCAGCAGGCTGATGGGTCAACATGGAAGTCATATCCATGGCCGGCTCATTGCCATTTTTTACAATAAATTGCTTAGGTTTGGATTCTCCCGGAAGAATCAACATTTTGGAAATAGTTTTTATCTCTGGCATAATGATTTCATTTTCATACCAGAACCAGGTTTTCCCGTTGACTGTTTCTGTGCCGGTGATGGAATATTTAACAATGAAAGTTCTTTTATCCATATTCATCTCATATTGAGCCCAATGTCCCACTTGCCAGTTTAATCCCTTATAAGTGACTGGATTGGCGGCCTTAACCGCTGTCCCTGCCAGCAGTGCCAGACAGAAAACTAATAATACTGAGTAATGTAAAATTTTCTTTAACATAATGCGGCTCCTTCTTGTTTGATTGAATCAATAATAGTTAACAATAGACCTTCCAATAAGTCAATAGAAGGAAACCTCGTTTAAAATTTGGGAGGAAGTGAAAAATCCTTTTTTAAAGGATTTCCCAATGATAGTTACTTGCTTTAGTGAGATATTTCAGAAATAATGAACTTAATGTTATGAAATGAGGATTTAATATGAGCCGGCAATCTACGGAACTTCATCAGCCAGCTGGATTATCCAATAAATACAACAATTTGAAAGATATACTCAAGGGGATGGGGAGTGTATTGATAGCTCTTTCCGGAGGGGTGGATTCAGTTTTCCTGATTCGGGTTGCCCATGATGTTCTGGGCGACAAGGTCTTGGCTGTAACCTGTGATTCTCCTTCTTTTCCGAAGGAGGAAAAGGAATTTGCCCAGTCAATGGCAAAGAAATACGGGTTTAGGCATCGGGTCGTCAAGACTCATGAAGTGGAAGATGATGCGTATGCCGCCAATCCTTCCAATCGGTGTTATTTCTGCCGTCAGGTCATGTATGGGGATTTAGAGGCCATAGCCCAAGAAGAAGGATTAGCCTATATTTGTGATGGGTTTAATTTTAGTGACCAGGGAGATTATCGGCCAGGGAGAACAGCGGCTTTAGAGAAGAAAGTCCGGTCGCCTCTTTTTGAAGCAGGCCTGACTAAAGAGGATATACGATGGCTGGCAAGGGAACTGGGCTTAACTAACTGGGATCGGCCTGCCTCTGCCTGTCTGGCTTCCCGGATCCCCTATGGTTCCAGGGTAACCCCTGAAAAACTTCAGCAAATCGAGCAAGCGGAGGGGTTTATCCGGTCTTTAGGATTTCGTCAAGTCCGAGTCCGCCATCATGATAAACTGGCCCGTATTGAGACCGATCCTCAGGAGTTTTTCTTGTTCTTGGAATCACAAAATTATGTTAAAATCAGCCAAAAGCTGAAAGAACTGGGATTCAAATTTGTAACCCTGGACCTTCAAGGGTATCGAACCGGGAGTTTGAACGAAGAAATTCTTCCGAAAAATAATTAGCAGTATTTGAGTGTCTTTTTATTATAAGAATTCAACAAGGGTAATGGGGAAAAGGATGTCGAGGGAGAACCTTTTGTGGATGAAATTAAAAAAACTCAACCTCCATCCCTTTTAACGAATTATCAAGATTTGGTGGAGTCAGTTCCGGTTGTTTTCTATATCATTCAATTGGGAGAGGGGGGAAAAGTCCTTTCCCGATATGTCAGCCCTTATGTCCAAAAAATGCTGGGCTATGTTCCCGATGAGTTTTCACTTCCAGGTAATTTATGGAAGTCTATTCTTCATCCGGATGACACTCAGAGAGTTCATGAAGAAATCTTGGATGCCGTCCAAAACCATCATTCCTTAAATACAGAATATCGGTTAAAAGATAAAGAAGGCAAATGGGTCTGGATACAGGACCGGGCCTTTATTTATTACAATAATCAAAAACAACCTGTCATGTTGCAAGGTTCGCAAGTAGAAATAACTCCCCAGAAAGAAGTTGACCCTCATTCTCTTACAGCCGACACCCGGTTTGTCGGCCCTTATGAAAACCTACCGGTCGGGTATCACTCCCTGGATTGTGATGGGAATATCCTGGAAGTAAATTCGACCTGGTTAAAAATGATGGGCTATCAAAAATGGGAAGTGTTGGGTAAGTGGTTTGGAGATTTTCTTGAGACATCCCAGATGGATTTATTCAGGGAACGATTCCCCAGGTTCAAAGAAATCGGACAGGTTACCGGGGTGGAATTCATAATGAGAAGGAAAGACGGAACGACTATCCCGGTTTCGTTTACCGGTAGAATCCGCCGGGATGTGAAAGGTGATTTCATTAAAACCCATTGTGTTTTGCAGGATATTACCCTGAGTAAAACTATTGAACTTCAGCTTAAGGAAAGTGAAGAAAAGTTCTTTAAAGTGTATATGATTATTCCTGAGATGATTTTGATAGCCAGATCATCAGATGGGGTGATTCTGGATGCCAATGAGAGTTTCTACAGGATTACAGGGTATTCGAAAGAGGAAGTAATCGGAAAGACGGTTATAGACTCAAATATATGGGGCTCTCCTGAGAAACGAGCTGCCTATATTGATCAGATAATAAATACGGGAGAATGCCTGGAATATGAGAGTGTTATTCAAAAGAAAGACAAGACTCAGATCCCAATTCTATTGTCAGGCCGTATGATAGATATCCGAGGGATTCCATCTATCATCAGTATTGCCAGGGATATCAGCCAACTGAAAAAGGCTGAAGAGGAAAGGATGAAATTGGAGAGCCGTATCCTGGAAACCCAGAAACTGGAAAGCCTGGGTGTATTAGCAGGAGGGATCGCCCATGATTTTAATAATCTGTTGACCGGTATCCTGGGTAATGCTGAAATGTTCCGGCAGGATTTGGAACCAGCTTCAACTGAATATGAACGCATTAAACAGATAGAAATTGCCGCCCAACGAGCCGCTGACCTGACTCGGCAGATGCTGGCCTATTCGGGTAAAGGGAAATACCTGGACCAGGATATTTATTTGCCGGATTTGATTGACCAGATGAGTGAATTGATTCAGGTGTCTCTGGATAAGAATACTCAGTTTTCTGTCGAAGCAGGGGAAAAACTTCCTTTGATCCATGGGGATTCAGCCCAAATTCAACAGTTATTAATGAACCTGATTCTAAATGCTTCGGAATCTATTACTGGTAAATCAGGCCGAATTAATTTGAAAGCAGAACAATCATTTTTTTCCCAGGAAGAATTGAATAATACTGAAATCGGCATGGGGCTTCCGGAAGGGAATTATGTCAGTATTATGGTGGAAGATAACGGAAGTGGTATGACTCCTGAGGTTCTTAAGCATGCCTTTGAACCTTTTTATACTACCAAATTTACGGGTAGGGGATTAGGTCTTCCTGCCGTTCAGGGGATTGTTAAATCCCATAAAGGAACATTGAAGGTGGAGAGTGAACCAGGAGTTGGAACCCGATGTTTGGTTTGTTTCCCTGTTTTGCAACCTCAGCCCAAGATCCATACTCTGTTTACGGATGATACTGTCGGGAATAAGATGGGTTCAGTTCTTCTTTTGGATGATGAAGAAATAGTACTGAAGCTGACTCGAAGATTTCTTGAAAAGGCAGGGTTTCATGTGATGGAGTACACCCAACCCCAGCCAGCCATTGAAACATTTTCCCGATCTCCGGATATATTTGCCCTTGCCATTATTGATATTAATCTGCCGCTTCTCAGCGGTTTTGAGGTAGCTCAGAAGCTGCGGTCTCTACGTCAGGATACACGCTTTCTTTTTACCAGCGGCCTTTTTAAGGAAACAGATTATCAAATGCAGAAAGAGATTCCGAATTCTCAGTTGATCCAGAAACCCTTTCGATATCAGGATCTAGTGGAAAAGGTAAAATCTATTCTGTCAGAATAAGCTAAGTATGGACTGGATGATTTTCCTGATGGAATGATGTAATAAACGGCCCAGACTTGAGTTTTCAGGGTGGTTATAAGTTTTAAAGCCTACCGATAGGAACCGCTTATTTATTTCCATCGTCTTTCTACAGCCTTTTCTGGGATAATTATTTCCATGAATACACACCAGACAGAAGCTCTTGTCATTCGAAATCAGGATTTTGGTGAAACCGATGTCCTGTTAACCTTTCTGACCCGTGGAGCTGGCAAAATCAGGGGCATCCTGAAATCAGGCAGAAAATCTACCTCCAAAATGGCAGGAACCTGCCAGGCTCTGAATCGGCTGAATCTGACCTATTATGCCAAGGAACATGCTGATTTATCGAAAGTGATACGGGTGGAAATGCTTGAAAGCCATGACAACATCCGTTCTGATTTGGCTCGGTTGGCCTGGAGCTCTTTTTACCTGGAGATGCTGCTTCGCTCAACAGCCGAACATGAGGCGAATGAAGAGTTATTTGAGGCGGCTAGTTTTTATCTGGGAGTATTGGAGAAGGCGGCCTCGCCAGAGGTCAGAAACTTGAGCCTATTCCACCTGATTCGGTTGATGCAGATAAATGGGTTTGCCCCCTTGATGAGCCAATGTGTCCGCTGTGGGAAATCCAGGCCCCTCCATCGGGTGAGAGAACAATCAGTCTTTTATCTGGACAGCCGGAAAGGCGGAGTCCTTTGTTCTTCCTGCCGGAAAAAAGCTCCCTATGCAAAAGATATTCATGAACTCTCTCCTCTCGGATTGATTTTTCTGGAGAAATCAATGAGTCTGTCTCCTGCCGAGATGGAAGAGGAATTATCTCGGGAGGATTCCCCGAAGGAACTATTAGATTATTTAGTGGAACACAGTAAGTATCAGTTAGAAACGGATTTTAAGTCTTTGAAATTTTTAAAGGCTTTTACCGAAGGAACGTATTAATAACCAACAGGATGATGGCCTTGGATATCTCAGGGCATCTTAGTAAAAATGATAGGCGGCCCTGCGGGTTCAAAGGGAATAGAGATTTCAGTGATCTGACCTTTTACTCCTGTTATAAAATGAACTCTGTAGGTCATATCATAGAGATGGTTAGCCATTTGGAAGATATCATAATGATAATGGTCCAGGGTAAAAACTATCTTATGGAAATGCAGTTTAAATCCCCTGCCTTCCATGACGATTTCTAATTTGCCATACCCGGGATTCTCATATATACCTGAATAATCTGATGCTTTATGGGAAGGTTTTGTTCCCTTCACCTTTTCCTGTTCCCATAATTTATCCCTGTCTTTCTTTGCCATGGATTTTTTATTCCACTTATCTTGATACCGAAGGTTCCAGTCGGCAGGATTTTCTGTGATAAATCGGTCCAGGATGCTCCAGCTTAAGACCTGAGGAAGAGGAGAGACATGTAAGTTATTTAATATGATTATTCCTACTTTAAGTTGGGGGACCAGGGTCAGTTGAGAGGTGAATCCATCAATGACTCCATTATGAGAAATTACCTGGCTTCCTCTATATGACCGGATGGACCATCCCATCCCATAACAAGGCTGGGTAAACTCAGGGAAATCCGGTTCTTCAGGTTGAACCACCTGAGGGGTATGCATCTCCTTCAGGGTCTCTGGCAAGATGATTTCAGACTGGCCGGATTTCCCTTGATTCAGGTGTAGCTGGACCCATAAGAGCATTTCCCGGAGAGATGAATTGATTCCCCCGGCAGGGCAGACCGGTTCCACCGGGCAATAAGGAATCGGATACAGAGTTCCTTTGACCTGAGCATAAGCTACAGCATAGTCTTCATAAGAAAGCATTGATTTGGAGGTGAAATTGGTCCGGTTCATTCCCAGAGGGTTGAGTATCTTGGCTTGGATATATTCTTCCCAGCTGCATTGGGCCAGATGGCCTACCAGAAAACCGGCCACCATATACATCAAATTAGAATACTGGTATAAAGACCTGAAATCCCTGGCAGGTTCCAAATAAGAAAGCCGGGCGACGATTTCTTCTCTGGATAATCCTGCCTGATACCACATCGCATCATGTCTGGATAACCCGGTCCGATGAGTCAGTAAATCCCGCAGGGTTACTTTTAGGGTGGAACAGGGATCTTTCATCCTGAAAGCTGGATAATACTCCTGAATAGGAATGTCCCACTCTACCAGTCCCTCATCCACGGCCAGCCCTGCTGAAAAAGAGGTAAAGGACTTGGTGCAGGAGGCAATCGGAAATAGAGTGTCAGGGGTCACATCCAGTTTGTTTTTGATATCACGATACCCAAACCCCTCTGCCAGTAATACCGAATTATCCTGGATAATACCAATAGCGCATCCCGGCACATTCCATTTGGCTAATGTACTCCGGGTTAATTTTCTTAATTCATCCAGATTAAGTTTCGGTTGAATACTGGTCATTCTTCTTCCTTTGATAGCGTTCCATTTATCATAATACAATATTCCAATTAGGCGTAATCTCAGTTTTCTTAAAGTAGGTTGTCAGTCTACTCTTTGCCTTGGTTTTCACTAACATAACAGGAAATGGCTAAATTATTTACAATCACTTGATTATTATTACTTAATGATTCTGTGGTTGATATGAGCTATAGGGCCTTTGGATAATCTATAGATGAGAACCATTCTTAAATAGATAAATGGGTTTGACAGCCGTCAAAATCATAACTCTTTTATTTTCAGTCTATAGAGTTTTTGACAGCTGTCAAAAATTAAAGCCTACCATGCCAGAATGGCATGGTAGGTGGTAATTATCATTCTCAGAGGGAAGCAAGAATTCCCTATGATATGATATGAATTGATGGATGCAGAAACCGTAATAAAATGCGATGTAATTATCTTGGGTGCTGGAGCGGCCGGGCTGTTTTGTGGAATTGAAGCCGGAAAAAGAGGCCGGAAAGTAATCCTTCTGGAACATAATTCCCGGCCCGGGAAGAAAATCCTTATCTCCGGAGGGGGGCGATGCAATTTTACCAACCTTGGAGCTTCTCCTGCCCATTATCTTTCTGACAACCCATCCTTTTGTATTTCTGCCTTAAAAAGATACCCTCCCCAAACCTTCATAAAACAGATGGAAAAATGGGGGATCCCTTATCATGAAAAGAAACTGGGACAACTGTTTTGTGACCGGTCTTCGGATGACCTTCTGGAGTGCCTGCTCCATGAGGTAAGACAATACGGAGTGGAAATTCTCACGGAGGTTCATCCTACCCGGGTAGTCAAAGAAGATAATCTCTATATTACCAAGACAGATAAAGGTCTTTTTCATTCTTCCTCTCTGGTGTTAGCGACGGGGGGATTATCTCTCCCTAAATCCGGAGCCTCTGATCTGGGTTATAAGATAGCTGCCGAACTGGGACATACCCTTATTCCTCCCCGGCCAGCCCTGGTCCCATTACTTTGGGGAGCTGAAGACTCAGCTCGATTTGATGGAATGGCTGGAGTCTCTCTGGAAGTGAAAGCCCAAGTCGGTAAAACCATATTCAGGGAAAACCTGTTATTTACTCATAAGGGACTCAGCGGTCCTGCTATCTTACAAATTTCTTCTTATTGGAAAGAAGGAGAGCCTCTCTGGATAAATTTCTGTCCTGAATATCCTATGGGTGACTGGTTGATTGAGCAGAAACAACGAAAACCTTCTCTGGAATTAAAAACCCTTCTAAATCAACATTTACCGGAAAGGCTGGCCCGCCGGTGGTGTGAGGTGTATCATTCTTCAAAACCCCTTGGTGACTGTAAAGATAAACAATTGAGATCTTTAGGAGAGACTCTGAACCGATGGAAGTTTATTCCGGCTGGAACAGAAGGGTTTGTCCGAGCTGAAGTGACTCGGGGAGGCTTGAATACCCGGGAATTCTCTTCAAAAACTATGGAATCCCAATGCTCTCGGGGGGTATATGCCATTGGTGAAATCCTGGATGTTACCGGCTGGCTGGGGGGATATAACTTCCAATGGGCCTGGTCCTCCGGTTGGGCTGCCGGTAATGCCCTTTAGTTAGTTACCTTACCTTTCATTGGCTAAAATTAATGGCTTTATCTTAATTATGATATAGAATTAGAAATGAGTGAGTAGACTTAACTCTATTTCTAGGGGGCAGTATCTGACAGCCACAAAGATAAACCCTTCTATGCTGTTGAGGTATTCAAAAAGAATACTCCTGTGGGTATTTATTTTTCTATCTATAGGTATTTGTGTGGTGGGGTATGTTTCCTATGCCTCTTTGAACCGGCAGATAAGAATCTCCCAGGAAAATGAACTGGAAGCTATTTCTAACCTCAAAAAGAATCAAATCCTTAATTGGCGGTCTGAACGACTTGGAGATGCCCAGGTGATTCGGGAAAATTCCATTGTTGCTAAAGTTTACAGCCAATATCTCGAAACCCATTCTCCTGTTGTTCATAATGATCTCATCAGATGGATGGATTCTCTTATCAAGAATTATGGTTATTCTGAAGTAGTATTACTGGACCGCAAGGGTGAAATTCAATTAATACGTGGGACTCTTGATAAGAGTATAGGGCCCGAAATTTTTAGTAGTATTCTCTCATCCATCTCATCCGGTCATGTAGTATTCGGTAATTTTCATTATGGGAATATAAATAAAATCCATATAGACCTAATTGTCCCATTAGTAAAACAAGATGGACCTAATCTGATTTCATCTGGCGCAATCCTATTAAGAATTGACCCGAATCAATTTCTTTATCCCTTGATTCAAAGTTGGCCGACTCCCAGTAAAACGGCTGAAACGCTTCTGATAACCAAAGAAGGAAACGATGTTTTGTTCCTGAATGAATTAAGGCACCGCAAAAACACTGCGCTGCGTTTAAAAATACCGATGAAAATAATGGATTTGCCTGCTGTCAGGGCTATCAATGGCGAGAAGGGAATTGTTGAAGGGAAAGACTATCGAGGGGTCAATGTCGTTGCCTATATAGACCAGATTCCAGGGACATCCTGGTGTATGGTGGCAAAAGTGGATAGGAATGAAAATTTTGCCCCCATTCGGACTCTTGGAATAACCGTCCTAATCATAGTCTTCCTGATGTTGGTAGGAGCTGCTGGAATTGTCTATCTGTTTTTGAAAAAACAGGAAGAAGACTGGCTTCGGCATCAGTATCAGGATGTTAAAGAGCGTGAGTTGTTGTTGGAAAAATATGAAATACTCAGCCGGTATGCCAATGATATGATTCTTCTGCTGGACGAGAATCTATTTATCCTGGAGGCCAATGAAAAAGCACTGGAAATATACGGATATTCCAGGGACACATTTGTCGGGATGAATGCAGCCTCTTTGAGGCCTGAAGAACTGCGGAATTCTATCTCAAAGGCCATTCAATTGATGGACTCTGAAAATACGGCTATTTATGAGACAGCCCATATAAAAGCCAATGGGAGTCCCTTCCCGGTAGAGGTCAGCGGGCGTAAATTTACCAAAGAAGGGGAAATCTTCTATCAGTTGATTATCAGGGATATTAGTGAACGGAAAGAATCGGAGAAAAAAATACTTGAATCGGAAGCCCGGTTTCGGGCTATCTATGAAAATGTCATGGAAGGAGTCATTTTGTTGGAAGGGGAGCATTTCCTGGAAGTAAACCCCCGAGGTTCTCAGATTCTTGGGTATACCCGGGAGGAATTGATTGGGAAAACACCTATGGATATTTGTCCTCCCCAACAGATTGATGGATCTGAATCGATTGGGAAAATGAAAGAATTAATAAAAAGGGTTTACCAGGGTGAATTCTTGCATTTTGAATGGGAAGCAATAAAGCCGGAGGGGGTTTTAACTGAACTGGATATTAGCAGCAGCCGAGTAATAATTGGCGATAAGATGTATTTACTAGCTGTTTTTAAGGATATATCTAGTTTGAAGAAAACAGCGGATAGATGGACAAAGATTAATGAATGCTTCCTGAAGTTCCAAGCAAATCCTTTGGAAAATATTCATTCTCTTATCCATCTGTGTGGTGAAGTTTTTAAGGCGGACATGGTGGTATATAACAGGTTGGTGGGAGATGAATTAAGGACCTTAAGCCATTGGAATATGCCTGAAGATTATATTCCGGTAGTTGCTACGAAGGGATTGATCTGCCACGATGTGATGGCTGGGGAGGGGGCTTTTCCCTTATTAGTTTCTCACTTAGCCGACTCTAAATATGCCGCTCTGGATCCCAATATTAAGAAACAGGGTTTTCAAACCTATTATGGTAAAGCTATCCAGGCAGATGAAAGGAATGTTGGAACTCTTTGCCTGTTTTTTCGACGTGATTTTCAACCCGATGTGGAAGATGAAAAACTGTTAGGTATTTTTGCTTCAGCCATTAGCACAGAGGACCAGCGGAGAATAATCCTGGATGAACTTCATGATAATGAGTCTCTGTTGAGAAATGTCCTGGAAACCTTACCGGTGGGTGTTTGGTTCGCTGATAAAGAAGGGAATTTGATTCTGGCCAATCAGGCAGGAATAGATATCTGGGGAGGCTATAGATATGTCGGCAAAGAAGGGTATGGAAACTTTAAGGGATGGTGGCCGGATACAGGAGAGCAGATTAAAGAGGAAGAATGGTCCTTGTATCGAACTATAAACAGTGGAAAAAGTATTCTGGGGGAAATCATTAAAATTGAAGCTTTTGATGGGCAAATCAAAACTATCATTAATTCGTCTGTGCCTATCCGAAATTTGCAGGGAGAACAGATGGGGGCTATTGTCGTTAATCAGGATATCACCCGACTACAGAAGGCTGAAACAGATTTAGAAATTCAGCTGGAGCATATGAAAGCCCTAAGAACAATCGACCAGACTATCACCGGCAGTGTGGACATGCAGGTCAATTTATCCTTAATTGTCCGGGAGACTATACGCCAGTTGAAAGTGGATGCGGTAGATATCCTTTTATATAATCCCACCATACAAAGATTGGAGTTTGTGGTAGGGGAAGGATTCCAAACGGCCAGTCTCAAGCGAACTCGTTTACGGTTTGGTGATGGGTTTGCGGGAATTGCTGCCTTGGAGCGGCATCTGGTCAGTGTTTATGATTTGGACCAGCGGCCTGAGGTATTTAAGGAATCGCCTTCTTTTAGCCGGGAGGGATTTCATTGTTACCATGGGATTCCCTTGATTGCCAAGGGCCAGGTGAAAGGAGTCATGGAGTTATTCCATCGGCAGGATTTTACTCCCGATCCAAACTGGCTGGAATTCCTGGATGCGCTGGCAACCCAGACCGCTATTGCCATTGATAGTGCCTCCCTTTTTGAAAATATCGAGCGTTCCCGGCTGGAACTGATGATGGCATATGAATCGACCCTGGAAGGCTGGTCTCGGGCCCTGGATTTAAGAGATAAAGAGACTGAAGGCCATACCCAGAGAGTAACCCTGATGACAGTCCAATTGGCTGAGAGAATGGGATTTGAAGGCCAGAAGATGATGGGTATCCGGAGGGGAGCCCTTCTGCATGATATTGGTAAGATGGGTGTGCCAGACCAGATTCTTCATAAACCGGGACCCCTGAATGATGAAGAATGGGTCATCATGAAAAAGCATCCTGTTTTTGCCTTTGAGATGCTGGCGCCGATACAATACTTGAAAGAAGCGATTGAAATCCCCTATTGCCATCATGAAAAATGGGATGGAACAGGATATCCCAGGGGTTTGAAGGGCGAGATGATACCTCTGCCGGCCAGAATATTTGCGGTGATTGATGTTTGGGATGCTCTCAGTTCTGACCGTCCTTACCGGAAGGCTTGGACTCATGAAAAGGTCATGGCCCACATTCAAGAGCAGTCCGGAACCCATTTTGACCCGGCGGTGGTGGAGGCCTTTTTTGAGTTAATGAAGGATAGTTCTTAACAATTTTTGATGGATCATGATGATTTCTTTTTCTTTACCGCCTGGCCTGCTTTCCGATTTAAATATTCAATCAACCGGGGGGAGAGTTTGTTGAGAAAATTTAGTATTTTAGCCCGAAAGGTCAGGGTGATTTCCCAGGTGCCTGGTTTTTGGATGGCTTTCACAATCGCCTCAGCAATAATCTCCGGGGGTATTAATCTTACTAAAGGATGGCCTTCCCGATAGGTAGTGTATCCTGCCTGGTCAAAAAATCCAGTATCTACCGCCGGGGGATTAATCACAGTAACCCGGATGGGGATTCCTGCTTTCAACATTTCGGCTCTCAGTGAATCAGATAAACCAATCAGTCCGTATTTGGAGGCGCAATAAGCGGTTAATTGTGGAAATGCTCTTCTGCCTGCCACTGAGGAGATATTGAGGATATGCCCATATCCCTGCTGTTTCATGAAGGGTATCGCTGCCCGGCATAAATAAAGGGGACCCAGCAAGTTAGTCTGAATGACCTTTTCTATCTCTTCTTTGGAAGTATCTTCAATTGATTTAAAAAGCCCGATCCCTGCATTATTAATGAGGATATCGACTTTCCCATATTGCTCAATGACAGCTCCCACGGCTCTTTCACAGCTCATTTCATCCCGGATATCCATGGGGCAGATGAGGGTCTTGATACCATATCCCCCTTTGAGTTCTTCAGCCAATTGACCCAGCTTATCCGGAGAACGGGAGATAAGAATCAATACGGCCCCTTCCTTTGCCAGGGCATGAGCGGTGGCTTTCCCAATCCCCCCGGTAGCACCGGTTAAAATGATGGTCTTATCTTTTATGGATTTTTTCAAGGGTATCCCCTTCGCTAAATGTTCTATTACCCAATTAACAATAATTTCAAAATGATAATTCCCCGGAAATACTCAAACCTTCCTTTGAAATTGTCTCATTATATAGCTTTTGGCCGGATACTCTCCATAAAAAAGAAGTTTATTCCATATAACTGTCTAATATTTATGAGCCACCCCCTGAATTATCCGGAGAAATAGGAATTATTCCGAGAATAGCAATGAGTGTCTCAGAATTCGTAACGAAGAAGAGACGGAGTGTCTCAGACCTGCTCCGTTAAGGGTCCGTTTGGGGGCTGTAAAGGCGGCGAAATAATTCTCGGAAAGGTTCCTGGAATCGAGAAAGAAAAAAGGGGGAGGAAAGGGATAAAAAAAGAGTGGGTGGAGGTCTATGGGTTTTTGCGCTCCCTGGAAAGGGAAATTCGGGTTTAATCCCAAGTAAATGCACGCCTCCTGGAAGACCAGGATGTTTGATTGAAGACTCATCCACCCAAATAGTATTTTCAGATTTTTCAGGGGGATTGTCAACAGTTTTTTTTAATCAACAGGATGCAATTTTATTGAATGAAAACGGGTTCTGGGTTATGATTTCAAAAACACACCTAAGAAGAATCAAACCTAAAATTATGACCTGGAATTTAAAACGAAAAATTATGGATGAGGCGGAGATTGCCCGCCGAATGGAACGTATGACTTATGAAATACGGGAAATTCATCCCAATCCCCAAAACCTGTTGCTGGTTGGGATAAGGACCCGGGGCGTCTATCTGGCGGAACGGTTGAAAATCAATCTGGATGAAGCCTATAGCAGTTCAGTCCCGCTGGGAGCGGTGGATATTACCTTATATCGGGATGACCTGTCCCGGCTGGATTACTCGCCAGTGGTCAAGGATACCGAACTTCCTTTTGATATCGATGATAAAAATATCCTGCTGGTAGATGATGTGCTTTATACCGGGAGGACTATCCGGGCAGCCATGGATGTCATCTTTGATTTTGGCCGGCCCAAATCCATCCAGCTGGCTGTGTTGGTGGACAGAGGCCACCGGGAGTTGCCGATTCAGGCGGATTTTGTGGGGAAAAAAGTCCCTACAGCATCCAGCGAGCAGGTTCAGGTGAAACTGACAGAAGCCGATGCGGTCGATGAAGTAGTTATTTTGGAACAAACCCAACCCTGACAGGTATAAATAATATGGAATTAAAATCACGACATCTTCTGGGGCTGGAATACCTGGATCGGGAGGAGATAGAACTTATCCTCCAGACCACCAAGCCCTTTAAGGAAATCTTCACACGTTCAGTTAAAAAGGTTCCCACTCTCAGGGGACGTACCGTAGTCAATCTTTTCTTTGAAGCCAGCACCCGGACCCGAACCTCATTCGAATTGGCTGCCAAACGGTTATCTGCCGATGTAGTCAATATCGCCATTGCCCAGTCTTCTGTTACCAAAGGGGAATCTTTGCTGGATACCGTCAAGACCATTGAGGCCATGAAAACAGATTTCCTGGTGGTCCGGCATGCGGTCGCCGGAGTCCCCCAGTTCCTTTCCACCCGAATCAAATCCACCATTGTCAATGCCGGGGATGGCCAACATGCCCATCCTACCCAGGGGTTGCTGGATTTATTTACCATGTGGGAAGTGAAAAAGAAAATAGAAGGATTGAATGTCCTGATTGTCGGAGATATTCGGCACAGCCGAGTCGCCCGTTCCAATATCTGGGGACTGACCAAGCTGGGAGCCCATGTTACGGTGGTCGGGCCTCCCACCCTGATACCTCCCGATATTGAGAGGATGGGCGCCAAAGTCAGCCATAGCCTGGATGCTGTGCTGGAAGATGCGGATGTCATTAATATCCTTCGGCTTCAGTTGGAGAGGCAGAAGAAAAACATGTTCCCTTCCATCCGGGAATACCATGCCCTGTATGGAATGGATGGTAAGCGGCTCCGAAGGGCCCGGAAAGATGTCATGATCATGCATCCCGGCCCCATGAACAGAGGCGTGGAAATATCCCCTGAAGTGGCGGATTGTTCCCAATCCTATATCCAGGAACAGGTTACCAACGGGGTGGCTACCCGGATGGCTGTCCTTTATCTGTTGGGCGGCGGCCGTGGGGATGTTGTCGCTGAATAAATAATGGCAAATGAGGCCATTCAATTATCAAGAGACTTGATTAGATGGGTTGTTCCGGGAAGAGTATCCGGGATAGCGGGTTTATTTACCGGTTAATCTGACAACCTAAATGATAAAGAGAGGTATCCCCTCCAGCAGGGAAGAATAGGAA
Source organism: bacterium UBP4_UBA6127 (assembly GCA_002428325.1). Classification (GTDB taxonomy): domain Bacteria; phylum UBP4; class UBA4092; order UBA4092; family UBA4092; genus UBA4092. The sequence goes on from DIVR01000014.1 coordinate 109,859, forward strand.
GATACCTTTATTAAAATATCACAGCAATGGATAGAACTTATGGCAAAAACCTTATTAATTAAAAATGGAAAATATGTGGACCCGGTGAGTCAGACCGTCCAAATGATGGATATCCTGGTGGAAGATAATCTGGTTATCCGGATGGAGCAGGGAATTGTTGCCCCTGAGGCCGAAATCCTGGATGCTTCAGGTTGTTATGTGACGCCGGGATTGATTGATATGCATGTCCATCTAAGGGAACCAGGCCGGGAAGATGAGGAGACTGTTTATAGTGGAACCCGGACGGCGGCTCTGGGAGGAATTACTTCGGTGGCTTGCATGCCCAATACCAATCCTCCAATCGATGACCGGGCAGGGGTCTCCCTGATTTTGGCAAAAGCCCGGGAAGAAGGGGCTGCCAATGTCTTCCCGATAGCGGCAATCACCAAACAAATGCAGGGCGAAGAACTGACTGAATTCGGCGACCTCAAGGCTGCCGGCGCTGTGGCTGTTTCTGATGACGGTGTCTCTGTCATGAATGCGGAAGTCATGCGGCGAGCTTTGGAATATTCCAAGGCTTTTGACCTGACAGTCATTCAGCATGCCGAAGATAAGAACCTGGCCGGTGAAGGGGTCATGAATGAAGGTTACTGGTCCACAGTCTTGGGGCTTCGAGGCATTCCCAATACAGCGGAATCGGTCATGGTCGGCAGGGATATCCTGTTATCCGAAATGACCGGAGCTAAATATCATGTGGCCCATATCAGCACCCTGCGGTCGGTGGATTTGGTTCGGCAGGGAAAACGCCGGGATGTGAAAATAACCTGTGAAGTCATGCCCCATCATTTTACCCTGACCGATGAAGCCGTAAAATCTTATGATTCCAATACTAAAATGAATCCTCCCCTGCGGTCGGAATCTGACCGTCAGGCCTTGTTGGATGGGTTGCAGGATGGGACAATCGATGTGATTGCCTCTGACCATGCGCCCCATGCCGAGTTTGAAAAAGAGCAGGAATATGACCGGGCACCCTTTGGCATTGTCGGGTTACAGACTATTCTTCCTTTAACCATGACTGAGCTGGTCCATAAAAATATACTGACTATCGAACAGGCCATTGCCAAACTGACAGTGAATCCAGCCCGAATCCTGGGAATTGACCGGGGAATCCTGGCTCCGGGGAAAGTGGCGGATATTACTGTAATCGACCCCCATAAAAAGGTGCTGGTTACCAAAGAATGGCTGCAGGGGCCTTCCAAGAATACTCCTTTTATCGGGATGGAACTGGAAGGATGCGCTGTTGCCACCATTGTGGCAGGCAAAATTGTCATGAAAGATGGGGAACTGCTAATTTAACTCTCTGGTTACCCATATTTTAAAGGGGCAGTCCTGGCGGATTAGCCCCTTTTTTATTTGAATCCCATATCAGCGAATAACTAAAGGTAGTAGTATATTTTAATCATGCTATTTAGGCTGATAAGGGATTCTATGAGATTCATGCTGTATGGGTGGAATTCTGAAGTTTGGGTGGTAAGCTGAAATATTGGAACAAAAAAGCTTCTTTTAACGTCTAATATCTAAATTAACAGGGGTTAGATTGATTTTTCCCTTAGATTTAAGGGTCTGTGGAAGTATTGCCATTTCCCACCAGATGGGATTGAGGAATAGAAAATTGATAGATGCAAAAAAGATAATTAGATTATATTCAGGGATTATCATTGTTTTGGTGTTGGCTCTCTCCCCTGTTTTCCCACAAAATCCGACAGAACTTCTCGAGAAGCTAACCCTGCAGCAGGCCGTTGATTTTGCCATTGAACATAATATGGATATCAAGAAGCAACAGTCTGAAATCAGGGTGGCTGAAGCCCAGCTGGAAGGAACCTTAGCGGATTGGCGTTTTCAACTGGATTTAACATCCGAGTATGACCATTTGTATAATACCGGAGCGACTCAGAATCCAGGGTCCAATGCGGACCAGTTATACACCTACCTGGAAGCCAGCCAGCCAATCTTGACTTTTGGCAAGGCTCCCAATGCCGCTAAAGTCTCCCAAGTGAATATTGAGCTGCAGAAAACCTCCCTGAAAGAGGTTATGCAATCAGTCGAACATGATGTAACCGTGGCTTTCTACAATATCCTGCTTCAGCAAGAATTGGTGGATGTTAATGAAAAAGCGGTATCGATAGCGGCAGAGCATCTTAAGAATGCAGAATTACGGCTGAATCAGGGTATCAATACCAAGTTTGATGTAACCCGGTCCCGGGTGGATTTGGCTAACCGCCGCGCTGACCTTATCACTACCCAGACCGCATTGGAAAAAGCCAGGCATAGTTTTAATCAGTTACTCAATATGCCGCCTTCCACTTTAATTCAAATGGAGGGCCGGCTGGAATTTAAGGAATACCACCCGGAGGTGGATGCCTTATGGGAAGCTGCCCGGAAAAATCGGCCCGGATTGTTGAGTAAACAGTTAACAATCAAACAAAATCAGTATCAGCTGGAGTATTACAAGGCCTCTTACAGCCCAATGGTTTCTATTGGCGGTAAATATAATATTGAGCATTCCAAGTACGAAGACCAAAATGACAGAAATTTTAATCAATGGTCGGCTTATCTGAAAATCACGACTCCCTTATGGGATGGAAATAAGACAGAAAGCCAGATAAAAGTCTCCCGAGGATATATTGAACAGGCTGAATATGATTTAAATAAAGAAACCCTGGCGGCTCGGACGGATATCGAGCAGGCTATCCTGGATATCGATAAGCAGAAAGAACTGGTGGAGACTAATCAATCTGCTGTGGAGCTGGCTGAATTATCTCTCAGTATGGCTCAGTACAGTTATGAAAATGGACAGGGAACAACCTTGGATGTCACTGATGCGGAGTTATCCCTGAGAACAGCTCGAAGCAACCTGGCAAATTCAGTGAATAATTATCTGGTGGCGATGGCTGATTTGAAAAAAGCAGTGGGGTTGGATGAACTCCCCGGGCAAAAGGATTAAATGAATATGAAAAAGCTAATGGTTTTATTGATATTGCTGTTAACAACTGTTTGGGTGTCGGGCTGCAGCTCATCCAAAAACAATAAAGGAAAATCCAAAGGAAAACCCGTGGCGGTAACTACTGCCAAGTCGGTTAAAAGAGATATTCCTTTAGTCATAAAAGAAATCGGGACAGTAGAAGCTTATTCGATTGTTTCTGTCATCAGCCAGGCTCAGGGGACCGTAACCCATATCTATTTCAAGGAAGGCCAGGATGTCCGGCGGGGCGACCTGCTGTTTCGGATTGATTCCCGCCCCTATGATGTCGATGTAAGGCTTTCTGAAGCTAATTTATCCAAGGCACAAACCTCTGTGAAGCAAGCCGAAGCCGCTCTTATGAAAGATCAGGCTCTGCTGAATAATGCCAAAAAAGAAACCCAGCGATATAAAAATCTACTGGAACATGGAGTCGTTACCCAGCAGGCATATGATGACCTCCTGACCAATGTTGAGAGTTTGGAAGCCACTCTGGAATCAGATAAAGCAGAAATCCAGACCGGGAAAGAATCGGTTCGGGTTGCCAGGGAACAGCTGGAGAGTTCCAAACTGCAGCAAAGCTACTCTATCATCAAATCGCCTATCAGTGGGCGTACCGGGAGCCTGATTGTGGATGCCGGAAATGTTGTTAAGGCCAATGACCGCCCTCTGGTTTCCATCAATCAGATTAGTCCCATCTATGTGTCTTTCAGTGTACCAGAAAAAGAATTAGAACAAATACGGAAATATATGGGAGCAAAATCTCTCCAGGTCAAAGCTTATCTGGATGATGAGGAGACACCGGAAACCGGGGTGCTGAGTTTTATTGACCATTCCATTGACAATACAACCGGAACCCTTACTCTGAAGGCAACTTTTGTGAATAAAGCACATCGCCTCTGGCCAGGACAATATGTTCATATCGTATTGGAACTGGCTATCCAGAATAATCAAATCCTGGTTCCTTCCAAGGCGGTTTGTGTCGGGCAGCAGGGTGAGTATGTTTATGTGGTCAAGGCTGACCAGACGGTAGAGTCCCGACCCGTGGTTGTTGACCGGACTGAAGGTGAAGAATCTGTCATTACCCAGGGACTCCAGGAAAATGAAGAAGTGGTAACAGATGGGCAATTAAAGCTGTTGCCGGACAGTAAGGTTACCATTATTCAGCCGGGAACCAGGAGATAATAAGCATCCATGAATCTTTCCGAGATATTCATTAAACGGCCGATTGCCACTACCTTGATAATGATGGGTATCCTGATTTTCGGGATTATGGGGTATCGATTACTACCGGTCAGCGATCTTCCCAATGTGGATTTTCCGACCATTCAGGTATCCGCTAATTTGTCAGGAGCCAGCCCGGAAACCATGGCTTCTTCAGTGGCGACTCCCCTGGAAAAAGCATTCTCAACCATTGCCGGACTGGATAGTATGAATTCCGTGAATTCTCAGGGAGCTACCCAGATTACTCTTCAGTTCAACCTGAATCGGGATATTGATGCGGCCGCTCAGGATGTCCAAGCCGCTATTTCCAAAACCCAGAGGCAGCTACCTTCGGATATGGTCTCTCCTCCCTCTTATCGAAAGGTGGACCCTTCAGCATCCCCGGTTATTTTATTGACCTTGACGGCTCCTCAAATGAGCCTTTACCAGTTGGATGAATATGCCGAAACCATGATGGCTCAGCGGATATCCATGGTTAATGGAGTCGCTCAGGTTTCTGTCTATGGGTCCCAAAAATATGCAGTGCGGGTGATGGTCGATCCTCTTTCGCTTGCCAGTAAGGGAATCACCATTGATGAGATTGCCAAATCGGTAAATAACCATAATGTCAGCCTGCCTTCCGGAGTGCTGAACGGTACTGATAAAACCATTACGCTGGATACTAAAGGGCAGCTGATGAAAGCCCAGGATTACCGGCCCTTGATTGTCGCCTATCAAAATGGGGCTCCAGTCCGCCTGGAACAAGTCGGCAAAGTGTATGACAGTGTTGAGAATGATAAGTCAGCGGCTTGGCTGGTGGATGAACGAGCAATTATCCTGGCGGTACAGAAGCAGCCGGGCACGAATACGGTGGAAGTGGTTAAATCAATCAGGGAACTGATGCCTTCTTTCCAGAGCCAGCTGCCAGCTTCCGTTAATCTGGAAGTGTTATATGACCGTTCAGAGTCAATCAGTGATTCGGTCCATGATGTTAAATTCACCCTGTTGCTGACAATCTGCCTGGTAGTTTTGGTTATCTTTTTATTCCTTAAAAATCTCTCGGCCACCATTATTCCCAGTCTTGCTTTACCGATGTCGATTTGCGGGACCTTTGCCGTCATGTATGCCTTGAACTACAACCTGGATAATTTATCTCTCATGGCGTTGACCTTATCAGTAGGGTTTGTGGTGGATGATGCCATTGTTATGCTGGAGAATATTGTCCGGCACATGGAGCATGGGGAAGGGCCTTTGGAAGCGGCACTGAATGGCTCCAAAGAAATCGGGTTTACCATTCTCTCCATGACTTTGTCTCTGGCCGCTGTTTTTTTGCCGGTATTATTCATGGGGGGAATCATTGGACGGCTGTTCCAGGAATTTGCGGTGACTATTGGGGCGGCGATTTTAGTTTCAGGATTTGTCTCTTTAACTTTGACTCCCATGCTTTGCAGCCGATTTTTAAAACATGAAGAGTCTCGAACCCATGGGAAAATGTATAACCTGTTTGAAAAAGGGTTTCAAGTTTTGCTTCAAGCCTATGCCATAAGCCTCCGGGCTGTTTTGAGGCATCGTTTAAAGACATTGCTTTTTTCTTTTGTATTGTTGGGAGTGACTGCTTATTTGTTTATGATCATTCCCAAGGGATTCATTCCCAGCCAGGATATTGGACAAATCAACGGAGGAACCGAAGCTATTCAGGGGATATCTTATACCCAGATGGAAGCGCATCAGAAGCAGGTAACGGATATATTAAAACAAGATCCTAATATTGATGCTTTCATGTCTCGGATAGGCAGTTCCAATACCGGGAATCTTTCCATTCGGCTTAAGCCCAAAGGGGTCCGTAAACTAACTCCGGAAGAAGTGATTGAAGAGCTGCGTCCTAAGTTGGATAAAATTCCGGGAATTAAAGTGTATCTGCAAAACCCACCTTCCATCAATCTGGGGGGGAGGTCCAGCAACAGTCTTTATCAACTGACCCTTCAATCCCCGGATACCGATGAGCTATATCAATATGCAAGCCTTTTGGAACTGAAGATGAAAAATCTTTCGGAGATTCAGGATGTCAACAGTAATCTCCAAATCAAGAATCCCCAGCTGACGATTGATATTGACCGGGATAAGGCTGCTTTTCTTGGGGTCAGCGCCCGGCAAATTGAAGAGACGTTGTATTACACTTATGGTTCCAGGCAGATATCGAGCATATATGCCCCCAATAATGATTATTCGGTCATTATGGAAGTTGAACCCAAGTACCAGATGAATGCAGATGCTTTGTCTGACCTTTATGTTAAATCAGATAATGGCAAGCTTATTCCTTTATATGCAGTGGCCAAACTTACCCCATCGGTGGGTCCCTTATCCATCAACCATTCAGGCCAATTGCCTTCGGTGACTATCTCCTTCAACCTAAAACCGGGCGTATCCCTAAGCCAGGCTCTGGATGCCGTTGATCAGGTCTCTGTCGAAACCTTGCCATCAACCATCAATACGAATTTCCAGGGGACCGCCCAGGCTTTCCAATCCTCCATGAAAGGGATGGGATGGTTGCTGGTGTTGGCAGTCCTGGTCATTTATATGATTTTGGGGATATTGTATGAGAGTTTTGTTCATCCTATCACCATTTTATCGGGATTACCTTCGGCGGCATTGGGAGCTTTATTAACCTTGATGTTGTTTAAAGTGGATTTGAATATTTACGCTTTTGTAGGGATTATCATGCTGGTGGGCCTGGTAAAAAAGAATGCCATTATGATGATTGATTTTGCCTTGGATGCCCAAAGGATGGAAGGGAAAGAACCTGAGGCTGCCATATATCAGGGGTGCATGGTCAGATTCCGGCCCATCATGATGACAACCATGGCGGCATTAATGGGGACACTGCCGATTGCTCTGGGTTTGGGAGCAGGCGCTGAAGCCCGCCGCCCTCTGGGATTGGCTGTTGTCGGGGGATTAATGGTTTCCCAGCTGCTGACTCTTTATTTCACCCCGGTCTATTTTATCTACCTGGATAAGGTGCGTATCAAGTTTGGCCGTTATCTAAAACGGGGATAAGCCGAGTCGTCTGGCTTATAATGGGGAAACGGCTACTTTATCGATGCGGTTTCCTTTAAGGGAAAGGACTTTGAATTTGTATCCATCCCATATTACTTCCATGCCAGGTTCAGGGATTTTCTGCAGCTGAGCCAGGATAAATCCACCCAGCGTCTCATATTGTTTCCGGGGTTCATGGGGCAGATGTTTCAGATGCAGGAGTGATTTCATTTCTTCGATAGATAAAGTCCCGTCCATTTCCCAGCTGCCATTTTCAAGTTTGGCCGCATGGGGAGAGGTTTCCCCTTCAATGGGAAGCAAATCCCCCGTCAAGGCTCTAAGGAGGTTGTTCAGGGTTACCAGCCCATGGACACTGCCGGCTTCGTCCAGGATAATGGCAAAGTGAAGAGGGGATTCCTTGAACCGTTCGAACATCTGGATGGCCGGTAAATTTTCAGGGACCAACAGGGGTTTTTGCAAAAAACGTTTTAGTTCTGCCGACCCATGGTTGAAATTACCCCGCATGATATCCCGAAGATGAATGACTCCGAGGATATTATCAATATTGCCCTGGCAGACTAAGAATCGGATATGCCCGCTTTTGTATATCTTTCGAAAGAGCCGCCAGGGAGGGTCGTCAATATCCAGCCAGACAATCTCCGAACGGTGGACCATCAGGGCGCTGACTTTCTGGTATCCCAGCCGAAGCATTCGATTCACCATTTCCTGACCCAGGGGAGGGAAAATACCCTCTTTGACCGCTTCTTCCACAGTCAACTGGATTTCTTCTTCACTGACGGACCCTTTCTGGGATTCAGGATTTAATCCCAGTATCCGGAGAATCAAATCAGTAGAATATCCCAGGAAAGTGATAAGAGGAGAGACCATTCTGGACAGGCTATTCATGGGCCGGGCAATCGTGCTGGCAATCCACTCGGGATTTTGCAACGCCAGCTGTTTGGGAACCAGTTCTCCCAGCAGCAGGGAGACCAGGGTGATCCCGATCACTACGATACTGACTCCAATGGTTTCACTGTAGGGGACCAGAAAGGGATATTGGTTTATCCGGAGGGCGATTTGTTCGGCAATAGTGATGCCGCCGAAAGCTCCGGCTAAAATTCCAATCAGGGTGATGCCTACTTGGATAGTGGAGAGGAAACGGGAAGGGGATTCTGCCAGTTCCAGGGCCAGTTTTGCCCTTAGATTTCCATCTTTGGCCCATTGCTTTAATCGGGCTTTTCGGGAAGAGACCACCGCCATCTCTGACATAGAGAAGATTCCATTTGCCAAAATTAACAGGAAAATAATGAACACTTCAAAGGCAATGGCAGATAGCATTTTCTTCCTCCTCAGATGGATATCAACTTTAACTGGTTACATCAATTATCTAAGGTAATGGCTCCTTTTTCATCCATAACGATTCTCTTCTTTTCCATTATATCTCTTTATGAGGGTAGAGTCAGGCATAAGGATGGGAATGAAAAGGGCCGGGGCATAATGTCCCGACCCTTTACGGACAGGTAAAATAGACAAGAATCGTTATGGAGTCATCAGGTATTGTTTGGATTGATAAGAAAATCTATCCGGCAAGATGGCTTCTGAAATAAGCAATTCTGATAGGCCGGATTCACTGAATAATTGCCATGAATCGACTGAATTGCTAGTAGGAACAGAAGATTCATTGGTATATTCAGAGATGGCCTGATAAGTCGTCGCCCTGGCTTTGTAGGTATATTCCTTTTCGGGATCCAATCCTGTATCTGTAAATCCTGTCATTTCTCCGGACACAGTGGTACAGAGGGAATAATCCCCAGCTCCGGTTTTCCGGTATATCTCATACCCGTCATTCCTGGCATTTTGGTTGTTCCATTGCAGGGAAGCCTGGGTAGCGCTAATCCTTAAAGCGTTTAAATCGACCGGCGGCAGGTTTACAAAAATCGCCTTTGTAACAGAACTCCATAATCCCAGTTGATTTCCACAACTCAGTATCGAATAAAACACCGCGGAGGTGGGGGAGACATAAAGGTGCAAAAGAGGATTAGATGAACTGCTGCTTCCGCCATCGCCAAATCGCCAACGGTAAGTGGTGGCATTCAAGGATGCATTGGTGAACTGAACACTTAAAATGCCATAATTAGAATAGCTGGTGGTTGGGAAAGCATAGAAATTAGCCACCGGGTAAGAAGCTGAAAAGATATAATTGGATGCTGTATCCGAGGAGAGGGCCCTGAGGAAATACCCATATTGATGGGTGCTGTCCAGCCCCAGAACCGTATCTGTGCCGTAATCCACAAAGGTGGTTGTGTTAGCGGGAATATTGGCGACTAAGGTAAGCGGATCCGTCTCTTCTTTTCGGAATAATTCAAATCCCTGTTCAAAACTGGAACGGTCGTTCCAGCTGACTGAATAACCCAGCCTGCCATCATAAACCGACTGGGTCTTCAGATTGTCCGGGTTGGTATCTACCCGTAAATCCATGCTGGCAGTGGAAACGCCCAGGTTGTTGGTTACAATTTGTTTTACATTCCAGTAAAGGCCGGTATCTTCAGCCAGCGGGGCATATGAGGTCTCTCTGACATAGAAATGATAGACATTGGAGAAAACCCATTCAAAGGAATCTCCGTATTGGGAGGTATCATAAAACTCAACCCGCATTCTGGAAAACAGAGTGGTTACTGAACTGGTAAATCCAGCCACCGGCGGTTGAGTGAATCCGGGCTGGGTGGTGGCGGCTGACAGGTTGGTATAATCAGAGTTGCCTGATGCATTATAAGCCCTGACCCGATAGGTATATTCAGTATCAGGTGTTAATCCTGTATCCAGATAAGAGGCAGAGTTGCTACCCAATTGGGTTATTTCGCTGAAGGACCCCAAAGGGCCTGTTTTCCGTTCCACAGAAAACCCTGTCTCATTATCCGCGTTATCCTGCCAAGAGAGCTGGATTTTGGCATAAGACAATGTGGTAGTTTGCAGTTGAGTCGGAGCAGAAGGAGACCCTGCCGGGTAATAGTTACCATAAAATATCAGGGTACTGCTTTCAGCCAGGAAGGCGGTGCTGTCTCCCGGGGTGATATACCCCGCTACTGTATCCCAATGGATTGTGTAATTCTCACCGGAAGGTACATGATGCCATAGGCCGATGGCATAGGTTGATACAGAATAGGTAGAACTCTCATTGTAAAGAGTATAATAAGGCCATATTGAAGTGGGGGTGGTTTCAGTTTTAATGATTCCTGACCCTGCTATGGCAGTAACTCCAACCATTGAAAAAAGAATAAAAAGAAAAGATATTATGGATACTCTTGCTTTCATTAAGTGATTCATTCAATAGTCCCTCCTGCATAAATTAAAATCATCATAATCCCATTACAGGAAATATGTCAAACCTGGGTTGCCTGCCGTTAATTTCAACTGTTGAATTATTACCCTGGTAGGAATAAGGTTTATTATGATCTAAATGAACAGGGTGAAGCTTTATGAACAAGGCTAGAGTTACAACCAGATGAAACAAAAAGAAAAGATGATAGAGTTTTTAGGCCTTCGCCGCAGTATGGTGGGGATTTTAAGTATGGTCATCCTGGTGGAAATGGGTGAGCGGATGGCCGAAAGATTCCTCCCTATCTATCTGCTGGCTTTGGGTGGAGGAGCCCTGACCATTGGGCTTCTAAATGCCATGGATAACCTCTTGTCGGCTCTTTATTCATTTCCCGGCGGGTATCTTTCTGACAAATTTGGCACCAAGAAGGCCTTATTAATATTTAACACCATGGCCATTCTGGGATTTGGTATTGTGGTGGTATTTCCCCACTGGGGGGCTGTCCTGGCCGGGGCGGTTCTGTTTATTTCCTGGTCGGCCATCTCGCTGCCTGCTACTATGAGCGTGGTGGCGCAAGTCCTTCCCAAACAAAAAAGGGTGATGGGGGTCTCTCTGCATTCGATTGTGCGCCGGATACCTATGGCTTTAGGTCCCGTCATCGGGGGGCTTTTCATCGGGATTTGGGGGGAGACTCAGGGCGTCCGATATTCCTTTATCTTTGCGATCCTCATGACCTTGATTGCCATGTTTTTTCAACAGAGATTATTGGAAGACGAAACCGACAAACCCAATGGGCAGGCAGAAAAAAACCCCCTGGTCTTGATTCGGGAGATGAGCCCTGCTTTGAAAAATTTGCTGGTTTCCGATATCCTGATTCGATTTTGTGAACAAATTCCTTATGCTTTTGTGGTAGTCTGGGCCATGAAAACCATTACTCATCCTGTCAGTGCCTTTCAATTTGGGCTTTTGACAGCTGTCGAAATGGTCGTGGCAGTCCTCTGTTATATTCCGGTAGCTTACTGGGCTGATCAATCCGGGAAAAAGCCTTTTGTGGTCCTGACCTTTATTAACTTCACCATTTTTCCCCTGGTTCTTATGTATTGCCAATCTTTCTGGTTGCTGGTGTTAGCTTTTATTGTCCGGGGACTGAAAGAATTTGGCGAACCGACCCGGAAAGCCCTGATTATGGATTTGGCCCCTGAAAACCGGAAGGCGGCCATGTTTGGGCTCTATTACCTCCTCAGAGATGTGATTGTTTCTTTTGCGGCTATGGGCGGCGCTTTTCTCTGGACTTACTCTCCCCGGCTGAATTTTCTCACCGCTTTTGGTTTCGGTATCCTGGGAACTCTCTGGTTTGCCTTCCGGGGCACCGATTTGCCTTCCTTTAATAATAAGTCCTGAATAAATATTTGACACTGGATGCAGACAGGCACATAATATACTTATAACCTGAGGAAAAAGCACCGGGGGGTATCGTTCTGCCAAGGGGATTTGGAAGGATGGTAAGCAGGTATGATACTATCAGTTGTCAGTAAACGAGTCATCCATTTCATGAGGAAAAGGACTGTGGAAGAGATCATTCCTTTTGATTTAAGAGGGTACGAAGCTCTTGAATCGGACATTCTCTCATATTTTTCGGATCATCCCCGGTTCCGGCTGGGGCATCATGGGTATTCCCATTGGTTATCGGTCTATGATAATGCCAAACAGCTGATTGAATTAAAAAGGGGAGCTCTGCCGGATGGTTTTCCCCTGGAAACGACATTATTGGCAGCTTACCTGCATGATACGGGCCGGCGTATCCCTAAATCCGGAACTTGGGAGAATCTGCATCATTCTGCCCGCAGTGAGAGGTTTTTAAGGGAGTTTCTGCCCCTTCAGGATATTTCCTGGAAACCCGGCCAAATAGACAATATCTGTTTTCTGGCCCGAGCCCATTTTGAAGTCAATTCGGAGGTATGGAGGGAAGCCCAAGCCCGGAACCTTTATTTATCTCTCCAGATTATCCGGGATGCGGATGCCCTCGATCGTATTCGATTCTTCGGATTGGATGAATCTTTTCTGCATCTGCCGGAAAGCCTCAGCCTGATTCCTTATGTGGAGGATAAATGGAAACGGTTATGGGCCTGTGAATCCCGCCGAAGATAGTTGTAAAATGAATCATGCCGAAAATTATCCTTAACTCCAGCGATATAAATGCCTACCGCCAGAAGAAGTGGCGAATGGTTCCTTCAAGTCAGCTTCGTAACGAAAAAGATGCCGTCAAATTCCTGAATGAGGTTGGTTTTTGCCTGTTATTTGCCTGTAATGATATCCCCCTGCCAAAACTATCCTTATCGGCCTTGTCTAAGGAATGGGACTGGTGGAGTTGGAAAGATACCCTGCAGTCCCGGAAACTGTGTTACAACAGCCGGGCTATGCGAAAAAAAGCGACCCTGTTATCTTTGGAAATGCTGCCTTGTTTTCTGAGACTCTATTATGAATCCGGCGGGGTGGAAGTCTATGAAGAAGAGTTTGATTATGGGAAAATGACTCGGCCAGCCTATGATATTGCCGATTATCTTTACCAGAATGGCCCTCAAAATGTAGCGGACCTCCGCCGAGCTATCTTCCCTCATACCAAGGAAGGTACCCGGAAATTCCATACTGCCCTTCAGGAATTGCAGGGTAAGTATAAGATAGCTGTATCCGGGCTGATAGATAAAAGCTGGGGGATGAGAGTGGTAGATTTATTTTCCCGATGGGCGCCTCCCCAAATCCTGAAATCAGCCGAGGTTTTGACAGTCTCGGAGGCACGGGAAAGAATCCTGCTGACTTTATTAGATACTGCCGGTGCCCTCACGGAAAAGGAAATCCAGCGGACCCTGGGTTGGGAAAAAGAAAGGCTCTCTCTTTCCCTGGAATCTCTTATTGAATCAGGGAAAATCCAGTCTCTTCCCCATAGAGGAGAGAAAACACCCTGGCTGGTTTCAAAAGCGATGTTTAAAACTATCCAATCTCAATAGACAGAACCCCTGAATTTATCGTACTATGAGAATCATCTGGAACCTATAAATAATGAGGGAGATCATACCAATGAAAATCAATCGGGGGTTGGGATTATATTTGATTCTATTGGCGGGATTAGGCCTTTTTCTGGCGGCCTGTTCCCTGGGAACCACTAAAATCGGGAAGATACTGGACCATCCCAGGGATTATGATGGAAAAGAAGTGACCGTTCAAGGGGAAGTAACCGATACTTATTCCTTCCTGATTCTCAAAAATTTCAAACTGAAAGATAATACCGGGGAAATTACCGTAGTTACCACCCGGATACTTCCTAAGAAGGGTGAAACCATCAAGGTAACCGGCACTGTCCAGGAATCCTTTACCCTGGGGGCTGAACAGTCCCTGGTCATTGTTGAGAAGGATCCCAACCAGAAGAAAGAATCAGCTAAGTAATAAATCTGGAGTTATTTTTCCCAGGAATCAGATTGGGTTGAGTGGGGAGGTTCAGTGGAAAAATGAAGGACCCTAAGACATTTAAAGAGTGTTTCAAGGAATCCCTGGTTCTCTTTGGACTTCTTGATTTAATGATTATCTTTTTAACCTGGTTTCTGTCCAGAACCAATTCGGATCAAGACAAAAATAAGAATTGAAGAGTGAAAGTAATAACTATCAGAGGAGGATAAAGGGGATGTTCTGTCCTTATTGCGGTTATAACCTGATTCAAGATGAGGGAATCTGCCCTCAATGTGGAAAATCCTATGATTTAAAATCTTTTAGAAGTCCCCAACCTCCCCCAGCCTCTTCTCCAGAGCCGGAACTTCTCTCTCCGCCTCCGGTTTCAGGCTATCAAGCCCCGCCTCCCTCTTATGCTTCCCCCCTTGATAAACCCTCAGGGCTGGCTATAGCGACCCTGATTACGGGCATTCTCAGCCTGTTATGCTGCTGTGTCCCTGCCATTCTTCCCATTATTTTGGGGATTGTGGAAATAATCCAGATTCGTAACGGGCAATCTTCTCAGAAGGGATATTCCTATGCCATGGCAGGACTTATCCTGGGAGTGGTTGGGATACTATTTTCAATACTGGGTTTCATATTTTTTATGGGATTAAAAACCTTTCCCTTTCATTCTATGAATTTTAGACACTGGTAACCTGGTTTGGGTTGGCTGAAGTCCTCTCCCTGATTCGAAGCAGGACCCAGCCTGATGGTTACAGCCTGGGTCTGGCTCCCTTGCCGATGGAATTCGGACAAGAGATAAAAAAGAAGGGTAACTGAAATAATATCAAACCGATAAAAGTGGGAATCTGGTCTCATTAAGGGAGATTTAATGGGGAAGTAACCTCATAAACATGACCCTGTTACCTTGACAGGGAGTCTGAGGGTCAATAAAATAGAATTCCCGACCTGTGTTTGAAAAAATCAGCCTATATGGAAATATTTAATAAAAGAGAACTGTGTTTACATAATAGAACTGTGGCCGGAGACGGGTTCACAGGCTTTAAAACTAAATCTACTAAGGAGTAATCACCCTATGGGATGGAAACTAATTCCCAAAGAAGAGAAATTCTACACGATGTTTCAGGCCCAGGCCGAACACCTGGTGAAAGCATCCCAAACCTTCCTGCATATTCTGGAGAACTACAACAGCCAAACCCCGGATGAACATGCCAGTGTAATGCGGGCCATGGAACATGAAGGGGATATTCTCTGCCATGATATTATCCGGAAATTAAACCAGACCTTTGTAACTCCTTTTGACCGGGAAGACATCCTGGATTTAGCTTCCCGGATGGATGATATCCTGGATTTGATTGAAGGTACTATTGGCCGGATGAAGATATTTAAAATCACCCAATCCACTCCAGAACAAATCCGGCTGGCCAAAATCCTGGTCCTGGCCTGTGAAGAAATAAACCGAGCGATGGCCAAAATTGAGGACTTGCACCGGCTTCCCGACCATTGTATTGAAATCAACCGGTTGGAAAATGAAGCCGATGTCGTTACCCAGCAAATCCTGGGATTACTTTTTGAACACCGGACGGACCCCATCGACATCATAAAGTGGAAAGAGATTTATGAAATCATGGAACTGGCAACGGATAAATGCGAAGACGTGGCCAATACCCTTGAAGGCATCATGTTGAAGAATGCTTAATCGGAGCCCACAGCCCCGGAAAGGAATAACGCTTTCATGGAAGTGATTCATTTTTTATTCTCCACGCCTTTAGTTTTGATTATTATCCTCATTGCCTTGATTTTCGATTTTTACAATGGGATGAATGATGCAGCCAATTCGATAGCGACGGTTGTCTCGACTCAGGTATTAAAACCCTGGCAGGCCGTTATCTGGGCTGCATTTTTTAATTTTGTAGCTTTTGCCGGGGGGTATGTCCCCGTTTTAAACCATTTTCTAGGATTGCATGTTGCCACCACCATTGGGAAAGGGATTGTCCATACCTCGATAGTCGATCCGTATGTCATTCTGGCCACCCTGGTGGGTGCGGTCATCTGGTCTGCCATCTGTACCCATTCAGGTCTGCCAATCAGTATTTCCCATGCGTTAGTCGGAGGATTTTCTGGGGTAGCGGTTGTCAAGGCCGGAACCGGAGCCTTGGTGATGAGTGGTATCACCAAAACTCTTATTTTTATTGTGCTTTCTCCCCTGTTAGGAATGTTATTCGGGTGGATTCTAATGGTGGCTGTCTTCTGGATCTGCCGAGACATGCAGCCCCGGAAAATTGATAAGCATTTCCGGCATATGCAATTAGTGTCAGCCGCATCCTATTCATTGAGTCATGGAGCCAATGATGCCCAGAAAACCATGGGGATTATTGCTATTTTACTGTTTACGACAGCCGGTTCTCCTTATGCCGGGCTCGAATTAACCGAAAAAACCTTCCCCATCTGGGTTGTCATTGCCTGTTTCTTTGTGATTGCCATGGGAACTTTGGCGGGGGGGTGGCATGTCATTAAAACCCTGGGCCAGAAGGTTACTAAGCTAAAACCCGTCCATGGGTTCTGCGCCGAAACAGGGGGAGCCTTAAGTATTTTTATCGCAACTGCCTTAGGTGCCCCGGTCAGTACCACCCATACCATAACGGGTTCCATTATCGGGGTGGGGACTATTCACAGGCTCAGCGCTGTTCGTTGGGGTGTGGCCCGGAGAATTGTGATGGCCTGGGTGTTAACCATTCCGGCTTCTGCCATCATGTCCGCATTGACCTGGTATGTGATAAAACTGTTATTCCTCTAGTCTTTCTTGAAAAATTCTAAATACCCAATCTGAAGGGGGATGCCTTATCGAGGCATTCCCTTTTTTAGTACCCTGAAAAGGAAGCTCCCTGAATACTGATGGATGAGTTTCATCAGGCTTTAATCGTAGATACTATTGATAATATAGATGTTATATATTCTTTGACAGTTGTCAAAGAGAGTCGGGCAGCCTGAACATCTTCCCTTCCGTATCCTCTCCTATCTCAACAGGAAACCCTGTCTTTTTGCCATACCTACTGGTTCATATTGGCATTGAGGATGAAAGAGGATGCCATTTTGGCTTTTATTATCCCCAGTAGAATCCACAGTTTATTCCTCTTATTCCCAGCCTTATACCCATACTGTTCACAAGTTATCCACAGCCTGTGAACAAAAAGGTAGAATCCTGGGTTTGATTGATGAATAACCGGGGTATTTGTCCAAATATCACTTCAAAAATGGGAAGGCTATTAAGTTTTTGACAGCTGTCAAAAGACAGATATTGTCAAAATGGCATAACCTGTATTCCTTATCTTTTATGGCATATCCGTACCTTTATCTGATAACAACCCCAGAGGAAAATGATAATAAAACATTTCTATGGATGGTTTCCCTTAATTTTTAGTGAACCAACTTATTTCTATGAACCAGAGGGATAAGTTACATAAGGACTTGAAACCGGGATGATATTCTTTTCTAAGAAGAATCCTTCTTGAGATGAAGCAGAAGGAAGTTACATTATGCAACCAGCTTCCAAAGGATGAATAAATATTTCTTGCGATACTCACTGACATCTGAGTGGTTCTTTTGCTTTGGGATTTTCCCCTCCAATGTTTGATTATTTGATTCTTGAATCAAGTGGGAGGGATATCTCTATGCTGAAATATACATATACAGCAAACTTGACAAAACAGTTAAAAAAACATAAATATTTTTGTAAAACTATTGACAAGTGTTTTGAATAATAATAGAATGCATTCTAATTGCTTATTTGCCATAACATAATAAGATTGATTATATGAATAGGAGCTAAAGAGAAATGCCAAGTTCAATAGTTCTAGCCCAACCCAAAACCAAAGCCCTCTTTAGAAAATATTTATTTTTTGTAATTCTATTGATGTTTCCTGTTATGGGATATTCGGGTGTATTGGAAGATTCTCTACAATCGGGGATAGATGCCCTGAATGCAGGAAATTATACCCGGGCCACCACAGAATTCGGTAGGGCCTATTCCTTAGCTCCTGAGGGAACTTATCTGAAAGAAAAGTCTCAGTTTTATTTAATCAAATCCTTCATGAAGGCAGGGGATGAAAAAAGAAATATCATGATTGGCTCTTTCCTATACCATACTGACAGTGATTTTATAAAGGTAAAATGAAACTAGAGATTAAGGAAATGGACTTTATTTTGGTAACAAACACTTCCCTTTCTTATGGCTGGGCGACCGGATACCCCATAAGATTGAGGGGGCTTCACTTATGGAGTAAAGCTGTTTTATAGGAAAAAGAAAGCCCTAATAATAAAACAAATGAAATATTCTTCTAGTACATAAGAACTATGAATAAGAGGTTATCTGGTTAATATATTGATAAATATTAAAATTAGACCTGAATGGAGGTGATGAATATGAAAATAAATAGAAAATCTGTTATGACTTTATTGTTTTATGTTGTATTAAGTTGTACAGCTTTTAGTTATTTCAAATATTGTGATTCATCATCAGGAGAATATCCTGCATATTATGCTTGCTCAAATCCAGGATATACGTGTTGGTATTGGAGAGAGAAAAATTCATGGCTTTGTAAAACTACTCTGAATCCATTTGCATCATGTACCGATGGAACTCCTAAGTTCGTCTGGGCTGATTATTGTCACGATGGAACTTGTATCCATACTTATACAAAGGATTATTGTCAAGGCGCTGTATGTGAGGACGAAGGTGCTGATCCAGATGGTAACAAACATCTGTATGAGTATGTAAGATGCTCGTAATACTCTTTAAGATGACTTCAATCAAGAGATATCTATCTTGATTGAAGTCATCTATTAAAAAGGAAATCTATAGATGAATAAAAGTTATTTTAATATATTAATTATTTCTTTCTTGTTTTTGTTTTATCTAGATTCTTATGGTAGTGATATGAAATATAGATTTAATGATTATTGTATGAATGGAAGGATTAAATATTCTGTTGAGCATATCATTCCAGGAATACCCATGAGGCAAGCGGAATCGATTAGAGAACGATTAATAACGGAATATAAAAATGAAGGAAAATACGACGAAAAAGGCAAAAAAGAGATAGATAAAACTGTCAATAGTTATATAAAGGGGGGGACTTTAAGATTTCCTGTTGAAATGTATTTTAATAAAGATCAAATTGTCATGAAAGAATATTCTAAAGATCCAGTAAATATCTTTTATGATTTTGACAGGAAAATCAAGGAAAGTCTTGCGATTGAGTTTAATACTTTAAAACGGAGAGTATTATATCCCCATAATACCTATTATTATGACAGTCTTTATATAAGATGGTTAGGCGGATTTTATGATCAGTTCCTCGATTCATCTGATGCGGTATTCAGTGAAGATACTTTGGGTCAATATAGAATAATATCAGTTCCAGTGAATGATTCATTAAAGAGTGTAATTTATGATGCAGAGCAAATAGTTATATTCTTGAATTCAACAACTAATAATTGGGAAAAAATTGAATTATGGAAATCAAACATAAATAACAGAACTATATTCTTTTCTGATTATCAAACATATAAAGGAATTAATTATCCCAATACGATAACCATTGAAGAATTGAGAGAAAAGAATAAAAAAGATATTTATCAGATGAAGGTCCAGGAGGTCGAGTTTGATTTACCGCATCTAGATGTATATGGACAGATGAATATTCTAAAAGGTAAAACATTTGTTATTGATGAAAGATTCAATCCCTCTATAGATTATAACTTAGAAGAATCCGGTGATAAGAAAGATGAAGAATTAGTTCAAAAGTATATTGACAGAAATAATTATTTAGAAACATTCAAATTTGATACTACCATGCAAAATAAAAATAAGGAACTCCCCAATAGAAACTATTTTATGATAATCCTAAAAACATTAGTAGTATTGCTAACAGTATTATTAATTACATGGGGTTATGGAAAAATAAGGAATAGTTAAATGAAAATTAAAATATCTACGCTTATTATAGTTCTATTAGTTTTTGCTACTATTATTTTCTACCACTATAGAAAAACATATCCCCAAATAAAGTTATCATGTGAACAGATTAATTTTGGAACGGCTGATCAAGATCAAACATTAAAACTATCAATAAAAGTAGCTAACCGTGGAAACAAATTACTTAAAATAAATAATGTAATACCAGATTGTGGTTGTACTGTAGTGAAAAGTGATTTTTGTGAACTGAAACCAGGTAAAATTGGGAATGTTAATTTGCAATATAATACTGGGAAAGGAGAAGGACCTGTTGAAAAAAAAGTAACGATAATATCAAATGATCCAATTAATGACACTAAGGTTATAAAAATTAAAGGTATTATTAAACCATCTATACTCATTAGTCCTAATAAAATTGATTTTGGTAGGGTTAAAAATAAAAGTATAGAAAAAAGGAAAATTGATATCTATATTAAAAGAGATGAACCTGTAATAATTGAACAAGTAGCATCATCAGATACAAATCTGCATGTGTCAATTATAAAGATTAATAACAAAATGTATAGGGTCGAACTAATTATGAGACCCAATACAGTAGAAGAAAAATATCAATCTGAGATTCAAATAACAACTTCACTTAAGGAAAGAAGAAATATTACAGTTCCAATTATTGCAAAAATCACTGGAGATATTAATTCCAAAACTAATGGAATATTTTTAACATCCAAAGGAGCTGATATTCCATTGGAGGATAATATTGTAATATCATCAGAATCGAATAGGCCATTTAAAATCGTTTCTATTTTATCAACGGATCCTAACGCAATTCGAGTAAGAACTGAGATTAATAAATTAAAATCTACACATAGGATACATCTAGAAATTATTGCAGATACTGACGAAGTAAAAAAAGTATCAGGAGAGATTAAAGTATATACTGATCGCAAGGACCAACCTGTTGTTACTATTCCTGTGTATGCCATACTTTAATCAGAAAACGAGAATATCAATTAAAAATCAAGGAGTAACATATTTAGAAGTCATGATATTGGCTTTGTTATGTGTGATATTGATAATCCTGGCTATCATGGGGATTCAGAGGGGTATGATTTATTCCAAAGTCTCCGGGGTGAAAAAGGATATCCGAAATATTGCGAATGCCCTGGAAGCCTATAAATCAGACCATAACGAATATCCGCTAGCGGGTGAATACTCTCTGGGGAGCTGGCCTTTTGTGGTTCCCTCAATCCTGACCAGCCCTGTTGCCTATATACCGGATATTCCCAATGATATTTTTTCCCCTACCCAATGGGGAGAACCCTTGAAATATACCCGTTATGCGTCTGATGCCAGAGAATTCCAATTCTATGGCCAATGGTATATTGCCAGCAATGGACCTGACCTGCAATGGGACT
>DIVR01000060.1 GCA_002428325.1 bacterium UBP4_UBA6127
AAGTTGGATTCAGAGAATCCAGACGTTTTGTAGTTATGAAAAAAGAACTGATTTATTAATCCTATAGATTTCATTTGTTCAGGAGATAAGAAATGGGACATATTTTAGCTATTGGTGGACATTGTGGAGATATGGAATTTACCTGTGGCGCTGTTCTTTTGAAACAGGCTAAAAAAGGGGATAAAATAACCCTGTTACATCTAACTCCGGGTGAAAAGGGGCATCCTGTGATGAGCCCTGAAGAATATACTGAACAAAAGATGAAAGAAGCCACAACAGCAGCCAAAGCCTTGGGAGGGGATGCTTTATTTCTTCCTTATAAAGATGGTGAGCTTCCTGTCTCAGATGAAGTGAAATATCAGATTGCTGATATTATACGTGAACTCAAACCTACAACTATTATTACCCATTGGAAAAACAGTATCCATAAGGATCATGCTAATACTCATTTGAATGTGGTGGATGCCATCTTTTATGCGGCAATTCCCGGGATTAAAAGGTCCTTACCTGCCCATGGGGTCAAGGGTATTTATTATGCTGAAAACTGGGAAGATCCCTATGATTTTCAGCCGTATGTTTATGTGGATGTAACCGAAGTGTTTGAGGAATGGCTCGAAGCCACTTCTCAATATGCACTTTTTGCCGGTGGTGTCAGCAAATTTCCCTATAAAGACTATTATAAATCCCTGGCAGTCATCCGTGGCAGCCAATGTGGCGCTAAGTATGCAGTCGCCATGGATATAGAACCTATGGGGAAAAAGCGAATAATGGAATACCTCCCATAGGGGAAGAATCTTTACCCAAGGTACCTCTGAAAGCCTTATTTTGACAGCTGTCAAAAAGCTAACATAAATAAAATCAATTAACTAATATTTTACTTAAGCAATCTTCCTGATTAATCTTTCTTGAAAAACCTATCATGACACTGCACTTTTACATTTAAGTGTTAATGAGTTCTATGACAAAAATATATTATTTCATGTTTTAGGAGTCGTTCTTATCAGGGAATCAAGGGTTCTAAATTGACAATACTAGTCGAGTTAAGATAAATTATATAAACCGCACAGGTTTAATTTCCGTCAAAAATTCCCACCCATGTTGGGATTATTTTTATCTCTAAGAGGAGAAGAACTATGGCAATTAAAGTTGGTATTAATGGGTTTGGACGTATCGGCCGGTTAGTTTTCCGTGCCGCCCAGAATAACCCTAACATTGAAGTGGTTGGTGTCAATGATCCTTTCATCGATATTAACTATATGAAGTACATGCTTAAATATGATACCGTTCATGGCCAGTTCAAAGGGACCATTGAAGGTGGCGACAGCGAATTCGTTGTTAACGGTAAAAAAGTTGCTTTCTATGGCTGCATGAATCCGGCTGAAATTCCCTGGAAAGAATGCGGCGCTGATTATGTTGTTGAATCAACCGGTGTTTTTACAACCATTGAAAAAGCTTCTGCCCATCTTCAGGGTGGAGCCAAAAAAGTGATTATTTCTGCTCCTTCTGCTGATGCTCCGATGTTCGTCATGGGTGTCAACAACAAGAGCTACAAACAGGATATGAGCATTGTTTCTAATGCTTCCTGCACCACAAACTGCTTAGCGCCGATTGTCAAAGTTCTCCATGACAATTTCGGTATTGTCGAAGGATTGATGACCACTGTCCATGCTGCGACCAACACCCAGAAAACAGTAGATGCTCCTTCCAAAAAAGACTGGCGCGGCGGCCGTTCTATCCTGAACAATATCATCCCCAGCTCCACGGGTGCTGCCAAAGCTGTTGGTAAAGTCATTCCTGAATTAAATGGAAAACTGACGGGTATGTCTTTGCGTGTACCTACCGCGGATGTTTCCGTTGTTGACTTAACTGTCCGTCTGGACAAAGGGACTGATTATGCTGCCATCAAAGCTGCCATGAAGGCTGCTGCTGAAGGCGAACTCAAAGGAATCCTCGGATATACTGAAGAAGATGTCGTTTCAACAGATTTCATTGGTGATGCCCGCACTTCCATCTTTGATGCTAAGGCCGGTATCATGCTGAATGCCAACTTCGTGAAAGTTATTTCTTGGTACGATAACGAATGGGGTTATTCCAACAAAGTCGTTGACCTGATTCAGTATATGGACACTGTTAAATAATCAGAGGATTATTGTAAAATGCGAAAGAAAATTATTGCTGGTAACTGGAAAATGAATAAAACCCCCAGTGAAGCTGCTCAGCTGGCTGAGGGGATAGTCAAAAGCATTGGCAATGTAACTGACTGTGATGTGGTTCTTTGCCCAACCTTTACGGCTCTGACTACCGTTCGTGACATTATTAAAGGCAGCCAGATCAAACTAGGTGCTCAAGATATGTACTGGGAAGAATCCGGTGCTTATACGGGGCAAATTTCAGCCAAAATGTTGCTGGATTGTGGTTGCACCTATGTGATTTTGGGACATTCTGAACGTCGTGCTCTCTTTGGAGAAACCAATGAGACCGTCAATAAGAAAGTCAAAGCAGCTCTTAATAATGGTTTACTTCCCATCCTCTGCGTTGGGGAAACTTGGGAAGAGCGTGAAGCCGGTAAGAAGGAAGCCATTATCGGTGAACAGGTGATTAAAGGATTAGAAGGACTGAGCGAAGCTGAACTTCTCAAAACTACTATAGCCTATGAACCTGTTTGGGCCATTGGTGTCGGAAAAACACCGGCTACATCAGAACAAGCTGAAGAAGTCCATACTTTTATTCGTGGACTGCTGGCCAAGAATTATGGCGATAATGTTGCCAGCCAGATTCGCATTCAATATGGCGGAAATGTCAGTGATAAGAACGTTGAAGACCTTATGAAAATTGAGGATATCGACGGTGGTCTTGTCGGAGGCGCTAGTTTGAAAGTGGATGTTTTCAGTTTTCTGGTAACTACAGCCGCTAAAGTTAAGTAACTTGAATAAACTCGGGGAATAAGGGGTAAAAGGTTTGACCTAATCCCCCCTGAAAATGTTATACTAAACTTCCTGTTGCAAATATGATTTGTGGCAGGAAGTTTTTTTATTAAGGAAGGAATATCGATGAAACGAATAGCAGTTTTAACCAGTGGAGGCGATGCCCCGGGGATGAATGCTGCCATCCGGGCAGTTGTCCGTACTGCAATTCAAGAAGGACTGGAAGTCTCCGGAATTGTTCGTGGATTTGAAGGATTGATTAAAGGCCAGATCATGGGAATGGATCAATCTTCGGTCAGTGGAATTCTAAACCGGGGAGGAACTATTCTGAAAAGTGCCCGGTCTGAAGCTTTCAGGACGCCAGATGGGCAACGAGAGGCTGTGGAACATTTACGTCAATATGGGATTGATGGGTTGGTAACTATCGGTGGCAGTGGCACTTCCCGTGGGGCCCATGACCTTGCCCATGACTGGGATTTCCCAGTTATTAATTGTCCCTCTACCATTGATAATGATGTAGCAGGTACTGATTTTACTATTGGTTTCTATACAGCAGTTACTACCGCTCTGGATGCCATTGACAGAATACGGGATACCGCCACAGCTTATGACCGTGTCTTTGTGGTGGAGGTAATGGGAAGAGATGCGGGACATCTTGCTCTCTACACCGGGCTTGCAGGAGGTGTAGAATATATCCTTACCCCCGAAATAAAATATCCACTGGAAGAAATTGCAAAAAAACTAATGAGAAGCAAAGCACGAGGAAAAATGAGTAATATTATTGTTGTGGCTGAGGGAGCGGGCAAAGCCGAAGAAGTATCCCAGAAGATTCAGGAAATGACCGGTTTTGAATCCAGATACCTGGTCATAGGCCATTTACAAAGAGGGGGCTCTCCAAAAGCTTATGATAGGATTTTAGCAAGCCGATTGGGTCATGCCGCTGTTGAACTGCTTCTTTCCGGGGAAACTGATAAAATGGTGGGAATTGAGAAAAACGAAATTACGATACATCCCATTCCTTATTCTTGGGAAAACAAAAAGCCATTAGATAAAGATTATTATGATTTAGCGACAATCTTATCCAATTAAAATAGAGTACTAAGGAGCGGCATGACTTCTCGACGCCAGCAGAAAAAGACTTTTCAGGACTGGATATTTAATCTGATTCCATTACTGATAATCATGGTGGCGGGTTATGCCGCTTTTAATTATTTATTTACAACAGAACCCTTTGTATATGATGATCATGGGTTCCATTATGCAACGTTGAATTATGNNCTCTTTCCGAGACTCTTCCTCAATATCACAGTATCATTGATTGGAATTTCAGATGGTTTGCCGGGATTCCTGAATTGCAATTCTATCCACCGGGTTTTGTTTATATAGGTATTTTCATATATTTAATTTCCTTAGGAATATTATCAACCGGAGCCATCTATCAGATTGTTATTTTAATAGCATTATTTCTTTCCGGGTTAGCAGGATATTTTCTTCTTCAGCGGGCAGGTTTTCCCAAATGGGCAGCGTTAATATCTGGACTTATTCTGTTACTTTATCCGGGGGGAGCCAGCGGAACTTTATTTGGAGTCGTTTTTGGTTTATTAAACTCCAGAATTGCATTAGGGTTGGTTGTTTTAATAACACTTACTTATATAGAATCCCTGAATAATCCATCCAATAACTCTCCTAAACTTTTTACCATCCTGTTAATCGGGATGCTAATTTTAATGCATCCTTACCATCTATTTCTTGCATTGATTGCGATGTTCTCTCAATTATTTGCCTGGTGCCGTATTGGTTTAGCAGAACCCAGAAAAGATTTAAGGCGGGCAGTTATCCTGGTATCCATTGGAATGGGGCTGGCAGCGTTCTGGTGGGTTCCTTTGATAATTCACTCAGACTATATGGCAAAAATGCAGGTATGGTCAGCAGGTGCCAAATTTAAAGATTTAATCTATTCCCTATCAGGTGATTTTACTCAAAAGTTTTTTCTTGGAGTTTATTGCCTCACAGGAATTTCACTTCTCTATGTGAAATATACAGCCAGGCAAAAGTCCATTTTGGCAGGATTATTATTAACACCCGTATTAATGTTAGCATTTTTATTTTTTGTCAGAATTGTTCTTATGGGGCTAATAAAGTACCATTCAATAGACCCATGGCGATTACAGGATGATTTTTATTTTTCAGTCATGCTTTCTTCAGGGCTGGGTATATACTTTTCTCTCAATAAAGCATTGGAAAAGATAAAGATAATAAAAAATCCGGGTAAAGATTACTCGTATGTCATTATCTCCCTGCTAGTGTTTATGATATTAATGACGGGCCTTATGACTATTCTAGCGCCATCTTTTCATTTAAAGGGATATGGAAAATTTGGTTTTATAAGGCAAACTCGAATAGCTCTGAATCTGGATGAACTTTGGGAATACCTAAAAAATGAAGAGGGAGGAAGAATACTCTTTACCTCTTCAAGATCCGGTATTCCGGGATACTCGGATATCATCAATACACATGTTCTGGCATTGACTCCGGAATTTACAGGAAGGTCTATAATAGGCGCGGTCAATGAACCTTTTTATGCTACAGCAAGTTACTTTTTCTTTGGAGAGCTTCCCCCTGTGGTCATTCAGCAGGAGGCTGATGCTTTACAGAATAAATCCCTTCTGGGTATTGAATGGAATAAAATGGATGACCTATATTTCTGGAATGTCTGCCGAGCCTATAATGTGACAACTGTCGTTGTTACCGATAAAGAACCTCAAGCTCTTGTTTATTTTAAGAATTCTTCAAGATTCCGCCTGGAAAAGACGATTGGTTCCTATAGCCTATTTAATGTTCAGGAATATCAACCGTCCTGGGTTGAATCAAATAATAAACAAAATCCTCCTGGAGTTGATAATTGGGATACGCATATTATTAAAATCAGAATTAATAAAGCAAACCAAGGAGATATGCTAAAAGTTAAAATGGGTTATTTTCCCCGTTGGAAAGGCTATCTCAACGGGAAAACGATTGCCCTTTTACAAGATGAGAAAGGGCTTATCCAGATAAAATTACCCGCTGGTGAAGATTTGCTGGTAATTTTAAAGTATGAAACAACGATGGCTGAATGGGCCGGGCGTTTAATAAGCATCCTATCTTTTATATGGCTTGTGTCCCTGATTTGGTACTATTATCGACAAAAAACTATTCCAGTTTAGTTTTATATATCTCATCCATGAACCCCTGAGGAAGTAAATTATCATCAACGGGTTTTGGGATAAGCTGATATTGAGCCATTAAACTGTTTACTTCATTAAATCTTTCCCTGGAAAGAAAGCCAATCATCATCTGTCCCTTATTATCCTTGTAAAAATGTTTCACCAACTCCCGCAATGATTGAAATTCACGGTCTTTATCCATCAAGTTCATTTTGTCATAGTCAGACATTAAAGAAACGGTTTCCTTGGGATTGGTCAGAACATATTTCCACCCTTTTAATGTGGCTCTGACGAATTTTAATGTTAAATCCTTATCTTCATTAAGAGTCTCTTCCTTGGTAAATATGCAATCTTGAGGGAGTCCCCAGGGGGAGAATGCTGCCGATGAGACTGACAAGGTCATTGATTCTGGTTTCTTTGCTATCAATTCCGGATCTGTTGAAAAAGTATCCAGCATTACCATATCTGCGTCTCCCTTCAGAAACAATTCGATCCCTTTAGGATTTTCTGAAATCAATATATTCTGGGGACTGATTCTGTTATGGGCCAGATAAAGGTAAAATTCATTCCCTAAACCATTTGGTGGCAATATTACCTTGTGATGGAGTAAATCAATAGGCGACTTAATGGGACCCTCTGTTTTCCAAACCAGGAGATTCCCACTGGTATATAATATTTGCGCTAAATGAGTTATAGGTTTCTCTTGGCTCTTTAATTGAATCAAACGAGGAAGGGTCGTAACTCCAAACAAAGCTTTTCCACTAAGAACACTGTCCTCAGGCCGGGTTTGGTTGTTTCCATTAAGAATCGTGACATCCAATCCCTCATCATAATAATACCCCTGGCTTAAGGCTGCATAATATCCTGCTGAACGGGCTTCAATCCCATAAGGTAACTGCAAGCTGACTTGTCTAACAGAATCTTCAGAGATTGAATTGGGGGTTGTATTTTTTCCACATCCTCCCAAACAAATCAAAAAAACAGCTGAAAATATAAAAATAAAATGGGTTAAATATTTGATATTCATAGTTATCCATTTTAGCTGAAAATTGCCCTATGTCTCAATCCCAAGAGGTTATTTAGTTTGATGGCAAAAATTTGATAGAATATCACCTGCAAAAGATGAAATATTTAAGTTATAAGGAGTCCAGGATGACTGTAAAATCAGATAAGTGGATAAAAAAAATGTCTTTAGAGCAAAAGATGATTGAACCTTTTGAGGATCGGCAGGTTCGAGAAGGTGTTATTTCTTATGGAGTATCATCTTATGGTTATGATCTCAGAGTGACTGATGAATTTAAAATATTCACCAATATAAATTCAACTATTGTTGATCCCAAACATTTTGATACAAAATCATTTATTGATTACAAAGGGGATGTCTGTATTATCCCTCCCAATTCTTTTGCGTTAGCCCGCAGTGTAGAATATTTTAAAATACCTAGAAATGTCATTACGGTCTGTTTGGGTAAATCCACTTATGCTCGCTGTGGAATTATCGTTAATGTCACCCCGTTCGAGCCTGAATGGGAGGGATTTGTAACCCTGGAAATATCCAATACTACGCCTCTTCCAGCCAAAATATATGCTTTTGAGGGATTGGCTCAGGTTCTATTCTTTGAATCAGATGAGCAATGTGAAATCTCTTATGCAGATAAGAAGGGTAAATACCAGGTACAGAAGGAACTGACATTGCCTAAAATATAATGCAATCCGAAATAGGAGCGGTTGGGGAAATGGAGGTTGGCTTTAATTATGATGGAATATCATGAAATACCTCCTTTCATTTATTCACATCAAACAAATATTGATATTGGGGCCCATGTCTTTCCGGTCAGAAAATATGTTGATATCTATAAGAAACTGATTGAGGAAACGGGGTTGGCCCCGAGTGATTTTATTGAACCCCAACCGGTTACTCCTGAAATGGTAATGGCAGTTCATCTGAAATCCTATTGGGATGATTTTTCCCAATGTAAATGGTCTCCCTATACTGAAAAATCGGAATTTCCACTTTTCCCTAAAGTCGTTGATTTCTTTCTGGCTTCTTCCGGAGGTACTCTATGTGCAAGCCGAATGGCTTGTCAGCAGGGTATTGCCATCAATATTGGCGGAGGATTTCATCATGCTTTTCCAGATCATGCGGAAGGGTTTTGTTTTCTTAATGATGTGGCCATTGCCCTTCAACAGCTTCGCAAAGAACAGCTTATTAGAACAGTATTTATCATTGATTGTGATGTCCACCAGGGTAATGGAACTGCTTTTATTTTTAAAGATGATCCGGATGTTTTTACTTTTTCTATACATCAACAGAATACTTTTCCCATAAAGCAAAAAAGCACAGTGGATATTGGGTTGGCAGATGGAGCCGGGGACCTTCTTTATCTTTCTACACTGGAGAAATATATTCCCTCTCTTTTGATGAGTTTCCTTCCTGATTTAATTATCTATATTGCCGGAGCAGATCCTTTTGAAAAGGATCAGTTGGGGGGACTGAAATTAACTATGGAGGGACTTGTAAATCGTGATTCATTTATATTGGAAAATAGCAGGAATATGAAAATACCCCTTGCCATTGTTTTAGGAGGGGGGTATGCCATTGATACCAGGGATACTGTCCAGATCCATTTCAATACTTGTAAAAAAGCAATTGAACTATATTCCCATCAAGACCTATCTTGATGCGGGGATTAACAGAGAGACCAGTCCGATTCGTATCATCATGACTGCAATAGCCGCTAAAAGTAAGCTGATGATTTTCGAGATTGCTTTCGCGCCATTTTCTCCCAGGATTTTAATAAACCAATGAGACTTGGAAAAAATTATCCCTATCAAAAAAATATTACAGAGAATTGCCATTATCGTGATCCAAAGACCATGGGTATCGACCTGAATTATGACCGTGGTCAAAACTGCCGGTCCAATGATCAGCGGAACGCCAATAGGAACCACTCCACTGAAAGAGGTACCAGCGGGTCTTTCTTCACTTTTCTGAGATGTTAATAAATCCATGATGGCCAGGACCAAAAGAACTAATCCTCCAGCAATTTGGAAGTCTGATATGGTAATTCCCAGAAAATTAAAGACCGCTTTTCCAATTAAAATAAAGCCAAGGGCTATTAGTGTGGCTGTAACCAGGGACTGGAAGAGAACTTTTTTCCTCTCTTTATCAGTCAGTGACTGGGTAATATTTACATATACCGGCAGTAAACCAATCATATCGATTGCTACAAACAGTGGAATAAAAGTTTCTAAAAAAAACAAGATAAAATGTTTCATGCTATTGATTTCTTTCTGAAGAATCAGGCTTCTTATTTTTCATGCTTTTCCAGTGGTTCAATCGTTTCATGATATCTGCCTCATACCCCTGACCATCAGGTTTATAATAGACATGGTACTTGATATTATCAGGTAAATAATTCTGCTCAATGAAATGGCCCTCAAAATCATGGGCGTATTTATATCCGTCTCCATAACCCATGTTTTTCATGAGTTGTGTTGGCGCATTTCTGATATGCATGGGGACTGGCATATCCCGAGTGTTTTGAACATCAGCCATAACCAGTTTATATGCCTGATAGATGGCATTTGATTTAGGTGCGCAGGCCAGATAAACAGCAGCTTGAGCAATTGCCAGTTCTCCCTCCGGATGACCGAGGAATTCATATGATTCCTTGGCAGCTATAGCGACAGCCAAGGCATTAGGCGCAGCGTTTCCAACATCTTCCGAGGCAAATCTCACAAGTCTTCTGGCGATATATAAGGGATCTTCGCCCCCATCCAGCATTCGTGCCATCCAATATAGTGCAGCATCAGGATCGCTGCCTCGTATTGATTTATGTAAAGCTGAAATCAGATTATAGTGTTCTTCTCCTGATTTATCATAAAGCCTTACTTTTCTTTGCAAGGCATCCTCAACAATCTCCTTGTTAATGACCTTGATACCCGACTGATTCGTATCTGATAATGTAATAGACAGCTCCAGAGTGTTCAGGGCTGACCGTGCATCCCCGTTAGTCATTCGGCAGATAAAATCTCTGGCCTCAGGGTCCATCTGAACCGGTATATTACCTAACCCCTTTTCCTTGTCAGCCAGAGAACGATCTATAAGCTTGCCGATTTCTTCCTCAGTAAGGGATTTTAAGGTATATACCTGGCACCTGGATAAAAGGGCTGAGTTTACTTCGAAGGAAGGATTTTCGGTGGTTGCGCCGATAAAAATGATTGAACCCTTTTCGATGTAGGGAAGGAAAGCATCCTGTTGTGATTTGTTAAACCGGTGAATTTCATCAACGAACAAAATAGTTTTTCTTTTGAAAAAAGCCAATTGTTCTTCAGCTGATTTCATGACCTCTTTCACTTCCTTAATGCCGGAAGTGACAGCAGAGAATTTTACAAAATAACAATTGGCATGCTGTGCCATTAATTGGGCGATGGTGGTTTTTCCAGTACCGGGAGGACCCCATAAGATGAAGGATTGAAGTGAATTATTTTCTAAGGCTTTTCTTAGAACTTTACCTGGACCGACCAGATGGTCTTGTCCAAGTACCTCATCAAAAGTTGTCGGACGTAATCGATCGGCAAGGGGAGCTGTATTATCAGTATTCTTCATGAAAGTAACAATCAATGTCCTTTATCCTTGCCAATACACTTTCTTGTCTTTAGCTTCTTCTTCAATGACTTTATCGTAGGAAATCCGTTCTCTAGGTTCTGGGGGATTTTCATTCATTAAATCATCGATTTTCTTAAGGAGATCCCTTGGCTCAAAAGGTTTTGTGATGTAAGCAGAGGCTCCTTTTTTTAATCCATATTCTTTATCAATAGGAGTCCCTTTAGCGCTGATAAATATGATGGACACGTCTTTCAATACTGGATATTTACGGCATTGGTCAAAAAACTGGTATCCAGACATTTTGGGCATCATGATATCCAGAATAATCAAATCCGGTAAATATCGAGTTGCTTTGGCTAAGCCGGATAATCCGTCATTTGCCAGAATGACTTCAAACCGTTCTGCCAGTAATAAATGAAGGGTTCTTAAAATATCAATGGTATCATCTACCACGAGGATTCTTGGTTTATTCATAATCAATCCCCTCCAATATTTATCGATTAAGCAATTTCGATTTTCTTTAATCCATCCAGATAAGGTTGGAGTGCCTCCGGTATGGAAATGCTGTGATCCTTATTTTGATAATTTTCTATGATAGCTGCCCACGTTCGGCCTATCGCTATGCCTGAACCATTTAAAGTATGAACAAATTCCGGTTTACTGCCCTGATCCCGTTTGAATCGGATGTTTGCTCTTCTGGCCTGGAAATCGCACACATTACTGCAGGAAGATATCTCCCTGTAAGTATTTTGAGCCGGCATCCAGACTTCTAAATCATAAGTCTTTGCGGCAGAAAACCCCATATCTCCGGTACATAAAGAGACAACCCTATATGGCAACCCCAGCCTTTGCAATACTTTTTCGGCGCAGGCTACCAGAGTTTCTAATTCATTGTAAGATGATTCCGGAGTCGTAAATTTAACCATTTCAACTTTATTAAACTGATGGTTGCGAATTAATCCTCTGGTATCTCGGCCAGCTGCACCTGCTTCACGGCGGAAACAGGGCGTAAATGCCGTGTAATAGATTGGTAACTGGTTTTCCTGCAAAATCTCATCACGGTGGATGTTCACTAATGAAATCTCAGAAGTTGAAATCAGATAATACGGATCGTCAGCGCATTTAAACATTTCCAACTCAAATTTAGGCAGCTGGCCTGTTCCAATAAGGGCATCCCGATTGGCCAGAATCGGCGGCATTATCTCAAGGAACCCTTCTTCCTTGGTATGCTGGTCCAGCATAAAGTTCAATAAAGCTCTTTCCATGCGGGCTCCCATTCCTTTTAAGAGTGGAAACCGGGCTCCTGAAATCTTTGCTGCGCTGTTAAAATCGAGTATATTGTGAATCTCACCCAAATCCCAATGGGGGAGAGGTTCATAATCAAAATGATTCGGAGTACCCCAACGGCGAATCTCAAGATTATCTTTTTCATCTTTACCGACAGGGACCGATTCATGAGGAATATTAGGTATTGTCAGTAATATATCTTCAATCTTCTCTTCCGTGAGCTTGATTTCAATATCCATTGCCTTGATATGTTCACCGACTTCCCGCATGGCAATGATTTTACTGTCCGCATTTTCTTTTTTCTTTTTCAATAGAGATATTTCTTCAGAAACTTTATTTCGTTCAGCTTTAAGATCTTCAACTTTCCTGAGGGTATTACGCCTCTGGGCATCTAATTCCAATAAAGTATCTAAATTTGTGGCCTGGTTACGTTTTAGTAATGCAGTCCTGAAAAACTCAGGATTTTCTCTAATAGCTTTAATGTCTAACATAATAATTACGGTTCAAACCGTCCTTTTATAAAATATTCACAGCGATAAAGTTATCGTGATTTTTGCTTATTATATGCCAATTCAGGAAAGTCGTCTATTAATTGGAATAAACTGTTATCCTTTTATCACACCGATAGGCCTTAGTTTAGCGATTTTCTTGCTTAAGCCCGCTCTTTCACAGGCTTCCACAACCTTGGCTACATCTTTATAGGCTTCAGATACTTCTTCTTGCAGTGTTTTTTTCCCCCTGCTTTGAACCAGAATGCCTTTGGATTCAAGTTCTTTGCCGATTTGACGCCCTTGGGTTTCTTTTATGGCTTTACTTCTGCTCATCATTCTTCCTGCGCCATGGCAGGTTGACCCAAATGTAAGGTCTAAAGCGGCCTGCGTTCCTGTTAGTACAAAAGAATATCGGCCCATATCCCCAGGCACCAACACTGGTTGTCCAATTGCCATATATCGTTCTGGAATCAGGGGGTGGCCAGCAGGGAAAGCCCGAGTGGCTCCTTTTCTGTGAACACAGACTGTCTTCTTTTGCCCATTAATAATGTGTTCTTCTTTTTTAGCGATATTATGGCAAACATCATATATCAGGTTCATTCCCAGCTGATTAGGTGATATTGAGAATATCTTTTGGAAAACTTCCTGAGTCAGATGCATGATGCATTGCCTGTTTGCCATTCCAAAATTTGCGGCAGCCGCCATGGCCCGGAGGTATTGGCTTCCTTCTTTAGATTGTATGGGAGCACAGGCTAATTGGGCATCAGGCAACTTAATCTGGTATTTATCCATGGCTGTTCGCATTACTGAAAGAAAATCATCGCAAACCTGATAACCCAGTCCCCTGGAACCGGAATGGATCATAACCACAATTTGTCCTTCAAATAGACCCATAACAGCAGCACTTGGTTGGTCATAAATCTCATCAACTACTTGTATTTCCAGGAAGTGGTTACCAGAGCCAAGGGTTCCTAACTGATCATGGCCTCTTTCCTTAGCCTTGGAACTGACTTCTTCAGCATCGGCATTTGGGAGGCAGCCATTTTCTTCATGGCATGAAATATCCTCCACATTGCCCCAACCTTGTTCCATGACCCATCTAACTCCTTTGGTGAGGACTTTATTCAATTCTTGAGTTGATAGTTTGTGATGGCTGGTGCTGCCTACTCCGCAGGGAATATTTTGGAACAGTGCAGAAACTAAATCCTTCATTTTAGGG
The DNA here is from genome assembly GCA_002428325.1 of bacterium UBP4_UBA6127. GTDB lineage: Bacteria > UBP4 > UBA4092 > UBA4092 > UBA4092 > UBA4092. The sequence goes on from DIVR01000060.1 coordinate 13,737, forward strand.
TTGATTTCATCCTGAGTTAACTGGGTACTCATAAGCCTGACACCACAGGAAATGTCGTATCCTACTCCTCCGGGAGAAACCACTCCTGTCTCCCAGTCTGTAGCGGCTACCCCGCCAATGGGAAATCCATATCCCCAATGGATATCAGGCATCGCCAGGGATGCCTTTTGGATACCTGGAAGACAGGCTACATTTGCCACTTGAAGATGAGCTTGATCCCCCTGAATCGCTGGTAGGAGTTCTTCTGTTGCATATATAATGCCAGGGACTCTCATTCCCTCAATAGACCCTATAGGGATTTCCCATCGGCATGAATCTAGTTGGCGAAGGGTGATATTCTTTTTGGTATCCATATAAATCACCTTGGTTTTATGAATTAAATGGCTTGATTCTCTTCAGAGTCCATTGAGCCTGTTCTTTGATTATCTCGGAATCTGAGGTGTTTGCCAAGTTTCTGATTTGGGCAAAATTATCAGTTATTCTCAAATTACCTGAAGCATTGAGAATATTACGAATTAGTCCTGTTTTTTTAGCGCGAATAACGGGCCATTCATTATATATTTCCTTAAATCTTTTTTCAGAAGGAATCTCTAAAAGGCTCTGTAAAGTGATTTCCGGACTATTCTCTGGTTCACTTTGTGAAGGTGCTTTTCGGTTAAAGGGACATACCTCCTGACAGATATCACAGCCAAAAATCCAATCCCTGACTTTTTCTCTTAATTCAGGGGGGATAGCTGATTTATTTTCAATCGTCAAATAGGAAATACATTTATTTGAATCCAGCCAGTAAGGTTTATCTAAAGCGCCGGTGGGGCAACTCTCCACACATTTATCGCACGTTCCACAACTAATATTGAGAGGCCTATCGTATTCCAGTTCAATATCGACTATGATTTCAGCCAGAAAGAAATAGGAACCTTTAGCTGGATGAATCAAATTAGTATTTTTCCCCTGGAATCCAAGCCCAGCCTTTTTTGCGTAAGCCTTTTCCAGCAGGGGTCCTGAATCTATGAAAGATATTTTATTTACCTGTTTTTCAGTAAGCTCATCTATATAGTCCTCTATCCTCTGAAGGGGTGGTTTTAAAGTCTGATGATAATCTTTTGTGTGGGCATAGGATGCGATTTTATAAGGAGAAGACTGTTTGACTGGAGAATAATGTTTTCCCAGGCATATAATGGATTGGGCTCCTTCCAGCAAGGAGGCTGGAGATACTCTATTTTCAAAGGAAGCTTTCATGTAATGCATCCCTGCAGAACACCCCTGAATCAGCCATTCCTGAAGTAAATAGCGTTCTATTTCCAGGGGAGCAGCAGAACAAATGCCAACATGGTCAAACCCTGATTCCAATGCTTTATCTTTGATTGCCTGGGTGAGATTCATCTTTTCATTATAAAAGAATTCCAGGAAAGACTGATATCAGTTTAACTCTCACTCAGTCTTTTCACCGGTTTCTTGTATAAAATCTGATGAGCCTCTTCCAGCATTCTAGGAATATCCATTTTAAAGGGAGACCGGAGTAAAGCTGACTGGATATTTGTTGAGTGAATATTCGATGCATTTTGTCCTGGAAACCAGTGCCCGCCATTACCCAGCAGGTTATATCTCATCTGTCCATATTCAACCATACCGTAGGATTTAGCTAAAATATATAACCATAGAATGACCTTGATATTAATCTGATCCTGAACAGATTCCCATTCCGGCAGCCCTTCTTCATATCGGTGAGCGAATTCTTTGCCAAAAACCTCTTCAATGCGGGATTCCAATTTATGGATGATGGGGGGGAGTAATTCCCTGGCTTCGTCCAGATATTTTAAGGACTCTTGATGCAAATCAAAGTCACTGGGTCTTACTGCACCAATACTCAGAGTATGGACCTGGGGATGGTTCAGGCAGAATATATCATTAAAAACTATGGGATGCAGCGGCTCTGTTAATTTAACTAACTGGGGAGTTGGTTTATACAGTAATCCTCCCTTATCAGAAGGGCTGATAATAAACACACCCATATCTTTATGAGTCGCATCCACGATGGCCGGCCAATTATGCTGATTTATGTAATACCAATGCAGATTAACATAATCAAATCCATCCGGATAATCGGTATTGATAGCTGCCTGGATAATATCCGTAGGCCCATGGGAAGAAAAGCCAATATGCCTGGCGAACCCATCCTTTTGCAATTTACGGGCTATTTCCAGGCACCCTCCCTTTTTAACAGACCAGTCCAAAGTTTCCTGATTATTGATTCCGTGAATAGCTAATAAATCAACATAATCCAACCTCAACCGATTAAGTGAGTCCTGAAAATTACGCAAGAAATCCTCTGATTTCTCAGTAGGGCCTATTTTGGTTTGGACAATTATCTCTTTACGGGGCAGGGAAGGGAGAATCTGGCCTAATTGGCGCTCACTGGACCCATATCCCCTGGCCGTCTCTATATGGTTAATGCCTGATTCAATTGATTTGAGGATGGTTTTTTCCAGATTATCCTGATTCTCAGCCGGAATATCTTTCAATGGCATATCCTGCCATTTATGCTGATATCTCATCCCCCCACAGCTGAAAACCGGCATTTGTAACTCAGTTTTACCAAATCTTCTATAAATCATTTTCATATTATAAATTCTCCTGTTAAGAGAAATATTAACAAAATACTGACCCAAATAATTCCCACTCCATTATAACAACCATCATAAAGTTCGATATCAGCTCTTTTTATTAGTGAGTCATTGGGATTATTGATATAATTTCACCGATATTATCAATAGGGAGGAAGTATGAATATTAAGCGGTTTGTTCTTGTTTCCTGGATAACCTGTTTTATCCTGTCTTCAGTTTTAGCAGTGAAACCTACCACCTTGAAGAATAAGCAAATGCCTTTGGGGGTCGTAGAGGGTTTTTATAAGGAGCCCTGGTCTCATACAGATCGAATGTCCATGATTAAATTCATGGGTGAATCAGGCATGAATTATTATGTGTATGCTCCTAAAGATGACCCTTATCATCGGGATAAATGGAGAGAGTCTTATCCCCCGGTTGAAATGGCTCAGCTTCAACAGTTGGTTGACCAATCCAAGAAATATCATGTCAGGTTTTGTTTTGCAATCAGTCCCGGATTAAGCATTAAATACTCTTCTCAAGAGGATTTTAATGTTCTGTATAACAAGCTTCATTCCATATATGAGATGGGGGTGAGGGATTTTGCTTTGTTTCTGGATGATGTTTCCAGTGAATTACAATATCCGGAAGATAGAGCTGTTTTTAAGAGTTATGGGGATTCTCATGTGAAACTCACCAATGATTTATATCTGGCTTTGAAGAAACTGGATAAGAATAATGAGCTGATATTTTGTCCTACCGAATATTATAAAATCACCCCATCGCCCTATCTGGAAACGATTGGGAAAGGCATCAACCGGGATGTTCCGATTATTTGGACGGGAGATGGGGTTACTGCTCCTACGATGTATACCGATCATCTGATGAGAATCCGGGCGATTTTCCGCCGCAAACCTTTTGTCTGGGATAACTATCCGGTGAATGATTACCATCGGACTCGATTATTTATGGGCCCGATCATTAACCGGAGTCCTGTTTTTAAGGAACATATCTCCGGCTATATAGCTAATCCCATGAATGAAGCGGAGCTTTCCAAGATTCCTCTTTACACCATAGCTGAATATTTTAAAGACCCTGTTGGGTATGCGCCTGAGAAGGCCTGGAATAAAGCCATGGTTAAAGTCGGAGGAAAAAAAGGAGCTCCGTATTTAAGGGAGTTTTGTGAAGAGTCCCGAAGCAGTTTTCTTACTACGGAAGAGTCTGTTTTTACCGGGTTGGATATTGCGGATTATCTGGAAAACCCAACCAATATCCAATTTAAAAAACAATTAACGGACCGATTACAGATGTTTGCGGATATTCAGAAGCATTTCCAGGACACTATTACCGATAAAAATCTGATCAGGGAAGCAAAACCTTATCTGGATAAATTATCTTTGAACGGGAAAGCGGGATTAAAGGCGGTAACTCTGCTGGAAAAAGATAAATTATCAAAAGATGATTCTGATTGGCTGGGGTTTAAGGCTCAGTTGAAGGAATTACGGCAGAATCAATATTCCATTGGCGATAAAGTGATTCAAAAACTCATTCAAGCGGCTCTTTATAAGGGGTATCAAGATATGGGAATAGAAGGGCCTGTTATTGTCTCAACCATTCCCTGTTTTGAATCTAATATCCTTGAGCAGGCAGTGGATGGAGACACCACTTCTTATTTCTGGTCTTCCCGGAATCCTGTTTTTGATGATTCTATCATGGTTGATTACGGGAAAATGACGACGGCGGCCTCTGTCGAGTTGTTGACTGGAAAAGATGACCGGCCGGATGATTATTTCCAAAATGGCATTTGTGAATTCTCCGAAGATGGAGTGAACTGGTTTGGAGGAATCAAAATAGATAAGACTGACAACCAGATTCCTGTCAAAAAACCTTTTCGATATCTAAGGCTTCGGACTCAAATTGAACAGGAAAAATGGGTGATTATCAGAGAAGTAATCCTCCATTGATCTAATAATAAGATAACTACTGGCGGCCGGAAGGGGTAGGGTTCTTCCGGCCGTTTAATTTTATACTTGCATCCGGCGGTTGATTTCTTCCATAATGAAATCCTATGAAAAAGAGTTCTCTATTCTGGTTGATCATGATATGGATTCAAGCCATTTCCGGATGGTCTGAAGTTCAGACCCAGCAATGGCTGAGCCCTTGGAAAATATCAGCTCCCTTCCGGTCTGGGAACCCGGTAACTCTGCTGGATAAGGACTGGTTATATGATTCCGGTGGAGAGGCTGCCCTATCTTCTCCTGATTCTGAAATACCCTCCAATGTTTTTACCCTGGATATTCCTGTTTCCAAAGAGAAAAATAACGAAGGTTATGTGGATATCAGTAAATATTTGGGGTATTACGAAAAGTCGGTTCTATATGGAATTTACGATTTTCAAATGGAGCAGGGGGCTGTTGGGCAACTCAAGGTTGGCTCTGATGATGGGTTACAAGTCTGGTGTAATGGGGTCCCTTGTTTTAGAAAATTCATTTTTAGAGGGGCTGAACCTGATCAGGATACCCTTCTGGTACCCTTAAAAACAGGGAATAACAGGATACTCTTGAAGATTCTCCAAGGGGATCAGGGATGGGGTTTTTATGCTCGATTTACTCGATTCTGGCCAGTGAAAGAGGGGACCTCAATGAGCTTATACCATGATATATATCCTCCTTTCATATTAGCTCATTCAAAATATCCCCTTCAGTCTTTAATGGATATTGAACTCTTGAATAATGGGACTCAGTCCATTTCTTCTGCCAGCCTGCATCTTGAATGGATGAACGGGCATACTCAACGAATGAATCTGTCCGGCAGTCTTAAACCTTCTGAAAAGACAGCTATTAAAGTGCCTATTGAGCCCATGGCTTTCGCTAACAGCACAGGTTCACGTGGATATAAGCTGAGTGTCAGATATGCCTCAGGAAGCAGCCAGACCCTTTATCAGGGGTCCTTCTCTGTAAAGGAAGCTCATCCTTTTTTATGGGCTGATAGAAAAAATAAGAAAAGCGGCCTGCGATTTGTTCACTTAACCGACCCTCATATCGTATCGGACACAACGCTTCTGCATAATATACACACTTCAGATAATCTAAAAATGGCTGTGAGACAGATAAACACCCTTCAACCTCCACCCGATTTTGTCGTTATTACCGGGGATTTGGTTAATAACAGCAAAGAAGGGTTTGCCCTTTTTAATAAAATCATGGAGGGACTTAAAACACCCTGGATATGCGCCCCGGGAAGCCATGATTTTCCTGAGGGGGAAGGGTTGACTCAATCTTTTTTCAACCAATGGGGATTGCCTCTTTATTACTCTTTTGATTGGGCTGATGGAACTCATCTGGTGGTTCTTGATACCTATGATACGAAGGATGGCTCCCTGTCTAGAGCCCAATATGACTGGCTTAAATCTGATTTGGAATCTGTGAAGGCCCGGAGAATATTTATTTTTTCCCATCAGGATATGGTAACCGGGCTGGGTTTGAAAAATCCTTCTTCTGTTATCAAACTTTTGGCGAAAACTAAAGCGGATTGCACTGTTTTCTCAGGTTATCTGCATACTGATTTATTCCTCAAGGATACTTCTCAGATTAAGCATATAATAACTCCCTCTACTGCCTATGGATTTCCAGAGCTGAAGAATCAAGCATCCCTTAATTTGCCCGGATTCAGAATTGTAACGGTAACTCCTGAGACTGTCAGGACTGAATTTATGCCTTTAGGGGGTGGCCCTTATCTGGACCCTCCCATGGAAGAATATAAGAAACCTGAAGACTTGAAATCTATCTTTCCAACTCTTAATCGGGTAAAAGCTCTTCAACAGTTGGCTGAATAGTTCCCTTACTTAATTTTAAAACCTCTTTATAAGGGGAAATACTGATTCTACAACTATATGAGAAATAAAGAGTTATCTGTTTATCTCTCAAGTATTTGTTTACCTTTATCGGTTATTTATCGAATCAGGATAATCCAACCCAAAATCTTGTTATTTCCTCCAGGAACAATCCTCCTGCCTACGAGGGGAGACCCAGGCTGATGGGATCAGCCTGGGTCCCCCTCTAAAGAAATGGAGTTTTGGGAGCCTAATTAGAGAATGAGAAATGAGGGATGATAAAAATAGAAGTAACTTATGGATAATCAGTAATATACAAAGTAATAACTAACTGCTGGCGCTGGAATAGTGATTAAGGGCATATTTCCAGAATAGCTGGCTGATATAAAGAGAGAATAAACCGACTGCCAGGCTCCAAATGAATAAGGGAAAAGATAAACCCCGGATGATGACCAATACCGGGAAATTAATGGTAACCAACATCGGAAAGATAAAAATAAAGAATATTTTTAAAAAACCCCGATAAATATCGGCCGGCTGCCGGGCAAAATTGATGACATTAAAATAAACCCCGATCACCCCATCGACTCGGACAATCCAGAAGGCCAGTGTCATCAAGGTAAACATGATGGAATAATAAATCAACATCCCATTCAGGGAGAGGAGAAGATATCCCATGATTTTAAGGGGAGTCAGTGTGATATGGAGATGGCTGACAGCATAGCCGGCAATGAAGAATCCCAGGATAACATTCGCCAATGAACCCATATCAATATACCGGGTCGAGACCAGAAATTGAGAGTTCAAAGGCTTAGTTAAATTGAAATCCATATTCCCGGACCGAATCATTTCGGGAATTTGGACCAGATTGCTGAAAAACAATCCTTCAAAGGCTTGATGGATTAAATGGGCGGTCCCGACCAGAAGGTAAACTTCATATTTGTTCCAGCCGGAAATCCTGCCCGTATAATGAAAGAGAACCTGCCAGAAAGCCAGACTGGCTGCCAGCCAGGCTACTTCAGTAAATATCCGGATAATGAAATTCCATCGGAACATCATTTCCCTGATAAGCCCGTTTTTAATGAATAATCCATATAGATATAAATATCTACGCATATATTATCCTTAACCATCATCCTCCGAAAGCGCTGTAACGACGAGTACCCCGGAACCATAAGAATCGGGATAATCCCCAAAAAACCAGAATCCAAATAAAGGCGGCTGCCAATCCTGCCCAGCCCTCAGAAACTGAATAATCCCCCAGGTAGAGTTTGATTTGGAAATAACCCATATATTGGAATGGAAGCCATCGGACTACTGCATAAAAGGGTTTGGGCAGAAGGTCCAGGGGAAACATTCCACCTGATAAAAAGAAATTCAAGATATAGTAAATAAAAAATAAGGAAGAGACTTCCAGCAGCCAGAATCCAATCAATCCAGCGCAGTAGGTAATCAGGAAATTAAGGAATAGTCCCATGAAAGACATCAATAGAACCATCAGAAGAGCCTGAAGACCTACCGGGGGTAAAATCTGATCTCTCAGAAGATAGAACCCGATGATCACCGGCAGTGAATTGGTAATTGCCAGAATCAGCTTTCTGGATAAGATAATAACCCAATGATACCAGATATATTCAATCGGACGGAGGAGGAATCGGTTGATCTGCCCATTACGGATATCCGATGTGATTTCATAATCCATAAACCACAATCCGACTATTTGCTGGGCAACCATGGATAATACATAATAGCTGACAATCTTGATATGGTCATAACCCTGGATATGGCTCTGATCGGTGCTTTGGAAAATGGCATTCCATAATATCAAGGTCGCAATCAGGGGGCAGAACTGGGCGATGGCGAGGATGAAGAAATTGTACCGATAAATGAGGTTGGTCTGGATACCAATATTCAGGACTTTCAGGTATTTACGCATGAGCCGTTATTTCCTGGAAAAATTTCCAAAGATATCCCGAATGACATCTTCAATCGGGGGTTCTTCAATCGTCAAATCTCTTACGGAATATTTGTTCAAGAGTTCCGCCGACAATTTTGACACGGATTCCCGTTTGATTTTAATCATCACCTTCTCTCCCTCGTTGAGAAGTATTTCACCAAAACCGGCCAGGTCCTGTTCGGATGCGGGCTTTTCCAGAATCAAAGTAACCACTTTGGAATCAGCGAATTTCTCCAGTATTCCTTTTAATCCTCCATCATACAGGATGAGTCCATGGTCAATGATAATGACCCTTCGGCAGAGTTCCTCAATATCACTCATATAATGGGAAGTAAGCAAAATGGTGGCCTTGTTTTGTTCATTATAAAACCGGATAAAATCTCTGACTTTTTTCTGGGAAACGACATCCAGCCCAATGGTAGGCTCATCCAGGAAGATTACTTTGGGCGAAAAGAGGAGGGCGGCAATCAATTCCATTTTCATCCGTTCTCCCAGGGATAATTCTCTGACAGGAACATGGAGCTTCTCTTTTACATCCAGTATCTCGGTCAATTCCGAAATAATGGATTGATATTGTTTATCGGGAACCCCATAGATTTCCTTGTTCAGCAGAAGAGACTCCATCGCAGGGAGGTCCCACCATAACTGGTATTTTTGTCCCATGACCAGAGAGAAAATCCTTCGGTAATTTTCCTTGCGTTCCCAAGGGGTAAATCCAAGGACTGAGGCTTTTCCCGTATCAGGATAAAGGAGTCCTGAAAGCATTTTAAGTGTGGTGGTCTTGCCGGCCCCATTGGGGCCCAGAAAGCCAACCAGTTCCCCTTCTTCAATGGAAAATGAGACATTTTTGACAGCCTCAACTGATTGATAAACGGGACGGACGAGACCTTTGACCGAATTCCATAATCCCGGTTCTTTTTTCTGGACTGAGAATGTTTTTGTGAGTTTATCGACTTGTATGGCTATGGTCATGATATTGAATCCTATGGATAGTCCTATGATTTTATCATAGAGATTTATCTATGTTCGTTCTTATTTGGGAGTTCCAGAAGAAAAAGCCTTCTTTCAAGGTAAAAGAAGGCTTTTTGATGATAACTAATATTTTACCGATGGGATTTCGTTCTCTTTTTTAAGATGGAACCGTCGGGAATATCCCTGGAAATAAACTCATCCTCATGAAGATCGCTGTCAATGATGCAGCCTCCACCAATATCCATATAGGAAGGCAGCCGAGTCCTTTTTCCTATGAGGGTGATTCCATTTTGAGGAAGGTTGGACAATTCAGGAGAACCAATCTGGCTTTCCATTCCGATATGGACATATTTATCGCAGATCGTATTAACAATACGGGCCTCAGAGCCGATATGGGTATCTGAGAATATGATGGAATTACGGACCACGGCGCCATATTCAACCACGACTCCCGGAAAGAGGATACTGTTTTCCACATATCCATTAATGATGCATCCATTGGCGATGAGGCTTTGAATAACCTTGGCATTTTGATTAAGCCGAACCGGTGAGCGTTCTTCATTTTTGGTATGGATAGGCCATTCCGGATCATCCAAATCAAAAAGGGGAGGCTCCTGCAACAAATCCATATTCGATTCAAAATATGAGGGGACCGTTCCGACATCCCGCCAATAACCATTGAATTCATATCCATAAGTTCCATAACGATGAATCATGGAGGGAATAATATCTTTCCCGAAGTCATGGGAACTTTCAGGGTCTTTGGCATCTTCTTTCAATATATGGTCCAGAATTTCCCGTTTAAAGAGATAGATTCCCATACTGGCCAGGTTTGATTTAGGTTCTCGGGGTTTTTCTTCAAAATGTATGATTTTACGATGTTCATTCAATTGGAGAATACCAAATCGGGAAGCATCTCGATAATCAACCGGCATTACAGCAATGGTAAGGTCAGCATTATGCAGCTGGTGAAAATCAACCATTTTACTGTAATCCATCTTATAGATATGGTCTCCGGAAAGAATCATAATATCTTTAACATTACTGGATAGGATGCGGTTCATATTCTGACCTACCGCATCGGCGGTTCCCTGATACCAGTCTTCTTTCATACCGATACCCAAGGCCGGTTGAAACATGGATAAGCCGCCATTCATCCGGTCCAGATCCCAGGGCCGGCCTATCTGGATATGTTCTTGCAAAGAACGAGGCCTGTACTGAGTCAGTAAAAATACCTGGGAAATACCGGAATTAACACAATTGCTGAGGGTGAAATCAATCAGGCGATATTTTCCTCCAAAAGGAACCGCTGGTTTGGCGCGAAGTTCAGAAAGGATATTTAATCGCTGTCCCTGGCCTCCGGCAAGAATCATGGCAAGGATGGTATTCATATTACTTATTCTCCCTTCCATGGATTGTAGAGCCATCGGGGATATCCAGTTGAGGGAAATCCGATTCTTTAGTGAATGCATCGACGATGCAGTTTTTACCGATGACAGCCTGAGCCGGTATTTCGGCGCATTTGCCTATAACGGTCAGATGTTCGTCCATCACATTCACATTGTTTTCAGCTTCAAATTGAGGGCATTGCCATCCGATACTGGTATCCGCTCCGATATGGACAACTTTATCGATGATCGAACCGATGATACAGCAGCCTTCGTTGATAACACTGCGTTGCATGACAATGGAATTAATGACCCGGGCTTCTTTACCGATATAAACACCGGGAAAGATTATGGAATGTTCAACATATCCATTTACCACACTTCCATTGGCAATCACCGAATTGATGACTCGGGCTGTTTTCCCAAACCTGACCGGAGGCTTACGTTCGGTGGTGGTATGAATGGTCCATTCCTTATCATTGAGATTTAATCGTTCCTGATGGTCAATGATATCCATGCTGGTTCGCCAGTAATCAGAAATAGTCCCGATATCCCGCCAGTAATCCTTGAACTCATAGGCGTAAACTTCGCCCATATCAATCATATCCATCAGCATGTGGTAGAGGATATCGAATCGATTGTCTCGTCCAATCCGCTGCAGCTTATACAAGAGAACTTCTGTGTCAAACAGGTAAATCCCCATATTGACCAGATCAGAGGAGGGGTCTTGGGGTTTTTCGGTAATGCTTCTGATTTTATATTGGTCATCCATACTGACGACTCCGCATCGTTGGGCAAATTTCCGGGAAACCCGGGTTACAGCCATCGTGACCGGAGCTTTTTTCTCGATATGGAATTGCAGCATTTTTCGGTAATCCATTTTATAAATCTGGTCACCTGAGAGAACCAGGGTATATTTAGATTCATTATTCAATATGAAATCCTGATTCTGGTAGAGTGCATCCGCCGTCCCCCGATACCATCCTGTGTTGGCATTGCTCAGGTAGGGTTGAAGGATTTGCACCCCGCCATTGGCGCGATCCAGATCCCAAGGTTTACCTATCCCGATATGGTCCATAAGAGAATAAGGAGTGTACTGGGCCATAATCCCGACAGTATAAATATCTGAATTGACGCAGTTACTCAGGGGAAAATCAATGATTCGGTATTTTCCTCCGAAGGGAATAGATGTCGTGGTCCGGGTTCGCTCCAGAATACTTAAAGGATGACTTCGTCCACCGGCAAGAATTATGGCTATAATCTTTTTCATGAGAATTAAAGGTTTTCCGTCTATCTATTTGTTTAAAAAATATGGATTTTACTTTATCTGAGGATGGGGTAACCGTCAAGAAAAAAGAACATTTAGATATTGAAATAATTTTCGTGTCTATTTACCCATTCAGGCTCTTATTGAAAGCAACAATATAATTATATGAAATTCCTCAGGATCAGGAGACTTCATTAAGGGATATTATGATAACCAATTTCCTAAAGTTATATTAATAAAGGATAATCTCTTTTTGACAGCTGTCAAAAGAAACAGACATTGAATTTATTAGGGTTATCTTTTGACAGCTGACAAAATTAAATCTTGTCCATCTTCATGGGGGCATAAAGAACAGATAACTTCTAGATATTCTATAAACATTTCAAATAATTGAAGTTATGTTTGCATAACTTGCCAGCATATTTAAATAATAATGACTGATAACATTGGAGTTAACACCTAAATGTTAAGAGATATATTCAGGTTCATTATTAAATAAAGAGAAAATAGTTGATTATTAGGATTATAAAAAAAAGGCATCAACTTTACAAGTCGATGCCTTCATTTTACAGGATTCTATTTTTTATTCAATGACAGTGTCTGGTTCTGGATTTTCGGGAGCTTCAGCAATATCCCCATTCATATCGGGTTCATCTTTTTCGACTAAACGGGCGACACAAGCTAATTTGTCCTGGTCATCAAGATTTATCAGCGTTACTCCCTTGGTGTTTCGGGAAATAGTCCTGATATCTCCGACTGGACAACGTATCATGGTACCCTGAGAGGTGATCATTAACAATTCATCTCCATCAACCACTTCTCGGATATCGACGACATGGCCGTTTCTCTTGTCAGCCTTAATGTTGATGACTCCGGAACCTCCACGGGTTTGTACCCGGTATTCAGAAATCGGAGTTCTCTTTCCGTAACCGTTCTCGGTCGCTGTTAAGAGGGTTCCATCCATGTGGACAACTTCCATACCAATGACGAAATCACCCTTACTCAGTCGAATGCCTCTAACTCCTCCGGCCGTCCGACCCATCGCCCGTACATCGCTTTCGGGGAATCGGATGGCTTTTCCATTCCAGGTTCCTATGAGAAGTTCCTGATTGCCATCGGTCATCTTAACGGAAACCAGACTATCTTTCTCATCCAGGGTTATTGCAATGATACCACCCTGTTTGCGTTTACCAAAAGCCGATAATTCGGTCTTTTTGACGGTTCCGTCAGCTGTTACCATGACAATGAAATGCTTATCATCAAATTCACGGACAGCAAAACAGGCTGAAATCTTTTCATCGCTGGCCATCTCAAGGACATTCACAATGGCCTTACCCTTGGAACCACGGCCGGCTTCCGGGATCTCATAGACTTTAATCCAATAAACACGGCCTTTATCGGTAAAGAACATCATGTAGTCATGAGTAGAGGCAATGAAGAGATCTGAAACAATATCTTCTTCTTTGGTTCCCATCCCCATGATACCTCGGCCCCCACGACGCTGGCTTCGATAAGCAGTCGGTGTGATTCGTTTGATATAGCCGGTTCGGGTAATGGTGACTACCATGTTCTCGTCAGCTATCAAATCTTCAACCTGAAGTTCCCCTTCAGCTTCGATAATCTGGGTACGCCGTTCATCCCCATGTTTTTCCTGGATTTCTTTCAGTTCTTCTTTAATAATATTCAACACTAAATCATTGCTATTGAGAATTGAGGTCAGATATTCGATGGTCTTGAGCAATTCCCTGTATTCATTCTCAATTTTTTCCTGTTCCAGGTTTGTTAACTGGTGCAGTCTCATGGCCAGGATGGCTTCCGCCTGGAGGATTGTCAATTTGAAATTATTAACCAGGCCTTCTTTGGCTTCATCAGGACTATTGCTGGCCCGGATGAGCTTGATAATAGCATCAAGATTCTTAAGAGCTATTTTCAAACCCTCTAATATATGGGCTCTGGCTTTGGCTTTATCCAACTCATATTTAGTCCGGCGGGTAATAACTTCCTTGCGGTGCTCAACAAACAATCCCAGCATGCTTTTTAAGGGAAGATATTGAGGCGCTCCATTAACTAATGCCAGATTGATAATACTGAATGTCGTCTGGAGTTCCGTATGTTTAAAAAGCTGATTCAGAACTACTTTGGGAACGACATCCCGGCGTAATTCGATAACGATTCTCATTCCTTCACGGTCAGATTCGTCTCGAATATCTGTAATTCCATCTATTTTTTTATCATTCACTAATCCGGCTATCTTCTTGATGGTCTCTTCTTTATTCACCTGATAGGGGATTTCAGTTATGACAATTTGAGTCTTATTACTTTTCAGGGTTTCAATATTGGCTTTGGACCGAATGGTTAATTTACCACGTCCGGTCCTATAAGCATCCAAAATCCCCTGGCGGCCCAAAATATAGGCTCCCGTAGGGAAATCCGGCCCATGAAGATATTTAATCAGATCAGGGACGGAAATTTCAGGGTTCTCTATATAAGCGACAGTGGCTTTGCAGACCTCATTAAGATTATGCGTCGGCATATTGGTAGCCATACCGACCGCAATACCATTTGAACCATTGACCAGAAGATTGGGAAAACGGTTGGGAAGAACCGAAGGTTCCTGATTGGATTCATCGTAATTCGGGACAAAATCCACCGTATCCTTATCAATATCTTTTAATAGTTCCTCGGCAATCTGGGATAGCCTAGCTTCAGTATAACGCATGGCTGCCGCTGAATCGCCATCCACCGAGCCGAAGTTTCCCTGTCCGTCAATCAGAGGATAACGAATGGAGAAATCCTGTTCCATTCGAACCAACGCATCATAAATCGAAGAATCTCCATGGGGATGGAAAGTCTTCATGACTTCCCCTACGATACTGGCAGATTTTTTTCTTTGACGATTGGAGAACATGCCCTGCTGATGCATTGCATAAATGATGCGGCGATGGACGGGTTTTAATCCATCTCGCACATCGGGGAGGGCTCGTCCAACAATAACACTCATCGCATAATCGAGATAAGAATGTCTCATCTCGTTTTCGATGGGTATCGGGACAACCCGTTGTCTTTGGTCATTCAACATTTTGGATAGTCTCCTGTGAGTGTATCTCTTCAGTTATCAAAGTCAAATTAAACATCCAGGTTTCTGACTTCAGGGGCATGATCCTGGATAAACCGGCGACGGGGTTCGACTAATTCTCCCATCAAGACAGTAAATACTTTTTCGGCTTCGACAGCATCATCCATTTTGACCTGGAGAATCGTCCGGGTTTCCGGATTCATGGTGGTATTCCATAATTGTTCCGAATCCATTTCCCCGAGACCTTTATACCGCGTGATTTGAATACCACGTTTTCCGATTTCCTTGATGGTTTCAAGGATTTCCCGGGTTCCATACAGAAGGAATACTTTATTATTCTCTTCAATTCTGAATCTTGGCTTGGCTTCACTACCCGGGATTTCTTCTTTATCATAGGGAAGAATCGGTATGTCCATTTTATCTAGTTTTTTTATTAACCTGTCTAATTCTCTTGATTCAGAAAATTCCCATGTTCGTAAATGAGGGATTCGATTGCCGTTTTTAGAAGGGATTGATTCATCACCGCTAAAGAGAGCCTGTTGGTCGGTTCTGTCTTCCTCATATTCTTCCATTATCTTGATGTATTCTTTTTCATCATACAGAGGTTTCTTCTCATCATTTATTTGAATCATATAAACAGGGAATCGGCCATTTTCATCTTTCATTTTGAGGTAAGCAGAAAGATTCAAACCTTTGCGAAGAAGTGAAAGCTCAAGTTTCTCCAATTCCATTAAGTCATTCAACAGACTTTTTAGATTGGAATTGATATATTGAATGTCTTTATCATTGCCATTAATTCTGTGTAGTATGGTGTCATCGCAGGCCAGTTCCACCAGATAACGGGTCATATCTTCTTCTTTTTCGATATACTGTTCTTTTTTGCCGCGTTTAACCCGGTAGAGAGGGGGTTGGGCTATATAAATATGTCCGCTTTCAATCAATTGTCTTAACTGGCGATAAAAGAAAGTCAGTAAAAGAGTGCGGATATGTGCGCCGTCAACATCAGCATCGGTCATAATGATGACTTTATGGTAACGAAGCTTGGAAATATCAAAATCAGTATCGATATTGGTGCCAAAGGCCTTGATCATCGTGGCGATTTCATTATTCGATAGAATTTTCTCCAAGCGGGCCTTTTCAACATTCAAAATCTTGCCACGCAGGGGTAAGATAGCCTGGAAACGGCGGTTTCTGCCTTGTTTGGCAGTACCCCCTGCGGAATCACCTTCTACAATGTATATTTCACACATGGAAGGTTCTTTTTCTGAACAGTCAGCCAGTTTGCCCGGCAATCCGAAATTGTCGAGGGCTCCTTTTCGCCTGGATAATGCTTTAGCTTTACGAGCCGCTTCTCTGGCATGGGCCGCATCAATCGCTTTGGCGCAGATTCGTTTGGCGGTCGTGGGATTTTCTTCAAAGAATTCATTCAAGCTTTCGTAAACGATGGAAGAAACAATCCCGGTGATTTCACCATTTCCCAGCTTAGACTTTGTCTGTCCCTCAAATTGAGGGTTCGTCAGTTTAATACTGATGATAGCCACTAATCCTTCACGAACATCATCTCCCGTCAGGGAAGGTGAATCTTTTTTGAAGAGCTCATTCTTGTTGCCATATTCATTGATGGCGCGGGTTAATGCGGTTCTGAACCCGGTTAAATGAGTACCCCCTTCAATCGTATGGATATTATTGGCATAAGAATAGACTTGTTCGCTGTAGGCATCATTATATTGAATGGCTACTTCACATTCGACCGAAAGACTGTATTTGCTGTCTTCACTGTCAAAAGATTTTTTCAAGTAAATGGGGCGATGGAGGATATTCTTAGCTTCATTGAGATATTCAACGAATTCTTTCAGACCGCCTTTAAACATAAAATCAGTTTTCTTTTGAGTTCTCTCATCCACAAAGACGATGGAGAGACCTGCATTCAGAAAAGCTAATTCCCGTAAACGGTTGATCAGGGTGTCTGAATTATACTCAGTGGCTTCAAAAATCTCAGAATCGGGTTTAAAGGTAACCTTGGTTCCGTTTTTCTTGGTATTTCCAATTACCTCAACTGGTCCTTCGGGTTTGCCTCTCTGGTATCGTTGGAAATAGACTTTACCTTCTCGGTAAACCTCTACTTCCAGCCATTCTGATAAAGCATTAACGCAGGAGACGCCAACTCCATGCAACCCGCCTGACACTTTGTAACTCTTACCGTCGAACTTTCCCCCGGCGTGAAGTACGGTCATAACGACTTCAAGGGCTGATTTATTCTTGTAACTTTTGTGGAGATCAACGGGGATTCCTCGGCCGTTGTCCACTACCGTAACACTATTGTCAAAGTGAACGGTAATCAAAATCTCCGTACAGACTCCTGCCATGGCTTCATCAATACTGTTGTCTACAACTTCATAGACCAGGTGATGAAGGCCGGGGGCTGAGGTGCTCCCGATATACATGGCGGGACGTTTTCGAACTGCTTCCAATCCCTCAAGAATCTGGATACTGGAAGCATTATAATCTTGTTTGAGAATGTTTTCGTCTGCCAAAGTAGTTCACTCTCCTTAGATAAAGTAGATTACATAATTCCTAGCTGTAGATATGTGTAAATTGATCGTGATGCATATTATGGAAGGGGGGTAATAATCAAATACTGATAAAAAAATAACCGTTTTCCCATGTTTTTTATTATTCTCTTATCTGATTTTTTGCCCCTTGAATACTATATAAAATTATACTAAAAAAAGGGGGTTTTAGTCAAGCCCAAAAAGAGATAAATATGCTTGATTTTATTGGATATTTTAATATATTCGGAGGGAATAAAAATCTTCGGTTGAAATAAGAGTCTGAAGCATACTTGACGAGCCTGAAAAAATAGCAGTCTGAAAAAAAAAGGAATCTATTTTGTAGGTTGAATTAGGTGAAAGAGACAATAATGTAGGCTACCTCTTGCAAGGGATGGCAAAAAGTTGTAGTTTATATCTGTCGCTTGGACCTGAAGCGAGAAATCAAACTAAAAAAACAGAGGTAGATCTATGATCATCGGTGTACCGAAAGAGATCAAAGAACAGGAATACAGAGTCGGGATGCTTCCCTCAGGAGTGGAGACCCTGGTAAAACAGGGACATAAGGTAGTGGTTGAAAAAAGCGCCGGGGAGGGGAGTGGTATATTGGACGGAGAATACCTGCATGCTGGTGCTTTATTAGCGGATAAGGCTTCCGATGTTTTCGAACAGGCTGACATGATAATCAAAGTCAAAGAGCCCCAAGAGTCAGAAATTGCCTGTTTAAAGGATAATCAGGTTGTCTTTACATATTTTCATCTGGCAGCAGACAGAGAGCTTACAGAAGGCCTTTTAAAGCGTAAAATAACCGCTGTGGCCTATGAAACGATACAGCTTCCTAATGGCGGACTGCCTTTATTGACTCCAATGAGTGAAATAGCCGGACGATTAGCCGTATTAGAGGGTGCGAAACATTCGGAAAAACCTTTTGGCGGGCAGGGTATATTATTGGGGGGTGTCCCGGGGGTGCCTCCGGCCGAAGTAGTGATTCTGGGGGGTGGCAGTGTAGGGAAAAATGCGGCTAAGATGGCCGCCGGCCTGGGAGCTAATGTTTCCGTCTTGGATGTGAATATTGACCGACTACGGTATTTGGATGATATCATGCCTTCAAATGTCCGAACTGTTTTTTCAGACCCTCATACCATAAGAAATGCCATCCAAAAAGCTGATTTGTTGATTGGGGCTGTCTTGATTGTAGGAGCCAAGGCACCGGTTCTGGTTAATCGGGAAATGATCAAGACCATGAAACCCGGTTCAGTAATCGTTGATGTGGCGGTTGACCAGGGAGGCTGTGTGGAAACCTGTCATCCGACCACCCATAATAATCCTACCTACCTGGTGGACGGTGTTGTTCATTATTGTGTTGCCAATATGCCGGGGGCTGTAGCCAGGACAGCCACCTATGCCTTATGTAATGCCAGCCTTCCCTATGCGGTAGCGTTGGCGACAAAAGGCTTTCAGAAAGCAATGAAAGAGGATCATTCACTTGCCAAAGGTCTTAATATGATAGAAGGAAAATTAACTATCAGGGAAGTTTCTGAGGCCTTTAATATTCCTTATGTGGACCGAAACAGTGTTTTAAGCATTGCCTGAGAAGAGAAATAGTAACGGAAAAAAGCGGAGGAAATATTCCTCCGCTTTTTTTATTGAAGAGAATTGGGCTAATTTCTATAGTTTCTACGGTATTTGGTGACATTAATATCATACTGGGAGATTTTATAACCCAGGATTCGATCGGTTATTCCCAGAAGTTTAGCTGCCCGGGATTGAATGCCTCTGGTTTCTCTCAAAGCTGTTTTAATCATTAATATTTCCAACTCAGTTACTTTGTCCGTCATCGATCCGCTGAGTAAATGGTCTGAGGGTGAGCTCACTTCATGATGAAAATTTCTGATTTCAGGAGTCAAGTTATCAGGAAGGAGCCGGCCTGTTTGGACCGTAATGACCCAGCGTTCAATATTATTTTCCAATTCACGGACATTCCCCGGCCAATAATATTCTTCCAGAAGATGAAGGGTTTCCGGGGGAATTATAATGGGAGGCCGTCCATATTTCTGGCTGTATTTTTTCATGAAATGTTCAATCAATAAAGCAATATCCGTTTTTCTTTCACGGAGTGGCGGGATGTGGACGGATATTACATTCAATCGATAAAAAAGGTCTTCTCTGAATTTCTTTTCCTGGACGGCTTTTAAGAGATTTTTATTGGTAGCCGCAATGATCCTTACATCCGACTTAATGGTTTCATTTCCCCCAACCCGTTCAAATTCCTGTTTTTCGATTACTCTAAGCAGTTTAGCCTGGAGCTCAATGCTCATTTCCCCGATTTCATCCAACAGAAGGGTTCCATTATTGGACTGTTCAAACTTTCCCTCTCTCCGGGCAAAGGCTCCTGTAAAGGCACCTTTTTCATGCCCAAAAAATTCACTTTCCAGAAGGGTTGAGGGAATGGCGGCACAATTAATAGCCACAAAGGGATTGTAACGGCGTTTACTTTGATAATGAATGGATCGGGCAAAAAGTTCCTTGCCGGTTCCGCTTTCACCGGTAATAAGAACGGTTGCGTCTGTTTCAGCGGTGGAACGGAGGGTCTCCGATATGCGAAGCATCTTGGGATGCTGGGTGATGATTTTATCAAACCCGTTCTGTCGGGCCAATTCTTCTTTAAGCCGCATATTCTCAAGGATTAGCTGACGTTTTTCCAAAGCTTTATGAGCGGTAATCAAAAGCTTTTCTTCATTCAAAGGTTTCGTCAAGAAATCAAAGGCTCCGGCTTTGATTGCATCCACCGCTTTTTCAATTGAACCATGGCCGGTGATCAGGATGACCGGTACTGGTTTTCCACTGGCTTTCACCGAGGCCAGGACATCCAGTCCATCAATATTAGGCATCAGAAAATCCGTGACCACCAAGTCCATGGAGTCCCTTTTAAAAATTGTTATAGCTTGGGAACCATTGGCGGCTGTTGATACTCTGAAGCCTTCTGTAGAGAACAGTATTTCCAATAATATTAAAAAATCAGGGTCATCATCAACCAGTAAAACATGGGGTACTTTTGTCATCATAGGTATTGGGTCCAATTATTTAAGAAAATTCAGTTCTATTAATCTATGGTTAAGAAACTTTTCGGATAATTCCAAAAGGTGTCAATTCGTTTCCCTGTCCCAGAGGATTATCTTTTAATATCAGAGGTATCAAATCACGGTCAATTTCCCTGGTAGCCCCCAGAACGACACCTCCCAGGTCATTGATATCTACAACCGCGGTTTCCAGACCTGTTGCCTTTTTAATATTTTCTGCGACTTGATCGGGGTCTTTGGGTCCAAGGCTAACATTGGACTCAAACCCTTCCACCGGGGATGTGTTAGGTGCATCGATACCTGAGGCCTGAGGTCCAGCAATTCGGTAAAAGTCGCCTTTTCTTCCCAATAATTTTCCCAGGGCTCCGACAAAGGCTGCGAAAAGGATTCTTGTTTTGCCGCATTCATCAATGGCGCATTGCATGGAATAAGGGTTTCGCAATCCCACTCCATAAGGGCTTTTCGTAACGTGTTTCCATAAGATACTGGCTAGTAAACCAACTTTGATCTGGCGGGTGGGAATGGAGCGTCCCTGGGTTACTGAAACTACTTTTTCGCTGATAAAGATTATGTCTCCCGGCTGATATAAATGAGAGGCATATTGGGGAATAAGAACTTCCGGTTTATCAGAAGGCTGAACTACCTGGGTTTTTACAGGAATCCTCAGGTAGGTTATCCCGTTCACGATAATATTTGGTTTTATGTTTTTTTCCATATGAGTTTATTCGATTATAACGGCGGTCCCGCTGCAGGATACCATCAACATGCTATTGTTGGCGCCCAGGACTTCATAATCCACATCCACTCCCACCACAGCATTGGCTCCCAAGGCTTCCGCTCGGCGTTTCATTTCCTGAATAGAGTTTTCTCTGGCTTCAATCAGTTCATTTTCATAACTGTTTGAACGGCCGCCGACAACATCCCTAACACTTGCCATGATATCCTTGAAAATATTAACACCGGTGATGACTTCTCCACAGACAATACCCTTATATTCAATTATTTTTGAACCTTCAATGGATGGAGTAGTGGTTATAATCATTTTTCTTCCTTCTTATATCAGAGTCTTAAATACTTCAGGAGCCAACAGCTTAACCATGATGGCTTTCTGGGCATGCAGCCTGTTTTCTGCCTGGTCGAAAACAATGGAATGAGCAGAGTCAATGACCGCATCGGTGATTTCTTCACCCCGATGCGCCGGCAGGCAATGCATGACCAGATAATCTTTTGCGCAATGAGCCATTAAATCATTATTCACCTGAAATCCTTCAAAAGCTTTTTTCCGAATCTCGGTTTCTTTCTCTTGTCCCATACTGGTCCAGGTGTCAGTATAGATTACCTGAGCGCCTTTAACGGCTTCTAGGGGGTCGTGAGTGATGGACAGGACGGCCCCTGATTTTTGGGCCAAAACCTGGGACTCATCCCAGACTTCCTGTGGAATCTCAAACCCGGTAGGGCAGGCCAGAGTTAAATTCAACCCCAGGATTCCGGCTGCATGGAACCAGGAATTGCATACATTATTTCCATCGCCAATAAAGACGATTTTCTGGGATCTCAAATCATTTCGATATTCAGTCAAGGTCAATAAATCAGCCATCACCTGACAGGGGTGATTAAAATCAGTCAATCCATTGATGACCGGGATACTGGTATTTTGAGCAAGGTCTAAAACAGATTGATGCTGAAAAGTACGGATCATCACAGCGTCAAGATATCGGGAAAAAAGCCGGCTGAGGTCTTCAATGGTTTCCCGTTTTCCAAAACCGATTTCTGCTTCAGTAAGGAGCAGGGGATGTCCTCCCAGTTGGAAAAAGCCCACATCGAATGATATGCGGGTACGGGCGGAAGGCTTATGAAAAATCATACCCAGAGATTTACCTCTGAGAGGAGTGAATTCTTCTCCCTTTTTCTGCTTGCTTTTAATGGAAGTTCCAGCATGTAAGATCTGCCAAAGTTCATCGGCCGTGTAATCTGTTATTGTAATAAAATCTTTTTTCATAATCATCTACCCGACACCTTAGAATTAAGAAACCTGGGAAAGTACTTTATCCAGAATTTCCATTGCCTTATCAATATCCTCTTGAGTAACTATCAAAGCCGGGACAAACCGGAGAGTGGTTTGTGCGGCGCAATTAATCAACAGTCCTTCTTCCATACACATTGTCATAATATCAGTGCCAGGACGGTCCAGTTGAGCGCCTATTATCAGGCCCATCCCTCTGATTTCAGTAATCAGGGAGTATTTTTCCTGGAGCTTCTTTAGACTCTTCACCAAATAGTTTCCCATCTGAATGGTGTTTTCCAGGAGGTTGTCTTCCAGCAGTGTTTGAATTGTGGCACAGGCCGCGGCTGAACAGACGGGATTGCCGCCAAAAGTAGATGCATGGCTGCCAGGTGTGAAGGCCGTAGCCACTTCATCGGTTGTTAGCACGGCTCCCATAGGAAGCCCCCCGGCTATTCCTTTTGCCAGGCTCATAATATCTGGAATAATTCCATAATGTTCATATGCAAACATTTTCCCGGTTCTGCCTAATCCACATTGGACTTCATCATAAATCAGCAGGGCCTTATTTTGATTGCATAAGTCTCTAAGTCCCTGAAGAAATTCGGGGGTACAGGGATGGACACCGCTTTCTCCCTGAATGGGCTCAACCATGACTGCACAGGTTCTTTCTGATATCAACGCTTTGACCGAGTCCAGGTTGTTCAATTCAGCATAGTGAAATCCCGGAACCAGGGGCTCGAATCCCTTTTGGTATTTTTCCTGTCCGGTGGCTGTTACGGCCGCATAAGTTCTGCCATGAAAAGAATTCAACAGGGTGATTACTTCAAATTTGTTATCCCCATAATGCGTGTGGGCATATTTTCTGGCTAATTTTATGGCTCCTTCATTTGCTTCAGCTCCACTGTTGCAGAAAAAGGCTTTATCAGCAAAAGAAAGCTCACAAAGCATCTGGGCCAGTCTTGCCTGGGGTTCGATATAATAAAGGTTTGATACATGAATGAGGGTATGGAGTTGTTTTTCCACAGCTTGAATCAATTTCGGATGGCAATGTCCCAATTGGTTTACCGCAATTCCAGCTACAAAATCGAGATATTGTTTTCCATCCGTATCCCATACATTGACCCCTTCACCCCTGCATAATGTAAGGGATCGGGTACCATAACTGTTGATGATATATTTTTGGGTCAATGATTTAATTTCTTCAGTATTCATTTTTTATAAATTCCGCCTTCTGAAATGGGAAATAAATAGCCCACCCTCTACAAAAATGGAGTGGGAAATGATTCTTGTTAGTTTAACAAAGATTTCCTTCTATTAGCAATCATCCCCCAATTAATTATCTTAAGTTCAATAGGGGCATTTTATACCAAAATGTAGGAATTTATCTAATATTGATTCTCATCAACGAATTGTTTTTATTCAGAGTCTTAACGGAGGGGGTCAGAGACGCTCCGTTAAGGCTCCGTCATGGCTGCCATTAAACCTATAAGAAATTCTAATCATTATTCTTAATATCCCAACAACTCCTCAAGATGCTATAAAGGGTAGGATAAAGATAAAAGATTGAAAATAAAGTAGATAAGGTTTATATTGGAACGATATCAGACGAGATTGTAAGGAAAATGTTAAAATTTTGCATTTAATAGGATATTATTTCTACGGAAGAAGAAATATAAAAACCTATATCTGTTGTATTAATATATATAAAGTCTATAGAAATGTCCTATTGAGAGATAATAGTCGGATAAAGCTTTCTAAGCCTTTCAGGAAGAATGGAGTCTTTGAATGAATCTAAAGGAAGAATTAGTTCAAATCGCATCAAAATCCAGAGAAGCCGCCAGGTCCATGGCGAAGCTGACTTCTCCTGTCAAGAACCAGATATTAAAAGATACAGCTGAATTGTTGCTCACTCGACAAGAAGAAATAATAAAAATTAATCAGGGCGATGTTCAGAAAGCAAAAGAAAAGAACCTTTCCTCCTCCCTGATTGACCGTCTGACCCTGACCCCTCAACGAATCAAGGGAATGGTTGATGGGTTAGCCGATGTTATCAATCTACCCGATCCGGTAGGTGAAGTGGTAAAGATGTGGAAAAGGCCTAATGGCCTTCAAGTCGGGAAAATGAGAGTTCCTATTGGGGTGATTGGTTTTATCTATGAATCAAGGCCTAATGTGACCATTGATGCGACAGCACTTTGCCTGAAGTCAGGAAATGCGATTATCCTGAGAGGCGGGTCTGAGGCCTTTGATTCCAACCAGATTCTGGTGGATATCTTGAAAACAGCCTTGCAAAAAAATAAGGTATCCGGGGATGCTGTCCAATATATCCCGGTAACAGATCGTCAGGCTGTCTCTGAGTTGGTTAAACTGGATGAATACATAGATTTAATAATCCCCAGAGGCGGGAAGGATCTCATCCGAACGGTGGTGGAACAATCAACCATCCCTGTCATCAAGCATTATAAAGGGGTCTGCAGTGTGTATCTGGAAGCTGATGCGGATCCTGAACTGGCTCTTAATATCACCCTAAATTCCAAGGTCCAGCGGCCGGGGGTCTGCAATGCCATAGAAAATCTCCTGGTCCACAAGGATATTGCAGAGACCCTGATGCCTGGAATACTGGCGGAGCTTCAAAAAGCCGGGGTGGAAATCAGGGGAGATGATGATGTCTGCAGGATATTCCCCAGCGCAAAACCGGTTACAGAAGCGGATTGGTCAACAGAATATCTGGAAAAAATCATTTCCGTTAAGGTAGTGGAAAATATTGAGGCTGCCATTGATTTTATTTCCCGGTATGACTCCCGGCATTCAGAATCAATTGTTACCAAAGATTATTTCAAGGCCCAGAAATTTATCCGGGAAGTGGATTCATCCGCTGTTTTTGTAAATGCCAGTACCCGTTTTAATGACGGGTTTGAACTGGGATTGGGAGCTGAAATCGGAATCAGCACTGATAAACTTCATGCACGAGGCCCCATGGGGTTGGAAGAACTGACCTGTTTGAAATTTATTGTTTATGGTGAAGGGCAAATTCGGGGATAATCCATAAAATGAATAAAAAAATTGGCATTTTTGGCGGGTCATTTAATCCGGTTCATCTGGGTCATTTAATTTTTGCCCAGGAGGCATTGGAACAAATCCATTTGGATAAAGTGGTATTTATCCCGGCTTATCACCCTCCCCATAAGGAATCAGCCGAGTTGGCTGATTGCTATGACCGATTGTCGATGGTAAGAGAAGCTATTCTCGATAATTCGGGTTTTGAAGCATCGGATACGGAAATTCAAAGAAGAGGTTGTTCATACACTATCGATACGATTAGGGAGTTAAAACAGAAATTCCCTCCCGATACCGAATTGCACCTTTTAATCGGGATGGATATGTTACTAGATTTCTTTAATTGGCGAGAAGCTGAATCCTTATTGGACTTATGCCAGTTTATCGGAGCTCCACGTCCAGGATTTCCTATGGAACAACTGGACCCCCGATTGTTAAAACACTTGAAAATCATTAGAATGCCTTTAATTGAAATTGCCGGCCAGGATATTCGGAAACGTGTCAAAGAAAACCAGGGGTATCGTTATATGGTTCCGGATAAAGTCTATGATTATATAAAAAATAACAGAATATACTTGAAATAGGATGTTTTATGGTAATCTTATAGACATGGGATACCAATCTCAATAAAAAGCGAGTTGGCAAATGGCAACAGTAGAAAATTTTCGATTAGGTGAAATGCTTGTTTCCGAGGGGTTACTGACGCCTGAACAGCTCAAGGAAGCTCTTGAAAGCCAAAAAAAATCAGGCAAACGGCTAGGGGATACGCTTGTTCTCCTTGGATTCATCTCAGAGGAATCCATCGCTGCCGCTTTAAGCCGGCAATTGGGAATTCCTTATATTACTCTGGCCAATTATGAAATCGATCCTGATATCATTAAAACCATCCCGGAAGAGACTGTCCGCAAATATAAAATAATCCCGGTTGATAAGACGGGGAAAACTCTCACTGTTGCTCTAAGTGATCCGGCCAATATTTTTATTCTGGATGAATTAAAACTTCTTACCAAATGTGAAATCATCCCTCTGATCAGTTATGACTCGGATATTCAAAGGGCCATTGAACAGTATTATAAGAAAAATGATGCCATTGAGCAGGTCCTTAAAGATATGAAGGATGCTGACATGGAATTGGTTGCTGAGGATAAAGAAATTGATTTGGCAGCCATGAAGGAACAGGCTGAAGATGCGCCTGTCATCAAATTGGTGAATGCTGTCCTTTCTCAGGCGATTGATGACAGAGCCAGCGATATTCACATTGAACCCTATGAGGACACCCTGAGAATCAGATACCGTGTAGATGGTTCCCTGATTGAAGGTCCCTCTCCCAATAAAAAATTGCATCCGGCAATTGTTTCCCGTATTAAGATTCTTTCTGAATTGGATATTGCCGAACGCCGGCTTCCCCAAGATGGCCGGTTTAAAATCAAATTTGATGACCGTATCGTAGATTTGCGAGTATCGGTTATTCCAACGGTATTCGGTGAAAAAGTCGTTATGCGTATTCTGGACCGTTCCAAACTAATGTTGGATTTAACCAAATTAGGTTTGGAAGCGGAGGATATGAATCAATTCGAGACAATGATTCGTAAACCCTATGGAATGGTTCTGGTCAGTGGTCCAACGGGAAGCGGTAAAACAACGACACTTTACTCCGCTTTAAATACCATTAATAGTGAAGATATCAATATCATGACCATTGAAGATCCGGTAGAATACCAAATCAAAGGAATTAATCAGGTACAGGCCAAACCGGATATTGGATTGACCTTTGCCGCAGGACTTCGATCCTTCTTACGGCAAGACCCTGATGTCGTTTTAGTTGGTGAGATTCGAGATTTGGAAACGGCAGAAATTGCTATTAAAGCGGCCTTAACCGGCCATTTGGTTTTTAGTACAATCCATACTAATGATGCCCCCAGTACCGTAACCCGTTTGACTGATATGGGTGTGGAACCCTTCCTGGTTACGGCTTCATTAATAATGATTGTGGCTCAACGTCTGATAAGAAGAGTCTGTCCCAGGTGTCGGGAATTATACATTCCACCTCTGGATTCTTTAGATGCTTTAGGTGTTCCTATGTCTGCAAGGACGGAAGGAATTAGATTCAGCCGGGGACTAGGCTGTGATTATTGTAAGAAAACCGGGTACAGAGGCCGGGTTTCCATCTATGAGATTTTAATCGTCAATGATGAAATTCGACAGGCTGTAATTGAAGGGCAAAGTCTGATAACCATTAAGCGGCTTGCCCGTGAAAATGGGATGCGAACCTTACGAGAATCAGGTATATTAAAAGTGATTGATGGGACAACTTCTGTTGAAGAAGTCCTTAGTGCTACCATAGCAGATGAAAAATATATTAGAGAGGAATAACAACCTTTAAAGGGGGGCAATGTTATGCCAACTTATAAATATACGGCTAGAAATGCACAAGGTCAGCTGGTAAATGGTTCTATTGAGGCAGCCAACCAGGATACAGTGGCCAGGACCCTGCGTGGACAGGGAATGCTGGTTACCTCTGTAAATATGGACTTAAGCAAGAACAAAAGTAGTTTTCTGAGTCGGGCAAAGTCTATCAAATTGGATGATTTGATTATTTTTACCCGTCAATTAGCGACCATGGTCAGCGCTGGGTTGCCTCTGATTGAAAGTCTGGATGTTTTAGGGGAACAAATGGAGAACCCTTCGCTGAGAAGTGTTGTCAGAACTATCCAGAAAGATGTAGAAGGTGGAAGTACTTTAACTTCGGCAATCGACAAACACCCCCGTGTTTTTACTGAGCTTTATGTCAATATGGTCAAAGCTGGTGAGGCCAGCGGTATGTTGGATGGTATTCTAAATCAGTTGGCTATATATCTGGAAAAAAATGGTTCTCTACAACGTAAAGTGAAGGGAGCCATGGTTTACCCCGGGGTGGTCAGTGGCCTGGCTGTTTTCATTACGGCTTTTATCATGATTTTTATTATCCCCAAATTTGAGAAAATTTATAGTGGTTTGGGGGTACAACTTCCTTTATTGACCCGGGTATTGCTTTTTGTAAGTAATATACTGGTCCATAATATGTTATATGTTATTCCTATTGTGATTTTGGGAGTCTATTTATTGAAAAAATATATCAAGACCCCTTCAGGCCGAATGTATAAAGATCGGTTGGTTTTAAATATGCCGGTTTTTGGTTCTCTTTTCAGAAAAGCTTCGGTTGCTAAATTCACCCGGACATTAAGTACTCTGGTACGTTCCGGCGTGAATATTATCACAGCCCTTGAAATTGTTGCTAAAACATCTGGAAATGTCATTATCGAGCAAGCCGTTTTACGAACTAAGATGAGTATTCAGGAAGGTGAGACTATTGCCGGGCCGTTAGCTCAGACCGGTGTGTTCCCTCCCATGGTGACTCGTATGATTTCTGTCGGTGAAAAAACAGGTGCTTTGGAAGAAATGTTACAAAAAATAGCTGTGTTTTATGAAGAACAAGTTGATGCTGCAGTGGCGGCCCTTACCTCTATTATTGAACCCTTATTGATTGTTTTCATGGGGGTTATTATCGGGACAATTGTTATTGCCATGTATCTGCCTATCTTCAACATGATTAATGCAATTAATAAATAATCGCTGAATTTATGTTATTCATTGAAAAGGGTTTACTATGGGTTTAAAGAAAAATAGGCAGTATGTTTCAGACTTAGAGCAACTTTCGGATGATTGGGTGTTATTTAGACATTACTTTTATCCTGACCAGATCGATGCTCAGATAGAATCAGATTTTTTAGAGATAAAAAATAGATTGGCATCGGGGTATCGGACCCTGTTATCGACAATTGATGGGCAAGTTGAGATTGCCCAATCTATGATGGATATTCTAGGACGTATATCAACCCCGCAAGAATCATCCAGAATGACCCAAACTGCCCTAAAAAGAATTGAAGATGAATGGAATAGTGTCTATCTCTTAATACAGGAAACAATCGGATTATGGGAATATAGGATTGAAGAGACTTCCCGGCGGATGAATCCCCTTAATTGGATTAAAGATATCTTTTTCCCTTCCAAGAAGAAAATAAGGGATGATAAATCCATTTATAGAGTTTCTAAGGCCAAAAAATCACTCTGGAATCCAACAATGAAATTCGTTTTGACAGGAACTGTCCTGGTCATACTTCTTGGGATTATTTATATGTTAGGTATCCTGGATGAATATCTTCCGTTTTAGGTTTATAGCTCAGGATGCGACAGGATATTAGAGATTGGATTGCTCTCAGCCGGATTTCATCGATCACTCCCCATCGATTTAAACGTTTATTAGATGCGTTGGGAGAGCCAGGGTGTGTGTTTCAAACCTCTCCAGAAGAAATTCAGAGTCGAACTGGATTACAGGATAAATATTGCACCCAAATTCTTGAACAGAGAGAAAAAGTTTTTGAACAGACAGACAAGGATTTAAATTATTTATCTCGAGAAAATATTTCTGTATGCACCTATAAGGATGCTGATTACCCTCAGCTGTTATTACAAATACACAGTTTTCCTCCCATACTCTACATAAAAGGTTTGATTACTGAAGCTGATGAAAATTCCATCGGTATGGTTGGAACAAGAAGGCCCACTCCCTATGGGATTTCCGTCACAAAAAACCTTTCGATTGCACTGGCGGAAAAAGGAATTACAATCGTCAGTGGATTAGCTCGGGGCATAGATACCGTTTCACATCAGTCAGCGTTAGAAATGCATGGTAGAACCCTGGCTGTTCTCGGATGTGGTCTTGATGTTGATTATCCCAGTGGTAGTTCCGCATTAAAAGAAAGAATCTGTGAGAATGGAGCCCTTATCACTGAGTTTCCTATTGGTTCCTATCCTGCACCATTTAATTTTCCTGTCAGAAACAGGATTATCAGCGGATTATCTCTGGGCATTATTGTTGTGGAAGCTGCTGAAAAAAGTGGTGCCTTGATAACCGCTGATTATGCTTTGCAGCAGAATCGGGAAGTATTTGCAGTTCCGGGTCCTGTTACCTATGAGACCAGCAGAGGGACTAACCAGTTGATTAAGCAAGGAGCTAAACTGGTTGAGAGTGTGGAAGATATTCTGGAAGAAGTATTTCCCAACTCAGGTATTAGCCGGGTCGAAAAAATCAAGGCTCAGACTTTGACTTCCTTAGCGTTACCCTTGAATGAAGAAAAATGTCTGGAAGTTATGGGGATAGAACCCTTGCATATAGATCAAATAGTTGAAAATACTGGGCTTTCTTCCCAGGAAGTATCAATCTCACTCTTGAATCTAGAGTTAGAGGGATACATAAACCAAGTGGCTGGAAAAAGATATTTCAGGAATCTATAGGTGATATTGATAATTCCACAGAGATTCATTTTTTAGTAAATCACAAAAGTTCTGATATGATTATTTTTTAAGAATCAGTACATATTAATATTGGAGTAATTGTTAAAATGTCCAAATCCCTTGTAATAGTTGAATCTCCTACCAAGGAGAAAACCATTAATAAAATTCTGGGTAAAGATTTCAATGTGAAATCATCCATGGGGCATATTAAGGATCTTCCATCCAAAAAAATGGGTGTTGATGTTGAAAACAGTTTTAAACCTGAATATGTTGTAATCCCCAAAAAAAACAAGACTATCCAAGAGTTGAAAACAGCGGCTAAGAAGGTCGATACGATTTATATAGCGACTGACCCTGATCGTGAAGGAGAGGCTATTGGTTGGCATATAGCAGATGAATTGAAGTCACTAAAAAAGCCTATTCATAGGGTAACCTTTAATGAAATAACTGAATCCGCCGTTAAAGATGCCATAAATAATCCAATGGAACTTGATGAGAAGAAATATAATGCCCAACAGGCGCGGCGTATATTGGATCGGTTAGTCGGTTTTGATATCAGCCCGATTTTATGGAGAACTTTATTACGGGGTTTATCCGCGGGTCGAGTTCAATCAGTGGCTGTTCGTCTCATTTGTGAACGTGAAGAAGAAATCCAGAAATTCAATACCCAGGAATATTGGTCAATTATTGCTAAGCTTGCTGCTGAAAATCGATTATTTGAAACTAAACTGGTCAAAATCGGTTCTCAAAGAATAGGAAGCCCCTTGGATAAGGGAGCTCAAATAATTGAAAATCAGGTCGCTGCAGAAAAGATATTAGCCGACCTGAAAGAAAATGAATTCGTGGTTGATAGTATAAACCGTAAGAAACAATTACGGCAGCCGGCCGCACCATTTATTACCAGTACTATTCAACAGGATGCTTCCCGAAAGTTGGGATTCAGTGCTGCTAAAACAATGCGTATCGCCCAAGAGTTATATGAAGGTGTTGATTTGGGGGATGAAGGTGCGGTTGGTTTGATCAGTTATATGCGAACAGACTCGACCCGGATATCCAATGAGGCTCTTGACCTTGTCCGAAATTATATCTCAGAAAAATTCGGATCTGATTATCTCCCTGAAACCCCACGGACATATATTCGGAAAAAAGGTAAAATTCAAGATGCTCATGAAGCCATCAGACCTACCTCGATTCAACGAGAACCTGAGGAAATTAAAAAATATCTTTCAATTGACCAGAAAAAACTATATGAATTAATCTGGCAGAGATTTGTCGCTTGTCAGATGAAACCAGCCATTTTGGATGTTACAACCGCAGAAATCAAAGCGGGTAATTATTTATTTAGGACAACGGGTTCAATTATTACATTTCCTGGTTTTCTAAAAGTTTATATTGAAAGTAATGAAGAGGATACGGATGCTTCAGTACATGAAGGTGAGAATGAGGGGATTTTACCTAATCTGAAGGTTGATCAAAAGCTTGATTTGAATATGCTGGTTCCTAAACAGCATTTTACTGAGCCTCCTCCCCGATATAATGAAGCCACTCTTGTTAAAGAACTCGAGGAAAAAGGGATTGGCAGACCTAGTACCTATGCCGCCATTATTGATACCATTCAGAAGCGTCATTATGTTATTAAATTTGAAAAAAGATTTTATCCAACAATATTAGGTCAAGTTGTAACTAAACTGCTAATCCTCAGTTTCCCCGCTATTATGGAAGTCCGTTTTACTGCCCATATGGAAGATGACTTGGATGAGATTGAAGAAGGAAAGATGGATTGGGTAGATGCTTTGAGAGAATTCTATTCTCCATTTTCAGGCCTTCTGGAAAGTGCCCCTGATGTCATTCGGGATAATAAGAAGCTTCTTTTAATTGTTAAAACTGTTCTTTGCGAGAAATGTGGACAGCCTATGGCCATTCGGTTTGGAAATGATGGGAATGTGTTTTTGGGTTGTTCTGGATATCCCGATTGTAAAAATATAAAGTCTCTGTCTGAATGTGAAAGATGTGGTAAACCTGTTACAGTTAAAGAAACTGAAAATCATGATTGGGTTCCGGTTTGCTCTTCTTATACGGTTTGTGTGGAAAAGATTAAATCAATAGACAATAGCGGGTTGGATAAAACAGCTGCAGAGCAAGATGTTAAACCCAAAAACATGGGAACATGTCCTAAATGCCAATCGGAACTGATTGAAAGAAAAGGGCCTTATGGGATATTTATTGCCTGCTCTAATTATCCTAAATGTAAGTATATTAAACCTGAAGTTACGGGCGTGAAATGTCCCTTGGAAAAATGCGGGGGCGATATTGTTGCACGAATGTCGAAAAGAGGTAAATTTTACGGGTGTAGTAATTATCCCAAATGTAAATTTATCCTTTCCTATAAGCCTATTAATCAGGAATGCCCGGAATGTCATAATCCCTATTTATTGCAGGTTAATAAAAAAGATAAAACAATCCTTAAATGTGGAAACAAGGAATGTAGTTATACAAAAGAAATTGAGGAATAACTATGTCTAGGGAAAACTCATTTCATTCCACCACAATTATTGCTGTTTTAAAAAATGGCAAGGCGGCTATGGCAGCCGATGGACAGGTTACTTTCGGGTCTATTGTCATGAAACATAATTCCCGTAAAATCCAAAAGATTTATAATGGAAAAATTCTTGTTGGATATGCCGGTTCTGCTGCAGATGGGTTAACTCTGGTTGAAAGATTCGAAGAGAAAATAAATAAATATGAAGGTAGTTTGAAAAGAGCGGCTGTTGAACTGGCTCGCGATTGGAGAACCGATCGAGTACTGAGAAGATTAGATGCCATGATATTGGCTGTCAATACTGATGAAATCCTTGTGATTTCGGGTACGGGAGATATTATTGAGCCAGAAGATGGAATCTCTGGAATTGGTTCAGGGGGACCCTATGCTATGGTCGCAGCAAAAGCGTATATGGATGTGAAACCGGATATGCCTTCCAGTACGGTTGTAGAAAAATCAATCCGGATTGCTTCTAAAATTTGTATCTATACCAATGAGAATTTTATTGTAGAGACTATAGAATAATAAATTTCAATGATTACCTTTTGGAAATCTTAGAAATCTTTTTAGTTTCAGCATGTTCATTAAAGAATTTTGGAAGAAAACTATCTTTTAACCAGGCAAGATAATTACACCCGACATCAATATTCTTTTCAGGATCAAAAGAATGTTTATAAAAGCTCCAATTAACTCCCATTCTATTTACAGTATCATTCCAAGCTGTTGAGGTTAATTGCATGAGTCCACGCGCATCTGCTTTTGATTTGGCTGACGCATAAAAATTAGATTCCACCTTAATTAATGCCCTGATCAATTCTTCATCAAGGTTATATTTTGATGCATATTTTTGTATTAAATCATCGTATTTATTATCGCTTGTGCCATTTTTCATTCTACTAAATATTTTTCTTACATAATTGACAGTTTCTCGATATGGAACCCTGCCATCATAAACAACAACCGCTCCTGGTCCAGCATTATAAGCCTGAAGTAAGATATGAATTGTTTTGCTTTCGAAAGTGTCATGAGTTTCACTATCCTGATTATCGGATCTGTTTTGTTCATCCCAGTATGCCTGGCTGGGTAAGTCATCACCTTCAGGATAAATAAATGACGAGGCTAAAAGATGTTTCATAGCTTCCTTAGCAAGTTTATCTTTTCTGGCTAATTCTCCAGCTCTTTCTTCTTCTAATTGGGCTAAAAAGGTATTTCCCTGACTTTTCTGGATTTTGGCGAGAGCCAGATGCAGTTTCTCATTGTTTTCATCTAATCTTCTGGCATATCGAAGTTGCTCAAGGGCTTCATCATTACGAACAAAATTATAGAGGTGGAGGGCATATTCAATTCTAATATTAGCAAGTTCTTTCCTTAAACGGGGTCTGAAGGGTTCATTGTCAGGTCTTTGGATGAGATTTTGAATTTCTTGTATCGCTTCAATATAATTTGATGATTTTCCGGATTTAAGGGATTCATGAACTTTGTTTAAAATGTTGCTTTCAAGTTCAATATAATTAATCTCATCAATTTTAAGTTTAATTGCAGAGTTATTAGGATCACAATGGAGCGCTGATTCTAAGAGAATTTTGGCTTTTTCGTAATCATTCTTTAAAAGAGCTTCTTCACTCATTTTAAGATAGGATTCAATATTTTCTTCAGATTCCCATGTGCTGACAACTGATAAAGGAATCTGGATAGTCGAATTCAAAGTCTGGAGCTCAAGATGGGTAGATGACCTTGATATAATAATCCCGGTCAACTTATTACCAGAATTCATATAGATGGTATCTGCGTTCAAGTGGATAGATAACAAAAAGATAATAAAAAGAAAATAAATTGACCAGGGTGGAAGGTTGATTTGAATAGTGTTTAATTTAGCTGGTTTCATAAGTTTTTTATTTTAGCAAAAAATCAGCCATTATATATTCTTTCAAAGAAAGCAGGCTTATCTGAATCCTTGTGAAGGAATCGTCCCTGGTTTTGTAATAAGTGGACTACCAGGCCGATTAACTTCGGATGAAATACCTATGGGAGCAACACTTTCCAAAATATTGAGAACCATCTCCATGCTGATAGGTTCTTGCATTAATTGAGCTTGAGCAAGTATTCTATTAGCGATTCCCTCCAATTCTCTAATATTTGAAGAAAGACGGCTGGCTACTAACCTGGATATTTCATCATCAGCCTCCAATCCCCTAAGAGCAATTTTCTTTCTGAAGATAGCAATTCTTGTCTCCAAATCCGGGATTTGAACATCCACCATCAATCCCCCTTCGAAACGAGAACGTAATCTATCTTCTAATTTATCGATTTGTCTTGGCAGCCTGTCTGAGGTGATAACCATTTGTCCATTAGACCTGTAAAGTTGTTCGAAAATGTAGAAGAATTCTTCCTGAGTACGCTCCTGCCCACTGAGAAATTGGACATCATCAATCAAAAGAGTATCAAGGTTCCTGTATTTGGTTTGAAAATTCTTCAAATCTCCGTGTTCTACAGCTTCAATTAACTCTCGGATAAATGAATCAATTGTTATATAGTAAACTTTTGCTTTTGGGTAACGTTTAATGAGTTCATTTCCGATGGCATTCGACAGATGAGTCTTACCCAGTCCCACGCCTCCATAAATAAATAGAGGATTAAATCCAACCCCAGGTTGAGATACTACATTTTGTGCTGCTGCCCAAGCCAGTTGATTACTGGGAGCTACCACAAAGTTCTCAAAAGTTAAGTAGGCCATGGGAAGTTTATTTTCAGGTTTTGCAATTCCCTCAGTATTATGTACAGGCGACTTTTTTACAATTGTAGTCGCCCAAGGTCGCTTTATAGGTTCTTCTGTCTCAGTCACAGAAGAATCATCAATAACATTATTTTCTGGTAAATCTTGGGTTTCGGACAGAACATCATCAAAGGAATCCAGGAAGGAGTCGGTAGATTCAAACAAATGGGTCAACTTTGTTTCGGCACTTTTTTGAAGATTTGAAGGGGGAGACATCTTTATGGTGATATTGGAAAAATCATCCTGTTGGGGTGATTCCATATTATCTTCAACCGGGGGTACATTGCCTGTAGAACCATATATTTTATCAAGTACTTCAATAATAGACTGTTTCTTAGCATGTATAGGTTTGATTTGTTTTCCACAGAATTTATTTATTTCTAAAATAGCGTCCGTGTCAAATGGGTCATGCATTACAACTGTTAACTCATCACCTATTAAATCAAAGGGAAAACATATAAATTGGCGGGCTATTGTGGCTGGGAGTAAATCAATCAGCTCATCATTCCGTAAAGTGAACGTTTTAGGATTTATATAAAGACTCCCAAATTGCTTAGCTAAAATGGTATTTAATTCATCTGAAGAGATATAACCTAAATCAATAAGAATCTTCCCCAAGGGTTTATAATCTTTTTTTTGAATATCAATAGCCTGTTGTAACATTGAGGGAGTGATTATTTTCTGCTCAAGTAACAGGTCTCCAATTCTTTTGACATATTGTTCTGACATATTGTAGAGAAAGACTCCAAAATTTAACCTTACAAGAATTATCCCATGAAATGGTCATATCATCAATAAAAAACCGTGAAGAACCAATGGTCTTCACGGTTTTTATTGATGGAACTAAAGTAACTAGATGCTTATAACCGGCTTGAATCGAATTGAAACTTCACATCCTTCAAGACGGTTCTAGTAATGGATGATTTTAAGCGGACTCGTTCTTCATTTTCTGCCATTTGCCGGGCTTTTTCCTTTACTTCATCGAAAGATTGAAGTTTGGGTTCCCGAGTATCTTCAAGGGTAATAATCTGATACCCATCTCTCATATCCAGGATATCAGAATGCTGTCCTGTAGTGAGTTTCCCTAAGGCCAGGTCGAAAACATGTCCCATGGGCCCCATTGAATACCAACCGATGAAACCCCCGTCTTTTGCATTGGGTATGGTTGAATATTTTTGAGCTGTAGTGGCAAAATCCAGCCCTTTTTGAATATCATTTAATGCCATCTCAGCCGTCTCTCTTGCTGAAGTGAGTAGTTTAGCCTTATCGGCTGGGGGCGTATCCCTGGATATACCCGCTTTGATATAAATATTACGGGCAAGATACTCTTTCGGAGTCATAAAATTGCTAGTATTTCGGTTATAAAAATCCTGAACCATCTTGTCCGTAACCTTTAGATTTTTATTGACTTCATTTTTAATCCAACGATCTCCCAAGTACTGATCTTTAAATTCTTTCATTACCTTATTAAGCTCTGGAGCTTTATCAATTTTTAATTTTCTGGCATAAAGCGCCAAGGCCTGATTTCTAATCTTAGAGTCAAGGAATCTGACTTTCTGTTCAGGAGAAGAGGGTCCCATGGTTTTTAAAACAGATTCCTCAAATTCTGCCACTGTTAATTTGTAATCTGGCATACTTATGATTACCATAGAGGGTTTTATTGCTGTGTCTGTCAGGTATTCTGGATGACTTTCAATATCCAATCCTGTTGTAGCTGAGGAAATGACCTGGGGGACACGTTCTTTGATGATGGTGGATTCCAGAATTTTCTGAATTTGGTCTTTGACTTCAGCCAAGGGATTTTGATAAGCAAGCTTGTGTTCTTCAAGATAAATAATGTGATAACCCTTATCCGTGGTCATAATACTGGAAAAGGAACCGACCTTAAGGCTTAAGGCTGTTTCTTCCAGTACTCTGGCAATCCTTTTTTGAGCTTTTGGCCCCACAAAGAATGGCCCCGCCGCTTCTCCTCGCCTGGCTTCTTCGACTTCCGAATACTCTTTTGCCACATCCACAAAGGGTTTTCCTTCTTCCAGAAGCTTATAGGCCTCGTTGATTTTTTGGAAGGCTTCCTTCTTCTGGGATTCCGTTGTTCGAGTGTTATAGGTATCTACGAACAGATAGCGGATTTTAATCGATTCCGGGTCTGAAAAATCAGTTTTATGTTCAGAATAATATTTTTCAATTTCTGTCTCAGAAGGTTTAGATTTGTCTTTTACTTCTTTTTGAAAAAGGATATCCAGAAGTTGTTTATTTTCTTCTTCTCGATAGGCTTTAAGAAAATCGGCTTCTTTATCTAGTTTATCCTTCAGAGCATTTTTGGCCAGAACTTTGTTAACTACAATATTTTTAACAATATCATTTTTCCATGATGTATCATTTTGGTTCATGGGATCTCCCCGTTGGAACCAGGGAATCGATTTTACTTTATTGGTGAATTCTTCTTCAGTGACTTGCCCCCCCTTATAGGAAGCAACAATCCCTTGTGATAATTTGATTTTGGATTGGGCTACATCATAAGATGTTTCGGACTCCTGGGCATTAACGCAGCCCAAAGCCAACAAGGCTCCAATCGTTAACGATAAAGTAACTGTTTTAAACTGAAACATTTTAAACCTCCTGAAAAACTTCAAAAAGTAAAGGGTATATTGAATATTCTTACTATAAAACAGGTTACATACTAACGAAAAGCAAGATAACCGTCAAGGTTATGGAATACCCCACAAATCAGTGGCATTGGCCTTAATCTTTTCAGCAAAAACATTCCGGGGTGTTTTCATCAAATCAGCCAGAAAATCAGTAACTTCTATGACATGCTCCGGCTCATTTCTTTTCCCCCGAAATGGTATTGGACTCAGATAGGGACTGTCTGTTTCAGCCAATATCTTATCCAAGGGAATCTTCTGAACAACATCTCTCAGCATAATTGAATTCTTAAAGGTAATGGTACCGGAAATAGACAGGTAATACCCGGCATTGAGCGCTGCATCCAAAAGCTGGGGATTGCCAGAGAAACAATGGATAACGCCCCTGACCTTATCCTTGTACTCATTAAGGATAGAAATGATATCCCCATCGGATTCTCGTGAATGAATGATTATGGGAAGATTTGTTTCCAGGGCAATCTCATACATTTCCCTGAGAACAATCTTTTGAATTTCTCTGGGAGAAAAGTCATAATGGTAATCCAGACCAACTTCTCCAATGGAAATCACTTTAGGAAGCTTAGATAATTTAATCAGTGCCTCTTTCATCTCTGAGGAATATTCTTTCGCCAGATGGGGATGCCATCCGACAGACATGAATATCTCAGGATAACTATCAATCCAGCTCAGTATTTTCCGGGCTGAATTCAAATCCTGAGAAACACACAACATTCGAGTGACACCTTGGCGGATAGCCCTCTGAATGACCGTTTCACGGTCATCATCATAACAACTATCATCCAGATGGCAATGGGTATCAATATAATGAATCAATTTCGACTCTCTTTTCAGGGCAGGAGTTCATCAGGCCTGAAGACTATCGGACATTCACGTTCAAAGGATTCCTGGGAGTCTGATCCATGGACCATGTTCTGCTGGGTGCTGAGAGTATAATCACCCCGAATGGTCCCGGGCAGGGCCTCCAGCGTGTTGGTGGTTCCCATCATCTTTCTGACTTGGGCGATAGCATTATCGCCTTCCAGGCAAAGAGCAATGATAGGCCCTGAGGTCATAAACTGAATAAGCTCTTCATAAAAAACTTTGCCCTTATGGATGGAATAGAAATTTTCTGCAATAGAAAGATCCCAATGAGTCATTTTTAAACCGATTAAACGAAAATTTCTCTTTTCAAATCTTTGAATAATTTCTCCAGCAAGTTTACGCCGGACTGTATCCGGTTTCAGTAATACCAATGTTCGTTCCATGTATGAAAAAATGCTCCTTCAAGGATAAATATTTAAAATATCCAAACTAAAGGGGAATCGGTTAATTGTCAAGGGATTATGCATAATAATACAGGTTCTGACAGGATATGGTTTACCGGCAGGATCGGGTAGGGAGTATAAAATACAATCTATATTTGATAGCCCGGGATATGTTATCTTAGATATATTCAATTATTTCCCCAAATTCCCTGACGAGGTAAGGACGTGGCTGATATATATCCTTTTAAGGGCTATGGATATAGCTCTGAATTCCTGTCAGAATCGGAATCGCTCTTTGTACCTCCTTATGATGTGATTTCTGAAGCTGATTTGAAACAATTCCGCAAGAATAATCCTTTCAATTATATTCATCTGACGCTGGCTGGCCCTAAGGGAAATGAAAATCCATATGGGCATGTAAGAAAAAAACTGGACAGTTG
This sequence comes from bacterium UBP4_UBA6127, assembly GCA_002428325.1. Lineage (GTDB taxonomy): Bacteria > UBP4 > UBA4092 > UBA4092 > UBA4092 > UBA4092. The sequence goes on from DIVR01000060.1 coordinate 54,520, forward strand.
GATAAAAAAAGACATTCTGGTTGAGGAAAAAGTACCCTGCCTTTATTTTTATACAATGGAGTTTCAAGTCGATCCGGATATTGCTTTATCCACCGAGACTCGAAAGTCTAAAAAGACTCTTTCGGGATTCATCAGTCTGGTCCGGCTGGACAGTTTTGAGTCAGGGAAAATTATTCCTCACGAAATAACCTTTCCAACCCCTAAAGAAGACAGAAAGAAACTACTTGCATCTTGTGAGGCCCATCTGGAACCCATCTATGCTCTCTATGAGGATAAAAAATGCCGGATTATCAGTGAGTTGGCCGGTCCCGTGGAACACAAAAAGCCTGCTATCAAAATTAAGGATCCCAATGGAACTGTCCATCGATTCTGGAAAATATCTGAACCTAAAGTGATTGGGAATATCCAAAAAATCATGAAGCCCCAGTCTTTATTGATTGCTGATGGTCATCACCGATGTGAAGCAGCGTTAGATTATCGTTCCTGGGTGGCGAAGCATGACCCTGGATTCAATGAGGACCATCCTTCAAACTTTATGATGATGTTTCTCGCCAATATGGATGATGAAGGTCTTTTTATCGCTCCCACCCATCGGTTAGTCCGTGAATTGAATGATTTAAACTCTGATGAGATTCTTTTCAGGATGGGGGATAACTTTAACATTATTCCTTCTCCGATGGAAACTCATACTCAATCCCGGCGATGGCTTCTGGAGACTATCTCCGCCTATAAGGGAAAGGGAAAAGCTTTCGGTTATTATGATGGATGGTATTATTTTCTTTCTCAAAAATCTTCCAAAGTTACCGGTAAAGTGTTGGAAACTGAAGTCCTTCAGGAAAAAATCATGCGGGATGTGTTGGGTTTCATGGAATCACAGACCTTGTTTAAGAATACTGGGTATACTCACAGTTATAAAGAATCCCTGGATAAGATTGATTCCGGAGACTTTCAATGTGCTTTCATCCTCAAGGGGCCTGATATTCATGATGTGAAGGCTATTTGCAAGGCAGGAAGACGGCTGCCGCAGAAATCTACCTACTTCTATCCAAAACCGATGAGTGGCTTTGTCCTCTACAAATTCTAGGCTTATGTAACGACCCAAATTAAAATTTCAAACCCGGGTAAAAATCCTTTCCTGGGTTTGAAATTTCCTGATTATTCATTTTATTCATCTCTTCATCCCTATCCTCCTTTTCTTATGATTAATTTTTTACTTTGGCGGATTATCCCCTTCGCATATTAATATTGATTCTGAGTTTACTAAAGGCTTGCAAGGTTGAGATAACGGAGCATCTCTGACCCGCTCCGTATTCTCTTCGATACTCCCTTGAATCAAGAGAATAATGATTCTCGTAATCTCGATGATGAATGGGTTAATAAAAATAGAGTAAAAACGATTAATTCCCAAAAAAAACAGATAAAAAAATCCCCAGTCTCGGTTAAGAAACTGGGGATTTACAAGATAAACCTCTAAAGGTTACTTATTTTTTCTTCTTAGCAGCGGCTTCTTTGATTGCAGCCTGGGCAGCGGCCAAACGGGCAATAGGAACCCGGAACGGAGAGCAGCTGACATAATTCAAGCCAATCTGATGGCAGAATTCGACAGAAGAAGGATCTCCACCGTGTTCTCCGCAGATACCGCATTTCAGGTTGGGACGAGTAGCGCGTCCGGCAGCAACGGCATGTTTCATTAAGAAACCGACACCATCCTGATCGATGGCCTGGAACGGATCATCCTTGAGGATTTTATTTTCCAGGTAATAGGGAAGGAAGCTTCCGATATCATCACGAGAATAGCCGAAAGTCATCTGGGTCAAGTCATTGGTCCCGAATGAGAAGAATTCAGCTTCTTCAGCGATTTCACCGGCGCGGATAGCAGCACGGGGAATCTCGATCATAGTCCCTATCATGTAAGGGAATTTAGTCTTGGTTTCTTTCTGGACATCATCCGCAACTTTTTTGATGATAGATTTCTGATTATCCAGTTCAGCTTTGGTTCCAATTAGCGGGACCATAACTTCAGGGAATACTTTGACTTTTTTCTTGGTTAGTTCAGCCGCCGCTTCGAAAATGGCGCGAGCCTGCATTTCGGTAATTTCAGGGTAGGTAATACCCAGACGGCAGCCACGATGACCAAGCATCGGATTGGATTCATGAAGTTGAGCAATCCGACCCTTAAGCTCATCAAAAGTAATGCCAAGTTCCTTAGCCAGTTCCATGGTCTCTTTGTCTTCATGAGGAACAAACTCATGGAGGGGAGGATCCAGGAGACGGATAGTGACCGGGAGGCCCTTCATGGCTTCCAGGATGCCTTTGAAGTCAGCTTTCTGGAAAGGAAGGAGTTTCATTACGGCTTTACGTCGGGTTTCAACATCTTTGGCGACAATCATTTCACGGACAGCTTTGATTCTCTGGGGATCAAAGAACATATGTTCTGTTCGGCACAGACCAATACCTTCGGCACCAAAGGCGCGAGCCTGAGCAGCGTCTTCGGGACGGTCAGCGTTGGTTCTTATTTTCAGGGTACGGAATTCATCGAGCCATTTCATGAAAACTTTAAGCTCTTTGTTAGCATCCATATCCGGAGCAATCAATCCAACCTGGCCTTTATAGACAATGCCCTTGGTTCCGTTGAGGGTGACAAAATCACCTTCTTTGATGACTTCACCATTGACGGTGATGGTCTTTTTAGGAACGCTGATTACCAGTTCAGAGCAACCAACGATACAGCATTTACCCCAACCACGAGCAACCAGGGCTGCGTGGGAGGTCATTCCGCCTTTAGCGGTGAGGATTGCTTCGGCAACGTGCATTCCATGAACATCTTCCGGAGAAGTTTCATTGCGGACGAGGATGACTTTTTTGCCGTCTTCAGCCCATTTAGTGGCTTCATCTGCAGTGAATACAACCTGTCCATAGGCTCCGCCAGGACCGGCAGGAAGACCTTTAGCCAGTTTTTTGGAGACTTTTTCAGCTTTGGGATCAACCATCGGATGAAGCAGTTCATCCAACTGGCTTGGAGTGACTCTTAAGATCGCTTCCGCTTTGTTAATCATTTTTTCTTTGGCCATATCAACAGCCATTTTCAAGGCAGCGGGACCATTTCGTTTACCAATTCGGCATTGAAGCATCCATAAACGGCCTTCCTGGATTGTAAACTCAATGTCCTGCATGTCACGATAATGTTTTTCCAGCCGATTCCGGTAGCTGACCAATTCTTTATAAATCTTCGGCATCATTTCTTCGAGAGATTTTAAATGTTTGGTATCATCCGTTTTGATTTTTTTATTCAGGGGATTCGGAGTCCGGGTCCCAGCGACTACATCTTCGCCCTGGGCATTTACCAGCCATTCACCATAGAACCAATTTTCGCCGGTTGCCGGATTACGGGAGAAAGCAACACCGGTAGCTGAATTATCACCCATGTTACCAAATACCATAGACTGGACATTTACTGCAGTTCCCCAATCATCTGGAATTTTCTCGATACGTCGATATTCAAAGGCACGACGCCCATTCCAAGACTGGAAGACAGCGCCGACACCACCCCATAACTGACCCCATGGATCATCTGGAAAGTCTTTTTTGAGGACTTGTTTGATTTTGGCTTTAAAAATCTTAACCAAGGCTTTGAGGTCATCAGTCGTTAAATCGGTATCCAGTTTATAACCTTTAGCTTTTTTCATGGACTCCAATTCATGTTCGAGTTGGTGCCGGATGCCGTTACCTTCTTCAGGTTCGATCCCGGCAGCTTTTTCCATCACGACATCAGAATACATCATGATAAGCCGACGGTAAGCATCATACACAAAACGTTCATTCTTAGTCTTGGCAATAAGCCCAGGGATGGTTTTCTCGGTAAGTCCCACATTTAAAACGGTTTCCATCATACCCGGCATGGATTTGCGAGCTCCGGAACGGACAGAGACCAGTAACGGGTTAACAGTATCGCCAAATTTGGTGCCCATTACTTTTTCAACCTTAAGCATGGAGGCTTTGACCTGATTTTCCAGCTCATTCGGATAGTTCCTCTTGTTCTCGTAATAAGCTGTGCAGACCTCTGTAGTGATGGTGAAGCCAGCTGGAACAGGAATGCCCAAATTGGTCATTTCTGCGAGGTTTGCGCCTTTCCCTCCGAGGAGGTTTTTCATCTCGGCCTGACCATCTGCTTTACCACCACCAAAATAGTACACATATTTTGTGGACTTTTTGGCTTTAGGTTTTGCAGTAGTTTTCTTACTTTTAGCCATTATTATACCCTTTCATAAAGTGTGGAATTTAGGATGGAATGTCTGTCTTAAAATGACATTATGTCCAATAGTAAATCGTCCTTTGGAAAAAAGAAAAAGCCATAGATATCCATTATGAAAAACGATTTAATGAGAATAATTGAAACCCCGTTTTTTGTCAAGGAATTCTTGGATTTGGAGGGATAAATTCAGGTCCGGAATCCTACCGGAAGAAAAATCAATCTGAATGAGGCTAATCTCCTGCCAACGAGTACTGATGAACTTATTGGGCAATCCAGGGAGTCGTGGCTATTGAATAAGCCAGGACTGTTCCCCCCGTGGAAACCTTATTCTCGGTTGAAGATGAATAGGTTACATTAATCGAATCGGTTGGTTGGGTATCTATGATAGTAACAGAGGTTCCAACAGAAACCATTTGGAAGAGTTCCTCCAAGTCCATTTTTTTCATTCGAATACAGCCATGTGAAGCCTCTTTTCCGATTGATTGGGGTACATTGGTCCCATGGATTCCATATCCCTTGAGAGATAAACCCATCCAACAGGTTCCCAGGGGGTTTTCTTTACCAGGCTCTATGGGAACACTTCCCTTGGGATACCAGGTAGGATGGGGGATTTTATTAATAATTGAATAGGTACCCAGTGGAGTCGGGGAATCTTTTTTTCCGACAGCTATGGGATATTCATGCAAAATACTGTCACCACAATATAACTGTATCTTCTTTTGAACCCTGGAGATGATAATATAGGTACTGTCTTGAGTGACTTCGGTTAACCCTGGGCTGAACATGATGACTAAAATCGCTGTTAATATGCTTGATTTGAGCCGTAACATATTCTTTACCTCCACTAATAATCTAGTGCAAAGAATATGCCAGTTTTATATTTTATAGAAAATTGATAATAAATGAGATGTGTTAACCTTCTCTCTATGTGTCTATCTTTTGACACAGGCTAAAAAGGGACAGGCTGTATTAAAAAGTAGTCGTTTTATGAGGAATGATATGAACAGACAGGGGAAAATTCAAGGGATTTCGGTTATATTACCCGCCTGGAACGAGGCGGATAATCTGCCTGGCACAATTGATAAGTTGTCTCATTTATTGGATAAACAGGTTGAGCATTTTGAAATCATTGTAATCAATGATGGCAGTACTGATGATACTGAAAAGGTATTAAAAAAACTTTCCCTAGAATATAGATTTCTAAAGTGGATAAATTGGGATGAAAACAAAGGGTATGGAGCCGCTATCCGGGCGGGTTTATCTACTGCGAGCGAAGACTTTATTTTTATCACGGATGCGGATGGGCAGGTGGATTGTACTGCCTTGCCAGGTTTAATAAATGAATATAAAGGATGGGATTTAGTTATCGGTTATCGGCCTGACCGGAAAGATCCCCTCTATCGGGTCATCTATGGGAAAATTTGGAATTTATTATGCCGAAGATTGTTTAAAACTGACCTTAGGGATGTTGATTGCGCTTTTAAACTGATTCGTAGTGCCTTTTTGAAGAATTCAGTATTTCAGGCCTATGGAGCTATGATTAGTGTTGAATTGGTCACCTGTATCAAGAAACAACAGGGAATTATTCTGGAAATCCCGGTGAATCATTTTTCAAGAAAATATGGTAAATCATCCGGGGGAAGCCTGAGAGTTATTTTTAGAGCCCTTAAAGAATTAACAACCCTTTATCCATCCTTACGTTCCCGATAATCTTGTTTTGAAACTGAGTAAAATATTATTTTGGATTGTTACCAATGATTTGATTATGTTATATTCTTAAATATGACAGCCCAATTTTTGCATGACGACAAATCTTCCCCTCTTAACAGGAAAAAAAATAAAACTATGAAAAAAAATATTGAGGAGAAAGACCCTGAATTCACCATCCCTGAACGGTTAGGAATTCTACCCATTCGGGATACAGTAATATATCCCTATATGGTATCTCCCTTGGTAATTGCCAGGGAAAAATCGGTACGGTTGATTGATGATGCCTTAAGCCGTAACCGTATTATTGGTATTGTTTCCCAAAAGAAAGCTGAAATCGATTCTCCAACCACTCAGGACCTCTACCAGTTTGGCGTAGCCGCCACTATCTTAAAGATGCTGAAATTCCCTGATGGGACCATGCGGCTATTAGTCCAGGGGCTTGCCCGGATACAGATAAAAGCTTGGCTGGATACAGACCCTTATTTTCAGGCAACCGCTGAAGTTGTAAAGGAACAATACGAAAAGACAGTTGAAGTCGAAGCCTTAACCAGAAACTTACTGGATATATTTAACCGGATTGTCAGTATGGCGCCTCATTTGCCGGATGAATTGCATGTGGCTGCCATGAATCTACAAGACCCCAGTAAAATGACAGATTTGATTGCTGCCAATATTAATCTTCCGGTGGCTGACAAGCAGATGATTCTTGAAACAGTGGATGTCACTCTCCGGATGAAGAAATTGATGATTCTTTTGAATCGTGAATTGGAAGTACTGGAAATCGGCAGCAAAATTCAGTCTCAGGTTAAAAATGAGATTGATAAAAATCAACGGGAATATGTACTTCGTGAACAGATGAAGGCTATCCAGAGAGAATTGGGTGAAACCGATGACCGGATGCAGGAAGTCGCTGATCTGGAAAAGAAAATTAAAGAAGCTGGAATGCCTGAGTCCGTAGAGAAAGAAGTTTTAAAAGAATTAAATCGTCTGGCCAAAATGCCTCCAGCCGCCGCCGAATATACGGTTTCCCGTACTTATCTGGACTATCTGATTGCTCTCCCATGGAATAAGACAACCCTGGATAATCTGGATATTAAGAAAGCGGCAAAAATCCTGGATGAAGACCATTATGACCTGATCAAAATCAAAGAACGCATTTTGGAATATCTTTCTGTCCGGAAATTAAAAGCCGATATGAAAGGTTCTATCCTGTGTTTTGCCGGCCCTCCGGGAGTGGGTAAAACTTCTTTAGGTAAATCTATTGCCCGAGCCATGAACCGGAAATTTATCAGAATCTCCTTAGGGGGAGTTCGAGACGAAGCCGAAATTCGGGGGCATCGGAGGACCTATATCGGAGCGCTTCCCGGAAGGATTGTTCAGGGGATTCGAAGAGTCGAATCGTCCAATCCTGTGTTTATGCTGGATGAAATAGATAAACTTGGTTCCGATTTTAGAGGTGATCCGGCATCGGCCCTCCTGGAAGTTCTTGATCCGGAGCAAAACTCCACTTTCAGTGACCATTATCTGGATGTTCCTTTCGACCTTTCCAAGGTGATGTTTATCACCACGGCTAATGTCTTGGATACCATTCCCGGTCCCCTGAGAGATCGAATGGAGATATTGCATCTTCCCGGATATACCGAAGAAGAAAAAATTCAAATTGCCAAAAAATATCTTGTACCCAAACAGATAATTGACCATGGATTATCAGATTTTCTTATTGCTTTTGATGATTCATCTTTAAAAGGGATTGTGAGTTTTTACACCCGGGAAGCCGGAGTCAGAAATCTTGAAAGGGAAATTGGGAATGTCTGCCGGAAGGTTGCCCGTAAGGTGGCTGAAGGCAATAAGCGGAAAGTGAAAATCACCCATAAAAACCTTTCAACATTCCTGGGGTCCAAGAAATACTATTCAGAAGTGGCTGAAAAGAAAAGTGAAATTGGTTTGGCAACCGGTTTAGCCTGGACTCAGTTTGGCGGAGAAATTCTGACCATTGAAGTTACCCAGATGCCAGGGAGCAAAGGCCTAATTCTGACAGGCCAATTGGGTGATGTTATGAAAGAATCCGCTCAGGCAGCTTTATCCTATGTCCGTTCACAGTCTGGTAAACTGGGAATAGCAGCTGATTTTTTTGGAAAGACGGATTTGCATATTCATGTACCTGCCGGCGCCATTCCCAAGGATGGTCCTTCAGCCGGAGTTACCATGGCTACTGCAATTGCCTCGCTGTTAATAAATCGGCCCATTCGGCGGGATGTGGCTATGACCGGTGAAATTACCCTCCGAGGAAAAGTTCTTCCTGTGGGTGGAATAAAAGAAAAAATTCTGGCAGCTCGTCGGGCTGGAATCTTGACTGTCATTCTTCCCCGAAAAAATGAAACGGATTTATTGGATATCCCGGAAGAGATCAGGAAAGAAATGAAATTTATACTGGTGGATACTGCGGACAAAGTTCTGGAAAACGCTTTAGTCCCACTTCCTCCAGCTAATATTAAAAAGAAAAAATAGACTAAAATCGGATAAATAAAAAAAGAGGTGGAATCCTGGGAACCCCCCTCTTTTTTTATTTTCAGGATAATGGTTGGTTTATAAATAATCTGAAAAGAACGGATTGTAATGCTTCTCCTGGTGAATGGTCGTGGAAGGTCCATGTCCAGGGTATACTTCAGTTTCATCAGGTAATACTAATAATTTATGGCGGATAGAATGATTCAATGCTTCCAGCGAACCTCCTGGCAAATCAGTTCTGCCGATGGTACCCGCAAATAATGTATCCCCTGTTAAAAGGATATCGTTCAACCTGAGGCAAATACCACCGGGAGAATGTCCCGGAGTCTCTATCACCGTTAATTTTAATTCTCCTATTTTGATGATATCCCCTTCTTTAATCAGGATATCCGGCGCCGGGGAGGCGGCCGGTTCTTCTGCATCAAAAGGCATCGGTAAGGGATGGGTCAACATATCTTTATCTGCTGAATGGATCAGGATAGGCGCCTGGGTCGCTTCTTTGATTTTTCCATTGGCTCCGATATGATCGGGGTGCCCATGGGTATTAATTATCTTCACCACTTTCAATTGATTTTTCTCAATAACAGATAAGATTAATTCCGGTTCGGCACCTGGATCAATAATGGCAGCTTCATGGGTTTTGGGGCAACCAATAACATAACAATTGGCTTGCAGGATTCCTACCGGAATACAACGAAATATCATAATTTACCTCTTATCTCTAACTTTAATCTTGACTCAATAATATATCAAATTCTTTTTCATTAAGGATGGGTATTCCCAGGGATTTCGCCTTATCAAGTTTTGAACCGGGAGATTCCCCGGCAACCACATAACTAGTAGATTTGCTGACACTGGAGGTGATTTTTCCCCCTTTTGATTTGATCAGGGCAGACGCTTCTTCCCTGGATAAATTGGAAAGGGTCCCGGTTAGAACAAAACTCATTCCTGCCAAGTGAAGAATCAAGTTAGACGTTGGTTTGGAAGCTGATTTCATTTCCACACCAGCTGTTTTTAACCGGTGTATCAATTCAATATTATGAGGCTCATGAAGGGTCTCATAAATACTTTTTGCCATAATTGGACCTATCTGAGGAATTTCCTGCAGAGATTCCAATGAAGCATTCAGAAGGCTGTCCATATCAGGATAAACATCACAAAGAATTTCAGCGGCAGTTTTCCCGACATGCCGGATACCCATGCCAAAAATCAGGTCGGCTAAATTTCTTGTTTTACTCTCTTCAATCCCGTTAATTAAGTTCTTGGCTGATTTTGTTCCCATTCGTTCCAGGGATTGAACTGTCTCAACCTTCAATTCGTATATGTCAGCGATATTATGGACTAATCCATTATTTACCAGCTGATTGACCAGTACTTCACCCATTCCTTCAATATCCATGGCACCTCTGGAAGCAAAATGGCTGAGTCTCCCCTTAATCTGAGCCGGGCAGGAAATATTTTCGCAGCGATAAGCGACTTCATCAGGATTCTTAGCCAGGGGAGAACCGCATTCCGGGCATTGAGTCGGCATTTGAAATATGATTTCCTTGCCGGTTCTCATGTTGAGAATGGGTTTAACAACTTCCGGGATTACATCCCCGGCTTTCTCAATGAAAACCATATCTCCAATACGAATATCTTTACGTTCGATTTCTTCCTGATTATGCAAAGTGGCTCTTCTTATCACTGAGCCTGATAACTCGACAGGTTCCAGGTTGGCTACCGGAGTGATGGCTCCTGTCCTTCCTACCTGGCAGACGATTCCCTCAATTCGGGTGGTTGCTTGTATGGCTGGAAATTTAAAGGCAATAGCCCAACGGGGGCTTTTGGCTGTTGTCCCCAATCGTCTCTGCTGGTCCAGATCATTGACTTTGATTACCATGCCATCGATTTCATACTCAAGATTATTTCTGTTTTCAATCCAATGATTCCAGAGTTGAATGACTTCTTCTACAGAGTGGACAATTTGAATCAATGGATTGATTTTGAGTCCAGCACCTTTTAATATCTGCAAAGTCTCATAATGAGTTTTAACGGAAATATCAGGCATGTCCCCTAATGAATGGATGAAGATATCCAGTTGGCGGGAAGCTGATATTTTGGGGTCCAATAATTTTAATGAGCCTGCAGTTGCATTTCTTGGGTTGGCAAACAATTCATCCCCATTCGTCTCTTTTTCCTGGTTGATTTTCTGAAAAACCTTTTTACTTAAGTAAACCTCACCTCTGACTTCAATATTCAGTAATTCCGGATTATTGGTGGCTAAGCTAAGAGGTACACTCTTAATAGTCCTGACATTAGAGGTTACATCATCACCCTGATAACCATCTCCCCGGGTTACCCCATGATGCAGTTTCCCATTCCGGTAATGAAGAGAGATAGCAACCCCATCAATTTTCAATTCAACGACATATTCGATATTCTCACCGGGTAATGATTTGCGGACCCGCTGGTCAAACTCCCGGAATTCACCCTCATTGTAACAATTGGATAAACTCAGCATCGGGATTGGATGGACCAGAGTTTGAAACCCTTCAATAGGCTGTCCTGAAACCCGTTGGGTTGGCGAGTCTGGGGATATAAATTGGGGATAGCGCTGTTCAATAGCCTCCAATTCCTTCATCAACATGTCATATTGATAATCGGAGATATCCGGCTGAGCCATTACATAATATAAATAATCATGATGCCGGAGAGATTCTTTTATGGCTTCTATCCGGTCTTTTATTTCCTTTAATTCCGTCATGTTCTAAAATCCGTTTTGTAATCGTTGGGCAAGTTGAATAGGCAATTCTGCCTTAATGATTTTTTCCTGGGTGATGGCGATATCGTAAGGGACTCTGAGAAGAGTGACTGTCTTTTGGGTCGTATCATATAACGCAAAGGCGCTTTTGGGATTATTGTCCCGGGGCTGGCCTACGCTGCCCACATTTACCATATATCGATATTTATCTTTAATAATCATAGGATTATCCCGGATGAGCTGGGGTTTTCCTTCCGGATCAAGTTCAAGGAAAAAAGGCGCATGGGAATGACCAATGAAACAAACCGGTTCGGTATAATATTCCATATTCTGAAGAGCTGCATCCATGGTCAAGACATACTCCCACCTTTCCGGTTCCCTGGGAGTTGAGTGGACAGCAATCAACTGTTTTGTCCGATATATAAAGGGGAGGGTCCTGAGAAAATCCAGATTTTCACGAGTTAGCTGTTTTTGTGTCCATTCGATGGCATTTCGTGCGGTTACATTAAAAAGGCTGACATCTCCCTTTCCAATGGCTACATAATCATGATTTCCCAAAACGACAGGACATTTCAACCCTTTGACCGCTTCTACACATTCATTGGGATTTGGACCATACCCGACAATATCCCCTAAACATATATATTTGTAGATATGATTATCTTTAAAATATTTTAGAACGGCTTCCAGGGCTTCAAAATTACCATGTATATCCGAAAAAATACCGATTCGCATGTTATTGGATTTATTAATCCTTCAGCATTTTGATAGTTTTATGTAAACTACAAGAATCCCCTGGGTTTGTCAATTCTATGCGGAAATATATCTCTTCTGTTGTGACGGTTTTATCCCTTTTTATCGGGGAAGTCTTTATTTATTAAATTATTCAAGGGTGAGATTGCACACGTTTGTAAGTCAAAAACAGAAATGCTAGAATTAGTCTAATGAATCCATTTCTATAAACCTAGTCCAAGGAGAAGTATATATCCATGAGTTCCGATTATTCCAATGTTTCTGTAGCGATTGTTGGATGTGGCGGCATGGGAAATGTGCATGCCAGCAATTACAAATTGAACGGTGCTAAAATTGTCGCTGTAGCAGATGAGAATCTTGATGCAGCTAAGAAGATGGCAGAAGCCTATCAATGCAAATTTTACAGTGATTACCGGGAAATGTTTGATAAGGAGAACCTGACAATTGTCAGTATTTGTACTCCTCCAACCCTTCACCACAAAATTGCCATTGATGCGTTTAATAAAAAAATCAATGTGTTTTGTGAAAAACCCTTGGCAGTAACGGTGGATGAAGCCCGTGATATGGTGGAAACTGCTGAGAAAAACAGTGTTTATTTCGGTGTTGGGTATTGCCATCGGTATCAGTGGCAGGTCCGGCAAGTCAAAGAATGGTTGAATCAGGGGAAATTTGGCAAGATTGTGATGTTTCAGAATCGGTTTGCCGGTTTTTTTGAAGGGGTTGAAAACAAATGGTTTAGCAAGAAAGAAATCTCTGGCGGCGGGATGATTCTGGATACCTTGACTCATTCGATGGATTTATTCAGATTCCTGGTAGGGGAAGCCAAAACTGTTAAGGCTACCATTCATACCCATAACCCCAAAATCAATAATGTGGATGATACAGCTATCCTGCTTATTCAGACAGAAGATGGCGCTATGGCAACTTTGGAAGGCAGCTGGTTTATGCCATATACCCCTAATACCATCTCTCTTTATGGTACCAAGGGGACAGCGATCATCAACTATAATACCAATGATATTACCTATCGATTTGATGGCGATACGGATTGGCAGGTCCTGAAAATGAAGGAGAATGAACAGGATCGATTCTTACTCGAATTCCAGGCTTTCCTTAATGCGGTTGTTACTAAAACCACACCTCNNGTTTGAAAGCTATGGAAATCTATGAAATGGCTCTTAAATCAGTCTAACTGATTTGTCATATTGATCTTGATTAATTAAGAGGACCCTGGTAGCAGGGTCCTCTTTTTGTTTGAGATATTTTTGTCGAATAAATCCCTTTTACTATTTGGTTGGTTATTTGATACTATCTAATTTCTTAAAATCTAAAATACAGGAGTACCCCTAATGGCAACCTATAGCGGATGTATCCGTTCTGAAGCAATACAGATGAATACCTGGATTCAAGTGGCGACACCTGATGGAATAAGAAGAGGGGACAAACCTTGTAAAGTCATCTATATGCTTCATGGAACAACGGGGAATAGTATGGACTGGATACGATATACGATGCTGCCCTGGTATGCCTGTGAACATAATGTGGTATTTGTTATCCCGGAGATTGGAAATACCTGGGGCCGAAATATCCCTGATAGAGGAAACTTCTTCAATTATATTGTTGATGAATTACCGGCTATCATGGGGGGGATGTTTAATATCTCCGATAAGCGGGAAGATGTCGCCATTATGGGTAATTCGGCAGGTGCCTTCGCGGCTATGAAATGCGCATTGCTAAGGCCAGAACTGTTTGGGTTATGTGGCGCCTTTTCCACCGCATCTGTTTATCTTGATAAATATTTGGATTCCCTGCGATGCCAGAAACCTGAAGAAATGGAGAATCCTCACTTAAGGTCAGTATATGGACCTAATCTTGAATATACAGGGGAGGATGTTCTTCTTAGGTTAGCCGAGAAGGTAAACTCCCAACCGGTAAAACCTCAAATTTATATGACTATTGGAAAACAAGATTTTTTATATGAAGCCAATCAGGCTTTCAATCAGGAAATGGCAAAATTATCTTTTGATTATACTTATGAAACCTGGGAAGGAAAGCACGATTGGTATTTCTGGGATAAATCAATTAAAAAAGCATTAGATAGGTATTATCCCATTTCCTAATAGAATATTATTAGATACTTTGAAGAAATTAACATAGATATTGATACATAAGATTCAAAATGATATTTCATCCTGATTTCTTGAGTTAGCAGATTGAGGAAAAAGGATGGAATTTGACAGCTGTCAAAAGTACAACTCCTTGATTATCAGTAATCTGTTTTTTTGACAGCTGTCAAAATTGATTTACCCTGAAAATCAAGGGAGGGTCAGTTGAGGGATTTGGTCCCATCGGGTGGTATATCGGGGGCTGAGAGAAAATTGTCTCATTTTCCAATTTCTGCTGATACCGGCGGCTGCCGATTGGATGGTAGTGCGTCCCCAGTCATGATTGATTTGGTCAATGGTTTTCATCAGCCGGGAATACTTTTCCAGGGGAGGGGACTCTTGGGCTTCCCAGAGGGAGAGGGGAAGTACCTCTTCCGGTTGGATTCCGGTGAACATCACCCCTGTTTTCTTATATCTGAATCCGGGCCGGTAAATCACCCTGAGGCAACGATGAGCCTCTTTGATCAATTCGCCGGTATGGGAGGTGGGCCGGCTGATGGGCTTACCGAAAAGGTTATTATATTGGGCATCTTCTTCCTTAAATCGGTTGGTCATCAGAAACACATGAATCCAGTCTGCTACCGAGTGCTGTTTTCTGAGTTTTTCAGCTCCCCGGGTAACATACTCAGCCAGGGCTTCTTCCAATTCTTGCAGGGATTCCACCGGCCGGCCAAAGGA
>DIVR01000011.1 GCA_002428325.1 bacterium UBP4_UBA6127
GCTTCTTCATAATTTCCGGCTTTCCAGGCGGAATCCCCCTGTTGCAGCATTTCCTCTGGTGTTACCGCCATGACAGGCTCCATGAAGATCATTACGATTACTAAGAAGAGATAGGAAAGAAGGTTATTGAATTGAATTGAATTAGTCAGTCTAGCCATCATCGTTCTCCTGTTTGTTTTTTTGGGGATAACGAAGTGCTCCCTGCAATCAAATAATAAATATCAAAGAATACAAATAATGTCAACTGACGATTAAATTATTTCTAGATATTTTAATTTCGTTACTATAATATTCAAAATGACCACAGGCTCATCAATTCAAAAAGAATTACTTCTTTATGATTTAGAAAAATATTTCTTATAGATATATTGTAGGGATATTCCCCCTAATATCCCTATAACAATGAAATAAAATATACAACTAAAGAGGCTTAAATATGCCAAGAATGGCTGAGTCTTGTATCCGGCAGAAAAAGATGCAAATTCCCAATAATATTTGATTTTACCTGTAAGGAATAAATATCCATATCCCCCCAAGATACTCAATATGACTCCTGAAATAACCCAAGATGACATTAATTCATGTAAAACATGCTTCTGTTTTTTAAAGATTAATATAGTGATGGCTAGGGTCAAACAACTTAATGAAAAATATAAAATAAGGTTTTTCAGGTTATAAAAGAAAAAAGAGTCGATAAAACAATAGACAAAGAAGAGTACCCATGGAATCAAGAGTATTCCCAATAGAAATATTATGTATGACTTATAGTCTTTTAACATAATGAAACCATATCTCCTCTGCTGGGGTAATCCATGATTTCTCTTCCCTTTTAAAATTGAACCCTGATGTCCTCTTTGCCAATAAGGCAAATAATAACATATTAGGGTTTTACCATCACAAGTATAATCTTTTTTTTCATCTACACTGTAAACACCCCCTGGAGAAAAGGATAGTATAAGCTTTCGTTCCAGTAAGATGAAAAAGCTCAAAACTCGGATTCAGCCGGTATGATTTCTTTACCCCAAGGTGCCATTGGTAGAGATGGCTGAACTGGGTCAGGTTATCCAGGGGACTCATTTCCTGGCATCTTCAAGCCGGAACGGGAATCTCCCTTGATTCCCCGGTCTTTTTGACGCCTGTCAAAAATATAGACCATTGATAATAAATAAGTTGGTATTTTGACAGCTGTCAAAACTTCCCTGATTGGAATCTAGAAATGGCCCTCAATTCTTGAAACTCCCTCAACCTTAGATATGGTATAATTGTCTAGTGAATGTCCAAAGATGTCCAAAGTCATACCCAATTGAGCAAAGAGCACAAAGAAGATGAAATTAACCGTTAAAGATGCCGCCCAATTATTGAATGTATCGGAAAAGACCATATATCGGTGGATAAAACAGGGGACCATCCCTGTTTACCGATTAAATGACCAATATCGGTTTAACCGGGTCGAGATACTGGAATGGGCCACCTCCCAAAGAATCACCTTATCCCCTGAGATATTTCTGGAACAGGAAGGGTCACAAACCCCTTTACCGACTTTGACCGATGCCCTGGTTGCCGGGGGGGTATCTTACCGGGTGGGTGGCAAGGACTTGGCTACGGTGCTTCGTTCGGTGGTGGATGTGATGAAACTGCCCGAAGAAGTGGATCGGGAGTTTTTATTTCAGGTGCTTTGGACCCGTGAAAAGATGGGTTCCACCGGGATAGGTGATGGTATCGCCATTCCCCATGTGAGAAATCCGATTGTATTACATGTAAATAAACCCAGTATTACCCTGTGTTTTCTGGATAATCCCATAGATTTCGGCTCTATTGACGGACAGTTGGTCAGTATCCTGTTTGTATTGGTCAGCCCTACTATCAAAGCCCATCTGCATTTATTATCCCGGCTGGCTTATGTCCTTCAAAATACTGATTTTAAATCAGTTCTGAAATCCCAGGCTTCCCGGGAAGAAATCATGGCTTCCCTGGCGTTGGCTGAAACTTCCATTGATTCAAAAGTGAAACCTTCAGAAGGACCGGCTGGTTAAAATCCTCAGGTATGATTTTTGCATCAGTATTCCTCAATATTGAATAAATTAAGACTGAACTCATTTCCGGAAAGATAGATGGAATTAAATATAACTGTTTCAATCATATTCATCGCTACCCTTCTGCATTTAGCCAGTGGGATTCCCGGCTTTTTCCTGGGCCGGCGTTCTCCTATGGGGCAATATCTGGCGGCCTTGATGGCTGTCATTGGTTCTCTTATGGGTCTGTGGGGTGCCCTCCTGATTTTGAATGGGCCTGCCAGTGGTTATTATGAACTCCCCTGGGGACTTCCTATCGGCCATTTCACTCTTCAATTGGATGGACTAACCAGCTTTTTCCTGATTCCTATTTTTATCATGGGGGCCTTAGGCGCTATTTATGGGTTAGGGTATTGGAAACAATCTGAACACCCGGAAAATGGCCGCCAATTAAGATTCTTTTATGGGATATTGGTCGGTTCCATGTCCTTGGTAGTCATGGCCAGAGATGGCATTTTCTTTCTGATTGCCTGGGAAGCCATGGCCCTTTCAGCTTATTTCCTGATTACGACTGAAGATCAGGATGAAAAAGTCAGGCAAGCGGGTTGGATTTATTTAGTGGCAACCCATGCTGGCAGCCTCTGCCTTTTTGGGTTATTTGCGCTTTTCTATCGGGCGACCGGCCATTTTGGATTCCAGCCGTTCCAGCCGGGAATGGTATCTCCTTGGATACTGACTTCGATATTTTTCCTGGCATTGATAGGGTTTGGGTTTAAAGCCGGAATTTTCCCTCTGCATTTCTGGTTACCCGGCGCTCATGCCAATGCCCCCAGCCATGTCTCAGCCTTGATGTCAGGGGTGATGATCAAAATGGGAGTTTATGGGATATTAAGGGTCTGCTGGATGATTCCCAGCCCTCCTTTAAGCTGGGGAATCATTCTCCTGATTTTAGGGACTCTCAGCAGTCTGCTGGGGGTTCTTTATGCCTTGGGACAGCATGATTTGAAAAGGCTCCTTGCTTATCACAGCATTGAAAATATTGGCATTATATTTATGGGGCTGGGTCTGTCCCTGGTGGGCAGGTCCTGCCACCATCCTGACTTGATTATCCTCGGCATGGCAGGTTGTTTATTGCATATCTGGAATCATGGACTCTTTAAATCCCTTCTGTTTCTGGGGGCCGGATCGGTAATTCATGCCACTGGCACCCGGCAAATCGACAAAATGGGCGGATTATCCAAAACCATGCCATACACCGGGGGGCTTTTCCTCCTGGGTGCAGTTGCTATCTGCGGTCTCCCCCCTCTCAATGGATTTATCAGTGAATTATTCATTTATTTAGGCCTTTTTAAAACTTTGATGAATGGGAGCGGGACCCAGGCTGTTCCCTTCAGCCTGGGTCTGGCTGCGCCTGCCTTGGCAATGACCGGGGCTTTGGCGGTAGCCTGTTTTGTCAAAGTGACCGGGATTGTCTTTTCCGGAGAACCTCGCAGCGAAAAGGCGGCTAAAAGCCACGAATCACCTAAAACCATGTTAATTCCTATGGCTTTACTGGCGTTAGGGTGTTTGATGATTGGGTTGCTTCCTTTGCTGGTAACTCCCTGGCTCGATAAGGTAATTGTAGAGGGAAACAGTGAATTAATGGGAATTGGGCTTAAAGTCGATTATTTGGCTCCCCTGGGTTGGGTCAGCGGGCTGGGAATGGGATTGTTATTGATGATTGGAATCCTCTTTACCTGGCTCAGGTATCGGCTTATCCGGGAGAAAACTCCTCAGAGAGGTACCTGGGATTGTGGATATGCCGCTCCTACCAACAGAATGCAATATACCGCTTCATCTTTTGCCCAAATGCTGGTCAACCAATTTGATGGAATCTTAAAACCTAAAGAACACCGGCCCGAATTAAAGGGACTTTTCCCGACTTCCAGCCATTTTGAAAGCCATATTGATGACAGCATCCTGGACAGGGTCTTGAAACCCGTTATCCACCGAATTCAAAAGGGAGTTTATCAATTCCGATGGTTCCATCAGGGACTGACTCAACCCTATATCCTTTATATCATTGTGACTGTTTTAATCCTGTTGGCTTTGAGTTCCACCCTGGGAGACAGGTTCATGTCCTTTATTTTGCCCTGAGGATTTTATAAGTACCAAGTGAGGTTTATGAGTGGTTCAAATATTAATACATATCCTGTTACTGGTGATAATACCCCCCTTATTTCTGGGGATTATCAATAAAACCAAGGCCTGTTTTGCCGGCCGTAAAGGGATGCCGGTTTTGCAGCCCTATTATGACCTGGCCAAACTGTTTAGGAAGAAATCGGTCATAAGCCGAACGACCGGATGGGTCTTTCAAGCCGGTCCGGTGGTTACTGTCTCTTGTTTATTGTTTGCCGGATTGATGATTCCTTTTTATCGAATCAATCCTTCCCTGAGTTTTTATGGAGATTTAATCTTATTTGCTTATTTACTGGGGTTGGCCCGGTTTTTCACAACCGCCGCTGCCCTGGAGACAGGTTCCTCTTTTGAAGGGATGGGTTCCGCCCGGGAAGTAACCTTTGCCTGCCTGGCTGAACCGGGGATGTTTTTAGGATTTCTGGCTTTAGCCCGGTTAACGGGAACCCTTTCTCTTTCCGGCATCCTGACCGGGGTTTCCCTGGGAGCCGGGACTCTTCTGGCGCCGGTCTTACTGGTAGCAGCCGGACTTTTTATTATCCTGCTGGCTGAGAATTGCCGAATCCCGGTAGATGACCCTAATACCCATTTGGAATTGACCATGATCCATGAAGTCATGGTACTGGACCACAGCGGCCCCATGTTGGGGCTAATCCAATATGGAGCGGCCTTGAAATATTTCATACTGGGTTCAGTCCTGGTGGATATATTGCTGCCTGATAGCAACCAGTTCTTTCTGATTGAATTGGGATTGTTCCTGGGCGCCATGGGATTGCTCTCGATTATGACCGGAATAGTGGAATCCGTCATGGCAAGGCTTCCTATGCGGCGGGTCCCCAACCTGCTGGTGGCAGCCTGTCTTTTATGTGGAGTTGGTTTTCTCTTGATTGGGAGATAATGTAAATGCAGACCTACTTAAATACATTTTTAGCCCTGGTGTTGTTATTAAACCTTCTGGCTTTGGGCACCAGCCGATTACCCACGGTGATTCGGCTGGTTACCCTGCAGGGTGGGTTGATTGGGCTGTTACCCTTATTGATTCATTCCCCCTGGCGGCCGGAATCGGTAGTACTGGCAATTGCCACTTTGCTGACCAAAGGAATCCTGATTCCTTCCATCCTAATTAAGGCCCTTCGGGAAGTCCAGATTCGAAGAGAGATAGAACCCCTGATTGGGATTTTACCTTCCATGCTCCTGGGAGCTTTGGGGACAGGATTAGCTTTATTATTTGCTTCCCTGCTGCCATTGATTCCCGGACAGGCTAATTCCCTGTTGGTGCCTGCCTCTTTGGCAACCGTCTTGACCGGATGTATTTTCCTGACCAGTCGAATGAAGGCAGTCAGCCAGGTGGTGGGTTATCTCATCCTGGAAAACGGGATATTTATCTTCGGCTTGCTGATGTTGGAAGCCATGCCTTTTATGGTAGAGATGGGGCTGCTGCTGGACTTGGTGGTCTGTATCTTTGTCAGTGGAATCATTCTTAACCATATCAAGGATACTTTTGATTCATTGGATACCCGGCTTCTGACCGCTTTAAAGGAGGATACCTCATGGCCCCAGAAATAATCCTGCTGGTATTTCCCCTGATGTTGGCTGTCCTGAGCTGGGTGATACCCTCCAATCGGTTCCGAAGTTACCTGCTTCCCCTGGGTGGGGTGGTTCACCTGAGTTTATCGTTACATGGGTTTATTTATCCGGCGGCAACCCCTCTTACTCCTTACCTGGGATTGGATGCCCCGGCCCGATTGGTTTTACCGGGAGTCAGTCTCCTGTTTTTCCTTTGTTCCATCTATGCGGTAGGTTATCTGAAAGAACATTCCCAACGGTCTAACCGGGGTTTTTGCAGTTCCATGCTGGCTTTTCTTTCCATGATGAGCCTGGTGGCTTATGCCCGGCACCTGGGATTGATGTGGGTGGCCATTGAAGCGACTACCCTGACCACAGCTCCTTTGATATATTTCAATTACAATCCCAAATCCATTGAGGCTACCTGGAAATACCTGTTAATCTGTTCGGTAGGGATTGCTCTGGCTCTCCTGGGAACCTTCTTTTTGGCGTATGCCACCATGGGGCAGGAAACCGAGACTTCCCTGTTTATGTCCGACTTGTTAAAGAATGCTCCCCATTTGTCTAAACCCTGGCTTCATGCGGCTTTTATCTTATTATTAGTGGGGTATGGAACCAAGATGGGTCTGGCCCCTATGCATACCTGGAAACCTGATGCCTATGGGGAAGCTTCCGGTTTAGTGGGAGCCTTACTGGCAGGGGGACTTACCCAGTGCGCTTTCCTGGCTATCTTCAGGATTTACTGGATTTGCAAGGCAGCCGGTGAAGGGTTGTATGCCGGACGATTCCTGATTTTAATGGGGCTTGTCTCAATGGCAATGGCCGCCGTTTTTATCATCCATCAACGGGATTTTAAGCGAATGCTGGCCTATTCCAGTGTTGAGCATATGGGGATTTTATCTTTAGGCCTGGGCTTAGGCGGTATTTCCACGTATGGATCCCTGTTGCATTTAATGAATAATGGATTAACCAAAGGACTTTTATTTTTGGCGGCCGGGAATATTACCCATGCTTATGGGGGGAAAACCCTGGAAAATGTCCGGGGAGCCATTCGAAGACTTCCGTTATCGGGGACTTTATTCCTTTTAGGATTTATTGCCATTACCGGGTCTCCTCCTTTTGGTCCCTTCATCAGTGAGTTTTTGATACTCAATGGAGCTTTCCATCGGGGTTATCTTTGGGTAGGGGGATTATACCTGCTCTTCCTGCTGGTCGTTTTTATGGGAATGGGGAGTACTGTGCTGGGAGTGGTTCAGGGGAAATCCATGAAATCAACGGGAGGGAATAGCCCTTCCTACCGGGAATCCCTGTGGACAGGAATCCCCCTGGTGTTCCTGATTCTGCTGATTCTCCTGTTGGGCCTTTATATACCCAATACCCTGAATACCAGGATTATGGAGGCAGCCCATTGCCTGGAGCAAACCTATGACTGAGCCATTATTATCTAAAGAAATTATAAATTGCGGGAGTATCGAGAGAGAATCTATCCCTTCCCTTTCGATAGACGGGCTTTCCCGGCATCTCCGGGAATCAGTGCAAAATGGACAGCGGGTCTCAGCCTTATTCGGTATCCCTTCTCTTGAGGGAGAAGGGGTGGAGATAATTGCCCTGTTGGCAGATGATGCCCAGGGCCGACTCTGGATCAGTCGAACCCATCTTCAGGATAAGAGATTCCCTTCGCTGACACCTGGCTGTCCTCAACTGCACTTATTTGAAAGAGAATTGGCGGAAGATTTTGGCCTTGAACCGGAAGGACATCCCTGGCTGAAACCCGTCCGGTATCCTCAGAATCCTCTGGGAGGAGAGTTGAATCAGAAGCCTGCCTCCATTGGGATTCAGGATTTTTACCGGGTGGAAGGGGAGGAAATCCATGAGGTAGCGGTGGGGCCTGTCCATGCCGGAGTCATTGAACCGGGACATTTCAGGTTCCAATGTTTTGGTGAAGAAGTCTTTCATCTGGAAATATCTCTGGGATATCAGCATCGGGGGATTGAACAAGCTTTAGTGGGCGGCCCCAATCAAAAGACCCTTCACTATCTGGAAACAGCAGCCGGGGATACCACTATCGGCCATGGGACTGCTTATTGC
Organism: bacterium UBP4_UBA6127; assembly: GCA_002428325.1. Taxonomy (GTDB): domain Bacteria; phylum UBP4; class UBA4092; order UBA4092; family UBA4092; genus UBA4092. The sequence continues at coordinate 7,842 of DIVR01000011.1, forward strand.
CATCTCCTGGAAGCCCTTACCGATACGGAACCCCCTCTCAGGGGCCAGGTATTGCGAAGTCTTGCCCTGGAACTGGAAAGGCTGGCTAACCATATTGGGGATATGGGGGCCCTTTCTGGTGATGTAGGGTTCTTGCCGACGGCCTCCTATTGTGGAAGAATCCGGGGAGATTTCCTGAATATGACAGCTCTCCTGTGCGGCAATCGGTTTGGCCGGGGAGTTAATATGCCCGGCGGAGTCCGATTTGATTTGGAGGATGACTCCCTTAAGCAATTGATTAAAATGGTGGAAATTGGTAAACAGGATGCAAAGGTTGCCATTGAACTGCTCTGGGAATCCGCTTCAGTCATGGCACGATTTGAAGGTACCGGAACCCTGGCTGAAAAGACAGCCCGGCAGTTGGGTTTGGTGGGTCCGGCTGCCCGAGCCAGCGGATTAAGCCGGGATATCCGGTCGGACCATCCGGCAGGATTCTACCGGTTTACCCATATTCCTTTATCCAGCTGGAAAACCGGAGATGTCTTTGCCCGGGCTTATGTCCGATGGCAGGAAATCCAGCAATCCCTCCATTTCATCCTGGAGCAACTGCATAACCTCCCCAAAGGCCCGGTTGATTCAAAGGTTTCCCAGCTGAAACCGAATCAACTGGCTGTCTCCCTGGTGGAAGGATGGCGGGGAGAAATCTGCCATCTTGCCTTGACTGATGAAAAGGGTCATCTCAGCCGGTATAAAGTGGTGGACCCTTCTTTCCATAACTGGCCGGGATTGGCTTATTCCCTGAGGAATCAGCAGATTTCTGATTTCCCCGTATGCAATAAAAGTTTCAATTTATCTTACTGTGGGTTTGACCTGTAAGGAGTCGATGAAAACATGTTTCCCATATTAAAATCCAGAATCCACCAAGGGTATCGGACCATGGAATTCCCCGAAGGGGTGAAACTTCCTGAGAAATTCAGGGGAAAACCTTTTCTGGCAGCGGGTTCAACCTGTCCGGAGAATTGCCAGTCGTGTATAGAGGCTTGTCCCACCCAGGCACTGATTCAGGAGGGAAAACTGAAAATCGATTTGGGGAAATGCCTCTTTTGTCCTGATTGCCAGGAAGCTTGTCCCCAGAATTATATCCAATATGCCCGGGATTTCAGTCTTTCAGCCCGGAAAAGGGAAGACTTAATTTTAGAGATGGATACTGAAACCCTGAAAAAGGCCCAGTCCCTGGATAAGGAAATGAAAAGGGTCTTGGGCAGGTCTCTCAGGCTCAGGCAGGTCAGCGCCGGAGGGTGTAATGCCTGTGAAGCGGACAGTAATGTGTTGGGAACCATCGGCTGGGATATGGGGAGATTCGGTATTCAATTTGTGGCTTCCCCCCGGCATGCGGATGGAATCCTCCTGACTGGGCCTGTAACCCAGAATATGAAACTGGCTCTCCTGAAAACTTATGAGGCTATCCCTGAACCGAAATTGGTGATTGCTGTGGGGACTTGCGCTATTTCCGGGGGACTTTTCCAAACCCATCCGGAGACTTGTTCCGGGGTGGAGGGAATCCTTCCGGTGGACCTCTATATCCCTGGTTGCCCCCCTCATCCTTCCTCTATTTTAGAAGGTCTGCTCACCCTTCTGGGCCGATTGGTATAATAACAAATATACCTAATTCCTTTATTATCAGTCTTTTGACAGATGTCAAAACTCTATTCCCTTTATAATAATAAACTATTCAGGCGTGATTCCCTCTGTTTTTGACAGCTGTCAAAAAGACTCAGTCCACAGGAAATCAGGATTTTCTCCAAGTAATAATACAGCTTATTTTCTGGAAGCTGGTAAACAAAATAGCATAAGCAGGCTAAAATAAGATGTTATTTATTTTTAGAATAAAAAGGACCTGGTAAAATGCCAAAACTTCCCAATCAAGAAGAAGTTTTTACTAAATATTTCAAACCATGGTATGACAAAGATGAACTGGAATACCGGGGACATGAAGAGACCCTGCCGGATACCGAGAGTTGGGGCAAACCCGGAGCAGCCGCCGAACTTGTTTCTCCCCTGACCGATGAAGGGCAGAAAATGATGAAAGAACAGATTGAGGAAATTTATCAGGCGGCAAAAGAAGACTGGCCTGATTTTTTGGGAGTCAAAGATGAAGTCTCCCTGGATTGGGTGGAGGCTTTTGATCAGTATTTTGACAAGGAAAAAGTGGCTGAATTGCTGGAAAGCTCTGATCCAGAAGAATTTTCCAATGAACTGGTGGTCTTAAGCTGTGAATTGGGAGCTGTAATAGGCAATTCCATGATACAGGAAGACCCTGAATTGAAATGGATGGCAGATTGTCCTTATTGGGAATCGGCGATTTATGATATCCGGACCGGATTCAGGGTAAATGTCTTCCATTGGGCCATTAAAAAATTCAGTTCTTATGAGCATAAGGATGGAATGAAGGCCAGGATTCTCCAGTGCCTGGAAAAAATTAAAAACTCCCAGATGCAGTGATAATACCGTTATCTGGATATCCCATAACATCAGTTTCTACTTCCCCAGAGAGAAAAGGAATGTTAGGGTATTCCATGATTATTTGATCAAGACACTTATTGGAGGTGGATTCATTTGACCCTGTTACTTCATTGGGCGAAAGCCCCCATGCGCTGGATGCGTAAATTATATGACTGGACGATTCATTGGTCTAAGTCTCAACATGCCTTCTGGGCCTTATTTGGAATAGCTTTTGCGGAAAGTTCCTTTTTCCCGGTGCCGCCGGATGTTCTTTTGATTCCCATGGTGGTGGGAAATCCTAAAAAATGGTGGAAGATTGCCGGGATTTGCACCCTGGGTTCTGTCATGGGTGCTTTTTTCGGGTATTTTATCGGGTGGTTGTTTTATGAATCCATCGGCAAACCTATTGTGGATTTCTATCATTTCCAGTCTCAGATGGATTATATCGGGACCCGGTATGCCCAGAATGCTTTCCTGACCGTTTTAACGGCTGCCTTTACCCCCATCCCTTATAAAGTCATTACCATTGCGGCAGGTTTATTTAAGATTTCCCTGGCCACTTTAACGATAGCCTCTGTCATTGGGAGAGCCGGGCGGTTTTTCCTGGTCGCAGGATTATTAAGGGTCTTTGGCCAGAAGGTTGAAAAGTTTATCGAAAAATATTTTGATATGCTGGCCCTGCTTTTCATGGTTTTATTGATTGGCGGCTTCCTGGTCATCAAATATATGAAATAAGTAGGAGAATCTCTCAGAATGTTGGAATACGGATTATTTCACAGAGCTGCCGGGATTTTCCTCCTAATCGTGTGTTTACCATTTGTGGTCCTGGGAGCGAAACCTCAACCCTTGGCTTCTCCTAAAGCTGTTTTCAAATTTCAGGATAATCTATCCATAGAAGAGCTGGATACAGGTATTTATCGGGTTATTCATGCCTGGCCCTGGCCTTCCAACTCTCTGGTAGTTTTAATGAGTGACAGCACTCTCCTTTTAGTGGATACCCCATACACTCCGGAAGCGACCCAAAGGCTTCTGCTTTGGGCAAAAACTCAGTTCAATGTATCCGGAATCAAGGCCATCGTTACCCATTATCATATTGACAGAATGGGAGGAGTGCCTGCTTTGCTGGAAGAGGGAATTCCTGTGTATGGTTCCAATGAGACTGCCCAGTTGATTGAGGAAAAAGGGAATGACTCAGTGAGAAAAATGGCAGACTGGGTGAAAGAGCCAGCTATCCGTGAAACTTATCGTCATTTATGGATGGAGCCACCCAGCATATTATTTCCCCAGGAAAAGGGATTGTTTCTGGGTTTTGGAAAGGAAACCGTGGAAGTCTATTATCCGGGACCGGGGCATACGCCCGATAATTTGGTGGTCTGGTTCCCTGACCGGAAACTGCTTTTTGGCGGATGCCTGATTAACAGCTCAGATAAAATGGGAAACCTGACTGAAGCGGATTTGGACAGTTGGGGAAAGAGTATTCAAACCCTGATGAAACGATATAAACCTCAATGGGTGATTCCGGGACATGGGGGTGAGTCTTTCCATTTCTCCTCACAACTTCTGCCTCATACTTTAAAAGTAGTCCGGGAAACTATAAAACTACAACCTGAGAAATTAAACCCGAACCAGGGACAAAAAGGCCCGGAATTTGAAAGCAGGCAATAAGCTTATTCGATAGGTTCCAAAACAGGGTTGGCTCCGGCAGGATTGGTTTTGGCTACTGGTTTCTTCCACCACCCCATGAAATAATAAGCGCAACTGAGAATAGTCCCAATAGCAAAACTGATCACCATGGCATACCAGATTCCTTCCAGCCGATGAAAATGATGGGAAAAATAAGAGGCTAAAGGTATTCTGACAATCCATAACCCGACCAGGGAAAAGAAGGTGGTGGCAAAGGTATGCCCGGCACCGTTAATAACTCCATTACTGACGAAGAGGACGGCCAGTAGCAGATAACCTCCTCCAATTATTCTGAGGTAAGATTCACCCAGTCCGATAACCGTGGCATCTTTCACAAAAAACCGGAGCAGAAAATGGGGAACCGTGACAGCCAGAACCGAAACTATAGCAGTCATTCCCACCCCATATAATAACCCCCACCAGAAAACATCATGGACCCTGTCATACCGTTTAGCGCCGATATTCTGGCCTGCCAGAGTAGAGACAGCCATCCCAATCGTCATGGCCGGTAAGAAGGCCAATTGGTCGATTCGCATGGCAATACCAAAGGCGGCAATCCCATTTTCTCCATATTCATTGATCAGTCCCATAATCATCAACATCCCCATGGATACCAGAGCCTGTTGAATCATGGTGGGAATCCCCAGTTTCAGGGTCAGCCAACTGGTGGGAAAATCAGCTTTGATGTGTTTCCAGTCAGGATTAACGATATGTTTTTTCCATTGGAGATAAATAATCAGAGTTACGACACCCATTGCGTTGGTGAAGATGGTTGCCCAGGCGGTTCCGTTTAATCCCAGTTTGGGAAAGAAGAACCAACCAAACATCAGGAAAGGGTCCAGGATACCTGTCATGAGTACTCCTGCCGCCTGAAAATATAATGGGGTAACAGAATCTCCAACCCCTCTCAGGACAGACATATAAAGAAACATCATGAACATGAAAGGAATGGTCCAGATAAAGAGATGTAAATAGTTATTTGCCAGAGGCATAACGCTTTCCGGAGTCCCCATTAGTTTCAAAAGGGGATAGGACAAGAAATAACCTGCCAGGACTAGAATTCCACTGATGGCGATTGTTAATATGACTGAATTTTGAATAACCTGCTGCATCCTGGGAATATTTTTGGCGCCATAAGCCTGAGATACCAGGATAGAGGTTGCCAGGGTGAGCCCTCCGGCAATGGCCATCAGGAAAAAGATGATGGGGAAACTCAAGGCAATGGCGGCCACCGAATCTTTTCCCAATCCGTTGCCGACCCAGATAGTATTCACAATGGTATAGGCTGTCTGCAAAGCGCTGCCAGCTAACATAGGAATCGCAAACTTCATTAATTGCCGGCCGATATGACCCTGGGTCATATCCATACCGGAATATTTAGATGATGGGGGTTTAGTGTCTTCGCTCATAGGTATTAGAAGAATATTCTATCGTATATTCTTCTTAATATGTTAAAAATGGTTTAGGAAGAGAAATTGGGAATTGTATAAAACAACTGGATTTCGGGACCTTTTGAATGAAAGGAGAGGGCTAAAATGATGAAAGAAATTATTATTAAAACCACCAAACGCACGGAATTTATAGATATAACATCTCAGCTACGTCAGGTATTAGTGGAGCAGGGGCTTCAATCAGGCGCCTGCCTGTTATTTGTACCCCATACCACGGCTGGAGTTACCATCAATGAGAATGCCGACCCTGATGTGCAAAGGGATTTAGGTTGGGCCTTGGAAAAACTGATTCCGGTGGATATGGGGTTCCATCATTCAGAAGGAAATTCTGATGCTCACTTAAAATCCTCTCTCTTTGGCAGTTCCCAGTATGTGATTGTGGAAAATGGCACCCTACAGCTGGGAACCTGGCAGGGGATTTATTTCTGTGAGTTTGATGGACCCAGGACTCGTAAACTCTGGATTCAGTTCTTGGGAAAGTAAAAAAAGAAGGTAAGTGTTTGTTAAACACTCTATGGAGTATGAATAATGTCAGGGAAACATAAGGTGTCTTCAGTATTGTATGCTCTATTAGCTTCTGTATTGTTTGGTGCAAGCATCCCATTGGCAAAAATACTTATTGGGAATATTGAACCTGTTCTTTTAGCCGCATTACTTTATTTGGGAAGTGGAGCTGGACTATTAATAACTCGGTCCTTATTTAGCTTTTTCATCAAGTCTAAAGATATCGAAGCCGGCATCAAAAAAGATGATATACGATGGCTTATTGGTGCGATGATATCGGGGGGTATTCTGGCTCCGATTCTCTTGATGGTCAGCTTGAAATACACTCCGGCATCCACCGCTTCTTTGTTGTTGAATTATGAAGGAGTCGCGACCACTTTTATTGCAGCCTTAATCTTTGGGGAATCTATTGGAAAAAAAATAAAATGGGCAATCGGTTTAAATACTGTGGCATGTATTCTTCTTTCCTGGAATTTTAATGGAGACTGGGGTTTTTCTCTGGGAGCAATAGGTATTTTGCTCGCTTGTATGCTTTGGGGAATAGATAATAATCTAACACGTCATATATCAGCAAAAGATCCTGGTGTTATAGTAATTATTAAAAGCATTGGAGCAGGTTTAACCTCACTGTTATTGTCGGTATTAGCCCATAATCAAATACCAGGTATAAAAATTATATTAATAACAATGTTATTAGGTTTTGCTTGCTATGGCGTGAGTCTTATTTTTTTTATCTTTGCGATGCGTGGTTTGGGTGCATCTCGAACAAGTGCTTTATTCAGTTTAGCACCTTTTATGGGTGTGATTCTCTCTTTTGTGATATTCAGAGAAATGCCAGTCAGGATGTTTTATTTTTCCCTTCCTATCATCATTTATGGGACTTATCTTATTTTATATGAAAAACATATACATGAACATACCCATGAAAATATTGTTCATGAACATCACCACAGGCATGATGATGACCACCATAACCATGAACATAGCTCAATAAAAGAGCACTCTCATCCACATCAGCATGAGTATTTGGTGCATATACACCAACATACTCCTGATATCTATCATCGCCATAGTCATTGATGTTTATACGGAACTGTTATAACCACTCTGAATGAGTGATTTGATATAAAAAAAAGAGCCAGACCTGAAGGTCGGCTCAATTTTAAGCAAAGCTTCTTGTGTTTTGGAAAAAAGTTACGGAATCCAGTCCATTTCCGGGGTAACCGCTTCCAGAAAAGCGGCCAGAAGTTTAGCAGTATTTTCCAAATCATCCACGTGCAGGACTTCATTGGGAGTATGCATATAACGCAGGGGGACAGAGACCACGGCGGTAGCCATCCCGGCCCGGGCAACCTGCATAGCGATAGCATCGGTGCCTGAATGCCAGGGGGAAGCTTCTCGCTGATGAGGGATTTTCTTGTTTTTGGCAACTGAGAAAAGCAGTTTTTGCACCTTGGGATTAATCTGGGCGCCAATGGCAATCATGGGGCCATCCCCCAGTTTAAAGTCCCCTTTTTTCTTCTTATCGGAAGCCGGGTTATCGGTGGCATGGCTGACATCCACCGCAATACCGACGGTAGCATCTACACCAAAGGAACTGGACCGGCTGCCAGCATAAGTGGTTTCTTCCTGAGTGGTGGCTACAAAACAGACACAGGGTTTGATTTTCTTTCCTTTAAGCAGTTTCATGGTTTCAATGAGGACATAGGCACCCATTTTGTCATCAAAGGCATGGGAGGTATAGACTTTCTCCGAGAGGGCTTCCATGGTGGATGCGTAAGTGATAGGGTCACCTACATTGACCCGTTTCAAGGCTTCTTCTTTAGAAGCAGCTCCGATATCGATCCAGAGGTCGTCTAATTCGACATTCTTCCCTCTTTCCTCCTGTTTCATCAGGTGGATAGCTTTTCTGCCTAAAACTCCCAGGACCGGCCCTTTTTCCCCATGAATCCAGACTCTCTGGCCTACGACCACGGTAGCGTCATGGCCGCCGATGGGCCCGAAATATAAATACCCTTCATCGGTAATATATTGCACCATAAAACCAATCTCATCGACATGGGCGGCCAGCATAATGCGAGGGGAGCCTTTGGGATTGAGAATGGCAATGGAATTGCCCAGGATATCAGCATTGACCTTATCGACATATTGGGCGGCTTCTTTACGCCATAAGGCGGCTGCGGGCTGTTCAAACCCGGCGGGGCTGGGGGTGTTGATCAACTGCTTTAAAAAATCCAGTGATTTCTTGCTCATTTGATTTATTTTCTCCTTCTTTTTGGCCAATGGGATGGGGTATCAACCGTACCCCGGCAGGTGTCCGGGGAATTGATTTCCATCATAGGATGAAATCTATTACCTGTAAACCAGAAATTTCTCTTTATTATCGTTTGGGTATCGGCTTTTTAACGGAGTGTCTCTGACCCTCTCCGTTACAACTCCGTTCCCAACCCCCCAAAACCGGGATTTAAAAAAGAGGGTTTGTCGGGATATTTTGTCTCCGAAAGAATAATGATAAAGTATTTACATGAAAAAAAATAATTTGTCGCTATTTTTGGTTTTTGTACTGATATTTTCTTGGTTTGGGATAATGGCGATGAGCCAGCCTTCAACAGGTGGAACGGAGGGAAATACTCCCACCATCATTTCCCATTCCATGAGCCTGATGGATGCCGTGGTGCTGGGCTTGACTGAAGGCATCACCGAATATCTACCGGTCAGTTCTACCGGCCATCTTTACCTGGCAGGAAAACTGCTGGGGATGGGGCAGACCCCGGCAGAAAAAGAAGCCGTGGATGCCTATTCCATCTGTATCCAGCTGGGGGCTATCCTGGCCGTCTTTTGGCTTTATTTTGCCAGAGTCCGGGGGATGGCTATGGGGCTTATCGGAAAAGATATCCAGGGAAGAAAAAACCTGATAAATATCATGGGAGCTTTTATCCCGGCGGCTGTCATAGGGCTTCTCTTTGAAAAACATATTAAACATTATCTTTTTGGCATCTGGCCTATCATCCTATCCTGGTTTGTCGGCGGGGTAGTGATTCTCTTGATTTCCGGCTGGATGAAACGACAGACCCATTCCAAGCAGGGGGGATTGGATTCCCTGACTTTGAAATCGGCTTTATTGATCGGCTTTATGCAATGTATAGCCATGTGGCCGGGAACCAGCCGAAGCCTGGTAACTATCTTAGGAGGAATGTTGGTGGGATTGAGCCTCCCGGCAGCAGTGGAATTCAGTTTCCTGCTGGGATTGATTACGCTTTCTGCCGCGACTGTTTATGAAGGTTATAAATTGGGTCCTCAGATTATTTCCATGTTTGGCTGGATCAATCCTTTGATTGGGCTGGCCGTCGCTTTTATATCGGCAGCGGCAGCTGTTAAATGGATGGTCAGTTACCTGAACCGGCATCCGCTGACTCTTTTTGGCTATTACCGAATTGGACTGGCGATTGTGGCGGCCCTGTGGTTTATCTAACTAAAGTCATCTAATTAACAGGGGGGATAGTAATATGGAACATAAAGAAATTGTTCACTTGACCCAGGAATACGGTGGAGATTGGGCTATCTGCCATGCTGGGAGAATTTTACACTGGGTAGAAATACTGGCAGAAGGTAAACCTTATGATAAGGAAGCGGTCTGGGTGGCAGCCCATTTGCATGACTGGGGTGGATACCCTGCCTGGATTCAAGAAGGGGTTGAACATTATGACCGCTCCAGAGAAGTGGCGGAAGGCTTTCTTCGGGAAAGGAATTGTCCGGACCCTTTTCGGGATAAAGTCTTGGAGATAATCCAATGCCATCATGGAGGTCCTGCAGAGAGGTCTTTTGAATCCTGCCTCTTTACAGATGCGGATGCTCTAGACCTTCTGGGAGTAGTTGGAACCCTTCGAATCTTTTGTATGGTCCCCAGAAATCTTAAGGGAGCCATTATGGCTGTCCAGAGATTTCGGGAGATGTCCCTGAAGGCAATCACCTTTGAAAAGTCTAAAGAGATTGCCCAAAAAAGGGTGGAAGAGACCGATTATCTGCTGAAAAAGTTTGATGAGGAGACCTTTGGAATTTATTAATAAATATACAATTTTCAGGTGGGTAAGGCAGAATATTTCATCCTACCCCTTTTCTTTTTTTGATAAATGGGGTATTTTATGACTGGGACATTGATTTCACTAAAATAGCAAAAAGGGAAAAAATCGGTTTAAAATTAATAGAAATTTGTGTATAATCTCCGATAATTGAAAATAGCCTGTCATGTAGTAAAGACGGGAGGGACTATGGAAGGCACAATTGATGAGAACAGACTGATAGCTCTTCTTCTTCAGGAAAAGCTTCTTAATAAACGTCAGGTCAAGGAAGCCATGGCTGAACGGGATAAATCCCATAAACCCATGGATCAGGTCCTTCTTGATATGAAATTAGTCACACCGACTGTTTTGACCGAGTTAAGAGCTGAAATCATGGGGTTGGAACATATCCGGCTCAATGAATTACGGCTTGATTCCGGTGCCCTTAAACTTCTCCCTAAAAAATATGCAGTTGAACATCGAGCTATCCCTATCTCTCTTTCCGGAAATACTTTAACGGTTGCTATGGAACGGCCTCAGGATGTCCAGGCTATTGATGAAATTAAAATGCTGACCGGGTTTGATGTCCGGGCGGTGGTTTGCAGCCCCAAAGATATTGAATTAGGCCTCAGCCAGTACCCCATGGATGAACAGTTTGTTGAGGTTGTCCCGGCACCTCCTCCCAGCAAGGCAAAACAGGGAGTCCAATTTGCCATCTTTATGATGTTATTAATGCTTCCATTGATCATGGTCCCTATCATCGGAAAGTATTATCCTAAATTTACGGGATTGCTTCTTTCCGGGAACAATATGATTGTCGGGTTCATCATCTGGGGATTTTATTCTGTTATCTTATATTATTTATACACTTGGTTTATTGAACGACCAACCAAACCCCGGGGATAAAAGCCCTTTCGTTTAGCTGCCCTCACAGCGGTCCTGTCTTTATACTATAATTATAATAATTGTGTCTTCTTGAATTATGCCAGCCGTTTGGCGTCATTAAAATATGTATATTGAACCTCCGCACGGTAATATTGCCGTGGATAGCCGTATTAAGGTTATAAGCCGGGTCATCATTGCGGTCATGTTGATTCTGGCTGTCAGGTTGTTATATCTACAGGTTTTTCAGGGGTCGGACTATCGAACCCGGGCAGAGAACAACCGTATCCGAATTATACAAACCCGTACTCCCCGCGGCATTATTTATGACCGAAGCAATATTCCCATGGCAACCAACCGACGAGTCTTTTCCATTTTCTTTGATGCCTATGGTGAAAGTGAGAAGGATAAAAAGGATTCTTATGACCATCTGGTCCGGTTACTGCTAGACCGAAGCCCTGAGTATGCGGATGAATTGACTAAGAAAGCAGATAAATTCCAAAAGTATCGACCTCGGAAAGTTGCTGAAGATGTCGATTTTGATGTGGTATCAGCGGTAAGGGAGCAATCAGTGGACCTCCCGGGTGTCTATGTCAGGGATGAATTCATCCGGTATTATCCCCTGGGTGCCGGGACTGCTCATTTGTTGGGGTATTTGAGAGCTATCACTATTGATGAGTTACAGCTTCCTAAATATCAGGACTATGAAAGCAATGATGTCATCGGGAAAAACGGGGTTGAGCAGGTGTATGAGCAAGACCTGCGGGGGATTGCCGGGGGCTGGATGATTGAAGTGGATGCCCGAGGCCGAAAACGCCGGGATGTCGGGCAGGTGCCTTCCATTCCAGGCAACAACCTGGTGTTAAATATCGATGCTCATCTTCAGAAGAAAGCCTATGACCTCCTGCAAGGAAAACGGGGAACGATTGTTGCTATGGATCCCAATACCGGCGGTATTCTGGCTATGGTCTCTGAACCCAGTTATGACTCCAATATGCTTAGTGGTTATATGACAGCCAACCAATGGGCTCGAATTTCCAATGATCCGGGACATCCCATGCAGAACCGTGCCATTATGGGCAGTTATCCTCCCGGATCGGTCTTTAAATTAATGACGGCGATTGCCGGTCTGGAACATCAGAAAATCAATCCGAATACCACCTTTAATTGTCCTGGCTATTACCGGATGGGTAAATGGGTTTTTAAATGCAGCCATGTCCATGGGAATGTGAATCTCAACCGGGCCATTGCCATGTCCTGTAATATATATTTCTATCGAACTGCGCAATTGGTGGGGATAGATACCCTGTTGCAGCTGGCAGAACGTTTCGGTATTGGCCAGAATACGGGAATCGATTTGTTGAATGAGAGATCGGGTTTCCTACCGACCCGGGCATGGAAAAAGAAATATCGCAAAGAAGGCTGGTATCCCGGGGATACTGTTCAACTGGGGATTGGTCAGGGATTCCTTCTGGTTACCCCTTTGCAGATATGCAACATGATATCGACTATTGCCAACGGAGGGACGGTCCACCGGCCTTTTATAGTTAAACAAGTTGAAGATGGCAGTGGTAGAATAATCCGTAAATACAATCCTGTGATAGTCAGTGATATTGGCGCGTCCCAGGAAACCATGGAACTGGTCCATAAAGGCATGTGGAGTGTAGTGAATGCCGGAGGGACCGCTACTATGGCCCATCTGCCCGATGTGGCTGTTGCCGGAAAGACCGGCACTGCCCAAAGCGGTACCGGGGGGAGAGACCATGCCTGGTTCTGCGGATATGCGCCTTATGAGAAACCAGAAATCACCGTTATGGCCATGGTGGAAGAAGGCGGGTTCGGCGGGGTGGCTGCGGCCCCTCTGGCCAGGGAAATGTTCAGAACTTATTTTAATATGAAGAAGGGTATTGTCGAACCTCTGGTGCCTTCACCCAAACCTAAGAGAGAAAGCACCCTTCAAACAGATACCACTCAACAGGAAGGGACCCTGTCCCTGGATACATCCACTACTATGGCTGGGAGAGTTGCCGATGATGGAACCGGTCATCAAAACCAACGCACTGAGCAAGACATACAAGAATAAGAAAAATAATAATAATTTTCCGGCTTTGAACCAGTTGGAGTTGGAAATTCAACCTGGGGAAATCTATGGATTTCTGGGGCCGAACGGCGCCGGAAAAACGACCACTATAAAACTGATTCTGGGATTTATATTTCCCGACAGTGGGTCTATCTCTCTTCTGGGCCATCCGGCCTCAGATGTTGCTGTTCGGAAAAAAATCGGGTATATGCCAGAGGTCGCTAATTATTACTGGTTTCTTAAAGCCGGGGAATTAATGAATGCCTACGGCAAAATGCATCAGCTGGACAGCCAGACACGGAAAGAACGTTGCCGGGATTTACTGGCCAAGGTGGGATTGGCCGGAAAAGAAAACACCCTCCTGAAAGAATTTTCCAAAGGAATGTTGCAACGGTTCTCTCTTGCCCAGGCCTTGCTTAATGAACCTGAATTATTGATATTGGATGAGCCGGCTTCCGGCTTAGACCCCGTTGGACGAAGAGAAATCCGGGAGATTATCCTGGATTTGCACCAAAAAGGTGTAACCATATTTTTTTCTTCCCATGAACTTTCAGCTGTGGAAATGATTTCTACCCGAGTCGGCATATTGAATAAAGGGAAACTGGTAAAAGAAGGCAGCTTATTGGAACTGCTTCCTTCTACCCGAAAAATGAGGGTGATTCTGCAAAACCATCTTTCACCCGAAGCCATCACCCGGCTGGAAAGAAAAGTGAACAGCCTGATACCCTCTGTTGAAAAACCGATTTTCCAGGCAACCGTTGAACAAAATGAAACAATTTTGCTGTTGGAAGAAAGAGACCATCTTTATCCGTTAATGAGGGTGCTGGAGGAAGAAAAACTTCCATTGGAAGCAGTAACGCCTCTCCGAGAAACCTTGGAAGACATATTCATGAAGAGCATTCAGGAGGAGAAATAAGCCAATGTTAGATTCAGTCTTAGCCCTGGCGGGGATGGTCTTCAAAGAGAATTTCAGGAAACGGGTCATTCATGTTTTCCTGGGAGTAGCCGTACTGATTTTGATTTGGGCTGCCACCTTCAATGTGTTTACTTTGGGGGTGCAGGTGAAGTTTTTGAAGGATATTTCGTTAACAGCCATTCGAATCATCGGGGTCTTGATTACCCTGACAGCTACAGCCGGCCAGCTTTCCAACGAATATCAGCATCGAACGATATATCCCCTGTTAGCCAAACCGGTTTCCCGGTTCCAAATTCTGATTGGGAAATTCATCGGTGCGATCTATGTGATATATCTGAATATCTTTATTTTGGGAGCCATTTTTCTTGGGCTGCTTTATTATCGGCAGCATTTTCTGGATGTCATGACGGCAGAAGCCATTTATCTGATAGCCCTGGAATGTGGTGTCCTGGCGGCCATGTGCCTGTTTTTCTCAACATTCTTTTCGACAGCTGCGAATGTCTGCGCTTCTTTTCTGTTATATGTCATCGGGCAGTTAAAATTCGGTTATGGGAATTATATTGCCCATCGGTTTGAAACTCCGGGAGTAGGATGGGGAGTCTCCCTGATTCAGAACCCGCTGCTTCCACCCAATATGGAATATTTCAATATTGGGGATGCCATTGTCTCCGGGGCTCCGGTGCCTGTTTCTTTTATGGTCAATGCAACTTTGTATGGGGTGGGACTGATTGTCTTTTATCTGATTCTGGCAAACCTGGTATTTCTCCGCCGGGATATATAAGATACGGCACTAATCATTGTTATATTTCTTCCAAGGCTTTTCGATAATCATCAGGGGTATCCATATCCCGGGTAATCCAGGAATCCGTTAAAGGAATCAAGGTTACTTTATCCGGATGTCTTTGCATCAATTCTCTTAACCCTTTTTCGGGAGGGATGGAAAGTATCTCTTCCACATATCCGGCAGGAATCAGGATGGGGTGTCCTTTCCGATTTTCAAAAGAAGCTATCAGGATGGACTTATGATTTAGCGGCGCCAATGCCAGTATTTGTTTAAAGGTTTCAGGCTGAAGTCCTGGTTGATCTCCCAGGCAAATCAGGTAAGCTTGGGGAGGCGGGTCCAGATGGGTGGATAGATGTTTTAATCCGCACTGGATGGAGCTGAGCATTCCCAGAGGATAAGACCGGTTGATGATGACGGGGAGAGAATATTTATATAAAGAGGGCAGGATGTTTTCTGCCTGATATCCCAGCACAACACCCACTTGGGGGATTCCTGCTGATTGGATTGTTTCAACCAGATGGCCCAGGACGGTATTCCCCCGATATGGAAGCAGGGGTTTCAAAACCACCATATCACTGCCTTCTCTCATTCGGCTGGATTCGCCGGCTGCCAGTATTAATGCCGCAATCAATTCACTCATAATATCTCCCTTAAGATGGCTGCTTTTATTTTATAACGGCTTTCCCTTCCGGTATATTTTATCTTTTCTGATAAAAATTACTTGAAATTTCAGATACCCTTTGCCAAACTAAAGGAACTTGTAATAGCCAGAAGGGTCATGGCAGCCCTGTGAGAAGAGAAAGGCGGGCCAGAAATGCTGGAAAATATTAGAGATTATATCTTTCCCAAAACGATAGAAGCGGCGGTACGCCGAATGTATCAAGGTGCTCCGGGGTCTTCGATTCCGTTTACCGGTTCCATAGATCTGGTATATCCCCTAATGACGCAAGCCGAGACATTGCTTGATATCAGCCGGCTGGGTCTGGACCAGATTACCCAGAAGGGCCATAAAATCCATATCGGGGGGACAGTCAGTTTTCAGCAGATCAAAGAATCTTCTCTGCTGCAGGATTGCCTGGAAGGGATGATTCCCAAAGCTGCCAGTATATATGCTTCTCGGGGCCAACGAAATATTACCAACCTGCATGATACTCTCATTTCCGGAACCAATTATTTTGATTTATTGACGGTCCTGGTGGTTCTGGAATCCAAGATTCACTTACATGGAAAAACACGCCGGATACTGTTTCTTGAAAAAGCCCTGAAAAATGGTGTGGGACATGGAGTTGGGGATGAGATTGTCCGGGAACTCTCTTTTATAAAACCCCGGGGGAGATGGAAATCCTCTCTGCAGCGGGTGGCGGTTTTGGATTCGGACCTTTCGATACTCAGTGTGGCTGTGATGCTAAAAGGCAACCGCAAGAATTGTTCGGAAATCAGGATAGCCATCGGCAGTGGGATTACTCATCCCAGCCGATTTCCTGATGTGGAAAAATACCTGGCTGGGAAACCTCTGAAAACAGCTGTGTTGAAAGAGGCCGGCTCTCTTGTTTCTCAGGCCATAGAGCCGCTGGACGACCTGCGGGCTTCTGATGAATATCGCCGGGAGATGGCGGCCGTGCTTCTTGAAAAGGCTGTGGAAGATTGTTTGAAAAAAGGAGATTCCACCCGATGAAACTGAAATTGCAAATCAATGGCATTACAAAAACTTATGAAGTGGCCCCTCATGTTACCCTGTTGAATTTTCTGCGAAGCCAGGGGTATCATGGACCCAAGAGCGGATGTGGAAACGGGGATTGCGGCGCCTGTGAGATTCTCCTGAATGGTAAACCGGTTAATTCCTGTTTAGTGTTGGCGGCCCATTGTGAGGGTGGTTCCATCCTTACGATTGAGGGGTTGGGAAATCCTGATAACCTGCATCCTGTGCAGGAAGCCTTTTTGGAGGTGGCAGCCGCCCAATGCGGTTATTGCACTCCCGGTTTGATATTGTCGGCCTATGCCCTTTTGATGGAGAATCCTGAGCCGGAAGAATCAGAAATCCGGGAAGCTTTAGCAGGGAATCTTTGCCGATGCACCGGTTATGTGAAACCTGTGGAAGCTGTCCAAAAGGCGGCCCAGATGATGAAGAAGAAAGCGGTTTCCCGGAAAGAAACCGAGTCTATAGGATGAATCCGGAAACAAAAAAATGATTCAAACCCGCCATCATAGTTATAAAGCGGTGGTCGCCGGGCATATCTGTCTTGATATCATCCCGGAGATGGGGGAGATGCCATTAAAATCCCCGGGGGATTTTTATCAGCCGGGGACCCTTCGCTTGATTGGCAAATCCCATCTTTCTACCGGCGGCGCTGTTTCCAACACCGGATTATCTTTATTGAAGCTGGGGATTGATGCCACCTTGATGGGGAAAGTCGGAGAAGATTCTTTCGGCAGGATTATCCGGGATATTCTTCGGGACCAATGGGGGCTGACTCAGGGGATGGTTTCAGTCAAAGATGAAACTACGGCCTATACCCTGGTTCTGACTCCGGGGAATTATGACCGGATGTTTCTGCATCATCCGGGGGCGAACCAGACCTATTGTTCGGCGGATATCGATTATGAAAAAGTAGCTCAATCGGATTTATTCCATTTCGGGTATCCTCCTTTGATGGATAAAATCTTTGCCAATGAAGGCAAAGAACTGGCAGAGATATTCAAACGAGTCAAAGAAATGGAAGTAACCACTTCCCTGGATATGGCATACCCCGACCCTGAAAGCCCTGCCGGGAGGGCCGACTGGCAAACGATTCTGAAACATCTTCTTCCCTGGGTCGATATCTTCCTTCCCAGTTATGAAGAAATCCTTTCCATGCTCCATCCTCAAAGAGCTATCCAAGCCCGACTGGCTGGATTCCCAATGAATCCCGAGGAAGATTCTTTTATTCATGAAGTTACCGGGCTGGCGGAAGAACTATTGGAAATGGGAGTCAAAATCGCCGGGATAAAATGCGGCACCAGCGGGATTTACCTGCGAACCGCTTCCCGGGAAAAACTGGAATCCATGGTTCGGCCCGGGTTCTGGAATCCTTCCCAATGGGGGGAGATGGAACGATGGGAACCTCCCTATCGGGCAGAATGTTTTGTGAACGCTAATGGGTCAGGAGATGCGGCGATAGCCGGATTCCTGGCGGCTTATTTGCGGGGAGAATCGTTAAGCTCTGCTCTCCATTATGCCTCGGCGGCCGGAGCCTGTAATGTAACGAAGGCGGATACTCTTTCCGGCATCAAAAACTGGGAAGAGACAACCCTCTTGATTAATGAGGGTTGGGAGAAATCACCTTTTCGAATAAATCATTCTGGTTGGAAAGAAAGAGAGGGAGGCCAATGGGCCGGCTCTCAGGATAAGAGTTTTGATTGAAGTGGATGAAGAATGAGGCCAGGGTAAGACTGGAATCGCTATTTCATTGAAGGAGCCTGATTATGGCAAGGGATAACAATAAGACTCAGGTGGTGGGACATAGTCCCCGTAAGGTGGATGGGGTGGGTCTGGTAACCGGGACCGCCCAATATGTGGATGATATCAAAATCCAGGGAATGTTGTATGCAGGGATTCTGACCAGTCCTCATGCTCATGCCCGAATCAAGGAGATTGATATATCCGCCGCCGAAAAACTTCCCGGGGTCATGATGATATTGACTTACCAAAACACTCCCAGAGTTCCCCACACTACAGCAGGCCAGGGGTTTCCTGAACCCTCTCCTTATGATTCTTACATGTTTGATTCCAAAGTCCGATATGTGGGAGACCGGGTGGCCTGTGTGGCCGCTGAATCAGAAACTGCCTGCCGGCATGCCCTGAAGAAAATCAAAGTGGAATATGAGCTTCTGCCAGCTATCTTGGACCCTCGGAAATCCGTTGAGGAGAATGCCCCGGTCATCCATGATGAGAAAGACAGTTCAGGAATCCATGACGCATCCAGGAATATTGCCGCCCATTATGAAGCGGAGCTGGGAGCGGTGGATAAAGCCTTATCGAAATCCGATATCAAAGTCGAAGGGGAATTCAGGGTCCAGTATGCCCAGCATTGCCCCATTGAACCCCATGTAACCATCAGTTATCTTGATGATAGAAACAGGATAGTGATTCGAACCAGCACCCAGGTGCCTTTCCACTGCCGACGGATTGTGGCCCAATGCCTGCAGATCCCGGAGCAGAAAATTCGTGTAATCAAACCTCGGATCGGGGGAGCCTTTGGCGCCAAGCAGGAAATATTGCTGGAAGATTTATGCGCCTATATCACCCTGAAGACCCGGCGGCCGGTCCGAATCAAATATTCCCGGAAAGAAGAATTCATCTCTTCCCGGACTCGGCATCCCATGATAGTGAAAATGAAAATCGGCGCCAATAAAGATGGCAGCCTTCAGGCGATGGACCAGGATGTTCTGAGCAATACCGGCGCTTATGGAAGCCACAGCCTGACCGTACTGACCAATGTCGGTTCCAAAACGCTGCCTTTATACTGGTGTGACAATATCCGGTTCCGGGGCAGCGCCGTCTATACCAATATGCCGGTGGCCGGAGCCTACCGGGGATATGGCGGAACCCAGGGTTCTTATGCCCTTCAGGTCCTGATGGATGAACTGGCGGAAAAGTTAAAAATAGATGTGCTGGACCTTCAGAGGAAATGGCATATCCGGTTAGGGCAGACCCATCCCATGTCGGCGGCTTTAGGGGAGGGGAAAGAAGGCCATGAAAATCCTATCCATTCCTGCGGGCTGGATGCTTGTATGGAATTAGGGGCGGAAGCCATCGGCTGGAAAGAAAAACGCAATCAGGCCAAAAAAGGCAGATTCCGAAGAGGGGTAGGCATGGCAGCCCTGATGCAGGGTTCCGGTATCCCGAATATCGATATGGGGGCAGCCCGAATCAAAATGAATGAAGATGGGTCTTTTCATTTGTTCATGGGAGCCACTGATTTAGGCACCGGCAGCGATACCATCCTGGCCCAGATTGCGGCGGAGACCCTGGGGGTCCCGGTCGAGAAAATCCTGGTTTATTCTTCCGATACCGATATGACACCTTTTGATGTGGGGGCCTATGCCTCCAGTACCACTTATATCTCAGGCGGAGCGGTCCATAAGGCGGCCCTCGATTGCCGGACTAAAATATTACAGGTGGCTGGAGAAATATTGGGAGGAGACCCGGCATCCCTGAAGGTGGAAAATGGGGTGGTAACGGCTGCAAATGGGAAGAAGACATCGTATGATAAGATTTGCCAGCGGGCTTTATATTCCCGAAATCAGTTTCAGATTGAAGGGATAGGGTCCCATACTTCCCCGGTTTCACCTCCCCCGTTTGCGTCTCATTTTGCCGAAGTGGAAGTGGATATGGAGACCGGGAAACTTCGGGTCCTGGATTATGTGGCGGCTTGTGATTGCGGAGTGGCTATCCATCCTAAAATGGCGGAAGGCCAGGTGGAAGGTTCGGTGGCCAATGGGATAGGGTATGCCTTATCCGAGAGCCTTTATTTTGATGAGCATGGCCGATGCCTGAATCCCAGTTTCTTTGATTATAAAATCCTGACTTCCCTGGAAACCGGATGTATCAGGGCTATCCTGGTTCCCACCTATGAACCCAATGGGCCTTATGGGGCTAAGTCAGTAGCTGAAATCAATATTAACGGGCCCATCCCGGCGATAGCCAATGCGGTCTATAATGCCTGCGGGATTCGGCTTTATCAGACTCCTTTCACCCCGGAATCGGTCTGGCGTTCCCTTAAGGAGGCTGGAAAAATCTAATTCCTTTCCCCCTGATTATTTTTGTATTAAAAAGGTTGGAATCTGTTTTTCTAAACGGTTTGGGACCCAGGCTGATGTCATCAGCCTGGGTCCCTCTGCGTTAAGAGGATGAAACGGATTATGAAAATGGTTCGAGGGATATGGGAATCCCTAAGAAGGTTTGTCTGTCTTTCGGGATTAAACAGGAGTTCCATCTTTTTTATTTTTATTCAGGATCCAGAAGAAACATAAAAAGGCGATAAATGGAAATAAAGTGGCGGAGAAAATACCGGTTCTCAATCCCAGCTGTTCAGGGGATAACCCGGTAAGTTTTGCCAGAGGCAGGAACCAGGACAGCTGCTGGGATTTATCGGTAATAAATCCAACTGACCAGGGACCGATGGAGGCGCCGATATCCCCTCCGGCAGCCAGGATAGCAAAAAGCCAGGCGCCCGCCATGGGATATTTCCGGGAGGCCAGCAGCAGGGTCCCCGGCCAAAGGAGGCTGACCGCCAATCCGCAGATAGCACAGGCTATGAGGGATACGGAGGAATAAGGAGAAAGGGCTACGGTAAAATAACAGAGGATTGCCAGGATGGAGCCGAGGATGAGGGCTTTATTGATATTGAGTTTGCTGCCCATGGAACCAAAATAGACCCTGCCGATACCCATCATCATGGCAAACATGCACATTCCGGCCGTATCTCCGATGATTTTGGGGATTTGCATACCCTTTTCCATAAAGGCTGAGGACCATTGGGAGATAGTGGCTTCTGAGGCTCCTCCAAAGGCAATCCCGAAAAAGGCCATAATAAAAAAAGGTTTCCAAATCAGTTCGCTCATTCCAATCCTGTCTTTTTCCGGGATAGCCGGAGCCAGAGGGACTTTCAGGAACATGAAGAAATTGGCCAGGGGAACCAGGGTCCAGAAAAGGATAATCAGGGGCCAGAAGGTCCTGCCGAAAAGGAAAATCAATAAGGTGGTTACCAGGACTACGGTAACCTGTCCCCAGGAATAGAATGAATGCAGGACTGTCATGGCCGTGGTTTTTTCTTCAGTCGGGATGGAATTGATGATGGGGCTTAACAATAATTCCAGAAGTCCCCCGGAACTGGAGAAGATGATGGTCCCGATGACAAAACCGGTATAGGGATGGGAAAAAAGCTGAGGAGTGAAAGCAAAAATCAGAAAACCCAAAGCGGCCAACAGAGGGGTGGCAACGATAAAGGGCCTGAACCCATATTTATCTACCACACCGCTGAAGGCAATATCACAGGTTACCTGGGTCATGAAATTAATCAGGATCAAGAGGCCCAGCTGTTCGAACGAAAACCCAAACTCTTCCCTGAGAGGAATGAATAAAATAGGGGTCAGGTTGATGACAATCGACTGGACAAAATTCCCCACATAACAGGCCAATATGGTTGATTTATAAGAGATGGGTTGAGGAGAGGGCATGATAAATATTTATTGGTTGTCCATTCTCTGTTGGATCTTTTGCCAATCTTTCCTTTCCAGGAAAGAACCGGGGATATTGGCTTCCATCTCCCGGAAGAATTGGAATGGAACCGTGAAGGCAAGATGGTCTTTATCAACCATGGGCCGGACGGTTACATCCAGCAATCCCACAATGGCCCGGGGCCTTTCTTTCCGGGATTCATGGTAAGGCATCAGGAAGAGGGTCTGGCATCCGGCGCCGAAAGGTATCCGGACCCGGTCTTCTCCTTTTGCTTCATAATTGGCAAGGACAGTCAGAGCCGAGAGCTGGTCAACATTCACATAGAAAGAGACGAGAACCGGTTTTTCTGTGGCAAGGTCCACCTGCTCAAGGGGTTTCATTACCACATAATCATAAGGGATATCGGTGATCGGGAGGCTGTTCACAAAAGCCATGGCATGTTCCGGGGTCTTGAGATACCCTTCCCCTTCCCGGAACCCTTCTTTCCCGGTGGAAAGGAAATGTTCTATCCCTCCGGGGAACCCTTCATAGGCATTGCCAAACCCCAAGCCGACCTGGCCCCCGAGGCATCCGGTGGTCTTTCGGCTGAAAACGGCTGTTTTCCCTTTGGTGACTGATTTATAAAAAGCCGCCACGCAACACCATATCCCTTCCCTGGCTTCCAGGGCTTCTTCGGGCTTCTCATTGGTAAGAATAAATGCCACCGGGGAATTATTCAGTTTTAGTACCTGGCTGAGTTGGCAATTCATCTGAGTCCCTTTCCTTCTTTTATCGGCTTCCTAATATTCTAAAGGAGTTTTGACAGCTGTCAAATAGGTTCAGTAAGACTGAGCTTTTAGAGGTTTGCTTCCCTTCATCCCATAAATGGAGTTCCTAAAACTCTATATTCCTGATTATAGGAATGAATCTGATGATGAGAACCTTATGTTGGCGACCATGCCAAAATGACAACATGGGAGGGGAAAAACCATTGAAATGGTTTATAAGAATCTTTGTTGATCGGTATCCCCCGGGCTAAAGCCCGGGGTTAAGCTAGATATGTTTATCTCCAGCTATGGATTAACACCTCGATTTATCGAGTTGAATTAGAGAAATAATAAGATAAACGGTTTTAACCGTCCATAGAGAGGCTTACGGGGCTTTTGACACGTGTCAAAAATAATAGGTATTGAATTTATTGAGGTTAGCTTTTTGACGGGGGTCAAAAGAGAAGGCCATAATGGCAGTATAGGAAATAATTAAGTAAAATATATATATTAAAAAATATTGACATATAATTACGATTAATATATATTCGTAATTTATGGTATATAATTATCTATTAAATGGGGGTAGTAATAATGTTTGATGAAGAAAAATTTAAACATTATTTGGAAAGTCCTGAAGCAGTAAAGAAATGTATGAGCAGGGGCGAAATGGATGAAAATAAGAGTAGTGGGATTTATCCTGTTTTTAATGAAGAAGACCGTCAGAGTTTTCATGCTTTGTTGAGTGGCTCTCTTATTATTCCACCTAAAAAAAATGATTTTTAATATATTCTAGCCAGATTATTATCCAAAGGTTGAAACCATAGAAAACTTCAAAAGGAGTTTTGTGACACAAAACTTTTTCTGGGTCGGTGGTTTAATTATTCAGATGAAATATTCTAAATAGTGTTGCCTTTGAGAAGCATCCTTTTATTAGTTCATTTTTGTTTTCCCTCTTTTCCTAGAGATGAAAAAGCAAAATAATCAGATTTTTAATCTGTTTATAACTATTCTTTAAATATGTATTCTACTTAGTCACTCCGTTTAATATAAGCAATTTTGTGTTTCATGGTTGCAATTTAAAACTTTATAGGGAGTTATTTTAGATGTTTTTATGTTTAGTTATAATAGAAATGGAATTTAATTATTAATCCGTTGATCTGGAGATAATAAAGATCTTAGGTTATACATTTTATACTCCTGGGATTCACCCCATAAGCTTCTCAAAAAAGTCATTCTCATACGGAAATATATTTTTCTGGTTTCTGGGTCAGCAGAAAAGAGTGTTCCTAATGAATCTATCATTAATGGAGCTGCGTTCTCATTGAAAGATGGAAGATTCATTTCATCCCTTATTAGAAATATTTCATCATCTTTAATTAATTCGTATATTGATTTTAAATAGGCATAATTTAGTTTAATTACAAACTCCCCGAAATCATCAGCATTTTCCTTGTAGATAATATTTCCATCTTTTATATCACCTTCCATCTTGATAATACTTTTTTGTATTCGATAGTTTCCTATTTGATTAAAGTTAATGTGAGGATGGCTATTTATTATTATTTGATTTGCATCTTTCAAAATACTCATAGGATTAGCATTCTGTTCATTTATTAACTTATCAAATAAATCCATTTTATCTTTTAAACGTTCTGCTTCTATTTTTCCATCATTATTCATATTACATAATGAAATATCCATGTTCCAAGGGCTATTGTTTTTATATTTTAAAAAAGTATCAATACAAAATAATCTATCTTTCGAATAACATATTTCCATGACAAGACAATATCGATATAGGAGAGAAATCATTAATTCTTCAGAATGGGGAGTCGCAAGAAAAGAACCCCAGAAATGCTTAGAATATAATTCAATATTATCTAAGAATCCAAAGTGGCAAAGAAATAAATCACAGAATACATCGTTAATAGCAAAAGCGAGTTGTCTAAAATTATAAATCGTTTCATGACGTATTTTGTGTATAATATCCGTTTTAGTTTTTAGATTAATTCCTATATCTTTAAATCTATTATCAGAATTTAGGATGTAATGTCCTAACTCATGATAGAGATTTGACCATTTCTCAGGTTGATAAAGATGTGAGAGGTTCATCTTAATTACCGATCCGATTAATGGTGTACAATTAATACCTTGGTCACAACTAATCTGAGTAAGTCCAAATCTATTCTTTTCTTCTGATACCATAAAACTAAGAATAGAATTCATAAATCCATCCATACAAGTTAGAATATGTTGAGAACCACCTTTATAATACATTGTTATGTCTGTAATATCCTTGGTATATAGGCCAGAATAAAACCGTTGAGTGAAAGATTTATGAAAGCATTCCAAAGCATCTGGAAAGATTTTGTGAAGCATTTCTAAATCTTTAAATAAATCGTAACCACTTCCCCTAATATTATCTGCTCCTGAGGCATTATATTTATTAATGACACCTTTAATAGTTCCTCCGCAGTCTCTTTCAAGTATATTCACCTGAGCCTCTATCCAGGATATGTAATCACATAAACCGTTAAGAAAAGAATAAAGTTCTAGATAAGAATCAATACATGGATAATCTTTTACCATATTATTGAAAAGAGAAAAAGCATGAGAAAACAACGTTATAAGGTTGTCTGATGCATTGCATTTAATCAAAAATTTAAGAAGATTGGCAATTTTATCATGATCAAACCCACATTTTGATTGTAAATCATCAGCTATGGTTAGGTGAATATCAGATATGTTTTTAGTTTCAAAGGATACTTCAATACCAACATTGGTAATTGTTCCATACATATGTTTTCGAGTAGCATCATCAAAACGTAATTTATATAAATCCGCTAAAAAACTTGGGAGATCAATAAAATTATAATTATTATTCGCATCATGCCTATTTATGACACTACAGAAATCATTGCATAAAGGTCGATAAATATCTTTTGGAAAACTACAAGTATTTATACCTTCATTGTAATAATTACATGGGTATTCCAAAACGGTATTATTCCATCCATTAAAAACAATTTTTAGAGTCTTTCCACCTTCTGTGTCACTATCAAAATGGGGAGCTATCTTTTTGGTTAGTTCAGATATATGGCCAGGCTTTGTGTATATAGATGTAAAAGGTCTAACACGATTTCCCTTGAGTTCATCTAATATATCTTTATGATTATTGAGATTACTTAATATATTATCTTTGTTAAAATCACAATCAACTAAATTAGCCAATATATCATATTGGAAACCAAGAATTATATTGGTTGTACTGAACAAATGAATATCTTCATTTTTTAACAGGTCACTAAAATCTTTCTTTCTGATATCACTTGGAAAGAAATTTTCAATATTCTGGAATGTTATCTTTCGTAAATCAGCATATATTTGCATGATATCTGAGTAATTGTTGGCAAATATTAATAAAGTGATTTCATTCCAACCCATTGAATCAATAATAAATACTCTTGATGAATTTGGCCCTTCGGGGATATGTATTCTTTCTTTATTTCTATTATCTGACCTGACTCCACATTGAGCCCAAGAAGTATGGTCTAGGATCAACTCCTTTATAGGGTTCGCTAGATGATTGCCATATTCTATATTATATAAACTGTTGATTTTAAACTGGGCAATTCCAATTAACTTTTCGTACAATTGATGAGGATTTTTGATTATATCATTTTTTAGTGAAATACTTTCGGTAGGCAGTGAACCATAAATAAATTGGTGGATTGTAGGCTTATTTAAAAATGGCAATCGAAGAAAAACATCAAAATCATCAATTAATGTTATTGTAGCTAAATCAAAAGAACCAAATGTGCAGTATGTAGCGGGTTTATATAAAGATGAAAAATTATCAAGTATTCTTTCAATCTCATCTCCATTTTTATATTTTGCCGCTAAGTAACTTTCAATTATTTCTTGATGAGTTGATTTGTATTCCTCATAAAACTTTTTGAGATGGTTATTATGAAAATCTATTTCCTGACCGGGACCCACTCCGAATAAAGATATTAAAACACCAAGTTCACTTATAGCCATTACAATCTCCTTGTAGAAAATCATTCATAAAGGATATGGATTAAATTATGGTGCTTAATTCATTTCCCCAAAATATTTCGTTAGTGGAAATCTCTCAATTTATAATAATTATTTAATTAATGCAAGTATTTATTCGAAGAAATTAATAAGTAATATGGACGAAATCATATTACAGATATAACTGAAAACAAAGTAATTAGATTTGAGGTTTACTATATCAAAGGAAAATCTGAATTTAATTGTAAGGTATGTTCTGTAAAAATAACCTGAATTTCCTATTATTTTAAGGAAGACTTAATAACTTTTTCAATATTTAGAAGAAAAGAAATAATTCGTGATGGAATAATAGCCGGCGGGGTCATTTGACTCCGCCAGTATGTTTAGAAGTTATAAGAGAAGATTAATAAACAAAATCAGAGATACGCTTAATGAGGTTTTCGGTATCTTCCCAGCCAATACAGGGATCGGTGATAGATTGGCCAAAGACATTGCCATTAATATCCTGAGCCCCTTCCACAATGAAGGATTCAATCATCAGTCCTTTAACCATATCTTTAATGATTTCTGACTGTTGCCTATTTTTCATAATTTCCAGGGAGATTCGGAGTTGTTCTTTATATTGTTTAGCCGAGTTAGCATGGTTGGCATCCACCAGGATAGCCGGATTTTTCAGTTTACGCTGGATATACATTTCAGAAAGCAGTTTCAAATCCTCAAAATGGTAATTCGGGATACACTGTCCATATTGGTTGAAGGCTCCCCTGAGGATACAATGGGTGAGGGGGTTTCCCGGGGTTCGGACTTCCCATCCGTTATAGATGAAATCCTGGGGAATCTGAGCCGCATGGACTGAATTCAACATAACATCCAAATCGCCGGAGGTAGGGTTTTTCATGCCGGCCGGAACATCCATCCCGCTGACCGTGAGCCGATGGAACTGGTCTTCCACCGACCTGGCTCCGATAGCCACATAACTTAATATGTCATCCAGGTAAGGGAAATTGTTGGGATAAAGCATCTCATCGGCAGCCGATAACCCTGTTTCCTCAAAAGACCGGATATGCATTCTGCGAATGGCTTTCAGGCCTTCCAGCATATTGGGATTATCCTGAGGGTTGGGCTGATGGGCCATCCCCTTATATCCTGAGCCGGTGGTCCTGGGTTTATTGGTGTAAATCCGGGGGATAATCAGGATACTGTCTTTGACTTTCTCCTGGATTTTTGCCAGCCTGCCGGTGTAATCGCAGACCGCATTTTCGTCATGGGCAGAACAAGGCCCAATGACTAAAATAAATTTATTATTTTCCCGGCAAAAGACTTTTCGGATGGCAGCATCCCGTAAGGATTTAAGTTTCTGTAATTCAGGGGATAAGGGAATCTCCTGTTTGATTTCTTCCACCGTAGGAATCTGGCAGATATATTGAAATGGCATAATATTAATTGCTCCTTGGTCATTAATAGGGAGTCTGATAATCCCAACTATCAGGTAAGGTCTGTAAAACTCAGGGAAGCCTGACGAAAAACAGCCAATACTAAAATTTTACCTTGAAACAGGGTAAATGGGGAAATCTCCGGCCTTCTTAGAACCCCCAGGTGCTGCCTTTGGATTTAAGGGTCGATTTGATCATCAGGAATTCTCCCACATTCTCCGAGGTCAAAAGTCCCACCAGTTCCCCTCCATAAAGGACAGGCAGGGTGGTGCAGGAACATTCCTGAAGCCTTTGGAAAGCCCAATCCAGAATATCTCCCGGT
>DIVR01000039.1 GCA_002428325.1 bacterium UBP4_UBA6127
CTCCTCTTTATTTCTATTGCATGTTTTGGGTTAAATAAATAAATTATTCAGGGTGTATGTATGGAATCAGTTGTTAAAGGTGATTATATTGAAAAAAGATTGATTAAAGTAACCCATCGGAAATCTGGAGCTTCCTATATTTCGGATGTTCCGGCCAATTATGGCGGCGATGAATCTTTTTTCAGTCCCACTGAATTGGTGGTCAGCGCATTGGGTAATTGTATCTCCACTGTGGTTCTGGTGGTGGCGGATAAGCATCAGGTCTCTTTATCCGGCATGTCTTACCAAGGCTCCATGGAGATGGTGGATAATCCCAGAAGAATCGGGCGTATTCGGCTGGAATATCATTTACCCGTTTCTGTTCCGACTGAAAAAAGAAACCTCCTGGAAAAGGCCGCTCATATTTGTCCGGTCAAAAACTCCCTGAATCAGGATATGGAGATAGAGCTGTTTTTCCATTACGATGTGTAATTTTATTATTCGTAGCGGAGGGCATCCACCGGATTTAAATCGGCTGCCTTCCGGGCAGGGTACATCCCGAAAATAATCCCGACGGCCGCAGAAATGCCAAAAGCCATCAGGATAGCCCGCATGGACACAATAGTCGTCCATTTGGCATAAATCGAGATGATTTTGGCCAGCCCGACCCCCAGCAGGACACCGATTAATCCTCCGGTTACCGCAATGATGAGGCATTCAATCAGGAACTGGCCCAGGATATCCCGGCGGGAGGCTCCAATAGCTCTGCGGATACCGATTTCCCGGGTTCGCTGAGTGACCGTTGCCAGCATGATGTTCATGATGCCAATCCCTCCTACCAGAAGGGAGATTCCGGCAATGGCACCCATGACGATATTAAATATCTTCTGGGTTTTCTGGGACTGTTTAAGCAATTCATCTGGGATAATCATTTCATAATCTTCGACATTGTTATGCCGCCGGTTAAGAGATATTGTGACCAGATGGGCCACTTCATTGATATATTTGGAATCGGTCAATTGGAGGATAATCTCGGTCAGGTTTTTCCCTCCTCCGATACGTTGCAGGGCTGTCTCCAGGGGAATGTAAACATCCTTATTCACATCCTTGAGGCTGGCGGCGGGAATCCCCCCTGAGATTCTTCTATCCTGCATGACTCCTATGACTGTGAACCAGAGGCTTCCGATTTTGATTTCTTTATGCAGAGGATTTTCCAGGGGAAACAAGTCCTTGGCTACATCAGACCCCAGTACACAAACCTTCTGGGAATTATTCATATCATCGGGATTGATAAACCGGCCCTGCTTGACTTGAAAATGGGTCAATTCGGGGTAAAGGGCTGTGGTGGCTACCACTTTGCTTTTGGGGAAAATGCTTCCCAGCCGAACTTTCAATTCAGTTTCTTTCAGAGGCACTGAGAATTTTATTAACTTGGTGAGTTGGGAAAGATATTCGGCATCCTCCCGAATGAGTCCTTCGTTGTAACTCATTTTAGCTTTGTCTTTTTCAATACCTTCCAGGGTAACGGATTTGACCCTGATGGTATTGGTTCCCATCAATTCAATCTGGCGAAGGGTCTCCAATCGGGCGCCTTCCCCGATGCTGACCATGGCAATCACTGCTGCCACACCAAAAATGATGCCCAGCATCGTCAGCATGGAACGCATTTTATGGGATAAAAGACCTCTCCAACCAATTTGGACGTTTTCCCTGATATCCATGTTGCCTCTTTTCTTTAAGACCTTTCCAGAACTATACCCGGCTGGATTTATTATTCGGTTTCCGGAAGAACCACTTCGTCTCCCGGTTTTAATCCCTTGGTGACTACGACATCTTTGGCATTGCGTTTACCTAGGGTGATTTGTCTTTTTTCACTGGGTTTGCCGGGGGTATAAACTTTGACATAATATTTTCCATCTTCATTGTTGATGGCTCTCATGGGGATACTGATCGCATCGGGTACCACTTCGAGGATTAATTCTGTCTTGCAGGTCATCCCGGGCCGCAGCCGGTTATCAGTGGTATCCATATCGATAGTGATCTCAAACACTTTGATTCCGGCAGATTCCTCAGTGGAAACCTGGCCGGATCCTTCGGACTCTTCTCTCTCTTTGGCAAGAGTCCCTACCAGGCCGACTTTGCCGGTCATCAGCAAGTCTGGAATCGCATCCACCCGGACTCTGACATTCATTCCGGTGCTGACCTTGGAAAGGTCACTTTCGTTGACCTGGGTCATTACCTGCATCTGGGACAGGTCTGGTACAAAGCCCAGGCTGTTACCAGGCCAGACCATATCCCCTTCTTTAAGGGTACTCATCACCCGGTTTCGCCAATTCTTTGCCAGAATCAATATCCCATCAGTCGGGGCATAGACAATTGACTGGGCTAAACTGGTTGTCAGCTGGTCATATTCTCTTTTTTGCCAGCTGGAACGGTTGGTATATCTTTCAATATCGATTTCTTTGGTTCTTTCTTCAGAGGCTTGTTGTTCAGCCGCTTTCAGGTATTCCTTTTCCGTCTGGTCCACTTTCAGGGTTGCCTGGCGGAATTTTCTCTGTTCTTCATCAAAATCATTTTGAGGAAGGATTTCTTCAACGACCAGCCGTTGAATTTTATCGAATTTTTTCTTTTCCAGTTCATATTCCAGCTTGGCAGAGTCCCAATCCAGTTTTTTCTCCCGCATCAGCTTGGAACGATTCTCTCTTTGGAGACGCAGACTTTCCAAGGCGCTTTTTAATTGGGATTCCTCGTTTTTTAAATTATATTCGGCGGCTTTAGCCTGTTGTTCCAGTTCGGTCATATCGAACCAGAAAATGGGGTCTTTTTCCTTGACCCGGGAGCCTTCTGGAACTAATTTAGTAATTTTAAATCCCCCCCAGTACCGTTCCATGGTAGGGACTAAGATGCTGACTGATTTTTTGGCTTTAAATACCCCGGTATCATGGATAGCAATCACAAACTCCCCTTTTTTGACAGTTGCCAAGGGGGGCGGGGTTTCGGGGGCCTTATTTTTATTTTGATACCAGTGATACCCTAAGTAGGCTCCCGCGGCCAAAAGGATGAATAACCCTGTCATCAGGATTCTTTTTTTCACGTCCTGCTCCTATTTAGCCGGCACCGTAGGAGAGGGTAAGGTTGGGGCTGAAGATTCATTCGAGTCCTTTTCTTTTTTCTCCCGGGCATCCTGTTCTGAAGATTTTAAGGGTTTGGATGGGTCTCGTAAAAAGACTTTCTCATTGCCGTTAAGTCCGGAGGTGATAATGACATAATTGCTGTCACCTTTACCGGTTTTGACTTCTTTTCGTTCATATCCTCCCCGGGGATTGGCGACAAACACATATTGGTGAGAGCCGCTGGTAATGACAGCCTCTCTGGGGATATAGATGACATTGGAGAATTTCTCTATCAAAACCTGGGTTTTTGAAGTCATTCCGGGCCTTAAAGGATAGTCATTGGGGTCGATTTCTGCGACCACTTCAAAGGCTTTGACCCCAGAGGCTTCTTTGCGCATCCAGAAGGGCGCATCGCCTGCGCCTTTATCGACTGCCAAAGTGGCGATTTTAGTGATTTTCCCTTTCAGCTGAACTCCTGATAGGGCATCCAGTCTGATTCTGACATCCTGTCCCACTTTTATCTTGGAAATATCAATTTCATCCACCATGATTTTATTGATCATTCGGGTCAGGTCGGGAAGCTGGGCAATGGACATTCGGGGCCAAACCTGGTCCCCTTCCTGGATTTTGGTCCGGTCTCCGCCTCGCCACATCATTTCATAAATAATAATCCCATTACCGGGGGCGGTTATCACGGTTTCTTTTAATTTATCCTTCAGCTCTTGCATTTTTCGATTGGATTCTTTGAGGCGGGCTTCGGCCTGAGCCAATTGTATCTGCCCGGAAATAAGATTCGATTTACGGGTTTCCTCCACTTGGGACAGGCTCAATTCGGATTTCTCGACGGAAGCTTTCTGGGACAAGACCCTGAGTTTGGCATCTTCCAAAGTGGTTTCGGGAATGACTTGAGCGTCAAAGAGCCGCTGGTTTTTGGCCAGTTTGATGGTGGCATCGGAATAATCCAATTTGGTGTTTTCCAGAGAGAGTTTGGAGGCCGCCACACTCATATCATTTTGATATATTTGCAACCTCTGGGTTTCTTTGGTTTTTTCCAAATCCTGCTGGGTGGATTTCAGAGAGTCTTCCATTTCTTTGATTTGTTTTTCCAAATCAGAAGGGTCCATCCAGACAATTTCCTGGCCCTCTTTAACCAGGGAAGCTTCAGGAATCAACTTGATGATTTTCCCCTGTCCCTTAGAATTGACTGTCAGAGACTTCAATGCGTCCAGAGTGCCGACTTCACTGAGCAGGATTTCAAAATCCCCTTTTTTGGCCAGAGCTGTGGGGATATTGGTTGTTTCCGTATTTTTCTTCTTGATATGGTTCTTATAATAGGTCATTCCTATTGGAATAACGAGAAGGAGCAGGAGTACAGGAATCCCAATTAGAATTTTTTTCATTAATGTCATTCTGTTTTATCCTTCAGCATGGGATGAGAAGCCGTAATCTTATCCAGATTCGAGAGAGCTACCAGGTAATTGATCAAGGCGCTGGTATAACTGTTCTGGGTGCTGGTGTAACTGTTCTGGGAATCCAGGACATCCAGGTATGTCTGGAGCCCTTCTTCATAA
This sequence comes from bacterium UBP4_UBA6127, assembly GCA_002428325.1. Classification (GTDB taxonomy): domain Bacteria; phylum UBP4; class UBA4092; order UBA4092; family UBA4092; genus UBA4092. The sequence continues at coordinate 4,664 of DIVR01000039.1, forward strand.
CTTCGTTTAGCCAGGCGAAGGGCTTCTTCGGCCTGACTAATGGATACTTTTAGGATTTCCAGATTTTCCCGGGCTTCTTCTACAGAGATAACAGCCTGCCGGACTTCCAGGGTGATTCCCCGCTGGGTATCTTCCAGAGTGATGGCATAAATTTTCCGGGAGCTTTCGGCCTGGAGATAACTCTCTTTTAAATCGATATGGTCTTGCCAGAGGGGGATAGACCAGCTGACGGAAGCGGTCAGCTCCGGATCGCTGAATTTCCAGGAATCACTGTACTTCTCCTCTTCCCGGGAGGCGCTGTAACTTAAGGCGGCATCCAGCTGAGGCAACCGGTTCTGTTGGGCAATCCTCAGGGCGATATCTTTGCGTTCCAAATTCAGTTTGGCGGATTTATAATCCAGCCGGTTCTGGAAAGCTTTTTCGGTTTCTTTTTCCAAATCAATTTTTCTATCTACATATTGAATGGTTGAATCCAACGTAAGGACTGTTCCCAGGGGAAGTCCCAGGGTTTCCACAAAACTTTCCATGGAACTTTCATAACTTCTGATGGCGCTGACCAGGGAGGACCGTTTGGAAGCTACTTGAACCTCTGACCGGGTCACATCGATTTTTGCGACCATACCTTCTTCTTTTTTGACCTTGGCTACTTTTAATACCCGTTCTGCTTCATCCACCGCCTGCCGGGCAATATCAATGCTTCGCTGGGAACCCAGGAGCCGATAGTAGGCTGATGTGATGCTATGGATCAGGGACCTGCGGGAATCCTGTAAAGAGCGGGTGATTGCAATTTCTTCATCCAGGATTTTTTGGCCTTTAGCGGTCTTTTCCACACTGGAACCTCCCAATCCTTTTAATAAAGGCTGGGTCAGGGTGATACTGGCTGATGAGGTATAGCTTTCATCACTGGTATCCGATTTAGAGCGGTCGGTTTCCGCGGTGGCTGACAAGGTGGCGCCGGAGGTGAAATACTGGCTGTAACTTAATTCGGCCGAATCGGATTCATCCTCGTTGGAGGAATAGGAATTGCCGCCGGATAAACTCATACTGGGAGAAGAAACTGCTTTGCTCATCCGATAACTGGATTCGGAAATTTTAACGTTCTCCCGGCTGCTCTGCATGCTGAGGTTCTTTTCCAGGGCTATCCGGATACAATCATCCAATTTCATATCCCGAAATTGAGGATCGGTCGTATCCTGCTGAAGTGTAGTTCCTAGGCTGAAATTCGTGGTGGTTTCCATGGAAGCTGTGGTGGAAGTGGCAACCGATAATCCTGCCTCCTCACCTTGAACCATGCAGAAACCTCCCAGAATAATCAGGCCGGTCATTAAAAAATATCGTTTAGCTAAATAACAACTGAACAAGGATTTCCCCTTTCCCCGGAATTAGAATCCCTCTCTTCCGGCAGGAAACATAGTTACTTTTTATAGTATTGTGTTTCTTTGGATTTTGTTGACTGGCTTGTTTAAGTTGACAGTAAAATTCAAGGAATAGATATAATGCCAAAAGATAATTATCTTCGAGTATTTTTAACCCTCAAAACCTAGACTCTCGCTGTCAACCGTGCCACTCAGTTTTATCAATCTTTTAACATGGGAATTTTAATGGCATTACTTAAAATTTGCAAGGTAATCTTCATGAAGCTGACAAATTCTCCTGTTAGGCTGGTTTTGGGGATATTAAGAACCCTTCCGGCAATCAATATTAATAGCTTATTTCTCTAAAACCTCAGGGATTGGGAGGGGAAACGGGGAGGGACCCAGGCTGATGGTTACAGCCTGGGTCACCCTCCGAGAAGGATAATGAGAATAAAGACGATTTAGAGGGAGAAAATAAGGGTTAAACCCGGAGGAAAATCTTTTTTCGGGTCAACCAGGCCGTGAAATAGACCGAGAGGAGGGACAGGAGGAAACAATACCCAAAATAAAGGGGAATATTATTCATAATGGGAGTTTCCAGGAGGACCGCCAGCCCGGTCAGATGGAGGATGGAAAAGAGGCATTGCCTGCCGGCGATATACCCCATCATGGGATTGGCTCCGGCATCTTTGAACCAACTGAAGGATTTCTTCCAACCGAGAATGTCTGCCAGGAGATAAAGGTTAAGCAGGGAGAAAATAGCCATGCCGGAAGTGGCAAAATAAAAAGATAAATTGGAAGGTTCTTTGCGGATACCATGTCCTGCTGCATCCAGCAGATAACCCAGAACCAGGAATAAAACCCCATACCCGGTCAATTCAATAAAAACCTTTTTCAGATGGGGATGGAAGATGCCCTTCAGGCTTAGAAATAAGAATCCCGATAAGCCGATACTCAGGAACAGACCTAAATCCACTCTTCGGGAAAAGAAAGCATAGAGTCCCAGGATAACCAAGGCCGGATACAACAGAAGCATTGAAACCAGAGAGCTTTTGGAAATCACGGAGGGATCAAGTTTTTCTTTCTGGTCTCGGGTGAAGTGGAAAATGATATCCCCAAAGACAGTCCCGATCAAGGCAATCATAGCAATATCATAATAGACAGCCGGGTCAATCAGCCATTTGAAACTTTGGGTGAAATAAGACCAGGGAGCCTGATGGTAAAGGGGAATCCAACCCAGCAGTTTTTCAAGCCAGCTTTCAGTGGAGAACCAGGATTTTAGGAGATTTCCCAGGTTGCCGCCGGCATCCACATGGACCCTGAGGGCGGCCAGTAACCCAATCAATCCCAGCCTGATTTTATAATGGTTTCGGGTGAACATCCAAACCACTGAGGCCAGTATGTAGGATTGGGCAAGCCGAAGGATGACCCAATCCATTTCTTTGCCGTTAAAACCATTGACCCACTGGTTGGCAACGCTGTCAAACCGGGTATAGGTAAGCAGGAGCCCCACTATTCCGGCCAGTCCCAATAGTTTTATCACCAGGGAGATAATTTTTCTGGAAGCCTCTTTTTGGCCGGATAACCCGGGGATTCTTCCTAAAAACATCACCAGGAAGAAAAAGCCTCCCAGGGTCCTCCAGAATATCCATTTATGGTCCGTGGGGTTGGCTCCGTATGCCCAGGGATACCAGTATCCCAAATAAAGGGCAAAAATCCCCATCAGGAAACTTCGCCAGAATATATGGCCGGTTATCCGGAGCCTGGAAATCCCTGATTCCATCCTTTTAGTCAAAGCAAAGGGGATAGCGGCTCCCAGGGCAAACATGAAGAAGGGAAATATCAAATCTACCCAGGTAATCCCTGGTATCTCAGGGTTATACCCATCCGGCGGCACCTGGGCATGATACATCCACAGGGGCATCCCTCCGGGTTGAATCGCTACCAATACCATCCCAAAGATGGCCAAACCTCTCAATATATCCAAACAATTTAATCGATTTCCAGATGACACCGTTGATTGATTCATTCCATGGCACCCATAGAAAATAAGAAGAATTCTAACTCTAAGGGAGAAAAAAACAAAACTTTTCTGATTTCAGTGGAAGTTGGGGGCCTAAAGCAGGCCCCTGTCGAAATTATAGGGAGAATAAAATCCCTCATGGGTTTTTAATGAGTCCAGGATAGCTATCATTTCATCTTTGGATTCAAAGGTGAAATCCAATCGTAATTCATCCAATCCGAGGGTCTTGATATCTTTGAGTCTGGGAATCAAGTTCATAGGTTTATCCAGATAGACTTCCGTATTATCATCAGAGTTTCTGACCACTTTAAAATGGTCGCCATTCTCATTGGATAATTCCACAATATTTTCCTCAAAAAGAGCCTGTTCGAGATACATACCATTTAAGTATCCATAAATAACCAGCCCTTTTCGAGCTCCGGTGCCTCGGACTTTTTTGATTTGTTCCAGAGACATCTCCGGAGAAAGGTAAATAGTACCGGTCTTGGGTATGGCGGCATATTCCCGGAAAGCATAAGAATTGGTGATATTGAAATTCCAATCCAGGGTAACTTTATCATGATGGTTTTTCAGAAGCTGGTAGAGATTTCTGGCCAGGTTGGAATCCAGGTCAATCTCATGGAGCCTGCCTTCCCGGGCGGCATCCATCCCCCGATGATAGATAATCTCAAACCCCTTTTCCCGGAGTAATTTTTCCTGCCAGGGATATCTGACACAGGCCGCAAAAACGGGAGACTTGGCCCGATCGTTCTGGGGGGTGAAATTTTGGAAAGGAAGGGCTTTCCGATGGAAGGATTCCAGGTGCGCTTGGGTTAGTTTTTCCAGAGCCGCCCTTTTCAGAGATTTCAATTCTTTCAAAGGAATAAAACATTTCTGGTCATAATCCAGGGTCAGTGAGTCCATCCTGAAAGTAAAATCCCCTGTTTCGGAAAGTTTCTCCCTGATTTCTTCCGGGGGAAGTGGAGCCTGCCTGGCGGGAGAAAGGGTTATCCCGGTCTGGGTGACTTGTATCTTACCCAGTTGCAGGGTTAACTCCATGGGGCCATCGGTATGAGCTTTGAAGGACCCTTCAATCGGCAGTTGTTTTTTAATGGTTTTAATGGAATGCTCCAGCTGGTCATTAAGCTCTTTAGAAAAAGTCTTGTGGATACTGTGAGTCCCTTCCGGAAGAGACTGGAAAAACAGGGTTTCTCTTGGATTGGCTGATTTGTGAGGTTCTTTTGAACCTTGAAGGATTATTTTATTGAGGTAATCACCTCCCAGGATTTTGCCGTCTTTATCCAGGTAAGCTAACCCATCTCCCAGGATGACTTTCTCTGAAAGAGTTAATTTTCTATGGGACAAAATCCCAATGGAATGGCCGTAATTCCCTGAGAAGAGGGGATTGATCAGGTTGGTTTTACCATGAAAATAACCGGTGGAATAGCCTCGATTAAAAAGCTTAGGAGTCAGGGGTACCTTGTTTTTACCTTCCATCAATTCATGGAAATATTGAACAGTGGCAAAGACATAAGGAGGATTTTTCATCCGGCCTTCCAGTTTGATGGCATCGATTCCAGCCTCGGAAAGCTGAGTGATATCTTCTTTTCCCAGCAGCTGGTCTTTTGGGCTGAGGTAATAACCTTCTTTATCCTGGGAATCTTTATACCGTTTTCGGCAGACTTGGGCGCACATCCCCCGGTTGCCGCTTCTTCCCCCGATAAAGGAACTCATATAACAGTTGCCTGAATAGGAGACACATAAGGCGCCGGAAACAAAAATTTCCAGCTCCACCGAAGTCTGTTCCCGAAGGGATTTAATCTCTTCCAGGGAGAGTTCCCGGGCCGGCACCAGCCTCTGGACCCCTTTCTCCTTCATGAAATTGGCTTCCAAGTGGTTGGCAAGGGTCATCTGCGTACTGGCATGAATATGAAAATCCGGGAAATGATCTTTGATGAACCTTAAGACTCCCCAGTCCTGAATAATGATTCCATCCAGCCCTGCTTCATAGAGAGGTTTCAGAATGTTATAACTGGATACTATTTCCTCATCAGTCATCAGGGTATTGAAGGTCAGGTATAGCCTGGCCCCCCTCAGATGGGCATATTCAATCGAGGCTAATAATTCATCATAGCTGAAATTGGTGGCAAATCTCCTGGCTCCCAGTTCTCCTTTGAGACCCAGGTAAACCGCTTCAGCTCCTGCCAGGATGGCGGCTTTCATACTATCCGGCTGTCCACCGGGAGCTACTATCTCCATCCGGCGAAGGGGATATTCCGGGGAGTTATTTATAGTTTTCTTAATATTTGTGGGGTTCGTCTTAGTGGATTTCATCCATCTATCTTAGCTTAACTGATGATGAACACAGCAGAATGGTTTTATCTCTACCTGATGCCCTTCCGAGATTAACCAGCGAAAATCCCTTTAATGATGTAGGTTTTGACAGCTGTCAAAAAAGGAAATTATTGATAATAAAAGAGTTATCTTTTTGACAGCTGTCAAAGAACTAAGAATGATTCCTATTTAAGGGGTGTCAAAGGTTCAGAGAGATCAACTAAAATCTGCCATTCCCTGAAATCCCTTCAGGGAATCAGGAACCAATTCGTAAACCATGACATTCTTATCAGGAATATTCTGTTTATTTTTGATACCGAAAGAGATAGCTGATTTATAACCGAATCGGTGGTAATAATCAGGATTTCCAACCAATATAACAGCTTTGAATCCCATCTTCTCCGCCCGTTTCATTCCTTCTTTTATCAAAGCTGAGCCGAGTCCCTGGTTTCGCTTTTCTAAGACCACGGAAACAGGAGCTAATAAAAGGAATTCATGGTTTTTTCCATCTTCCCCGGAAATATCCATTCGGGTGAACATGATATGTCCAGTCAATTTCCCTTCATCCTCAGAAACCAATGCCAGTTCAGGAATATAGGATTTCTTGCTGCGAAGCTCATATACAAAATCCTGTTCTTTACCGTTTGAAACTTGGGCCGTTTGAAAGGCCACTTTTACCAAATCATATATCTGCCCAAAATCTTTCTGGGTCTCTTGCCTGATTACCATGAGGATTCTCCCCGGGGAAATTATAAGTCGAAAAATTATACCATAGAGAAATCAATGAATATTATAGTTGCCTGGGTTGCTATGTGAGTTGTTGCTATTCTGATTAAAGACCCCCTCGGTCTCAATCTTTATATGAGCCAGTTTATTTATTCTCTTTTTATAGGGTTACTGAACAATCAGCAGGATGAATAGCCGGATGATTGTTTAGAATCTAGGAAATGGAAGTTTCTGAACCTATCCCCATTGAATCATGGGAATAGATTAATATCCCCAAAATAAGGATTATCCGTATCCCTGAGGAAATCGACATTCTGAACAGCCAGAACTCCATTCTCATTATTTTTCAAGACAAACTGCATCTGGTGATAACCATTCCGGCCCGGAGCCGCCAGATAATGAGTTCCCTCAGTGATTTGGCCAAATTCAGCTATAGCTGCCAATTGTCCCCCTATACTGGAAAAATCATAACTGCCATTAGTAGCAACTCCATAACAACCCAACAATATCATTGCATCATAAGTATCAAAAGAACCCGACTGGATGAATATATCGGCTTTCATCCCAATCTCACTGCCAGGAGTACTGGAAGGGGTATAGATTTCTTGGGTGTTTCCATTCCAGGCAGTGAATTTGATGCTTTCTCCGCACGAGAAGGATACCGTCAGAAAACCGGGATCCATCACACTGAGAGCCGGCTTGGATGTGCCATTATCGAAACATTCAGTCGTTGACCAACCCATTGATAATTGAGAGAGCGAACTGAAATCAGAATAGGCATACCCAAGGGTATGTTTAGACCTGGGAGTAGAATCAAATAAGGTGGGAACTGACTTGATGACCTGAACCTCCGCCAGATATATCTTTCCTGTTTTGGTTCCAGCCTTCAACATGATTTGGGGATAACCTGTTCCTGTGGCATTGGTATAAAGAGGGGTCTCTATCCAGCTCCAGGTGGTAGGGGTGCCGAAATAGATATTGGCTGAAAGGTCAATATGCGAAGCATCAGGAATCACCCCATTGTAATGATATAGCTGGGACTGTAAATCATTATCCTCCGTGGGAGAAGATACCTTCATCCGGGCAATATACCAGTGGTTATCCTCATAATCGAGCATACGGCTGAACTGCGGGGTCATCTTGATACCCTGGTCGGCGCTGGTGAAATCAAAAGACTAAAACTACCGGATTAATGTTTTCAGGAGACGTTCTATTCTGAAGGTACAATCGGAGATTCTGCTATCTTTCTTATTCCATGAATCAGAGAGAGGGAAATAGATGGCATCTTTAACGTTGCTGCCCATATCCCATTTTCCATCTTGATGTTTATTTTCATTGAGCCAATTTATGACCAGAGCAAGTTTTTCCTTATTATGGGGAAACATGGATAAGAGCTCAATCGCCGCTAAATATTTGCTGGCAGCTTTAGACCTAAAGTTATCTGGCAATACATTAAGAGGATTTTGATAAATGTAGTAAATGCCATGTTGATAACTAAAAATATAATCGAAAACGGCTTTTTCAATTGTTGTATCCAAATAATCAGGGATAAGGGATACCTGATAGAAAGAAACAAAATCGACTAAACGGCCGCCCCTGGCTTTTTGATTGAAAGTTTGAGCATAAGCAGATAAATAGTCCGGATGGATATATTTCCCTGACTGGAATGCAAAAGAAATAATCCCTCCCCAAGTTTTGGCTATTTTATTTGCATAGGCATCTTCTTTAGTGAATTTCCTGATCCAGGTGGAGAGCATCAGTTGGGTGAAAATACCCCAATCATGGGTTACTTCATCCCTATCAGGCATTTTTTTCTTACCTGCCAGGCAATCATGCATATAAGCGACCGTTTTCTGGATGGGTTCATCATTTATCGTAAAACCTAGATTCAAGAGCCGTCGTAATGCCTGTTCGGTGGTAAGGGGTGTTTTTTTAGGTTCACTCAAGGTATGAAAATAACCCCAGAGGCCATTTTTATCTTGGCCGGATATTATTTCTTTTGCCCATTTGGATTCTTTAAACAATTATTTTCCTTATTACCGTATATTACTCTCAATTCTACAAAGGTGAATTATTGTAGAACGATTTGATAGGATACATAAAAAGGACCTGCCCTGAAAGGGAAAGTCCTTTAGTATTAGTTTTGATTGGCGGAGGGTGGGGGGCTCGAACCCTCAAGGCCCTTCCGGGCCGCCGGTTTTCAAGACCGGTTCCTTACCAGTTAGGATAACCCTCCGAAATGGTCTAAGGACTGCAATCTGAGTCTTTTCTATTGCCATGTAGAATAGAAGTTGATATTCTACATGGACCTGAGAATTTTGAAAAGGGGACACCCATCAAGTCCACTAGTTGAAAAAACGGATGGTATTAATTATTTTAGCAGAAGAATTATGAATAAACGAAAAAACTGTAGTACTCGACGGCTTACGGGCCTTTTTTTTCTAATTTTCGGTTTAATGGGAGTGGTGGCCGTTGCTCAACCATCCCTGCCGATATTAAAATCTAACCAGAAACCAGCCTTAGGCTGGAGTGTGTTTCAATCAGACACAAGCCAGATTCGATTAGGGTATAAGTCCTATTCTTCTTTGAGCAGTCTAAGTGAAGCCACAATCTATCTGGGATTATTTCCCCAGGGGCCCCCTAAAGCTTCTCTGTCTGATGGAGTTTATTTATCCTATGACACTGTGGGGGGATACCAGGGGAGGGTCTCCGCTGATTCAGTCCAATCTTTAAACTATTCTGAACCCCTGGTCCGGCTGGAACCTCTGGGATGGATAAGGGATTGGCGAATCGGCCGGTTGATTGTGAGAACCAGCCGAAGTTACCTGGGGCAAACCTACCGGATAAGTTCTACCCTGATACAGATTTTACCGTCAGATCCCTCCCGATTGGAAATAGATACCACTATCCAAGCAGGTGATTCCAGGGGGAATGGCCTGGATAAAGTTCTGGGAGATATGTTGGTCAATTATCAGCCTGACAGTCCCTTAAGAGCTTTACCTTTAATTTCCAGGGGATATTACCCCGGGCTGACCTCTCCTGATTTCCTTGATAAAAAGAAATCCTGGGTTCGGTTTGAGGTCTCAACTTCAGGCTTGTGCCGGATTCCCCTGTCAGATTTAATTCCCATGGGGTTAAATATCAAAAAGAGCCTGCCTCAGTTTAAGCTTTATCGAAAAGGGTTATTACAACCCTTGGACCTTATTGAGCCAGACCCTGATGTTAAAGGGGATGCCGGCTCCCTGATTTTCTTTAATCAAAATGAGAATAATCCTTATTCATCCAATCAGGTTTACTGGTTGAGTTGGGATGAAAACTTTCCTCTAACAGAGTCCTATTTGACTGAGACCCTCAAAACCCCTGAGGATTTGGGAACTCTTGTTCTCCCGAAGGGATTTTTCCAAAAAACAAACCTGATTTTTGAAGAGGATAATATTCAGGACCCCACTGTTTCCATGAGGGGTTTTGAATCCAAGGAACCCTGGTTCTGGAAATCCTTCTCAGTAACCTCATCGGGTATGGTGAAAATCGAGTTGAAAGGAACGGATAACCTGGAAGCATCAGGCGGGGTCATTCCTTTGGAAATTGTCCTGGCAGGAAAACCTGCCGAATCCAAAGTATCTTCCCATCTGGTTGTATTGACCTGGGATACTCAGACTATTGGGAAGGCTCAATGGTCTGGAGCTAATCTGTATTCTTTTAAAACGACTTTTTCACCTTCATCACTAAAATCGGGATTCCATAAATTGGGAATATCTTTGCCGGGAACCAAACCCTCTTCTCCTCAGGATGAGATTTATCTTGATTCAGTCAGATTTGATATTAGACAGCCTCTCCAATATGAAGGATTTCCCCTGGAAATTATTCCGGCCAAGATAGAGCCTTCTGTCTCAAATTATGTGACTGTTACCGGGATAGACTCTTCAGCAATGAAAAAGGTTCTGCATCTATATGCCGTGGATACTCAGGGGAATTTAAAAAAAGTTTCCTATGTATGCCGGGAAGCTGAGAAAACGCTCATATTTCCTGTCTCCCCCGGTGTGAAATCCTATTACCTGGGTTCTCTGGAGGAGGGGATGGAAACTCTGGAAGGGAAACCTTTTAAGGTCAAGGATGACCTGCGTTCGACTTCTAATCAGGCTGATTATATCTTGATTTATCATCCTGACTTTATAAAGGCCGCTCAAACCCTTGCCAAGTACAGGGCTAAACAGGGGCTGGCTGTGAGGCTGGTCAATGTGATGGATATTTATGACCAGTTTAATTATGGGGATTTCAACCCTGAGACTCTCCGGGATTTTCTGAAATATACGCTCTATTTCTGGAAGCAGCCTTATCCTGCGTATGTGTTATTAATGGGGGATGGCACTTCAGATTATAAAGGCCGAAACCAAAATGGAGTAATCAACTATATTCCTCCCTATCGGACTAAGGTCATGACCGATGAAGATGCTTCTGACCTCTGGTATGTTCAGTTGACTGGAAATGATGCCTTCCCGGATATGGAAATCGGCCGAATCTCAGTGAATAATCCCATGGATGCCGATGCGGTAGTCCGGAAAACAATCCAGTATGAGTCATCTCCTGAAAGAGGCTTGTGGCGTAATCGAATTCTCTTTGTAGCAGATGACGGATTTGAACAGGATTGTTGGGATATGGCGGAGTTGCTGCCTTCCCGGTTTTTCCGGAAATTCATTAATTTACGCCATTACCCGTATGTCGATAATTTTTATTTACCTCCGGGAGAAGACAGTAAAATCAGTCCGGATGCCAATAAGGCTATTATGGATGCCATCTCGGAAGGTGATTTGTCTATCATCTATTTCGGGCATGGGTCTCCGAATGTCTGGGGCCATGAGCGAATGCTTTTTGGGGGAGACTCCAAAAACAGTGATATGAAAAAACTCACTAACGGCAGGAAACTTCCTCTGGTCTTCAACCTGACCTGTTCCATGGGACAGTTTGACTGGCCCACCCGGCCCTGGAACATCTGTATTACTGAAGATATGCACCGGGTACCTGACGGGGGAGCCGTTTCTCTTTATGAACCCACCGGGAAAGGGTTCACTCCTCAGCATAAACAGCTGACTCAACGCATGATCCAGGCTCTTTTTACTAATGAGCAATGGGTCCATGGCGATGCGGTTATTGAAAGTGTGATTTCCTATTTTCTGGATCCCACTCAGGAAAATCTTCCCCAGATGTATGTTCTTTTCAGTGACCCGGCCCTTCGGATGCTGCCTCCCGATAAAGAAATTGCCTTGGAAACCACCCCTCGACTGCTGGTAAACCAGCAGTCCACTACCTTGCATATTTCCAGCGGTTCTCTGCCTTTCAAAGAGGGAACCCTTTATCTGGAAATCGGCGAGAAAAAACAGGAATATGAAATTGAGTTGGCCCCAGAAGAACAAGGTTGCTTCTCGGGGCAGACCTCTTTTATTCTACCTTTCAAGAATGGGCAGTTCTCTTTTGAGTTTCCCATTCGGCCTTTGGGAAGCCCAGGTGTCATTCCCATTCGAATTTATGGAATCGATAAAAAGGGGAAAATGGATGCTTCAGGATATTCCCTGCTGACAGTGGACTCCTATCGATTAAATGGACAAATCTTTGATTCTGCTGTGGACGAGGGAACAGCGACCCTCTGGGCTGAGATCGCTAATCCGGGTCCCCTGAATTTACCTGGAATCGTCGGAAATTTCAAGATGGATGGGCATCCTGTCACACAAGCCCAAATTGGTAGTTTTGCTGCTGGGCAGAGTGCCCAACCCATGTTCCAGTTCCCGGTTCCTCCAGGAGTACATACCTTGGAAGTGGAAGCCAAAACCTTGAATGGATATTCGTTACTGACCATCACCCGAATGCTTCTGAATCCCAATGTTCCTCCCTCCTATCCTTCTTTATCCATAACGGATGGGGAAATCAGGATGGACCCGGAAATCCCTGTCCAGGGAAAGAATCTGGAAATCCAGGCGGTGATTCATAATTTGGACAGAGTCAGCCAGGATTCTGTCCGGGTGGAATTGGTAACCAATGGGAAGCAGGTGGTATCCTTCCAGAATATTGCCCGTATTCCGGCGCAATCCGCTTTTACCACCACGATGAAATGGACAATATCCAGAGGGATAGATACCGCCCAACTGGCTTTAGTTCTTTCAGGAGAGACTGCCTGGTCCAGGCTTATGACCCCTCTCCAAATGTCAGACCCTTCCATTTCCAGTACCGATGTCATTATGTCTAAAGAGGGTTATTTGGATGGAGAAACCCTGTTTGCCACTATCACTGTCCATAACTATGGGGATTTACCGGCTGAAGATGTGCAGGTGATTGCTTATGATGGAGACCCCAATGTAGGAACCGGAAAACAATTAATGGACCGGACTGACTGGAGAATTCCAACAATTCCCTCCATAGCTCCCCATTCTTATCGGGTCATCCGGCAGCGGATGGATACCCTGAATAATGCCGGAGACCGAAATCTCTATTTCATTGTCAATCGTTTTAATCGGACCCCGGAATGGGATGCCAATAATAACAAAGCCAAGATTCCTGTCCATATTTACAGTAAACCTCAATTGTCTATTGTAAAAACAGAATGGCTCAAGGATACAACCTTGAATTTGCCTGCGCATTCCCGAAAAGTCCTGCTTCGAGCGACAATTACCAATAAAGGGGAAACCACGGCTGAAGATGTGGTCGTCCAGTTCTATAACCATAATGTGAAAATCGGGGGGGATTTAGTCATTCCCTCTATCAAGCATAAGGAAGAAAAATCTGTTGAGAGTTATTGGGATATTCCTTTAGGTAAACATAATGTCCATGTGGAAGTGGGATTGAAAAGCCATTTCGACCGGGCTTCTAATACGGTCCTTGGACTGGATGGAAACTGATTCTATCTCCTTGAATAAACTATAATATGAAAACGCCTGAACTCTTTCTGAGAGTTCAGGCGTTTTTTTGTTTTTCAATTATTACTTAGGTGGAAATAATTTTACAAATAATAAATGAGTATGGTATTCTGCAGCTTTGTTTGGTGTGTTACAAATTCTTTTGGGAAAATCCATATCATATTGATTATGTGGTTGATTGGGATTATTAGGCGGGTATTAATGATGTTCCTAGGTTAATCATTATGGGGTTAGGGTAGTTTTTATTTAAGGTCCTTCTTGTATTTTGTATTGGATAAATCGTTACCAATCATGGGGCATTCATTTATTTATTGAGGGTGGAGAAAATGAAAAAAAGTAATATTGAGATGTTGGTGTTGTTCTTATTGTTAAGTAATGGGTATTGGGGGTTATCAAATACTGCTTTTGCTTGGCCTGTGGAAAATGGTGTGGCTATTTCTACTTGTTCAGGTGATCAGGGTGAACCAAAGCTTTCTACTGATGGACAAAGAGGCGCAATTATTGTTTGGTGGGACAATCGAAATAGTATTAGTACTACTGATATCTATGCCCAGATTGTCAACTATGAAGGTTATAGTTTAGGGCAACTCAATGGTATTCCTGTATGTGTTGCTACAGGAATCCAGTATGCCCCACAGCTGATTTCGGATGGACAGGGCGGTGCCATAATCACTTGGTATGATGATCGAAATAGTATCACTACTACTGATATCTATGTTCAGGCAATTGATAGTAGTGGAACTGTAAAGTGGGTATTAGATGGAATTGCAGTATGCACTGCCTCAGGTATCCAGTGGGCCTCTCAAATCATATCAGATAATAATGGGGGAGGTGTAATTACCTGGTATGATTTCCGAAATGGAAGTAATAATTCGGATATTTATGTCCAGGCTATAAACAGTAATGGAGTTATAAAATGGACATTGGATGGAGTTGCTGTTTGTACAAATTCCAGCAGCCAGGATTATCCACAATTAGTTACAGATGGACAGGGAGGAGCCATCATGGTTTGGCAAGATCATCGTAATGGAAGTAAAAACTTTGATATTTATGCTCAAGCTATTGACAGTACAGGTTCCTTGAAGTGGGAAATGGATGGAGTGGCAATCTGTACAACAGCTAATAATCAATGTAACCCAAAACTTGTTTCAGATGGACAAGGTGGTGCCATTATTACCTGGGAAGATTATCGAAGCACTACTCTCAGTCCTGAACATGGAGCAGATATCTATGCGCAATCGATAGATAGCAATGGTAATGTTAAGTGGATAGAGAATGGAATTTCTGTTTGTACCGTTTTGAATGATCAATGGGAACAGACTATGGTTGCCGATGGAGAACAAGGAGCCATAATTACTTGGCAAGATTATCGAAATACCACACTAAACCTTGAACAAAGAACTGATATTTATTGTCAGGCAATTGATAGTACTGGAGTCCTGAAATGGGATGTTAATGGAGTCGCTATATGCACGGCGTTTTCATATCAATATAGGCCAATAATTGTAAGTGATTGTGAGGGTGGAGCTGTTTTTACCTGGTATGATTATCGGAATGCTAACCATTATGATGTTTATACCCAGGCTATCAATAAGTATGGAACAATTGAATGGAGTATGGATGGACTCTCTGTGTGTACTGCAGTCGAGAACCAATATCCGGTTCTTGTGTCAGATAACCATGGTGGAGCCATTATTGCTTGGAGTGATAAAAGAAATGAGGTTGATTATGATATCTATGCCCAGAGTGTTAGTAGGGATGGAATAGTTCCTGTGGAACTATCCAGATTCTATTATGAACATTAATTGTTTTGATTACAGCCGATTAATTTAACTTAAGGGGTTGAGAAATGAAAAAAAATAAGTATGGGATGTTGGTGTTGTTCTTGTTGATAACTACTGGATATTGGGGATTATCAAATGATACCTTTTCCTGGCCAGTAGAAAATGGAATAGCTATTTGTACGGCCTCTGGCATTAAGCAGTATCCTGAAATTGTATCTGATGGCCAAGGTGGAGCTATTATTGCATGGTATAGTAGTGGGATTTATTGTCAATCTGTCGACAATGTAGGAACGTTGAAGTGGGCCTTAAATGGAGAGTCCATCTGTACCGTATCTGGTATTGCGCAATATCCAAGGACTATATCAGATGGACTAGGTGGAGCAATAATTACTTGGTATGAGAATCAAAATGGATATGCTATCTATGCCCAAGTTATTGATAGTACCGGAGTGATAAAATGTCCTCTGGATGGCATTACGGTCTCAACATCTTCATGTGGCCTAAACAATCAACAGCTAGTATCTGATGGTGCAGGTGGGGCTATTATAACTTGGCAGGATGGACGAAATGGTGATTTTGATATCTATGCTCAAGCCATTGATAGTACTGGAACTGTGAAGTGGAATTTGAATGGTATTGCTGTCTGTACTTCTTTGGGTATAGAAGACCATCCCGAAATTGTATCCGATGGTGAGGGTGGAGCTATCATTGCATGGAAAGATTCTCGAAATGGTAATTCAGATATTTACGTCCAAGCTGTTGATAGTAGTGGAAAAATGAAATGGTTTTCAGATGGAGTTGCCATCTGTACTACTTCTGGGTCACAAGAATATCCTAATATTATACCCGATGGTCAGGGCGGGGCTGTTATTGCTTGGAATGATTATCGAACGGGCAATCTCGATATCTATGCACAGGCTATCAATAGTGCAGGTATGGTGAAGTGGACTCTGGATGGGGTGGCTATCTGTACAACTACAGGGAGTGGTAATTATAGCCAGGAATGCGTCTCTATTGTAACTGATGAACTGGGAGGAGCTATTATCTCTTGGCAGGATAAACGAAATGGTAATTCCACTGATATTTATACTCAAGCGATTGATAGTAGTGGAGTATTAAAGTGGACTCAAAATGGTGTCGCTATTTGCACGGCTTCAAGAAATCAATGGTATCAAAATATAGTATCAGATGGACAAGGTGGAGCTTTTATAACCTGGGCAGATCAGCGAAAAAGTGAAAGTGATAGCGATATTTATGCTCAAGCCATCGATAGTAATGGAACTGTTAAGTGGATTACAGATGGCATTGCTATATGTACAGCCGAATCTTACCAAGAGTATCCACAATTAATTATGAATGAGCTGGGAAGTATGATTATAACATGGCAGGATAAACGAAACTGGTACTGGGGTGATTGGTATATTTATGCCCAGAGTATTAGTAGTGATGGAATAGTTCCTGTGGAACTATCCAGATTCTATTTTGAACCTTAATTGTTTTGATTACAGCCGATTAATTTAACTTAGGGGTTGAAAAAATGAAAAAAAGTAATATTGGAATGCTGGTGTTTTTCTTATTGATAACTACTGGATATTGGGGGTTATCAAATACTGTTTTAGCTTGGCCTGTGGAAAATGGTATGCCAATTAGTTTGGGGTCTCTTACAGGGAATGATTCTAAACTAGTATCTGATGAGCAAGGAGGATTCATTATTACATATAGGTTTGATAATCCTACGCTTGGTACAACCATAATAGTTAAAGCTCATGATAGTACAGGATCATATAAGTGGGGTCGGTGGTTTTTGGGGGGGAAAAGCCAATTAATTGGAGATGGTCATGGGGGAGTCCTGGTAGTTTGGGAGCATTATCTAAACAGTAAAAGTACAACTGATATTTATGCCCAAGCTATTGATAATAATGGAGAGTCTAAGTGGGTGTCGTATCATGGAATATCCATTAACAGTGTATCTAATATTCAGGTTAGACCACTATTGGTTTCAGATGGGAATGGCGGTGCGATTATTACCTGGATGGATTATCGGTCAGGAAATGGTAATCCTGATATTTATGCTCAAGCTGTTGATAGTTCAGGTATGTTGAAGTGGGCTATAAATGGAGTTGCTATTTGTACGACTTATAGTATCCAGACTAGTCCACAACTGGTTTCAGATGGGAATGGTGGTGCGATTATTACCTGGATGGATTATCGATCAGGAAGCAATAACCCTGATATCTATGCACAGGCTATTGATAGCTCAGGATCATGTAAGTGGGTACTAAATGGAGTCACTATCTGTACAGCTTCGAGTGAACAGCTATACCCGAAAATTGTTTCAGATGATGAAGGGGGAGCAATTATTACGTGGGAAGATGGTCGAAATGGTGGAATTGTTTCTGCAGATATCTATGATATTTATGCACAGGCTATTGATAGAACAGGTGAAGTGAAGTGGGCATTGAATGGAATCCCGATTTGTATTTATTATGGTAATAAGTATGAACCTCAGATAATCTCGGATGGACAGGGTGGAGCAATAATAACTTGGACGGATTATAGAAATTTCGAAGGTTATGGTGTTTTTCAGTTTCATTATGCTGGTATATATGCCCAATATGTTAATAGTAGTGGAATATTGAAATGGGATTCCACCGGTCAAAGAATCTCATCTATTCATGGAGTAAATGATAAAAAATATCCACAAATAGTATCAGATGGGCAGGGTGGTGCAATTATTACTTGGCAGGATCATCGAAATGGGAACAATTATGATATCTATGCACAGGCTATCAATAATGGTGGTATGGTGAAGTGGTTGAATGGAGTTACAATTTGTACGGCTTCATACGATCAGCTATTTCCACAATTAGTATCGGATGGGCATGGGGGTGCAATTATTGCTTGGGAGGACCATCGAAACGGGAACTGTGACATTTATGCCCAGAGTATTAGTAGTGAGGGCATAGTACCTGTGGAACTATCCAGATTCTATTTTGAACCTTAATTGTTTTGATTACAGCCGATTAATTTAACTTAGGGGTTGAGAAAATGAAAAAAAGTAAATTAGGGATGTTGGTGTTGTTCTTATTGATATCTACTGGATATTGGGGGGTATCAAATGCTGTTTTAGCTTGGCCTGTGGAAAATGGTGTGGCTATTTGCACTAGTTCTGATTTGAAATATATACCTGAAATTGTGTCAGATGGGTATGGGGGAGCGATTATTACATGGATGGATTGGCGAACTGATGATTGGGATATTTTTGCCCAATCTGTTGACAGTACAGGAGCTTTGAGGTGGAATCTGGATGGTGTAGCAATATGTACAGCATCGGGTAGACAAGATTGTCCACAAATAGTTTCCGATGGCCAAGGCGGAGCAATTATTACATGGATGGATTCTAGAGATGGTTTGGATATTTATGCCCAGGCTATAGATAGCTCCGGAAATGTTAAATGGTCCTCCAATGGAATACTAATATCTGATAATACATGTGAGCAACCACAACTCGTTTCCGATGGCCAAGGTGGAGCTGTTATTATCTGGTGGGATTATCGAAATAGTCCTGGAGGCTGGGGTACTAATGATATTTATGCACAAGCGGTCGATAGCACTGGATTATTGAAGTGGTCTTTGGATGGAGTTGCCATTTGTACTGCTTCTGGTTCTCAAGAATATCCGGATATTGTTTCTGATGGGCAAGATGGGGCTATTATTACTTGGGTGGATTATCGAACAGGAGATTACGATATTTATGCGCAAGCCATTGATGGTAATGGAAAAATCAAATGGGCTATAGATGGCCTTATTATCTGTACTGCTTATGGCGGACAGAACTATCCCCGAATATTCTCTGATGAGCAAAAGGGAGCGATAATAACTTGGATGGATTATAGAAATGGTAATTGTGATATTTATGCTCAAGCTATTAATAGCACAGGAATTGTGAAATGGGGACAAGATGGTGTTGCTGTCTCGAATGCTCCAAATGCTCAAGAATATACCTGTTTAGCTACAGATGGTCATGGTGGAGCTATAATCGCTTGGAATGATCAACGAAATGGAACTGGTGTATATGATGTCTATGTGCAATCAATAGATAGTACAGGGATCACACAATGGTCTGCAGATGGTATACCTGTTTGTACAGCCTCAGGAAATCAGTTCACTCAATCTATTATCCATGATGGGGAAAATGGAACAATAATTGTCTGGCAAGATGAACGCAATGGTAATTGGGATATATATGCTCAAAACATAGACAGTGTTGGGTTAATTAAATGGGGGTATAATGGAATACCTATCTGTGTTGCATCTAATACACAGACTAATCCTAGGATTGATGTAAATGGTTATGGTGGAGCTGTTATTACATGGGAGGACTATCGAAACGGGAGCCGTGACATTTATGCCCAAAGCATTAATAGCGATGGAATAGTACCAATAGAACTATCTGGATTTGAAGTGGAATATTAAGATATATCACTTTATTTGAAACAAACAATATTTCTATACCAGTTAAATTTCTAGTTTGTAGTTTAAAAACGCCTGAACCCTTTTTGAGGATTCAGGCGTTTTTATAATGAAAATAAAATGACTGAGAATACTTTACTGAATGTAATTCAGTACCCAAATTTCTCTTTCTGAAGGAAGAGAATCTCGGGTGATTTCAATCTCTGTGTTATCAATGGATTTAACCGGGGTTTTCCCTGAAGTGAAGGTATCCAGAGTTGCCAGGGGAAATCCGCATTTATCAGTTTTATAATGCATGGGAATGACTACTTTGGGATTCAGTTGGTCCATAATCTTTTCTACATCGGCTGCATTGATGGTAAATAAACCGCCGATAGGGGGAAGCAAGACATCTACTGGTTTCAGGTAATCGGCATCTTTTTGCCTCAGCAGATGGCCTAAATCACCCAAGTGGCAGATTCTGATTCCATCCACCTGAACAGAAAAGACGGTATTTCTCCCTCTTTCCGAACCATTGGATTTATCATGGAAAGTGGGGATTCCTTCAATTTTGATTCGCTTGATCACCTGGGCGCAAGGGGTTTTGACAATAATAGGTTTTCCCGGGACACCCTGGACCCAGCTGTGGTCAGGATGGTCATGGCTGGACAGGACAATATCGGCTTTATCCTGGATGGGTTGATACCCTATTCCCCCGTTATAGCATCCGGGTTCGTAGGGGTCGAGGATGACAGTGGTGCCATCTTCGTNNTGTGGCTCCTTTAGACTCTGAACATACTGAAGGCGGAACAATTCTATTAAATTGTTCCGCCTTATAACTTACTTCAAAACAACTTATTTTTCAATTTGCTCGTAGATATCCTTGAGGACTTTAGCTGAATTCTGGAGTCCAGCGGTTTCCGTTTCAGTGAGTTTCGGAGTCAGGACCTGTTCGGCGCCATTCTTACCCACAATAGTCGGAATACTCAGGCAGACATCTGATATCCCCAAGGCACCTGTCTGATAACTGGAGATGGGAAGAACAGATTTTTTATCCAAGGCAATAGCTTCAGTTACTATCTTGATGGAAAGGCCGACAGCATAACCGGCTCCGCCTTTTAAACGGATAACTTCAGCGCCGCTCTTTTTGGTGAAATCGAATATTTCTTTGGTCCATTCTTCGGAAAATCCGGGCATGCAAGCCAGGGGAGTCCCATTCACATTGGCGCTGGACCAGACCGGTATCATGGAATCGCCATGTTCACCTAGAATCAAGGCATCCACCTGGGTGGGATTAATATTGAAATGGTCGGCAATCAAAGACCGGAACCGGGAAGAATCCAGGACGGTTCCCAGTCCAATTGCCCGATTGGCAGGTAATCCCAGCATTTCTTTGCCTAACCGGGTCAAAATGTCCACGGGATTGGCAACTACAAATAATATCCAGTTTTCAGGAAGTTTCAGTTTAGCCACTTCACCCATGATATTTTTGAAGAGGGAGACATTGCGGTTAATAAGTTGAAGCCGGCTTTCATCCGGTTTCCGGCGAAGGCCTGCTGTAACAATGATTATATCCGACCCTTCGGCGCATTCGTAACCGCCGCCGGAGAATTTCTGGGAAGCGCTTAAAGAGGCGCCGTGGCGAAGGTCAAGAGCTTCGCCTCCTGCAACATCAGCCGCCACATCTACCAGGGCAATTTCATTCACCACACCACCAAGTTGAAGTGCATAAGCAGCAGTAGAACCGACTCGACCGGCTCCACCAATAATTGTAACTTTCATGAATATATCTCCTTTGCAGAGGTTAGGAATGGACCAAAACTCGCTTTTATTATCTTAGCATTTTCAGGGAGGTTTTTGAATTGAATCTCCCTTTTACGAGGGAATCGGCTGTTTTGTACCCCAGAAAAGAAGGAATTTCATTGTATACTATCTGGAAATGAACCCTTTGCAAGCCAGCAAGATAATTTGTCAGAAAGAAGAAATTTCATGAAAATACCTGTCCTAATGGATTGTGACCCTGGCCATGATGATGCCATAGCCCTTTTATTAGCATTCGCTTCTCCTGAATTGGATGTTAAAGCCATAACCGTTGTCGGGGGCAATCAGACTGTTGAGAAGACCACTCTGAATGCTTTGAAAATCCTGGAACTGGCCGGAGTAACTAATGTACCAGTAGCTTCAGGAGCATCTCACCCTCTGGTAAGAAAGTTGGAAACAGCTCCCCAAGTCCATGGTGAGACTGGATTGGATGGGCCTTCTTTTCCTGTCCCCCAGTTGAAACCTTCTCCCTTAAAAGCCATCGAACTCATGGCAAAGGTTCTCAAAGAATCACCGGAACCGGTTACCTTGATTCCCACAGCTCCTTTAACCAATGTCGCCCTGTTATTGAGCCTGTATCCTGAATTAAATCCTCAAATCAAACAAATTGTGATGATGGGGGGAGCGGCGGTTGGAGGAAACTGGAGTCCTGCCGCTGAATTTAATATTTTGGTGGATCCTGAAGCTGCCAGAATTGTTTTTGAGGCGGGGATTCCCTTAGTAATGTGTGGATTGGATGTAACCCATCAGGCCCAGATATTCCCTGAAGAAGTGGAACTCCTGCGGGCTCAGGGAAATCAGGTCAGCCGAGTGGTGGCAGAGCTGATTGATTATTTTGCCGGATTCCATAAACAGTTTGGACTCAAGGGAAGCCCTTTGCATGACCCGGTGGCCGTCGCTTATTGCCTGAAACCGGAAATCTTCCAGACCAGAGATTATCATGTGGATATCGAATTAAGCGGGGAATTCTCTTCCGGAGCCACCATCGTGGACTGGTATCATCGAACCGGTAAACCCCTTAATGCGAAGATTGTCCTTGATATCCAACGGGAAGACTTTATCAAGATGGTAATGGATGCCTTGAAACAGTATCCTTGATTTATTTCCTCAACGCTTATTGCTGCTTTCCCATGGAATAATCAGGGGGTATTGGATATACTATTAAACTCAATTTATTCAGCAGAGATGAATTGTTTTCTATGGATAGGGAAGGAGACTCAGATAATGGAACAGGATTTTCAGCTGGAACCCTGGTTGATGGAATTGAATCGGAAGCTGCTGGAAGCTTTTGCGGGAAGGGTATTATTTATTGGGCATATTGGCAGCTGGGTAAGGGGTGAAGCCGGGCCTGAGAGTGATATTGATGTAAATGTGGTGATGGAGACCCTCTCTGGAGAGGATATTCAGACTTATCACCAAATCATTAAGGGAATGCCTTTCAGGGAAAAAGCCTGTGGATGCCTGGTTTCAAAAGATGAGCTGACAGCCTGGCCTCGGCATGAGCTGTTCCATTTCATAAAGGGATGCCGGGTGTTATACGGGTCTCTGGATCATCTGGTGGATGAACCCACTCCCTTAGAATTAATTGATTACTTAAAAATCACGGCTTCAGCCATGACTCATTATACTCGGCACCGGATGATTTATTCTCCTGATTTGAAAGCCGAAGTCCATGACCTGAAAATGGCTTATAAAAGCAGCTTCTTTGTATTTCAGGTTTGGGCTTATCTGACAGACCATCAATTCCTACTGACTAAAAAAGAGATGCTGGAATACCTGGATGATGATTTGGATATTCAAATTCTCAAATCCAGCTTGGAATGGGAAAGATTAACCACCGACAGGGAAGACCGGCCGCTGGATTATTTTAAGAACCTCTCCTGTTGGGCAGGCCGAATGCTCCTGAGAGCTGAAGATGCCCGAAAATCTATCTCCTGATAATAGTATTTATCGGGGATAAGTCAGCCTGTATCGGGAGACAGAATAATGCCTTGGAGAAACCCCTTCCTTAGCCTTCTGAAGGTAGGCTGAGTCATTTAATCCCCAGGCAGCGGTCCAAATCAGGGTGGACAATCCTCCCTGGTTGATGCCTCCGGGGGATATCTCCTGATAAGGCCATTTCTGTTTAGGGTCACGATAGGGAGCCAGGAAATCAATGGCTTTTTTCAAGCTTCGGCCATCGGTCGTTTTATAATTCCACAAATCCACCCCCACATTATGTCCCACTTCTGCCAGCTGGGTCAGGGCATTGAGGTTGTAGAGAGAATAGGCAAAAGCTTTGGTCCTTCGAAGTTCCTGGGGTTGTCCTCCATCAGGATTGATCTGAAGAGCAATTCGAGATTTTCCTTTCTCAACCATTTGCCTGGCCAGGCTGATATTCCCGACAAACAAGGCGACTGATGCCGCCTGGGTATCATACCAACTGCCGATATTGTTTTTCAATTCAGCCGCTTTTTTCCCATGGTCGCTTTGGGTCAGCCACTGAAGATATTGGGACATCCATTTTCTGATTTCTCTTTGATACCCTGCAGCTCCATCCGGATAATAAGTATTCCACCCCGTCCAGGATTCCATGACTCGGAGCCAGTTGCAGAGGCTGGCAATAGGCGAAATATCAATTGTGCCAACCGGAGTACCGGTTTTTTTCTCGGGCAGCCATTGGGAATAAAGGGCGTTGGGATTCACCCGGGTTTGGGGGTCAAGATACCATGTATGGATGAGTTTGGCAGCCTGCCGGGCATATTTATCTTCTCCGGTCAGGTACCATGCCAGAGTCAGTATTTCTACATCATTTCTAAAATCACCCCAGGCGTTAGAATCAGTTCCTCTTCTGTTTTCAGGATTGGCTTTTCCATCCTGGATTTTCCAGGTAGTGGTACCTGAGGTTGATACAATTGGCCATAAGTAAGGGCCTATGCTCAGGTAATCATGTTTATCCCCTGAAGGAGGCATCCATTTTTTACTCATGACGGTATAGGGCCCCTTTTTAAGGGCTTCATCGGCCTGTTTAAGCAAATTATCCAGGGCTGGCTGAAGGGAAGGGTCTTTTTGCTGAACCATGGCTCTTGTTTTCTCCAGGTTCTCACCCCTCAGGGTCATTAATTTTAAGGGAGTGGCCGCCTCGCTGAGGCTGATACAACAAATCAACAGGAAGGATAAAATGAGTGAAAGATAATTTTGGTGAAACATAGTTAAGACTCCCTTTTATAATAATTATTCTGGTTCAATATTCTTTTTTCCGGAGATTCTATCCGGTCGAATCTCTACAATAGCACAGGTAGCGGCCATCTCATCGGTTATGGGGTGAAAGGGTCTGCCGGCTGCAAAATGTTCCATGAAAACCTGCAGGATTTTAGTTTTAAGGGGTAACGGGTCAAGGCATCGGGCTGTCCCGAAGACCTGCACACAATGGTATCGAGTGGCGCTCTTGCAGGGTGTTTCCTTTAGGTCGATTTTATCTACCCGATAGACTGTAAAACAGACTCTGGGATTATGGATGATATTAAGTAATTTTTGTCCTTTCGGGGCACAATGGAAATAAATCTTCTTCTCCCAGTAAACATAATCCAACGGTACAGTATAGGGATAACCCTCTTTTCCAATCGTGGACAGCTGTCCGATAAAATTACTTTCCAGAAAAATCTCAGCTTCGGGTAGTGTCATCACTATTTTAGGCATGGTCTTATTGTATGATAAGAGAAATATTTTAAACAGGTAAATTTCAGTCGTTGGGAACCCAATATGTCGGAACTGACAGAAAATTTGAATAAGCTGATAACGAGTATAGAGAATGAATCTCTGGAACATCTAACCGGGTTGGCAGAATACTGGGCGCAGCATGTGGTCAAGCAGGGGGGGGAGTGTTATGCCTATGGGGATGAACCTTTCTGGAGAGAGGCGGTCCATCGGGCCGGAGGGCTTTCCCTGATGAGGCTGCTGACCCCGGAAGTGGTACTTGATAAAAATGATTTAATCTTTTTCCAATGGGACCAGGAGGATGGATGGGAAAATCGGTTTAACCAGATGGGGCCGCATCTGGCTGAAGGAGCGCAGATATTCCTTTTTAGCAGGGAAAAAGGATTGGATGAATTGGAACAGAGAACCTGGATGCTTCAAGGGCAATATTATAAAATACTGACCTCCAACGAGGTCCCACCTTTTGCCCGTAAAATGAGTCATATCCTGAATTACTGGGTCATGACAGCTGAATTCATCAGTGCCTGTACCCGGCTGGGGGTTATGCCTAATATCCTGGTTTCTATTACCCATCCCCGAGGATATTCCTTGAATGGAAAATGTTTTTATTCCCGATTCTGGCAGGAGGGTTTAGTAAAACCTCAGGCTGAGGGAGTCTTAGGTCATCGGTATTTGGATGAATGCAAAGTTATCCTGGAGAAGTTTCAATCTCAGAAAGATCGATTTGCCCAAGCCATTGACTGGGTGCATAAAACTCAGGTAAACAAAGGAGAAATCAGGGAAACCATTGCCGGACACTGGGCCTCTTATCTCCCTGGTGACAGTCAGACCCCCGATTGGCTTAAAAGTAATCATCCCCTAAAACAAGGGGATGTGCGAATTATGTTGGATTATAACTATTATCCCGAGGAAGAAGTCACCTCTTTATTGAGTGCGGGAGTTAAAGTCATATTGATGCTGACCTCCCGGAAGGATGACGGGCCTTTTAAAGGGTTAAAACCGTCCGTTATGGGGCAAGCTGTGAAAACATGGAAGGAAGTGCCGCCTCATGATAATCTGCTTCTTCTGGATGGGTATTGGCCATGGTTTGATGCTGGATTATCTTTGCCGGATTTTCCTTATCCCTTTTGTCCTCTTTCCTGGTTCAGCCATGGATTGGCTCATGGTCTGTTATGTGAGAATGCCTAGATAAATCTGGTGGTCCTATAAAAATAAAGAGAATATTATCATTGGTTATCTGGGCAATACTATCTTTTTCTTTATTTATCGGTTCGGTTTTGGGTATTACACCTCAGATATGGATTTGAGATTGATTGAGTCCCATCAAGATAAATAACCAAGGATTATTTCTTTTTGCATTCCGGGCAAACATCATCTTTAAAACAATCTTTACAGGCGATGATGCCACAGTAAATACACTGGTATAATTGTTTGGCGCCCGCCTGGCAGTATTTGCATATTCCCCAGCCATCTCTGGTAAAAGCCATTAGTCATCACCTCCGAGCCCATTGTATCATTTATAAGGGTTAATAGTATTCATTTATTTGATGATTAAAACATCCCAATATTTTAATTGGGGGATAGTACATATTATCTGGTAATGGCCTTTCCTGGTTTGATGTTGATGGAATTTCAATGAAAGGCGTCGGCCTTGGTTGAAATCAGGGGTTGCCAGAAAGATTTGGGTTACAGGATGGCTGGAAGAAAACTTTATATTAAAATTACTTAGGAGGGGAACCTCCGGATAATCGGCTTGGTCATCACGCCATTTATTTTGAGTCAACCCAGTCAGATTGATAAAATGTAAAATCTTTAGATTATTTTTCTCTCGGGCAAAATACCAGACTTTTCCCGGTTTGTTAGCCTTATCCATTTTGACTGTATCCGATTGGACAGATATCTTGGCCGAAAAGCAATGGTCTCTCAGGAGGGTTTGATAGATAACCAGAAAATCATAATAGGTTCTCAGGGATTCTCTTAATTCACTCGACATAACCAGTTTCCCTGTATCCGGGAAATATTCTGTGGACAGCATCCTGAGATCATCCCCTAATTCCAGATGGGATGCCCCGGAAGCAAAAATGACCGCATCTGCCAGTAAAACGGAAGCTGGATTGAAAAATCTGACAGTACCGGGTTTCATTTGGTTGGACAGGGGTTTATGCAGATAGGCTGGAAAAACAATTCCCATTTCCTGATTGGCAGCATGAATTTCATCGGTAGCCCGTAAAATATCCAGATAGGTTCCATGATTTTCCCATAATTCCGAATAGACAAAATCAGCCTGGGAATTGGCTATCGACTGCTGTCCGGCGCCGGCGACGGTATTGAATAAAATCCTTTTATCCAAAAAGGACTTGGCCTTATTCGTGAAGGATTGGAAACCTCCAATATAATCGATAGGTTTCCCCATATAATCATAGGCTCCCCTGTCTCCATACGTATCGATATGCCATCCATCAAAAGGATATACAGCGAAAAGAGTACTCATTTGCGAAAAGAGTACTCATTTGCGAAAAGATATATCTCTGCCAGTCAGGATGGTTCTGATTCATGAATAATAAACGAGGAGTAGACCAGGATTCCGGAAATGGTCCATAGGATTTGAGGGTGGATTCAATTCTTTGGGCTGTGGGGTCAGACCAGGCACCCCAGGTCAGAGATACTCCGCTGTGGTCATGAAAGGCATCTGCATAGGTTGCATAACTGGCATTATAGGCAAAAGCCATCATGTTTTTATTGTGGGCATTCTGTATAAATTCCTGGACAGTCTTTCCGGATATCTCTCGACCGGCTATGTCTTTCCACTCATATTGGGGGGAAGCGACGGTTCCTGCCAGGGGTTGATGATGTTTGTATTGAAAATCATAAAACTGTAATCCATTCAGGTGATATTTATTCAACTCATTAATCCATGCCCGGGTATCTATACCTTTGTTAAAATGGGCCAGAAATCCATAACGGGGGAATTTTTTCCAATCAGAGGAAATATCAATCCCGGTTGTTATCGTTTGAGTGTTTCCGAGATTATCCTGAAGGTCTAATTCAGCGAGGTATCCCTGAAAATCTTGGAGGGGAGATAGCCAGGAAACAACGATAACCGTATCAGACCCATAGGTTAAAGTGGTGCTGAATTCCCATACCGGGGATTCCAGGGGAGGGGTTATCCTTATTTTTATCCGGCTGGGATACTGATGCTCATCCAATGGGAGGGTGCAAATTAATCTTACTTCGTCTCCAGGGGAATATCTGGCTTTATCTGGATAGAAATCAACGCCATAGCTTGAGGCGGTGATATAGAAAAGCATCAGGCATAACGGCCAGAATTTCCCCATCGACAATCCTCCTGTAATTAACTGATACCTATTGGTTCTTTAATATTTTCTGCACCATCAAAGCCACTTCACTGACCGTATCCGCCACCGGGACTCCTGCCTGATAAAGGGCATCTACTTTTGCCTGGGCTGTTCCCTTCCCCCCGGAGATAATAGCTCCGGCATGCCCCATTCGTTTCCCGGGAGGAGCAGACCGTCCGGAGATAAATCCAATCACCGGTTTGGTCATGGTCTTGATAAAAGCTGATGCCAGCTCTTCATCACTGCCTCCGATTTCGCCCAGCATGACCACCAGTTTGGTTTCAGGGTCTGCTTCGTAGAGGGGCAGAATATCAATGAAAGATGAACCCAATATAGGGTCTCCGCCAATCCCTACAATGGTAGATTGTCCAATCCCCATCTGAGTCAAATTATTCACGATTTCATAAGTCAGGGTTCCGCTTCTGGAAATAACACCCACCGGTCCTCGGCTGGCAATATTCCCCGGAGTAATTCCCATCTTGGCTTCATCAGGAGTTAATAATCCGGGGCAATTGGGGCCAATCAGCCTGATTCCTCTTGAACGGGTATATTCCACGGCCTTGATCATATCCTGGACAGGGATTCCCTCAGTAATGCAGACTATCAACTCCATTCCGGCATCGGCTGACTCCATTATGGCATCGGCGGCAAATGCTGCCGGGACAAACAGAGTGGATGCTGTGGCGTCTGTCTGTTTTTGGGCTTCTCTGACTGTATTGAAAACCGGAAGGCCCAAGCTGGTGCTGCCTCCTTTGCCTGGGGTTACTCCTGCGACCACCTGGCTGCCATATTCCATCATTTTTTCAGTATGGAACTGGCCTTCCCGGCCAGTCAGTCCCTGTACCAAAATTTTAGTTTCTTTATTCAGCAGAATTGCCATGAGTCAGCTCCAATATGAGTTTAGCGGCATCGGTCATTTTCTCTGCCGATACCAGAGACGTGTTTTTGAGTAAATCCCGGCCTTCTTTTTCCCGAGTTCCGGTAAGCCTGACGACTATGGGACATTGGATATTCAAGGATTCCATCCCTTTAAGAATCCCCAGGGCAACCTCATCACAACGGGTGATCCCTCCAAAGACATTAAATAGGACTCCTTTGACATGAGGGTCCATCAGCACAATTTCCAGGGCATTTCGAACCAGTTCAGCTTTAGCGCCTCCCCCGATATCCAAAAAATTGGCCGGATTGCCACCTGCTCGTTTGACTTCATCCAGGGTTGCCATAACCAACCCGGCTCCATTGCCTATGATTCCGATATCCCCTTCCAGCCGAACATATTGGATCCCTCGCCGATGGGCTTCTGCTTCAATGGGATCTTCTTCTGATTCTTCCTTCCAGGATTCCAATTCCGGATGCCGGTACAGGGCATTATCATCCAGGTTAAATTTGGCATCGGCTGCCATGACCCTCCCTTCTGCAGTAACAACTAAAGGATTGATTTCTGCCAGGGTAGCATCAGTTGCCTGATAGACTTTGAAAAGTTTCTTGATGATTTTGACCGTATCATTCAGGGATAAAGAGTCTATCCCTGCCAGAAAACAGGCCTGCCTGGCCTGAAAATCCACCAGACCCAGTAAAGGGTCCACAGGTATCTGAGCTATTTTATCCGGGTGATTGGCAGCCACTTCTTCAATATCTATTCCTCCCATGGCGCTGACCATCAGGGTATTAGTTCTCTGTTCTCTGTCGAGGACAAACCCCAGGTAATATTCTTTTTGGATAGAGACTGCCTCTTCCACCAGGACTTTTTTGACGGGCAGCCCCTTAAGGGTCATTTGAAGGATATCAGCGGATAGGTCTTCAGCTTCCCGGGGAGTGTTTGCCAATTTGATTCCCCCGGCTTTCCCTCTGCCTCCCGCATGAACTTGAGCTTTTATTACAACTCGGATACCCAGTTCACTGGCGATATCGGCAGCCTGGCTGGGAGATTCAGCGACTTTCCCCCGGGGGACGGGTATCCCTGCTTTTTCCAGGAGTTCTTTGGCCTGGTATTCGTGTATCTTCATTGGTGTTCTTTCTCCTTATAAATCAGAGATAAAAAAACATCCCTCTGAACCACTCATCTGGCCAGATGACATAATGATACAACAAAATAAAAAGCCGGGCTCGTTCCTTCCGAACCCGGCTTAATTATATTTTCTTTGGAGTATGTTCTATTTTTTCATTTTACGGATAATGGCATCGGCCATTTCCTGAGTTCCCACAGCAGTCGGGTCATCCCTGCGTTCTTTCATGTCATAAGTAACATCTTTACCTTCAGCGATGACAGCGGCAACTGCTTTTTCCAGCCGATTGGCGGCATCATGTTCTTTGAGGTATTCCAACATCAGTTTCCCGGAAAGAATCATGGCGGTAGGATTGACTTTGTTCAATCCTTTATATTTGGGGGCCGACCCGTGGGTAGGCTCAAATACCGCCGCTTCTGTGCCGATATTGGCGCCAGGGGCTACTCCCAGTCCCCCAACCAGTCCGGCGCATAAGTCAGATAAAATATCTCCGTAAAGGTTGGGTAATACCATGACATCATACATTTCGGGTTTCTGGACCAGCTGCATGCACATATTATCTACCAGCACTTCTTCAAAGGCGATTTCTCCCTGATATTCTTTGGCGACTTCCCGGGCAATCCTGAAAAATAAACCATCTGTGAATTTCATGATATTAGCCTTGGCCACAGCGGTTACTTTTTTACGGCCATTATTGACGGCGTAATCAAAGGCGTGTTTGGCAATCCGGCGGGAGCCTGTCTCTGAGATAGGTTTCAGGCTGATAGCGCTGTCTTCTCTGATTCGGCCTTTGGTCAGGCCAATCAGATATTTCTGTTCATCACTGCCGATATCATATTCGATTCCGGCATAGAGGTCTTCAGTATTTTCCCTGACCACCACTAAATCCACATTCTCATAACGGGAACGGACCCCGACATAAGATTTACAGGGACGGACACAGGCAAATAACTGTAATTCCTGGCGAAGGGCAACATTCACACTTCGGAACCCGGTTCCAATCGGCGTGGTGATAGGCCCTTTCAAGGCAACTTTGTTGCGTTTAATGCTTTCTAAGACATGTTCAGGCAGTGGCGTGCCATATTTATCCATGACATCGGCGCCGGCTTCCTGGACTTCCCATTCAATGGAAACTCCGGTCGCATCAATTACACGCCGGGTTGCTTCAGCCAGTTCAGGGCCGGTCCCGTCACCGGGAATCAGTGTGATTTTGTAAGCCATAATCCTATATCTCCTTCTTTATATCGTATGCTTTTGTCAGTAAGTGGGTCTCTTAATTATGAGAGGTGGATTCACGGGTATAATTCAATAATCCGCCGGCGAAAATAATATCCACTTCCCGTGGGGTCAGGTCATGTTTCGCTTTGAATTCATAAGCCTGAGTCTCATTTTTTATCGTAATCAGATTGCCTGATTTGATTTCATCCCTGATGTCGGCAAAATTCAACTTATCTCCCAGAGCGATTTTTTCATAATCGGCGGGATTATCAAAAATCAGGGGAATCAGTCCAAAATTGACCAGGTTGGCCCGATGGATCCGGGCAAATGATTTTACCAGTACCGCTTTGACTCCCAGGAACATCGGGGCTAACGCAGCATGCTCACGGCTGGAACCCTGGCCATAATTCTCACCCCCGATAATAAATCCACCGCCTTTTGCTTTGGCTCGTTTGGGAAACTCAGGGTCCACCCGGACATAGACAAATTCAGATATGGCCGGGATATTGGACCGTAAAGGCAGAATTTTGGCTCCTGCCGGCATAATATGGTCGGTGGTGATATTATCTCCCACTTTGATCAGGACTTCTCCCTGGAGAGAGGCTGTCAGGGCTTTGTTTAATGGCAGAGGTTTGATATTGGGCCCGCGAATGACTTCCACTTTTTCTGGGGACTCAGCCGGAGGTAATATCAAGGAATCATCCACCAGGAATTCAGTGGGCATTTCGGCCTGGGGATAATCTCCCAGTTTGCGGGGGTCTGTGATGACTCCGAAAATAGCGCAGGCAACACAGGTTTCAGGGCTAGCCAGATAAACCTGGGCATCAGCAGTTCCTGAGCGTCCCTCGAAATTCCGATTGAACGACCGGATAGAAACAGCTTTGGATGCCGGTGCCTGGCCCATCCCGATACAGGGGCCGCAGGCGGATTCCAATAGGCGGACTCCGGCAGAAATATAATCGGCTAAATTCCCATTCCGGGCAATCATTTCAAAGACTTGTTTTGACCCTGGGGAGGCGACCATACTGACTTCTGGATGGATATGTTTGTTTCGCAGCAGTTGTCCTACTCTCATTAAATCCATGAAAGAGGAATTTGTGCAGCTGCCAATGGCAACCTGCTGGACTTTGATGCCTTCTACTTCTCTGACCGGGACGACCTTGTCCGGACTGTGAGGTTGGGCAATCAAAGGTTCCAGTTCGTTTAAGTCAATCTCAACAATTTCATCATAATCAGCATCGGCATCCGCTTCCAGGGCGACCCAGTTTTGTTCGCGTTTCTGGGCTGTCATATACCGAAGGGTCTGTTCATCACTGGGGAAAATGGAGGTGGTGGCGCCCAGTTCAGCACCCATGTTGGTAATGGTGCCTCGTTCCGGGACTGTCAGGGTTTTGACTCCTTCACCGCCATATTCAAAGATTCTGCCGACACCGCCTTTAACCGTCAGCCGGCTCAGCAGTTCTAAGATGATATCCTTAGCGGTAACCCAGGGCTGAAGTTGGCCTTTGAGTTCAACCCTGACAATTTTAGGCATCCGGGTAAAGAAGGCTCCTCCCCCCATGGCAACAGCGACATCCAGTCCTCCCACCCCAATGGCAAGGGCTCCCATGCCCCCGGCTGTCGGGGTATGGCTATCGGATCCCAGCTGAGTGGCTCCCGGGACGGCAAACCGTTCCAGGTGGACC
>DIVR01000059.1 GCA_002428325.1 bacterium UBP4_UBA6127
AATCCAATTATCCCTGGATGGAGTAGGGGAAAATCATGACCTTTTCCGAGGGCATAAGGGAAATGTTGATAAACTGATGAAAACTCATGATCTGCTGGTAGGGATTCGGGATAAATATCCTAACCTTAGTCTGGGAGTGGTTTCCATTTTGTGCCGTCGGAATTATCCCTGGCTGGAAGAATTGATTGACCATGTGAATACCAAAATGTCTGTTAATCAGCATCATATTGGTTATTTAAGGTCTCAGGGCCGGGGGGGAGGGGCTGAATCAGTCAGTCTTGAAGAATTCCAACAGGCCATTGATTTGCTGCATTCCAAAGGGGTCAAGAAAGACCATCGGCCTTTATGGACCTTGCTTCGGGCCGCTAATTATTCCAATTCCCGAGTATTGGCTGAAACTCTTGAAAAAGATAAAATGATTCTCCCTTGTAAAGCGGTTAATAAATTTATTGTTCTAAATGAAGTGGGTGTGGTTTATCCTTGTGAGATTCTGGATAAACCCCTGGGTAATCTTCGGGACTTTGAGTATTCACTCCCGGCTCTCCTGAAAAGCGATAACTCCCTGGAGATTAAAAAATGGATTCAAAAGACCCATTGTTATTGCACTTGGGAGTGCGCTATCCATAATAATGTGATATTTTCCCCCGGTTATTATCCCCATCTTCTGGGGCAATGGCTGAAAATCGTTTCCGGAAATTCTAATCAGAAGAAATAGAGCTTTCCTGATTTCACGGAAGGATGGTTTTTTGCTAGACTATCAGCATGCCTGATAATTCCCTTACTAAAGATAAAGTCCGTGATGCAGGTAAGGAACATAGCCTGCTGGTGACCGATACTCAAAAGGTCCAGAACCTCTGCTGGATTCAGCATCCTTTAATTGATTCCCATATCAACAGCCTGATTAGTTCCAATCCCGGGATAAACTGGTTGCAGTGGTTTAAGGAACGGTTTGCGACTCCCTCCTTTAAGTATGGAATGTCCTTAGGCTGCGGAACAGGCCCGGTGGAACGGGAAGCCCTTGCTAAAGGAATTTGTAAGCAGTTTGACGGGTTTGATATTACCCCTGATTCTATTGAAAAAGCTACCCAAGAAGCCCAGGCTCAGGGAATGGGCGAATCTCTCCATTATGAAGTCCTGGATTTGAATGAAATCCACCTGGAAGCCAATAAATATGATTTTATCCTGATATCCCATGCTTATCATCATGTAGCCAACCTGGAGCATACTGCCAGGGAAATGCGTAAATCTCTGAAGGCAGATGGTATTATCCTGATGAGTGAATATATCGGTCCTTCCCAATTCCAGTTTACGGCTCCGCAACTGGAATGGATGAACAACCTATTGGCAGAACTGCCGGAAAAATATCGAAAGAACCTTCGGACCGGGGAAGGATTAAAAGGCCCTATTATCAGGCCTTCCCGTGAATTTATGACCCAGGCAGACCCTTCCGAGGCCATTCGCTCTGATGAGATTATTCCTGTTACCCGGCGTTATTTTGATTTGATTGAACGTAAGGATTATGGGGGAACGTTATTGCAATTTCTTTTGGCTGATATTGCCGGGAATTTTGACCCCCGGGTGAAGGAAGATAAAAAACTTCTGGAATCCTTATGCGCTAAAGAGTGGCAGTTGATACGGGATGAAGTCTTAACCAGTGATTTTGCGATTCTGGTTTGGAGGCACAAACCATTTGCCCGATATACCAAATCCTTTCTGGAAAGAATTTTTTCTCGATGAATAAACGGTTTATCTCCCTTGTCTCTCTCATCTTTTTGCTGGCCTTAATTCTGGTATTTGGACTTAACATCTGGCAGGATACCCAGCAAGCACAATTTTATGGGTGGAGGGATGGCCGGCTTTTTCGCACCAGTGAATTTAAGCCTCTGGATAAGGTTTTTGTATCAATCCCCGTGATTTTTTCCTCTAAGGATCTGGTTATACAGGTTCAGGATGCTTCGGGCCGAATTTATTCCAGTAGAGAATATAAAGGCCAGTCGCCTTCCCATATTGGATATTCTTTTGTGGCCGGGGGGGCTTTGGGTATTCAGCAAATGACTCTCCAATATAAAACAGGCAATAAAAGCTTCCAGGTTTTATATCCCTTTATTTTGAAGGGTAAAACTGAGATTCGGACGGGAGTCCCCCTGTATGATTCCTTTTATGGGTTGATGAAAACTCTGATGTTCAGGGCTCATCGGACGGTTGCCCTGGAAGGTAAAATATATCGGGGATATGGTTCACCGGATACCAAACCAATTTTCCTCAGGGATTATGTCTATCAAATGCAGGGTGCCCGTTATTTCGACCCGAATATGGTTTCTATCGTGGACCTGTTTCTGGAAAAACAGAGACCCAACGGGGGAATGATGGAATTCATTTGGAATAACCCCAAAACAGGTAACGGAGAAGTCTGGGATAACCTCTCTGAAGCAGACCGGGAATATCTGGCAGTGATTGGGGCTTATCAGGCCTGGCAGGCCACTGGGGATGATGACTGGATCAAGGCTCAATTACCAAGGTTAGAAAAGAGTCTCCGGTATTCCATGACCGACCCTTTCCGATGGTCTTCGGAATACCAGATGGTCAAACGGCCCTTTACTATTGATACCTGGGATTTTGAATATCATAACCCCGGCTGGCCCTTTAATACTTCCAAGTCTAAACTGGGTATCATGCATGGGGACAATTCCGGGATGTATCAGGCTTGCCGGTTATTATCTCTTTTATACAGCCGGTTTGGTGATGTTCCTAAAGCCAAACAGTGGCAGGCCCAGGCAGAACATTTCAAACAAAGAGTCAATGAAGTCTGCTGGAATGGCCGGTTCTATACCCATCAGATCCATATTGACCCTGTCAGGGTGGATGGGGTGGATGAGAAGGAAATCCTCAGCTTGAGCAATCCTATGGATATTAACCGGGGGGTAGCAACCCATGACCAGGCTGTTTCTATTATTAAAGAATATCAAAGCCGATGGAAGAACCTCCATCCTCAGCCTTTTGCGGAATGGTTCAGTATCCAGCCTCATTTCCCCACCGATAGTTTTGAAACCACAGGCACCTGGACTAAGTATGCAGGAGAATATGTAAATGGGGGAATCATGCCCCTGGTGGGAGCGGAGTTGGCCAGAGCCGGATTTGACCATGGCTTTGAGAAATATGGAACCACGATTTTTGAAAGGTATTATTCCCTGGTAACCACCCATGGAAAAGCGTATCTCTGGTATTATGCTGATGGCCGGCCGGGAGTGTCTGAAGAAGAAACTTTTTCCTCCGATGGCTGGGGGGCTTCCTTGATGCTGAGTGCGTTTATGGAAGGACTGGCTGGCATCAGGGACCAGGAATCCCTTTTTAAAAAAGTAACTATCAGGCCCTGCTGGGAGGCTGCCGGAATCCGGCAGGCTTATATCATGGCCCATTATCCTGCCTCTGGGGCTTATGCTGCTTATCGATACCAATATGCCCCTCAGAAAAATTCTCTCTCCCTGGAACTGACGGGTTCAGGAACTCAATATGAAGTCTCCTTTCTTCTTCCCCCGAATAAATCAATCCAGTCTGTTTCCTTAAATGGTTCTTCTGTGCCTTATTCGGTTGAAACCATCCAATCCTCTGCCTATATGAAAATGGATTCTCCCATTTCCAACCCTGCTTCTATCCATCTCCAATTTAATACCAGATAAAATTCATCCTCTGGGACGTGTTTTGGGATTGAGGCTGTTTACGCTGGTTTATGGCAAGGTGGATTCACAACACCCTCCTCCTTTACCTTTCATAGAAACTCAGAACCTGTTGAAAACCAGCTTATTACTTTCTTGCTTTCTGATTATTGTAATCGGACTGTTATTCTTTTTTATCCATTTTGACAGCTGTCAAAAAACTAACTTCAAGAGTGATAAGAGTTTATCCTGAACTATCTCTCATGCACTGATACCGGATTGGAAATTATCGAAATCCTGAGGGTCCTTTGAATTTATGGGTCTTCCTGATAATTGTTATGAGAATGGTTGTCTGTTTGGGAAGGGAATGTAAACGGAGCGGGTCAGAGGCACTCCGTTACAACTCCGTTATGGAGCCGTGATAGGGGAGAGTGAAACTCGGAAAGATTCCTAATATTGAAAGAGATGAAAAAGCTTATCGAAGAAGAAGAAAGGGAATGGAGCAACAGGATAAAAAGAGATGAAAGAAGGAGGAGGAAAAAAGGTGAATATTAATTTTGGGTCGTATCGGCAGGAAAGACAGGAGCTTTTTGCTGAGGAACAAGGGCCTCCTTGACTACCTGATAGAGGGTGATATCCCCATCAGAGATATAAACCTTTTTGAGGTACGGGGTTTCAAAGAGAATACCGAAAGGTTTGTTTTCGAGGGAATCCCCCACTTTTGCTACATAATCCACCTGGGTATTAACCAGAATCTGCCGGACAATTTCAGGGTCAGGGGTGTAATAAAGCCATTGGGTGATGCCCCAATGCTGAGCCTGGGATTCATCCATAGGTCCATGATAGGGGGGAAGGTTCACATAGACCCTTCTTCCGGCCAATCCCGCAAAATGATACCAGGAATGCCAGGGAGGAGCCATGAATATGGACTGGGGAGGGGTTTGGGTCTGAACCCATCGGGCCATTTTCAATTCCCAGGGATAATGTTTGGGATGGGTTTTCATGGAAAGAAGTCCATATTCCATCAGGAATTTCTCAGGGTCTTTATAGGGGTCATTAATTGGGTCCAGCCGGCCCTGAAAATCCGGGGGATCCATGATTTGCCTGACAAACTGAAAATACCGGTTGCAGGGAGGGACACCCACTGCCAAGATCAACAGCAGGATAACCATGAAGGAAGGCTGTAGAATCCTTGACCTGAACCAGGAACCCAGAGAGAGCCTTTCCCAACCCTGCCAATATTTCAGGTATTGGAGACCGGCAAATATCCCCCAGGTAAAAAGGAGTCCCCGGGAGAAGGCCGCATATCGATGAAACCTGTCTGGCTGAATGGAAAATCCCAGAAGAGGTTCTGTTATCAGGTGATGCCATAATAACAAAAACTGGCTAAGGTAAATGACATAAATGGCTGCCAGTTTCCAGCCATAATGGGGGGGGCGTTTCCGGTACCAGTAAATCCATCCCAATGACAGTAATAGAAAATCGATGCTGTAAGGGATGGCGATATAATGCAGGAATTCTCCGGGGGTATGGATTTCAGTCGCTACTTTATAGATAGTTCGAAGCCAGCTGCCCGAAGGGGGCTTAATCCCATACTTGGCGATAAAAGGTATCCAATAGATTGAAGCTATCATGAAAATCAGGAGTAATCCTTGCAGAATAAGGGGATACCGGGACCGGGTTTCTTTTTTCAACAGAATCAATCCATAAAACATTAAAACCATGGTCAGGGCATAATATCCGGCATGGGGATAAGTCATCAGGCTTAATGCGCTGCCCAGGGCTGCCAGAATCAATGCCTTGGGTTCCTCCGTGGCTAAAATCAAGCAGTAAGCCGTGGCAAATACCAGGAGGAAACTGAATCCCTGTGGGGTGGCAATGCCGCATAAATCAATATAAAGCTGAAAGACCAGCAAAAGGCTGAAGAGGATAAGAATATTGCCGCCCCATTTACCCATCAGCCTGTTTCCCATGACAAATAAAATGGCAAATGCCATCAATCCCCACAGGAAGGCCGAGGCGGATATGAGGGTATATAACTCCAGGCCCGTCAGGTAATGGGCGATGGCTATCAGGAGAGTCCAGACTGGAGGATACCAAGTGAATTGGCCGGGAATCACATCATCCCAGATAGAAAATCCATTCAGGAGAAGCTGGACTCGAGCCATCCTGTCAATAGGGTCACCCGGCCATAATCCTTCCATGGTATGAGTCCATTCCCATCGGGGAAGGACCATGAAAACCAGAGCAATCCCCATAAATACCCAGAAATCGGTTCTTCCCCAATATTTCTTGAAATTGACCCATCGGGAGAGGAAAAACCTGTCTTTCCGGGCATAGAAAAAGGCAGGAATCAGGCTCCCCCCATAAATAATCAGAACAGGGGTGGGGGTGAGAAGATGACTGGAACTCAGCAGGAATCCTGCCAGGGTGTTAAATAATAAACTTAACAGGAAGGCAGATGCTAATCCTCTGGGAAGGCCGAAAATCCTTTGTAAAAGGTAACCCGGTATCAGGCAGAGGCCGCTCAATACCAAGGTAACCCAGAGAATCTGGATTCCATAAGGCAACATCTGGACAAAGGGTCTTCCGGTTTCCGGGAGACTGTTTATCAATAATATTAAGGGAATTTCGGTCATTTCTTTCCTGGCAGAGAGTTGCTTATCCCTGCATCATTTAAATAACGCTACCAAACATTAATGAAACTCGTCAATTTCCAGAGTAAATAAAATCATCCCTATTATACCCGATATACCCTTTCCCAAGAAAAAGATTCTTAAATACTATTTATTTATCTAACATTAATATAATCAATTATATGAGTCGTTTAGTGGCGAACAGGTGTTCGGAAAAAGTTTGACAAAAATGTGAAACCAAAATTAGACTTGAAGAGTATGTTAAGAATCAGAAGGAAACCCGGAGTAATGCAGAAAATACTGAAATATAGTTTTATTTGGATATTGATGGCAGGGATATGGTTGTCTGCCCATGCCCAATCTATGACTGCTGATTCGACCGTGATGGTCATTCCTTCCCAGTTTCTGGTAACAGCCAAGCCGACAACCC
Organism: bacterium UBP4_UBA6127; assembly: GCA_002428325.1. Classification (GTDB taxonomy): domain Bacteria; phylum UBP4; class UBA4092; order UBA4092; family UBA4092; genus UBA4092. The sequence goes on from DIVR01000059.1 coordinate 6,720, forward strand.
TCAAGGCTGATACTACCCGGTGGGAAGACCAGTTCTCCGAAGGCCTTTTACAGATCATGGAAGGAAATTATCCTGCTGCCGAGACCACCTATTTGAATGTCTTGCAGGGAACCTCGGTGGACACTGTTCGGGCGCAAGCCCTTTTATCCCTGGGAGAGCTTTATCAGCATTATACCGATGCTTTGGACCGAGCCGACCAGATTTATCAGGAACTCATCGAAAAATACCCCAATACCAAATTTGGGGAATGTGCCTTATTTAACCGGGGTCTGGTCAATTATCACCTTCGAAAATATAGTGAAGCCTATTCTTATTTCACTACCTATACGGAGAAATTTCCTGAAGGCCGATATTGGGATAATGCGAAATTCATGTCCCTGGAATCCGGCAGCCGGCTGGGAATCAATGTAGCCAAACCTTCCACACCTGTTGTGATAAAACTGGGGCAGATGCCGGAGGTGGAAGGATATAAAGTCCGAATTGCCCTGATGCAGAAAGTCAGTTCCGTGGAAATCACATCCCGGGGGGATTATACTATCTGGTCCGGGGATGACGGGCAGAAACTTAAATCGATTCGGTCAGGAGTCTTGACCCGGTTCCGGCTTAACAGTGGAGATTGGCAGTATGCCTCCGAAAGAGCCGCCTGTAATAAGATATTGATTTCCACAGACAGGGGAACCCCTCTGACTATCAATGATAAAACTTACCGGGGCCAGATTCAGCTGGTTCGGGATAATGGCGGGTTCACCGCTGTCAATATCCTCTCCCTGGAAGAATACCTCTATAGTGTAGTACCCAAGGAAGTCTCCAAAGAATGGCCGATGGAAGCTCTCAAGGCCCAATCGGTGGCTGCCAGAACCTATGCCATGTCCCGGATGAATTCCCGGAATAATCATGATTTTGATATGGTCTGCACTCAGATGGACCAGGTTTATGGCGGCTATGAAAGCGAACGGGAACGGACGACCCGGGCCGTTGATGATACCCGGGGTGAAATCCTGGTTTTTGATGGGGAACCCATTATCTGTTATTTCCATGCCAATAGCGGCGGAGTAACAGAGGATTCCTATCAGGCTTTCGGCATCCGAAGAGCCTATCTGCGCGCCACACCGGACCCTTATAGCAAGAATACTCCCGGATATCGGTGGAGCCTCAGAATCTCAGCCAAAGAGCTTCAGCGAAGGCTGATAGCCAAAGGATATGGAGTTGGTTCCATTTCCAGTGTGATTATTTCCGACAAATCCCCCTCCGGCCGGGTGAAACGGGTGAAGATATTCCATGCCCGGGGTGTAACCGATATTGAAGGAAACGCTTTCCGGTGGAAAGTGGATTCCACCATGATGCGAAGCACTCTTTTCGGCGTCCGCAAAGATGGGAATTACTTTATCTTTGAAGGATATGGATATGGCCATGGAGTCGGAATGAGCCAGTGGGGATGCTATAGCCAGGCCAGGCAGGGTAAAGATTATAAAAATATCCTTGGATTCTATTATCCGGGGACTTATATCACCCTGTTATAAGTTTTTTTAGGAACAATGCTTGACGATGTTAGCTCGGCCTTGATATGATTTTTTATCTAACAATGAGTTAACCTTCCACTTGTTGCCCCGTTGTGTAATGGTAGCACGGCAGATTCTGGATCTGCTTGTCTGGGTTCGAATCCTAGCGGGGCAACCACTTTAGTTTCAAACTTCAAACGCAAGTTTTCCGGATGTTTCTTATACATGCTAAAAACACTCAAACAGTATTTTCATTATGATTCTTTCCGACCCCTGCAAAAAGAGATTATCGAAGATATCCTGGCAGGAAAAGATGTTCTGACCGTGATGCCGACCGGGGGAGGAAAATCCCTTTGTTATCAGCTTCCGGCTTTGATGTTTACCGGGGTAACAGTCGTTATCTCCCCCCTGATTTCCCTGATGAAAGACCAGGTGGATTCCATGCAGGCCAATTCTATCCCTGCCGAATTTCTGAACAGCACCCTGGATGCCGCAGAGGCTATTCGCATCAAAATGGCCTTGAAACAGGGGCAGGTGAAACTCCTGTATGTATCCCCGGAACGTATCCTGAGGGAAGGATTCATCAGTTTCCTGGAAAAATTGGATATCTCTTTGTTTGCTGTGGATGAGGCCCATTGCATCTCTGATTGGGGCCATGATTTCCGGCCCGAATACAGCCAGTTGGCGGTATTGCGAGAGAAGTATCCCCAGGTTCCTATGATAGCTTTGACGGCGACAGCCAACCCTAAGGTCAGGGAAGATATTGTTTCCCAGCTGAAATTAAAAGAGCCATCAATCTATTGCGCCAGTTTTGACCGCAAGAATCTCTATTATGAGATACGCCCCAAAAAAGATACTCATGCCCAGATACTCCGCTATCTTTATGTCCACCGGGAATCTTCCGGTATCATCTATTGCCAATCCCAGCAGGCCACCGAGAATATTGCCGCCAAACTGACAGCGGATGGGTTTCCAGCTCTTCCGTATCATGCAGGGCTTCCCCAGGAGCTTCGCCGGAAGCATCAGGAAGCCTTTATCCAGGATCAAGTCCGAATCATTGTGGCAACAGTGGCTTTCGGGATGGGAATCGATAAAGCCAATGTCAGATTTGTGATTCATCATGACCTGCCTAAGAATCTGGAATCCTATTACCAGGAGACAGGCAGAGCCGGTAGAGATGGCAATCCGGCTGATTGTATCCTGTTTTATTCTTATGGGGATAAACATAAAATCGAATATTTCATTTCGGATATGGAAGATTCCCATCAAAAACAGCTGGCTTACAGCAAACTGAAAAGCATCCTGGCTTACTGTGACGAGAAAGGGTGCCGGCGAAAGGCATTATTACGGTATTTTGGAGAGAATTATCTCCCGGTAAATTGCAGTTCCTGCGATAACTGTACTGCCCCGATAGAACTATGGAATGCTACCGATTCGGCCCTGAAACTGCTGGCTTGTGTCAGGGATACGGGAGAACGGTATGGTCTTGGATATATCTCGGATATCCTCTCAGGCTATCCCAGTGAGAAAATTTATGAACGAGGGCATGACCGGCATTCTTTGTTTGGTTCGGGCCGGGAAATGAAACAACCCCAATGGAAGACTCTTGGCCGGGAAATGGTGGATTCAGGATATTTACAGGTAACTCCTGATATTTATCAGGTTGCTTCCCTGACCGGCCAGTCCTTGAAGGTCTTGCAGGGGAAACAGCCTGTCCTAATAAGCCGCAGGATTCAGGCTCCCATCCCTCAACCCCCCATTCATACACCCAAAGCCAGAATAATTACTAAATCACCGGTCAGCCGTAAAGCTGATTCTCAAAAGCAGCCTCTTCATCAAAAATCAGAAGCTCCCCGAGGTGAAATGGATGCCATCCTCTATGAAAAACTGAGGGTAATGCGTAAACAAATTGCGGATAAAAAAGATGTCCCGGCTTTTGTGGTCATGCATAATACCGTGCTGGAAGAATTATCCATCCAAAAACCTCAAACTGAAAAAGAGCTGTTGAAAATAGCCGGAATCGGCCCTCGTAAAATTCAGGAGTTTGGAGAGAATATTCTGGCGGTTATTAAGGAATATCTGAAGAAATAAATTCCCCATTAAATGCCTTTATTTAACTGTTACCCATATACGGGATTCACGTATTATTATTTGACAGGATGGCCTGTATTTAATATCATAATGTCAGAACGATAAGAACTAAATAAATTCTATGAGGTTGAAACC
>DIVR01000058.1 GCA_002428325.1 bacterium UBP4_UBA6127
CGCCTTTGCCATAGGTCTTTCTCCTCTTAGCTCAAATCCTTAAGTTTGTTTCAAAAAACTGTATTATTTAAATTATTTAGTTCCGGCAGCTTCAGTGATCTGTTCAGCTACATTTTTCGGAACTTCTTCATAATGCGAAAATTGCATGGTATAGTTCGCGCGGCCCTGAGTCAATGAACGGAGAGCAGTCGCATAACCAAACATTTCAGAAAGTGGGACCGTTGCCCGGATAACCTGGCCGTTGCCTCGTTTTTCAAGGCCTGAAACACGACCTCGACGAGAACTCAGGTTTCCGATAACATCTCCCATGAATTCTTCAGGAGTAACGACTTCCACAGACATCATCGGTTCCAGTAATACGGGATTACATTTCTTGACGCCTGCCTGGAATGCCATAGAACCGGCAATTTTAAAAGCCATTTCAGAAGAGTCCACATCATGGTAAGACCCGTCAATCAATGCTACTTTCACATCAACCACCGGGTAACCTGCCAACACACCAGACTTCATGGCTTCAATGACACCTTTTTCACAGGCCGGGACATATTCTCTGGGAACTACGCCGCCAACGATTTCGTTGACAAACTCAAACCCAAATCCAGGTTCCATTGATTCCACCCGCAGGACGACATGGCCGTATTGGCCACGGCCGCCGGACTGGCGGATGAATTTGCCTTCCTGCTCGATGGATTTCTTGATCGTTTCACGGTAGGCAACCTGAGGTTTCCCGACATTGGCATCGACACTGAATTCACGAATCAATCGATCGACAATAATTTCAAGGTGAAGCTCACCCATTCCTGAGATGAGGGTCTGACCGGTTTCCTGGTCAACATTCACTCGGAATGTAGGATCTTCTTCGGCCAGCCGCCCTAATGAAGTGCCCAGTTTTTCCTGGTCAGCTTTCGTTTTAGGTTCGATAGCAATTTGAATAACCGGTTCAGGGAAAGTAATGGTTTCCAGAACGATGGGATGGTCTTCATCGCAGAGGGTATCGCCGGTCCCTGTGTTTTTCAAGCCTACAGCGGCTGCAATATCACCGGTATAGACTTCTTCGATTTCCTGCCGTTTATTGGCATGCATCTGAAGCAGCCGGCCAATCCGTTCTTTTTTACCGGAAGTGGCATTATAAATATAAGACCCGGATGACAAAACTCCGGAGTAAACACGGAAATAAGTGAGTTTCCCGACATAAGGATCCGTCATAACTTTAAAGGCGAGAGCAGCAAAAGGCTCTTTGTCTTCAGCCCGACGAGTCTCTTTTTCTTCGGTCCGGGGATTTATCCCGGTTACCAGTGGATCATCTTCAGGTGAAGGCATATAATCAATCACGGCATCCAATAAAAGCTGAACCCCTTTATTCTTAAAGGATGAACCGCACATGACCGGAGTCACTTTGCAGTCCAAGGTTCCACGCCGGATAGCGGGTTTGATCTCTGCTTCACTGACAGCCTGGCCGTCTAAATATTTCTGCATGATGACTTCATCAAAATCGGCCAGTTTTTCAATCATCAAATCCCGGTATTCTTTGGCCTGAGTGACCAAATCCGCCGGAATCTCTGTATATTCATATTTAGCGCCGAGTTCTTCACCATGCCAGACGACAGCCTGCATCTTTATAAGGTCCACCACACCCTGAAACTTATCTTCAGCTCCGATTGGAATCTGAATAATAAGGGTATTGGCACCCAGCCGGGTTGTCATCATCTCAGCACAGTCAAAGAAATCCGCCCCGGTTCGATCCATCTTGTTGACGAAAGCAATCCGCGGGACACCATACTTATCGGCCTGACGCCAGACTGTTTCGGACTGGGGCTCAACGCCGCCAACCGCACAGAAAAGCGCAACCGATCCATCCAGCACCCGGATGCTTCGTTCAACTTCAACCGTAAAATCCACGTGGCCGGGGGTATCAATGATATTGATCTGGTAGTCCTTCCACATACATTTCGTGGTAGCAGAGGTAATAGTGATTCCCCGCTCTTTTTCCTGGACCATCCAGTCCATTTCAGCCGCACCGTCGTGGACTTCACCGATTTTATGGATCCGTCCGGTATAATAGAGGATTCGCTCAGTCGTTGTCGTTTTACCGGCATCGATATGAGCCATAATCCCGAGGTTCCGGACTTTATTTAGGGCAATACTCCTTGACATATAATTCCTGTTTTATCCTTTTTTTGCTCTACTATTAATACGTTTTTTTATATTACCATCTGAAGTGGGCAAAAGCCTTATTGGCTTCAGCCATCTTATGGGTATCTTCTTTTTTCTTGATAGCGCCACCCTGATTCCGGTAGGCATCCATCAATTCTTCAGCCAGCTTTTCGGCCATGGGTTTTCCCTTGCGATCCCGGGAATAGGTCAATATCCAGCGAAATGCCAAGGCTATTTTCCGGTCCGTGCGAACTTCCACCGGAACCTGATAGTTGGCGCCGCCAACACGCCGGGAACGAACTTCCACCAGCGGTTTAACATTCTCTATGGCCTGCTTAAAAACCTTAATGCCGGGTTCATTCAACCGTTCTTCAATGATCTGCAGGGCATCATTCAAAATCCGGTCCGCCGTGCCTTTTTTACCGTCGTACATCATATTATTGATGAACTTGGATACCAGGACACTGTTATAGGTCTGGTCGGGCCGAGGTTCTTTTTTTCGAATTGCTATTGATCGACGTGGCATAATGTCTCTTTCTTAAACTTTTTAATTTCAGACATAATGGCGATCTCCGGCGATATGCCGGGATTCGCGCTTAATGATTACAAATTATTTTTTAGGACGTTTGGTCCCGTATTTGGATCGGCTCTGATTGCGTCCTTCCACTCCCACGGCATCTAACGCGCCACGGACAATATGGTAACGAACGCCCGGTAAGTCCTTCACACGGCCTCCACGAATCAGCACAATGCTGTGTTCCTGAAGGTTATGGCCGACACCCGGGATATAGGATGTCACTTCAAAGCCGTTAGTCAGTCGAACACGAGCGACTTTCCGCAATGCGGAGTTCGGCTTTTTCGGCGTGGTCGTGTAAACACGGACACAAACACCGCGCCGCTGAGGACAACTGGTCAGTGCCGGAGATTTGGACTTATATTGAACCTTTTTACGGGCTCCGCGCACTATCTGATTAATCGTAGGCATGAATCAAGACTCCTGTCGAGCTTTCTTAAACGTTTATTTTATCTAATATGTTGAGCGTCTGAAGAAAAGACACTCCGGTAATAATCAAAATGTTCTGTAACAGCAAACCGACTCTGTGGGGTTTGCCCGGTTATTCAACCCGGGTTCCTACTTTGAAGGCTCTCTCCTCCCCTCAACCTGCAAAGAGGGAGAGAATTAATAAGTTACAATAATTCGGGTCCCCTTGTCAAGTGGGTAAGGGTCCCTTTTCTGTAACCTATCTCTTATTCAGTCAGATTCCGATGGGAATTTGCTGTCATTTTTCCAGAGCTTACTAATTTAACACGTTATCCCCTGTTATTTCAAGCCTCTTTTTTCACTATTTTCAAAAACGCTGTAAAATCAATGAAAAACAGTTAAAATATTTTATCCGACCCGATTGATAGCCTGTTCTAAATAACCGACTTTATCACCCCTTATCTTTCCCAGTTTTAGGTTAACACCTCTTAGTCGGCAATAACACCCCCGGAAATATTTTTATTATAAAAGCTTTATTCATACTGACCGGGTATAAATGACTCTCCGGGAAAAGTGTGAACAAGGGGATCGACTCATGAGTAAACCTTCTCTGGCTAAAGCCTGAGGTTGATCCACCTAACCCCCTGATTAACACCTCAAGTCAGAAAGGTCCCTTATAGTAAAAAGAAGAGGATAAAAACAGCTTCAATAGTTTAAGGAATTCCCTGATTTACCTCAGAAGCAAAATTATAGAATATTGAAATTAAATAGGTTGGTTTTTTGACAGCTGTCAAAAGGAAGGGGAGACGGGTATTTTCCATACGATTTACTCCCCTCATCTGTCCCTATCAACCTTCTTAATGTAGGGCTGTGCCCGGAATAATAGCTCCCAGTAAAATCAGAAGAACCCATTAGAGGCACAAGATACATAATTTATTATGCTTACTTAAGTTTTCTAACAGGAAGAGCTTGCCTGGCACCCATTTCCGTAGAAGCCCCATAATTATATTTAGGAGCCAATTCATAAGCATATTCATAACCATACCGTTGGGGATCATAACTCTTGATGGCTCTGGAGATATTGTTGATAGCCTCGGCATAATCATCTTCATTTTCAAAGGGTTCAGATTGAAAATACAGCATAGAACAGCCTGAGACTTCAATAAGCTCACAGCCATCGGGGATTTTACCTGCATAATCAGCGGGGACTTCAACCCCGGCGGCACAATGGGTCGTACCTTTCATCATCATTTTTTCCGGCAATTCCAATATGGCTGCATTATCTATCCGGCATTCAATACTATTAAATAAACCTTCCCAATCACACCCTTTTTCCTCACAGAAAGACCAATAATCATGGGCTTTTTTTGCCCGCATGAGGATTATTTTTCTCTTGGGCCTTTCCACAATGCTGACAGTGCAATAAAACGTTTTTTCCTTGCTTTCCATAGATATTTCCTCCTTACCACAATGATTTGAATGGCTATGCTTAACGGGATATTGAACAAAATAGTTAACCGGAGGCCTTTCTTTTCGATATTGCTGGGGAGTGATACCAAATTTATTTGTAAAAGCCCGGGTAAATCCCTCATGGGTTTCAAAAAGAGTATTCATGGCAATATCTAAAATATTTTCTTTATCTTTTAATAGTTCTCTGGCACTCTGGGTTAATCGAATAGCTTTTACATACTCAAGGGGAGTTTTTCCCAGTAATTCCTTGAATATCCGGGTCGCATGCCGTTGAGAATATCCAGAGACCCTAAGGACTTCTTCCAGCTCTATTTCTTCATTGATATGGTCTTTTATATGATCCTGCATCCTCTGGACCGCAAGGATTCTTTAAGGGACCCATTTGATTCCTCCTGTAAAAAATATATCAAATCACATAAATCCTTTCTTGACCGAAAAAGACAAATTGAAAATTAATTCAACTTACTTTCACTGACAAGCCACCCTGCCCTCCATAGAACTCCATAGAGAAATCAAGCTATTTACCAGAAAGAACCATGTCCATTTTAGAGAACTGCTAAATATTAGCAATAGGAAATGGTACAAAGGATTATGAGTTCCTTTTTTACTGAAGATATCATCGATAATACCCACTCAAGACGCAAACAATATAAATATAAATTAATATCGGAGATCACAAGTGTCCAATAAAAAACAGCTTAATTGAACAGATAGAGCTGTGGATCAGGCTCAGGGGGGCAGAGAGAGAAGGATTTGAATTTAACAAGTTGATAATATCGAGGTATTGGAAAGTTACCTGGCGAAAGATACGGACCAGTTTATTCCTTTAATGCTAAGACTGCTTAATTGGTAGTATACTCTTCCCATTGGCTCCAGTAAACCCACATTATTTGACAAACCCTATCCCTCTCCCTAAAATGCCTTTGATGGAGATAAAGATTATAAGCTCTTCTTTGTGGAAGGAATCTTCGATAATGCCCAACCTGATTATATCCAGCAGATAAAAATGATTGAAACAGCTCAGCAATGGTGAGAAACTCCAGGGTAGCCTAACCCTGATGATTCTGAAAATGAAAAACTCAGGTTAATAAGTATTCATAAGTTAGAAGAACAATCAAAACACCCCTAAAATCTCCCTCCTTCCAGCCAATACCCTTATAATAGTAGGAAAATGAAAATATGTTCAGGGAAGGGGACATCCATGCCGGTTAATACGATTGAATGGATTGAAGATAAAGTCAGGATTATTGACCAGACTGAATTGCCTTTACAGAAGGTTTATAAGGAATACAGCACCCCCGAGGAAGTCTGGGAAGCCATCAAAAGGCTGAGAGTCCGGGGAGCGCCTGCCATCGGGGTAGCCGGAGCTTTCGGGGTGGTATTGGGAATCCAGAATTCCCAAGCCGGCTCCTATGCCGATTTCAAATCCGAGTTGGATAAAGTGGCTGATTACCTCAAAGGCTGCCGGCCGACAGCAGTCAATCTGGCCTGGGCCATCGAGCGGATGCGGAAAACCGCCGAGGATAATTCCTCCCTCCCCATCGGGAAATTAATCAATAAACTGAAAGCTGAATCCTTACGGATATTTGAAGAAGACCGGGAAATGTGCCGGAAAATGGGGGAATACGGGGCCTCTCTGCTGAAAGACGGGGATACCGTCCTTACCCATTGCAATGCCGGCGGGCTGGCCACCTCGGATTATGGAACAGCCTTAGCGGTCATCTACCGGGCGACCGAACAGGGGAAACATATCAAAGTCTATGCTGATGAGACCCGGCCCCTGCTTCAGGGTGCCCGGCTCACCACCTGGGAATTGATGGAGAATAATATCGATGTGACCCTGATTTGCGATAATATGGCCGCCATGGTCATGAAACAGGGGAAAATCAATGCCATTTTTGTAGGCGCCGACCGTATCGCTAAAAATGGGGATACGGCCAATAAAATCGGCACCTATAGTGTTGCCATTAATGCCAACTATCATAAGATTCCCTTTTATATAGTAGCTCCCACCTCCACAATCGATTTTGCCATTCCCGATGGGAGCCATATTCCCATTGAGGAAAGGCCCTCGGAAGAAATCATCTGCGGATTTGGCAAACAGACCGCCCCCACTGAAGTCAAAACCTATAACCCGGCCTTTGATGTAACTCCTAATGAACTGATTACCGGCTGGGTAACTGACCGGGGTATCATTTATCCCCCCTTTATGAGAGGAATAGAAAAATATTTTATAGATCTTCTTTGACTGATTTTATATACAATAAAATCTTTTTAATAGATTTTTGGATTTCTCTGGTATCATTTATTTGGTGTTCCCAAATTCTTATTATTTTCCATCCATTATCAACATAATATTGAGATACTTCATTATCTCTTGTTATATTTCTATTTATCTTTTCTTTCCAATATTTGGTATTTGAATGGGGTATTCTGCAATGCTCTTTACATCCATGCCAAAAACATGAATCAACAAATACAACTAATTTATATTTTTTTATAGAAATATCAGGTTTTCCAAATAGTTTTGAATTTAATCTGTACCTAATACCTTCCTTCCATAGAAAATATCTAAATACTTTTTCTATTACAGTATTTTTTGATTTAATATGGCTCATTATCAATGATCGAGTTTTCTTTGAAACTGAATCAGTCATAATACTTATATATTAAATAATTCTAATGGATTGGCTTTGAATTGCAACATGTTCGCCGAGTTTTTCCCCTTATCACCACCTTTTCTTTGCATACGAATACTACCTATATAAAGATTGCCATTTCTATTGATATGTACATCCCCAATGAAATAATGACTTATCACGTTATGCATATGTTTTAGAACCCATCTTTCCCCTGACTCGCTTATATGAGCAACTAACATCCACTCTGCAGGGTGAGGAGCTCTTCCTCGAAGAACATCATTGATTATCAATACTTTATTATCTGTAAAAAATTTTACAACCTTTTCTTGATCCCTAATTGGAAATTCATCTAGAAACATCCTCTCGGATTTCCTAAGATCTTTTCGATTATGTTTTATTTCTCCAGTATATAATTTCAAAATATGCACAATATCATCAGGAATATTCCATAATTCTTTATATTTATCAACCCATCTTTTATCTATCTGATTTAAGTTCACTTTACTACTGACTAACTTTACAGAGATATTTCTATAATCCACACCTTCTTTATGATATATTATCACCCCCACTTGAACATCAGTTTTATGACCATGTAGAATCGTAGCCTCAACCTTCTCAATTTCATCAAGTTTATATCCCATGATAATGAGCCATTCTTTAGCAATATCATCATTTTTCCAATTATTAAATTTACTAGCCACTTCTTTTTCTTTTGCAAATCCTCTTTTAGCAGTTTTAGAACCGTCATGTAATCGCATTCTTACTCCATTTTCTTAATGAAAGAATCCACTATTTTTTTTAGCACTGTTACGACAACACTATTTCCGATTTGTTGATATGCTTGAGTACGATTTACAGGCAATATATAATCAGGCGAGTACCCCATAATACTTAAACATTCTTGAGGTGATAGTTTTCTAACAATTCCATTAATTAAATAGGCTCCAGTTTTAGCGCCAGCTCCTCCCCCATAAGCTGAAAAAGTTATTGCATGGCCTAAATCACTATAGATTCTTTCTCCCTGACCACCTTTATTGATAATACCAATTCTGATAGGTTTTAAAGGATAACTTCCATACATATCAGGTTCGATTATTTTGTTGTAAAGCTTAATATCTTTTCTATTAATAATCAAATCGGAGATATTATCGCTAAATATGTGATTTCTAATATTAACTTGATCAAATGATGGATTTGGAAAAATAAATTCTTTTATTTTTAAAGATTTATTAAAACAAATGAAATATAATCTTTCCCTAGCTGTTGGGGCCCCATATAAACTAGCATTTAAAACTGAATAATATGTTTCATATCCTATTTGTTCTAAGGTGGTTAATATTGTTTTGATCGTTTTTCCATTATTATGTGTTTCCAGGTTTTTTACATTTTCAAGAAACAACACTTTAGGTTGGTGATATTGGGCAATCCTTGCAATATCAAAGAATAAAGTTCCTCTCGTATCTTGAAAACCTTTTTGTTTTCCGGAAATACTAAAGGCCTGGCATGGAAAACCTGCGCATAAGATATCATGTTTAGGGATATCTCTTTCATTTATTTTAGTAATGTCCCCTTCAGGATTTTCACCATAATTTTCTTTATAAGTCTTTTGTGCCCTAGCATCCCATTCGGATGAAAAAACACAAGTCATTCCCCTAGACTCTAAGGCAAGTCTAAAACCACCTATACCTGCAAATAAATCGATAAAACGATAATTATTATTTGTAGATTTCATACTTATCACCATATCCCAGTATAATATCGCATAACATCTCTCCTAGATTATACAATCATCTGCAAGAATTGTTTTTCTCTTTCGGTGTTTCAATTGCACCTTTTGGTACAGCCTCAGACCCTGCTTTTAAAGGGAATTTTAACGGAGAGGGTCTGAGGCACTCCGTAACCCCTCCGTTATTCACCGGATATGAGTGTACATCAGGGAACATCCTGCCAATTTGGCAAAACCAGCTAAAAAGAAGGGGATAAAGGCCCCAAAAGGAAAGATGGAGAGAGAAAAGATTTTGCCAAATAATGAATCGTTAAGTATCATTAGAGAATATATTAATCACAGGGAGTCAGAGCAAAAAACCTTATGGCAGACACCATTATTGAGATAAAAGTACAGCCTCGAGCCAGTAAAAACGAGTTGCAGGGGTTCAGGGGGAATGTTTTATGGGCCCGGACCACTGCCGCCCCGGTAGATTCAGAAGCTAATTCCGCATTATTAAAGATGCTTTCCAAAGTCCTGGATGTTCCTAAAACCAATATCACCATCATCACCGGAATCAGGACCCGGCATAAAATCGTTAAAATCATCGGGATGGAACGGGAAGAAGTCATCAAAAGACTGACCCCGGAAGAGGAAGAAAAATGATTCAAGACCTCCAGCAATATCAGGCAAAAATCAATGAAACAGCCGATTTTCTAAAAACCCATCTCCCCGGAACCCCGAAAACAGCCATTATGCTGGGGTCAGGATTAGGGGGGCTGGTGGAGCATCTGGATATAATCAAATCATTGAATTATAAGGAAATACCGAATTTTCCCCTTTCCTCGGTCCAAGGCCATGCCGGTAAACTGGTCCATGGGAAAGCTGGAAATAACGAGGTGCTCTGTTTCCAGGGCCGATGGCATTATTATGAAGGGTATCCCATAGAACAGGTTACCTTTTATGTCAGAGTCCTGAAAGCCATGGGGATATCTAACCTGATTGTTACCAATGCCGCCGGAGGGTTACAGAATGGCATGGTCCCCGGGGATATCATGCTGATCACCGACCATATCAATTTATTGGGAAATAATCCCTTATTGGGGCCTAACCTGGAAGAATGGGGCCCCCGATTCCCGGATATGACCCATGCCTACCATCCAGATTTTCGACAGCTGTCAAAAGATATTGCTTCTTCTTTGGGAATGACCCTGAAAGAAGGGGTATATTGTATTGTATCCGGACCCAATTATGAAACTCAGGCAGAAATCCGGATGTTAAAGACTATAGGAGCTGATGCAGTCGGTATGTCCACTGTCCCGGAGGTATTGGTCGCCCGGCAGACAGGTATCAAGGTATTAGGGTTTTCAGCCATCACCGATGTGATTCAATCGGACAACCTGGTCCCGGTTACCCATGAAGAAGTCTTGAAAGTTGCCAAAGAAATGGGAAATCGGTTTACCCGGCTGGTCATTGAGATATTAAAACAAATCGAATAAGGTTTTGGGTATCATTTCCGCCAAAGAAAGGGATTGTTGAAAAATGGATTCTGCTTCGATAAACAGGTTTATCATTATTGTCTTGGACGCTGTGGGTATCGGGGAACTCCCTGATGCTGATAAATTTGGAGATAAAGGCAGCAATACCCTGGTCAATTTATCCCGGGCGGTGGGAGGACTCCACCTGCCTCACCTGGAAAAACTGGGACTGGGAAAGATAACAACCATCGAAGGGATGTGTCCCTGCGCTCATGTCCTCGGCAATTATGGAAAGATGGCAGAACTTTCGGGAGGCAAAGATACCACCAATGGCCATTGGGAAATCGCCGGACTGGTAACACCCGAAGCCTTCCCCACCTACCCTCAGGGGTTCCCTGAAGAAATATTGATTCCTTTCACTCAGCAGACCGAGCGGGGTTACCTGGGTAACAAGCCGGCATCGGGAACTGAGATTATCAAAGAATTGGGAGAAGAACACCTGAAAACCGGGAAGTTGATTGTCTATACCTCGGCTGACAGTGTCTTCCAGATAGCAGCCCATGAAGAAATAGTCCCTATTGAAGAATTATACCGATATTGCCAGATGGCCCGGGATTTGTTGATCGGGAAACATGCGGTCGGCAGAGTCATTGCCCGGCCCTTCCTGGGAACTCCCGGTAATTTCTACCGAACCGAAAGACGCCACGATTTCTCCCTGAAACCGACCGATAAAACCATCCTGGATGCCCTCAAAGAATCAGGAAAAGATGTAGTGGGTATCGGGAAAATTGAGGATATCTTTGCCGGAGTCGGCCTGACCGAAGCTGTCCATTCCAAAGGAAATGATGCCTGCACCCGGGCTACCATCGAAGCCATCCTGGATAAAACCCAGGGACTTATCTTCACCAACCTGGTCGATACCGATATGATGTATGGCCATCGGAATGATTGCCCCGGATTCTATCAATCCTTGAAAGGGTTTGATGATTATCTTCCCCGAATCATAGAAAGCATGAAAGATGAAGATGTCCTGATTATCACCGCTGACCATGGCTGCGACCCTACCACCCCCAGTACCGACCATTCCCGGGAATATGTACCCCTCCTGGTTTATGGCAAAAAGATTCAGCAGAATATCAATCTGGGGACCCGGGGGAGTTTTGCCGATGTCGCTGCCACCCTTAGTGAGGCCTTGCTGTTGGAATCGTGGAAATCCGGCAAGAGTTTCTGGAAAGAGATTCTGGCCTGATTGTAAAAAATACAATCAGGTTGAGAGCTTTGCCTTCCAAAGCATTACTGGACCAGGTAAGTCCTATTCGGTAGTAGCCTCTAATTTGTTTCAAAAGCTCCCCGTCAAAAGGCCGAAACTTATCAATTTTCTCTTTCAATTCATCATTTCTCTGGAATAAATCCATCCTGCCCTCTTTCTGAGAGTATAAGGCCTTGATAAGGTAACCCGGAATATGAGGTTCTAATATTAGCCGATACCTTCATGTTTTTTAGCCGGCTGAAGGACTTTTTCGCCTTTTTAAAATCCAATTTTTTGATGAATTTACCGATATCGGGGGGATTAGTTCAATTTCTTATGCCATTTCAAAAAGTATCCCAATTGCCGGGTAATCAGCAGGAAAAGGAAATTCAAGATGCCCGCAATCATGATGACTGACCGGCCCAAATCCCATTCCTTAATTAAAAAGGCAACCGACATAGAGATAATCCATGCCAGCACTGAGGCTTTAAGAATGGAATAAAACTCCTGATAAACCGAAAGGGGTTTTTTCCGGTGATACAGCCCATACCAGGCTGAGCAAAATACCCATAGAATCAATATGACCGGGAAGGCATAGAGGTAAGTTCTAATGTCATTGATGGGCCCCATGACTCCACTGAGGGCATATCGTAACCCATACGCTGAAAACCAGGCAGCCGCTGCTGCCAGAATATCCACAAAAACCAAGGCAAGGACTCTCATGATGAATAATATATTCCCTATTAAGTAACGTTTCCACATCCGGCCCGGTTCCAGAATCAGCCGATAAAGCCATTCCAGTCCATTGGCTCTCATCCAGTAAGGGGCCCGGCTGACTTTCCCTGAATAATATTCCAGTAAAGCGCCTACTCCCCAAACCACCGGGACATTCAAAACCGGCAGATGCCGATAAATCCATTTTTCCTGGTCCGGAACTCCAAACCCGACAATTAAAATATCCGGCCGAGTCTCCTGAACCTCTTTTATTATGTTCTTTTCCTCATCCTTTGTAAAATAGCCATGATGGATACCGGCTACTTTCAGGCCGGGGACACTTTCCAGAAAATTCTCTACCGCCCTTTGAGCCACCCCGGGGTCCGACCCCAGAAAATAGACTTTATACCCTTTTGTTTCACAAAGCTGAAGGAAAGGAATCAGGAAGTCCCCAATATTCACCCGCTCGGGAAGGGGAGAATGGGTCAGATGGGATGCCCAGACGACTCCCATGCCGTCTGGATAGACTAAATCACATTGTTTCAATATATCCCGATATTCAGGGTCTTCAAAGGCCCGGTTTATGCAATGGGCATTCAGGTAGGCTACCTGGTGGGATTCTTTGGACACAATAAAAGATTCCACTTTTTCCACAACTTCCCGGACCGTTAAACGGTCAATCGGAAGCCCAAAAATGGAACATACCGGCCGCTTTCTGCTAAACCCATCATTAACCATATCCGTTATTACCGACACAACAAACTCCGAAAATCCGCATATACTGAGTAAAATCCTAACGCGAAATCGAGTCCGAGTAAAGAAAGCCTGCCATGGACCAAATCCTGTGCCGCATATTTTAATACCCGGCCCAGGTTCCTACCCTGATTTTTCAGGATTTCAACCAGGGTAATGGGTCCATGGACGCCCAGGGCTGTCCAACGCCACCGGGTACGAAGGACACTGAGGGAGGTATCTCTGCGAAGGTGTTTAACGACAGCTTCCGGCTGGTATGCCAAATCAAATCCAGTTTCCCGAAGCCGCCGGGAAATATCCAAATCCTCATAATTGGTACGGTACTGCTCATTATACCCTCCTGCTTTACGAAGGGCAGAAACCCGGAAGAGGGCGCTATGTCCCCAAATCCAATCGGGATTCCGGAGGATAGATTCACCCCAATGCTGTTTCATGTGGATGGAACGCCAATAATCCGGCAGAGCCTCCTGATAAGATTCTAAAAGCTTTCCCCCGACTCCGGCCAGGGTCTCTTCAGTCATCTCGGATATTAATTTTTCCAGCCAATCCGGCTCTGCCACACAATCCGCATCCAGATTGGCAATAAATTCCGTTTTGGCTGATTTCAGCGCCGTATTTCGTCCAGCGCCCAACCCCAGATTCCCGGGATGCTGAATGACTTTGGCTTGGGGATATTCTTTGACAATCTCAAGGGTTTTATCGGTGCATCCGTCATCAATAATCAATAATTCCCTGATGGGATAGGTCTGGGCCATGACACTGTCCAGGCATTTCCGGATAAAAGCTTCAGCATTATAACAGGGAATATAAAGGGTTACTTCCTTCATCTATTGACCGGGTCCTTTGCATGAAGAAATAACTTTCTGATAATTTTCCAGGAATCGGTCGGCCAGGACTGACCAGTTATAATATTTTTCAGCTTGTAAACGGGCAATCTTTTTCATGGCATCCAGTTTTTCGGGATGGGCCAGAAGCTCCCGCAAGGCTTGGCTCAGGGATTGCCAATCTCCCGGAGGGACCACTGCTCCGGCTCCCTTGACCATTTCCGGGATATCTCCCACATTGGAAGCCACAATCGGTTTCCCGGCACAGAGATATTCGGCAATTTTCAGGGGACTTTTACAGCGGGTCAGTTCATTATCCTCAAAACAGGCTACGCAAATCTCCGCCAGCCCCACATAATCTGGGATATCTGAATGGGGGACATAATTGGTAAACAGGACTTTTTCATCCAGTTTCAGGGATTTAGCCAAGGCCTGCAAGTCAGCCAGCCGATGGCCTCCCCCCGCCACCAGGAACCGGATATCCGGATATTGGGCAATGACACCTTCAGCCGCCCGGATGAGAAGCTCCGCATAAGAACCCTCTTCCAGTTGGCCGATATAAACAATATATCGATACCCCTCCCCCAGCTTTTTCTTGAGGGCCTCCCCGGTCCTGCCGGGATGGAACTTCTCCAGATCCCCACCAACCGGAGCCCAGAACATTGTTTCTTCTCTGGCGCCCCTTTGGAGGGCCAGCTGCTTCACATGGGAAGTAGAATAAGAGAGGGAATCCACCATAGCCGGCAGCCGATTTTCATACGCCGCCACCAGGTTATAAATACCTTTAGACCGGGTCCATTGAGGAACAAAAGCGATTTCCAAATCATCCCAGTCATAATGGAGCGGCTTACCTTCCAAATAAGCAGCCCAAAGAGCCGGGAGTGCGGTTTCCGGGAAACATTTCTGGAAATGAATGATATCGGTATCACGGGCAAGAGAACGAATGGTTTGCAGATTCCTGAGAAAATCAGTTTTACTGCCGGGAAGCCTGACCACCCTGACCCCTTCCGGGTCTGAATGCCTTAATAGGGGAAGATACTTCCTTCTCTCCTCATTGGGGTAATAGCAGAGGGTAACCTGATGCCCTTTTCGGACAAACTGCAGGGATAACTCCACCATCCGAATGGTCCCGGGAATACTGTAGATATCAAATCTGTTCAACAGCAGGATATTCATGATGTCTTGGATTTCCCGGGAAGCTCAGAAAGTTTGGGCTGGATGATTTTCTTGCCGGTAGATAATATCACCAGATAAGACCAGACTGTAAATAAAGTCAGGCCCAGAAGTCGAGGCAGCCGGCTGTGTTGTTTTGTTTGGCTCGTCATTTTCTAAGAAAAATATCCCCGGTTCAGCTTACATCCTGCCATGGGTCAGAAATTCCTTCAAGCGGAGAGTCGCTTTTCCGGGATTTTGAATAACCCCTTTGGCAAAACGCTTAAACTCATATCCCCGGAGGACTCGGTAAATCCGGTGCCGGGACCAGCGTTTTTCCGCATCCCGGAGAATCTTGACCAATTCTTCAGGCCCCAGTTCATCCGTCCGGGTTACCGCATTATTATACCCGTCATAGAGGTCCCAGTCCTTGCTGAGTAAATGCCCCTTGGATTCCAACATATCGAAAAACTTGCTGCCGGGATAAGGAGTGGTCAGGGAAAATTGCAGAGAATCAGGGTCTAATCCCAAAGCCAGCTGAATGGTGCGTTCCGCCGTTTCGTAAGTTTCTCCCGGAAGCCCAAAGGTAAAGGTCAGGTGGACTTTCACCCCCAGCTCCTTGGTCCGTTTAACAGCTTTACGAAGGGTCTCTAAATTCAGATTCTTGCCACTGGCATTGACTATCTCCTGATCTCCCGATTCGACTCCATATTTGATTGCCACCATTCCGGCATCCCGGAGTTTTTCCAGGGTGTCAAAATCACAGGTATCTGACCGGGCCATCGCCGCCCAGGGGAGACAGAGATTCCGTTTCTTCAATTCCTCGGCAAACATCAATAACCGGGGTTTGCCGATATTAAAGGTATCATCATCTATATAAAAAGATTTAATTCCATATTTTTCTTTGCACCAGGCAATCTCATCCACCACATCCACTGGATTACGGACCCGGTAAGAATGGTCTCCATACATAATCTGAGGCCAGGCGCAAAAAACACACTGAAAAGGACAACCACGGCTGGAATGAACCTGGAGGCAGGGATCCGGGATACCCCCGGGATTATCATGGTATTTATCCATGGGCAGGAAATGCCGGGCCGGCCAGGGTAATTCATCCAGATTGGCAATCAAAGGCCGTTTGCCGGTATGGACGACCTTGCCCTCTTTCCGATAATATAATCCCAGACAGCCTGAGAGGTCTTTACCTTCGCTCAGGAGCCGGACCAGGTCTCTCAAGGTATATTCGTATTCCCCTTCCACAACATAATCCGCCAGGGGATTTTCTTCCAAAAACCGAGGGTCATACATGAAAATATGCAGGCCGCAAAATGCCAGCTTGCATTCAGGCAGGGATTTTTTAATCTCCTGAGCCATAGCCATATCCACATTAAAAGAACTGGTAGCCACTTCCAGGAGAACTAATTCAGGTTTAAATTCAATGACTTTCTGGAGAAATTGCTGGGAACTCAATCCTTCGGCTATCCCATCAACCAGCTGGACTTCCTGGTTATCTTTCTCCAAAACCGCCGCTGCGTACCCTAAAAAGAAGGGGAAAGGCATATAACCAGACCCACATCGCTCAAAATGAGGCCATCGGGACCCCGCTCTCACTCCATAAAAACCCTCTTTTTGCCAAGGGGAATTGCCTAGAAATACCCTCATAACGCCTTTCCTTCCAATCAAAGCTAATTTCAGGGGATTCCTTGCCAAAAATCTGGATTTTGGGGGATATTGTCGAAACCAGCCTATTTATAGTATTATATTCTTACCTGTTTAAAAGATACAACCTAATAATCGTCAGTCGAAGACCGCCGGTTCCTTTATGGAAGGAATAATTGACCCCCACCCGGGTTCAACCAGCCGAGACAGATGAGTGGATGAGGCAGGTAGCCAGTTTGAGGAACACCCCTGATTGTTCAGGACCCCGGCCTGGCCACCTGTCTGAATCGAAATCCCCATCGAAGCCGGCCTTCGTTGGGGATTTTTGTTTGGACAGAAGGGAGGTGAGTAGATGCCTAAACAATATAAAATTGATGAAGTTGCCCAGGTAACTGAAAAGCTCAAATCGGTAGAGGCTCTTTATATTACCGAATACCGAGGACTTACAGTTAAAGAAATGTGGGAACTGCGTGGAGCTCTTCGTAAAGCCAATGCCGAATATAAAGTCGTGCATAACCGGCTGACCAAGATTGCCATGGAAAATGCGGGTATGGGCCAATTCATGGATTATTTTATCGGTCCGGTGGCGGTTGTCTATGTTAACGCAGACCCGGCGGCGGCCGCGAAAGCCCTGATGGATTTTGCGAAAGATCATGAGAAACTGGTCGTCAAAGCTGGGGTCATGGATAATGCCCTGCTGAGTGCTGAGCAAATCAAAGCTCTGGCCAGCCTGCCCTCACGGGAAGTGCTGCTCGGAAAACTGGTGGGTGCCCTTTCCTCGCCGCTTTACGGATTTGTCCGAGTTTTGCAAGGCCCGATATTTGGCTTCGTCAACGTACTCGACCAGATCAAGAAACAGAAAGAAGAAGCGGCTGCCTAACGGCGGTTGCCTAGAGGCCGCGGCTTAAAACCGTTGCCCTGATAAAAAATCAGACAAATTTGAAACACCCAACTTAAGGAGATTTATACAATGACTAAAGATGAACTCATTCAAGCGATAGATACGATGTCAGTGATTGAACTGGCTGAACTGGTAAAAGCCCTCGAAGAAAAATACGGCGTTTCCGCCGCTCCTGTGGCTGTAGCTGCTGCAGGTGGAGCCGGTGCTCCGGCTGCCGCCGTTGAAGAACAGACTGAATTTGATGTCGTTCTCGTTGAAGTCGGCGCCAACAAAATCGGCGTCATCAAAGAAGTCCGCGCCATCACCAACCTCGGCCTGAAAGAATCCAAAGACCTGGTTGAAGGCGCACCGAAACCGGTCGTCGAAAAAGTTGAAAAAGCCAAAGCTGAAGAAGTCAAAAAACAGCTCGAAGCTGCCGGCGCCAAAGTCGAAATCAAATAAGTACCCAGCGATTTCACTTAGCACCCTTTTTCAAAGTTTATCCAAGCCCCTTGTCTTTCTGCAAAGAAGACAGGGGCTTTTTATTTTCCTGGTTTCCCGGCGGATTCTGTTCAAGGGGGTTATCCCAGGGTAGAACCGGGGTGTAATCCATAGATAATCAGTAAGGAAAGGAGAAGTAAGAGGAGGACAAGGCTAAGAAAATAAAATATAATTTTCCCGGCGGATAAGGGCTGAGGGGTTTGTGAGGAAATTTGAGGTGGCTTATTCCCCTCATCATAGAGAGTTACTTTTACATCTCTGAGGGGGAAATTATCGATGACCTCTTTAACGATATCCAACTGGCTGGCCGCCACAAAAAGAGAATGGTTGAATGGACCTGCAGCCGGCGATCCTTTATCTCTTTTCCCCATTTGATCTACAGGACTCCAATTCGAATAGCAGACAATACCTTCCTGCCGTAAAGATTCCTTCAGCATTTCTATCTGCCATGCCTTGCAAAATACCCACATCTCAATAAAGCTTTTATCCGGGCTGGTGAAATTGTTGGTTTCCATTTTCGTCCTGCTTAATTCCTGTAATATCCTGGATGGTAGAACCCATCAGAAAAACCAAAAATAATAATATGATAATCCCATCCAATTTTCCAATCGGCATTATACCTTAATAAAAACATCCCTGCCTCCCAGAGAACCTTCCTGCCATCAATTATTCTGCTGAAGAAAAGGGGATAAGGTATAATTATTTTTTGTATATTCCAATAAATCTTTCAGGAGAAATGAATACTCATGGCTAAGAAAACCGAATCAAAAGGCCACGCGGAACACATGAAATCCGCTGACAGCCAGATTGGTTTACCCGGGGTCATCAATCGCCCCTTCAAACTGACATTCTTTGGAGCCGGCAGCGCTTTCACCCCTCCCTTGATGAATGATGTGCTACAGATTCCGGGAAGCGGTCCCCTTACCATCGCTCTGGTGGACATTGATGAGAAACGATTAAAACTCAATGTCGGGCTGGTAAAAACCCTGGTAAAAAACCTGGGCCGGAAAGATGTGAAGGTGATTGCCTCCGCAAAACGCCGGGAGGTCATGGCTGATTCTGATTATCTGATTAATTGCATTGAGGTCTCCGGGGTGGAATGTGTCCGGTTTGATAATGATATCCCCCTGGAATATGGTGTGGACCAGTGTATTGGCGATACCATTGGACCGGGCGGGCTTTTTAAAGGACTTCGGACTATTCCGGTCTTCCTGGAAATCCTGCAGGATGCCGAAGAGCTTTGCCCCAATGCCCTGGTTTTAAACTATACCAATCCCATGAATATGCTTTGCCTGGCCGCTGGGATTTCCAGTTCCATGCAAGTGGTGGGACTCTGCCACAGCGTTCAGGGAACCAGCCATATTCTGGCAAGGAGAGCCGGTGTCCCCTATGAAGAAATGCAGTGGGAATGCGCCGGAATCAATCACCTGGCATGGTTCACTAAATTGGCCCACCAGGGAAAAGACCTTTACCCTATTTTGAAAATGAAAGCCGAACAAGACCTGGCAGGCAAACCTTCCGACCCAAACGATACAGCGGACCTGGTCAGAAAAGATGTCATGCTTCAATTTGGCTATTTTGTAACCGAATCCTCCGGCCATTTCTCTGAATATGTTCCCTATTACCGGAAACGGAAAGATTTGATTGCCAAATATTGCCGTCCCGGATATGACGGCGGCTCTTCTTTCTATGCCGATGGCTGGCCCCAGTGGCGGAAAGCGGCCGATGAGAAACGCATGAAAATGGTCAAAGGAGAACTCCCGGTCGGCGGCCCCAGAACCTGGGAATATGCCTCCTGGATCATTGAAGCCCGGGAAAAGAATAACCCGTTCCGGATTTATGGCAATGTCATGAACCGGAAAAATGGAGCCGGCCCCCTGATTTCCAACCTTCCGGCCGATGGGTGCGTGGAAGTGGCCTGCATGATTGATAGAAACGGAATCAATCCCTGCATCTATGGAAAACTGCCTCCCCAGGTAGCGGCCCTTTGCGATGCCAATATGCGATTTTTTGAACTGGCATCCCAGGCCGCAGTGGAACGCAGTGTGGAGAAAGCCATCTATGCCCTCATGCTGGATCCGTTAACTTCAGCTGTCTGTTCCCCGGCAGAAATCAAGGAAATGACTCTTCGGCTTTTCAAAGCAGAAAAGAAATTCCTGAAAGGTTTCAAATAAGCAGGCAAGAGTAAATCCCAATGGATAAGTTCCCCCTGGTGGGAGACAAATAGAGAAGCACCCGGAGCTGATAAATAGTTCCGGGTGCTTTTTAATTAATAAGGCTTATTCTCTTTTACCCATAGATAAACAGTTGGCTTGTTATTCCTTCGCTTTTTTATAATCGATGTAATGGGACGTGTTCTTATTTTCCGTAAAATACTGTTCGAATCCAACTTCCTTTATTCGGGTATTTCCCTTCAGCCAGGCAGCCCTTAACTTCTCATTAAAAAAAGTATTCACTTTCAAACAGGGAAATTCAGAACAGTCTCCGCAAAAATCAACCCCATGGTCTTTAGTGCAAGACAATATCAAACATCCTTTTACACATCCGGGGCTGGCCGCCGTATGATTGCGGCAACCGGGACAATTCCCTTTGGTATATCCTTGCAGGTTGTTATAAAAAGTTTCAAATTCTTTAAGCCAATACCGATATTCTTGAGGCAGATTGATATCATTAAAATCATAATACCCTTCCAAATAATTACATAAAGATGCGGCGCATTTCCCGACCGCACCCTCTGAATAACCTGGACAGGTTTAACACAAAAGGGAGCATGGGCCTACATGATTCAATATTTCCTGTCGGGTAAACTCTTCCATTCCAGAAACTCCTGTATCTTAACCATTGGGATAAAACGAAAAAGACAATTATTATCGGGAGCCTTCTTCTATAAAGGTTCCTTTTTTTATTAGCTCACTGATCGAGAGATTATACTTCAGGGGGATATCCTGACTTCAGTACCCATAGAAGCATATTTCCAGAGGATATCCATATCTTTATTGGATAGGGCAATACATCCCCCTGTCCAATCGATAAAATTTATACCTCCATGGATTCCAACCGCTCCACCTAATGGAGTATTCCAAGGAGGCTGCTGTTTTGTCGAAATAGCTTTATCAATCTGAGCAAAGTCCCCCTGATTGATAATTTTAGCCAGAAGCCCTTCCTGAGCATTTTGAACATTAGGATAACTCAAGCCAAGAAATAAATGATATTGGCTCTTCTCGTTTCGAGTACAAATATAAAAAACACCCTCTGGAGTTTTACAATCTCCCTCAACATGTTTCTGTCCCACTGGAGACCGGCCCAAGGCTGTTCGGAATCGGCCGATTATTTTTCCATCCCTATATAGTTCCATGACCCTTTTACTCTTCACAACCTGAATTGAATATCGCCCGGATATCTCTTTCGGTTCTGAGATAAATAGCTTTTCTGAACAGTGGTTAAAATATCGGCTACCCTCTATTCCCAGGAACAACAATAGGATAATAGATAGCAGAGTGATTACCCTGCCCCATTTGAAATGAAATCTATCGATGCGGCCAAACCAATTATTATCTTTCATTTTAAGTAAGATAAAACCCAGCTCTATCCCCCTGGCATCCAATATAATCATGATGTCCTTGCAAAAAAAACATTGCCAATCCTTAACTGGTAGATTGGGACCCTCTATGGCTGGAGGATTATAAATGTTTTTTATCAAGCCCCTATGATTGAATCCAAGTATATTGTTTTCAATAATCGGTATTGCTGTAACTCAATTTACTTCGGCATTCCATTTGACAGGCTATAATCCCATCCATCCTGCGATAAATAAAGAGGCTTCCCTCAAATAAGAAAGGCCCCCTTAAAAGATTTCTCATCGGTATGAGTATTAATCCATTTTTTTATTAGTCAGGTCCGTCTTCAGGGTTTCGCCCGGATTGGTTGCCATACAAGGCCAGATTTTCCGTCCGGGATAGATGCCGGTTTTAATAGCCGTACGGGCACAGTCCCCAATCACTGTGCCAAACCGTTGCCGTCCCGTATCTACCAGCTGGGCTTTCACGACTGATTTCACATTTTTACTATCATGCCGCCAATTAGCCACAATCGTTGCCGACCCGATATCTACTTTTTCCCCGATTATGGAATCCCCAATATAGCTGCCATGATTTATGACCGTTCCATCCATGATAATGGAATTTTTGATTTCCACCGAGTGGCCGATAATCACATTATCGCCAATGGAAGTTGCTGCCCGGATATGGGTCGCCGGAGCAATCAGGCAATTTTCCCCTATCAAGGTAGGGCCTTCAATATAGGCGCCAGACCGGATAATAGTCCCTTTACCGATTACTACATTTCCTTTCAGGACGGCTCCAGGTTCCACTTCCCCATCGACTTTACTTTTCAGGTTCTCCAGGAGAAATTCATTTGCCTGCAACAGGTTCCATGGATATCCGATGGGAA
Source organism: bacterium UBP4_UBA6127 (assembly GCA_002428325.1). Classification (GTDB taxonomy): domain Bacteria; phylum UBP4; class UBA4092; order UBA4092; family UBA4092; genus UBA4092. The sequence goes on from DIVR01000058.1 coordinate 22,616, forward strand.
TCCAATACCCTTTTGTATCAAGACATTGGACAGGCATTTTCTCCAACAATAAATTAGTGGCGGCAGAAACTTCCAGCTCGCCCCGTGCGGATTTTTCGATACGTCTCAGGCAATCAAAAATATCCCGGGTAAAGACATGCAGCCCGGTACTGGCTAAATCACTCACAAACTCCTGGGGTTTCTCCACCAGCTGGATCAACTTGCCATTTTCATGGACTAATACTCCAAATTTGGAAGGGTCAGCCACTTTCATTCCTACGGCACTGTTGGGGTATGCAAGGGCTGCCTCAATATCGACTCGGGAAAACAGGTCATCTCCCACGATCATGATAAACCGGTCCCGGATAAAAGGTTCAGCCTGCAAGAGGGCATGGCCTGACCCCAGCTGCTCATTCTGAGGAACATATATCAGCCGAATCCCCTTATATTCTTTCCCATAATACTCCATTAACTTTTCTTTTTTATATCCAACAATAATCACAGCCTCATCCACCAAATCCACCATCTGGTCCAGGTTATGGGACAGGATGGGTTTATTGGCAACTTTCAATAAGGGTTTTGGCTTGGTTATGGTTAAAGGATAAATCCGGGTTGATTTTCCTGCGGCTAATATCACGGCCTGAGTATTTATCTGAGACATCACATTCTCCTGTTTGAATTTTCACTTTCATTCTAAACAATTATGATAGGAATGGACAAGGGTTATTGTTGTAGCCAACGACCTGCTTTCAATCAAGAAACCCATTGGGGAAATGAATTCATATTCATTTATTGGAACTTGAGACAATAATATCCAGACAAGGATTGACACAAACCCAATCCTTTAAGCAATTATACTTCTCCTGATAAACCCTATTATAATTCATGAAATTAGGGTGATTTTGACAGCTGTCAAAACTGTAACTTCTTAATTATCATACTTTTATATTTTTGACAGCTGTCATAAAAAAGTATTTATTGGATATGGGACCCTACCCCTTGGGGATGAAATAACTCTATTATCAACTAATAAGCAGGAACGAATGGATTCCCCATCAGATAATATGCGAGTTGAGGAAAACGGGTATCAGAAAAAAGATTTCCCCTGATTATCGGCATCGGGTCTGACGGACAGCTTTTTTCCAACCCTCGTATAAAGTAATCCGGGCTGCCATTTTCATTTTTGGTTTAAAAAGTTTATCCACCTCCCGGCATTTAGCCAATTCTTGGGAGCTTTTCCAGATACCAGCGCCTAATCCGGCCAGGAAAGCCGCCCCGGCACCGGTGGTTTCAATATTGAGGGGCCGGTCCACCGGGATTCCCAAAATATCCGCCTGAAACTGCATCAGGAAATCATTTCGGGTAGCGCCTCCATCCACTTTCAGGGATTTCAGGGGAATTCCGGTCTCTTTGATAATGGCTTCCACCAGGTCCTTGGTCTGATAAGCAATCGATTCAAGAGCTGCCCTGACCAGATGTTCCTGGGTGGCTCCCCGGGTCAGTCCGGTAAAAACTCCTCGGGCTTCCATATCCCAATAGGGAGCTCCCAACCCCACAAAAGCAGGCACTAAATAAACACCTCCGGAATCGGCCACCCTCCTGGCCAGGGTTTCAGATTCAGCGGCGGAAGATATCAGTTTTAACCCGTCCCGAAGCCATTGAATGGCTGCGCCGGCAATAAATACGCTGCCCTCTAAGGCATAGACAGGTTCTCCCTTGCCGCCGATTGCCAGGGTGGTCAATAACCCATATTTTGATTGGATGGCCTTATCACCGGTATTAAAAAGCATGAAGCAACCGGTTCCATAAGTGTTTTTGGCAGTGCCGGGCTGGAAACATAATTGGCCAAACATGGCCGCCTGCTGGTCTCCAGCCACTCCGGTAATCGGGATACCAGAAGGCAGGACAGGATTGTGGATGGTTTCGCCAAAAAATCCGCAGGAAGGTTTTACCTCCGGCAGTAGGCTGGAAAGGATCCCCAATATCTTTAACAATCCCTCATCCCATTTTCGGGTATGAATATTAAACAATAGGGTTCTGGAAGCATTGGTATAATCCGTGGCATGGACCCTGCCTCCGGTCAGTTTCCAGATTAACCAGCTGTCCACTGTTCCAAAAGCCAATTTTCCTTTTTTTGCCAGAGCCTTAGCCCCTTTGACATGGTCCAGCATCCATTTGATTTTGGTCCCGGAGAAATAAGCATCCAACACCAACCCTGTTTTCTTTTTAAATTCAGGTTCCAGCCCTTTCTTTTTTAATTCTTCACAAAGGGGAGCCGTCCTCCTGCATTGCCAGACTATCGCCCGGGAAATGGGTTTACCTGTTTCCTTATCCCAGAGGATGGTTGTTTCCCTCTGGTTGGTGATGCCGATAGCTTTTATCTCCGGAGGCTGCCCTTCTCTGTCCCGAAGGGTATCCCGAATCACATCCAGGGTAACTGCCCAGATTTCCTCAGGGTCATGTTCCACCCAGCCGGGTTTGGGATAATATTGGGTAAATTCCCGGTATCCCCTGACAAGGATTTTCCCTTTTAAATCCATCAAAATGACCGTCGTTCCGGTGGTACCCTGGTCAATGGAAAGAATCTCCGGCATATTTCCCTCTCTCCTCAGCGGGTAATGAATATTAACGCCTTTTACTTCAAGGGTCTTTCAACCCTGTTGACTGCCTAGTATAGTCTGCCTTCCTCTCTTTTTCAATCGGGGAGAGACCCAGGCTGTAGTCATCAGGCTGGGTCTCTCCCCCAAATCAAGAATCATTTGCAGGATTTAAGGTCAGGAGTCAGCCAGAATAGGGAAAAGGGTCATGAAAACAGGGAAAATATCTTGTAATGGGTTTACTGCCAATGGTATGATTTCTTACAATGACTAAAGAGATACAGCCTTCCCAGACCCCCATAACCCTTCGATTCAGGTTGAACGGAAAACCTGTTGAGACCCTTATTAAACCAGGAGATTTCCTGCTGGAAGTGATACGCACCCATTTCGGTTTGACCGCTGCCAAACATGGCTGTGATATCGGCTTGTGCGGAGCCTGCACCATGATTATTAATGGAAAATCAGTAAAAACCTGCATTTATGCCGCCGAAAAAGCCCAGAATGCGGAAGTCTGGACCCTGGAAGGGCTGAGCGATAAAGATTTTCTGGATCCCCTGCAGGATGCCTGGCTTCGACACGGGGCCTCCCAATGCGGCTATAGTACTCCGGGAATGATCATGGCCGCCAAAGCTCTCCTGCTCAAAAATCCCAATCCCAGCAGGGAGGAAGTCATCCAGTCCCTATCGGGGAATCTTTGCCGATGTACAGGCTACCAGCAGATTGTGGATGCGGTGTTGGAGGCTGCCCGGATCATGAGGGAAGGAATTCAGAAAGTCCCCATAAAAGAAGAATTATCTTCAGTGGTCCTGGGAAAATCCTCTTTTTCCAAAGACACTCTGGATAAGGTTACCGGCCACTGTAAATTTACCGATGACCATCCCTGGGAGGGTGCTTTATGGGCTCAGGTTGCCCGCAGTCCCCAGGCCCATGCCTGGATAGAAAATATTGATATCTCTGAAGCCCGTAAACTACCCGGGGTTGTCGCTGTCTATACCCATGAAGATATTCCCGGCTCCAAATTATATGGAAAAGCTATCCGGGACCAGTCAGTGCTTGCTTTCAGGAAAGTCAGGCATATCGGAGAACCGGTCGCCCTGATTGTCGCCCAGACCCGGGAAACAGCCTGCCAGGCGGCCCAACTGGTAAAGGTTGATTACACCCCTCTTCCGGCTGTTTTTGACTGTGAAGAGGCTCTGAAGCCTGATTCCCCGGTAATTCATGATGAACCCGAAGCTTTTCAGGATTTTGTCCATGAGCAATGGATGAACCCCAGAAAATCAGGAGGATTTCCTCTCAATGTCCTTTATTATTTCCCCATTAGAAAAGGAAATCTTGAAGAGGGATTTAACCAGTCGGATTTGATTGTAGAGAGGACTTACCGGACTCCCTGGATAGAACATGCCTGTATGGAGTATGAGGCCGCTATCGCCATTCCTGACACCGAAGATGGAATCAGGGTCAGCGCCCCCACTCAGAATGTATTTTTAGACAGAAGAGAAATAGCGGATGTCCTGGGAATTCCCAAGGAAAAAGTCAGAGTCATTCAACTGCCGATGGGAGCCGCTTATGGGAAACGGGAAGATATGTTCGGACAGCTGCAAGTCTCTCTGGCCGCCTGGCTGCTGAAGAAACCTGTCAAGATGGTTTACACCCGGGAAGAGACTTTTGCCTGGACCACCAAACGTTATCCCATGACCATGAAATATAAGACAGGTGTTACGAAGGAGGGGAAAATTCTCGCTTTTGAAGCCACCCTCCTGGTAGAAAAAGGGGCTTATGCCTCCTGGGGTCCCAGCGGACTTCGCAAGTCCACTGTCCATGCGGCTGGCCCCTATGAGATCCCCCATGTCAAAATCGATGGGTATTCCATCTATACCAATAATGTACCGGCAGGCCCGATGCGGGGTTTTGGCGCTACCGAAGTAGGTTTTGCCCATGAAGCCCACATGGATAATATCGCCCGAGAACTGGGGATGGACCCTGTGGAATTCAGGAAGAAGAACCTGATACCGGCTGGGGGGAAGACTGTGACCGGCCAAATCCTGAATGTTGCCTGCACTCCGGAAGATACTTTGAATGCCGCATTAAAGAAACTGCAAGAATTGCCTCCCCTGCCGGAACCTGATAAGCCTTTCATCAAACGGGGCAGAGGTTTAGCCACTATGATGTATGGAATAGGGTATGGACATGGGATACCGGATATCGGTAGCGCTGTCTGTGAATTATTGCCCGATGGTTCTCTGCTGGTCAAAACCAGCGCTGTGGATTATGGACAGGGACTCCTGACCGCTTTCAGCCAGATCGCCGCTGAAACCACCGGGGTTCCCCTCAGCCATGTACAGATTATAACCGGAGACACCCAGGAAACCCCTGACAGCGGTTCCAGTGTTGCCACCCGCCAAACCTATGTCTCAGGGAATGCCGTCCGTATCGCTGCTGCCAAGCTTCAGGAAGCCATTTTAGGCCATGCGGCCAAACTGGCTGAGCTCCCGGTTGGTGAGTTACGTTTATCGGATGGAAAAATCACCCATGGAAAGAAAATACTTTTCACCTTGAAAGAACTGGCGAAAAAGGCCGCCTCAGAAGGAATCTTCCTGAAAAAACAAGGCCGGTTCAAAGCCAAAACGACTCCTTTGGATACGGCTTCAGGCCAGGGAGATGCTTATTGGCCCTATGCCTTCGGGACCCAGATCGTGGAATTGGATTTAGATACCCAGACCGGAAAAGTTACCCTGCAAAGGATTATTGCCGCCCATAATGTGGGAAAAGCTTTGAATCCCAATAATGTATTGGGCCAGATTTATGGCGGGATTGTCCAAGGGATTGGCATGGCCCTCATGGAAGAATTCCAATTTGATGAGGGAAAACCGATTTCCCTTAATTTTGATTCCTATAAAATTCCCCGAACCACCCAGGTTCCCCCGATTGAAGCCGTTGTCATGGAAATCCCGGAAGCCACCGGACCTTATGGTGCCGTGGGCATCGGAGAACCTTCCACTGTCCCAACCGCCCCGGCTATTACCAATGCCCTGGCTCAAGCAACCGGACTGGAGTTCAATTCTGTCCCGGTTACCCCTGATACTATCCTGAAAACCATTTCCTAAAAATCTTTATAAGTTTCCAACAGGCTTATTTCGACAACTGTCAAAAGAATTATCCGGTTGGCTTCTATTTACTAACTTGATACAAATCAATCTCCTGTATTTTTGACAGCTGTCAAAAAACAGTAAGCCTCAAAAAATTCCCATAAAAAGCCCCAAAAAATGGGATGCAACTCCCAATCATATACATAAAAAAAGTGGTATTGCTTTTCAGCAATACCACTTTGCAAGTTCTTATGAACAAGACTTAAAACTATGGTCCACGACGCCAGACGTCACCACCAGAAGTGGTACCGTTGGTCGGGTCATAGGTAAACGGACTGTTCTCTAAGCGCGGATTGGTTCCGAAAGCTGAATCACCCCAAGCAGATTCTTCAAGCATCTTGGTGGATCCATAACCGTCGACCACGTCCGGACCGTAAGAGCTAACAATCCATCCGTTTCCTGGCCAAGCCGGGAAAACACCAGCTGCTGGAGTTAATCCAGCCGGTGAATTCGGGCTGCCTCCACCGTATTCATAAATACCTTTTCCATTCATTTTGAATGGATCTCTGAACAGGCTGGAAACAAAAGAAACTGGGGTCGTTAATGCACGCGGCAACTGGCCATCGTTATTTCCGTCAGTGGCGTCTTTACCGATACCGGCAGGAATTTCGTCAGGCGCAGGGTAAATATTATTATCAACATAATAAGATTCTAATGCTGTAGCAATGCTCTGCTGTTCGGCTTTCGCTTTAGAAACTTTAGAACGCGTCTGTGCTGCCAAGAAGTTCGGAATGGCAATAGCGGCCAAAATGGCAATAATAGCAACGACAATCAACAATTCAATCAGGGTAAACCCTTTGTATCCCTTCATCATTATCCCTCCTTTCTATATCAAAAATGTTTTATCTTCTTTAAGCTTATTATAAGCAAAAGAACTTGTAAAATAAAAACGTTTTTATTAAATCAAATTAACAATACTAAGATTTCTAAATAATATTAGCAAATATACAGCCAGCCCTTAACCCCTGTCAAGCTTTTTTTTAAATCAGCCTGCAGATATCAAAATAGTATGCCATACCACCCTTATTACCAATGGAGATTATGTTTCCATATGAATTTTAAGCCGATTTTGTGCTAATTCCAACTGTTTTCTCAATTCATCCGGATTATCAGGAAATGACTGAAGTTTCCGATGGATAGATTCAATAACTGTTTTTTCGGAATCAACATTAATTTGGTCTCGGGGGATGATCCCATCCGCCAGTAATGTAGCTTGATTATGGGAGAACTCCAAAAATCCCCCATCTACTGCCATGACAATGGTCTGCTCGCCGGAATTCCCCTTACGAAGGGTCAGTTTTCCCGGGACTAAACTGGTCATTAATGGGGCATGATGGGCCAAAATCCCCAAGTACCCCAGCTGACCGGGAGCCGTCAGAGAGACCACCTGTTCATTAAAAACCACTTTTTCAGGTGTGATAATAGTTAAAAGAAAGGGTGTCATGACAAATAAATAGTGCCTTTCGAATCTTTACTTTTTCATTTTTTCAGCTTTTTCAACAGCTTCTTCGATGGAACCGACCATATAAAAAGCTTGTTCCGGGAGATGGTCATACTCGCCATCCACTATTTTTTTGAAATCTTTAATGGTATCTTCCAGCTTCACATACCGGCCCGGAATCCCGGTGAAGGTTTCCGCTACAAAGAAGGGCTGGGAAAGGAACCGTTGAATACGCCGGGCCCGCCCGACTGAAATCTTATCCTCTTCAGAAAGCTCTTCCATACCCAGGATGGCAATAATATCCTGAAGTTCTTTATACCGCTGCAGGATTCGCTGAACCGACCGGGCTACCTGATAATGTTCTTCACCGACAATCTTCGGGTCCAGAATCCGGGAAGTGGAATCCAAGGGATCCACTGCTGGGTAAATACCCAATTCAGAAATCTGGCGGGAAAGAACCGTAGTCGCATCCAAATGGGAAAAAGCCGTTGCTGGAGCCGGGTCAGTCAAATCATCGGCTGGCACATAAATCGCCTGAACCGAGGTAATGGAGCCTCGTTTGGTGGAAGTGATTCGTTCCTGGAGAGCCCCCATTTCAGTTGCCAGAGTCGGCTGATAACCCACGGCGCTGGGCATTCGGCCCAGAAGAGCCGAGACTTCAGAACCCGCCTGGGTAAACCGGAAGATATTATCAATAAAAAGCAACACATCCTGATTTTCTTCATCCCGGAAATACTCCGCCATGGTCAGAGCAGAAAGAGCTACCCGAAACCGAGCTCCCGGAGGTTCATTCATCTGACCGAATACCAGGCAGGTCTTTTTGAGAACACCGGATTCATCCATTTCCCGGTAAAGCCCATTTCCTTCACGGGTCCGCTCTCCAACCCCGCCAAAAACAGAATAACCACCATGCTCGGTAGCAATATTCCGGATTAATTCCATAATAACAACAGTTTTACCGACACCGGCACCGCCAAAGAGTCCGATTTTGCCTCCCTTGGCATAAGGAGCCAGCAAATCAATGACTTTAATACCAGTTTCAAAGAGAGACTGGACCGGGACCTGGTCTTCAAAAGTAGGAGCCGACCGATGGATGGGATAATTTTTATCCGGATTCGGCATATCCCCTTTGGAATCCAAGGGTTCGCCCAGAAGATTAAAAATCCGACCCAGGGTCTGTTCCCCCACCGGGACGGAAATCGGTTCTCCGGTATCAATCGCATCAATACCTCTGACCAGTCCATCCGTAGAAGCCATAGCAATACATCGGACAATATTATTGCCCCGATGCTGCGCCACTTCCACCACCAGGGGTTTGGGTTGCCCTGGCATCTGGATACGAATTGCGTTTAAAATCGAGGGCAGCTCTCCATTGGGGAATTCAATATCCACTGTCGGTCCGATAATTTGGACAATTTTACCGATGTTTTGCATGGTTTTCCTATTCTCCTTTAGCTCTAACCATTGCCAATTATTCTCAGTTCTTAAGTCTGTCACCCCAGGGAAGGGTTCCAACAAAAGCAATGCTTTAATTAGCCCTTCTGGGCATCCGCACCGCCAACAATTTCCGATATTTCCCGGGTAATCTGGGCCTGCCTCAGTTTATTGGCCAAGAGGGTTAAATCGTCTATCATATCCTCAGCGGCATCCGTGGCATTTTTCATGGCAATCATCCGGGCTGAATGTTCAGACGTAAAGGATTCTGCCACCGAGATATAAACTTTGGTTGTCAGATACCGGGGTAAAAACTCGTCAAAGATAGTTTCCGTATCCGGTTCAAAGATATAATCCAAATGGACTTCTCCACCGGATTTAGCTGTTTTTTGAGGTTCCTTAAACCGGAAAGGCAAATAAGGTTCCAGTATCGGCTGATACCTCATAGTCGAAATATAATTTGTATGGAGAAGATTGATCTCGTTCATGGTCCCATCGACAAAATACCGGGTCATTCGCTTAGCGACTTCAGAAATCCGGGCATAATCAACCGTTCCACCCAGATCCGTGATAGCAAATTCAATGGGAAATTCACTCCGTTTAAAATAGTCAGCGGCCTTTCTCCCAATGATACCCAGACAGACATGTCCTTTTTCCCGGGATGCCAGGTATTCTTCTGCTTTCCGGAAAATATTCATATTGTAAGAACCGCATAACCCCTTATCGCTGCTGATAATAACCAGTAATTCTTTATGGACTTCCTGGCGAACCAGCAAAGGGTTGTCCAATTCTCCGGTCTGGGCCAGAATCAGCCGGCCCAGCATTTCATTCATTTTCCGGGCATAGGGACGTGCCGCTAAAAGCCGAAATTCAGCCTTCTTCAATTTGGCAGCCGCCACCATCTGCATGGCTTTAGTAATCTGCCGGGTGCCTTTCACGCTGCGAATGCGGGATCGTATTTGTCTTAATGATGCCATTTATTGGTTAATCCCATCTCAGGGTTTGAACTCTTGTTTAAATTGGGTAACAGCTTTTACCAGTTCTTCTGCCAGTTCATCTTTCAGTTCCCAGGTATTTTCAAGCTCATGGGCAATCCGAGGGGCATGTTCATCCAGATAAATGCCCAATTCAGATTCAAATCGTTTCATACAGGCCAAGGGCAGATCATCCAGCAATCCCCGAGTCGCCGAAAAGATAATAACCACCTGCCGGGAAAGGGACTGAGGTTCATACTGTCCCTGATTAAGGATTTCCACCAAGCGTTCCCCGCGGGTCAATTGAGCCTGGGTAGCCTTATCCAAATCAGAACCGAACTGGGCAAAAGCTGCCAGTTCACGATATTGCGCCAACTCCAACCGAAGCCGGCCGGCAATTTTTTTCATTGCCTTGGTCTGGGCGGCTCCACCAACCCGGGAAACCGAAATACCCACATTGATAGCCGGACGCACCCCAGCATAAAACAAATCCGTTTCCAAAAATATCTGGCCATCCGTAATTGAAATCACGTTGGTGGGAATATAAGCCGAGACATCACCTGCCTGAGTTTCAATGATAGGCAGAGCCGTTAATGAACCTTTCCCCAATTCATCAGAAAGTTTAGCGGCACGTTCCAGAAGCCGTGAATGGAGATAGAACACATCTCCAGGATAGGCTTCCCGTCCCGGAGGACGGCGTAACAACAGGGATAATTGCCGGTAGGCCTGAGCTTGTTTGGTTAAATCATCATATACCACCAGGGCATGTTTGCCATTGTACATATAATATTCACCCAAAGCACAACCGGCATACGGAGCAATATATTGCATGGAAGCAGTTTCATCCGCCGGAGCGCAAACGACTGTGGTATATTCCATGGCACCATATTTTTTCAGGGTTTCCACCACACCGACCACATTGGAAGCCTTCTGTCCAATGGCTACATAGATGCAATAAACACCTTTACCTTTCTGGTTGATAATGGCATCCACTGCTGCTGCGGTTTTCCCGGTCTGGCGGTCTCCGATAATCAATTCCCGCTGGCCTCTGCCGATGGGGGTAATAGAATCAATAGCTTTTAGTCCCGTCATCAGGGGTTCTACAACCGGCTGGCGCTGAAGGACATTGGGAGCATCCGCTTCCAGGGGACGGGTCTCCTGGGAGACAATCGGACCCTGCCCGTCTATAGGCTGTCCCAGGGAATTAACCACCCGGCCCAGCAGGGCTTCACCCACCGGTATCTGGGCAATTTTCCCCGTTCGCTTGACCATGTCACCTTCTTTGATATCCTGGTCTGAGCCAAACAAAACGGCCCCAACAGAATCCTCTTCCAGGTTCAGGGCCATGCCCATGATATCACCGGGGAACTGAAGCAGTTCACCCGCCATGACATTATCAAGGCCGTAGATTCGGGCAATATTATCCCCTACCTGCAGGATAATCCCCATATCTTCCATCTTCAGTTCGCCTTTATAGCGTTCCAATTCAGCTTGGATAATCGAACTGACTTCTTCCGGTCTTAAAGCCATTTGCTATCTCCTTATGCCTGGATTCATCCATTTGGGCTACCCCCAGGCTGACACTTCCCAATAATGCGTTATAGCGTTATACCTTATCGGCCCGAACTGAAAGCTCCGGCCATGAATAATCAGAATAAAAAAGGCGCTAATACACTTTGACCGATAATAACTGGTCTCGAATTGCGGTTAATCGGGATCGGTAACTTCCATCTATCACCGAGTTTCCCAGGGTTACAATTAGCCCCCCGATAATCCGGGAATCCACTTTATTCCGAATACGAACCTTCGTTCCGGTCCGCCGTTCCAGTTTCAGCCGTAATTTTTCCGAAAGAGGGTCCGGCAATTTGACCGCCGTAGTTACCACGGCTTCCTGGATCCCCAATTCCCGGTCCACCTTATCCAGATAAAGGGCGCATATCTCATCCACATGGTCCATACGCCGTTTCCTTAACAAAATAAAAACCAGCTGGTATAAAAGGGGATGGACTCTATTTTCCATAATCTTCCGCAGCAACTCGATTTTCACATCATTGCTGAACTGAGGCCCCGAGAAAAACCGGCGCAAGACCTGCCGTTCCTGAAAAATAGGTTGAAAAGCCCGGATATCATCGGCCAATAATTCCACAACCCGTTGTTTTTTGGCTTCCTTGAACAAGGCCTCGGCATATATCCGAGATACGATTTCGTCTCTCATCTCATTAATCCGATATCATCAATACAGGCATCGATTTTTTGCCGTTGCCGGGTTTCATCCAATTCCTCCCGAAGGACTTTCTCCGTCGTCCGAAGAGAAATCTCAATAATTTGATTCCGCAATTCAACCTTAGCCTGGGCTATTTCCAAGTCAATATTCTGCCGGGCTTTCTCCAGGATTTCATGGGCATCATCCCGAGCCTTGGCCTGAATTTCTGCCGAGACCCGCCGCCCTTCGGCAATAGCCTTATTTTCTTTTTCCCGGGCAATTTCTTCGATATGCTGCAGCCGAGCTTCAAAATCCGCTTTTAGTCGGGCGACTTCATCCCGGGTATCATCAATTTTCTTGAATTCATCCGCGATTTTCTGTCGTCTTTCGTCCAACATCCCCAACAGGGGTTTCCAGGCGAATATTTTCATGACCCAGACCAGCAGAAGAAAACCGAGAATCTGAGTTATTATTTGTTGCCATTCAAGGTTCAATGGAGTCGTCCTCTCTTGAATATCAGTCGATGCATCCTTAATCCAGTTTAAAATTCAGAAAAGGGGATTTAGATGGAGTTCCAGCCAAATCCCTGAATCTCAATTTTAATCTGAAGGAAGTTAGATTTTACCCATCAGCAAAAATACAGTAACCAAAGCATAAATGGTCAACGCTTCAATAAAAGCAGCGCCGATAATCATGGAAAGCTGAATTTTCCCCTGAATCTCCGGCTGACGGCTCATAGCTTCCATGGCTGCGCCAACGGCTTTACCCAAGCCAATCCCGGAGCCTAAGGCAGCAATACCTACGCCTAACGGCAGGGATAACCCTAATGCGCTGTGAAAATCCATTTGATTTCCTCCTTTCAAAAAGGTTCCAATTGTCTCTTATCAATAGATTATGAATGAACCGCAGAAACCTCATGAATTTCTTCATGAGGCAGCATCAATAACACATAAATAGTACTTAATAAGCTGAAAACCAGGGCTTGCACGGTACTGGTCAGGATTGCCAGCAATAAAAACGGAAAATGCAGAGGCACTCCAACCGGGCTATGAAGGAAATGAACCATCGTAATCCCCAAACCGATAAAAGCCCCAATCAGGAGATCTTCGCCCAGGATATTCCCAAAAAGACGGAGAGCAAGGCTGACCGGCTTAATCAGCTCTTCCATAATATGCAGGGGAAACATTAATATCACCATACACCAGCCAATCACATCCCTGGGCTGACCGGCCAGATGGTCCAGATAACCAATAATCCCATTGGTTCTCAACGCATTGATCTGTACATAGAAGAAAACACAAAGCCCCAGTGAGATAGTCGTATTTAAATTACTGGTCGGCGCTTTCATAAAAGGGATAATCCCGGCGATATTCATACAGAAGATATAAATAAACAAGGTTCCTAAAAAAGGAGTATATCTTCGGCCACCATGCCCAATGGTCTCACAAACCAGCTTATCAAGGGCTTCCACTACAATTTCCACCAAATTCTGCAGAGGGCCGGGAATCAGTTTTCTTTTTCGGCTGGCCAGAAAAGCTATCAGGACAATTCCCAAGGCTATCCCCAGGGAAAAGACCTGGGTTTCATAATGATGAAAGAAAGGCATCCCGGGGAGATTGGGGAAATACTGGTTTAAAAGGGTAAGAAGATTGGGGAGTTCCACTGAGTTTTCACCGGCCGCATGGGCTGCTGCCTGAGCCGCTCCATGAACAGCTTCCGACGGCGCTGGACCGGTCGGAATAACCGGAATGGGGGTTGTTGAAGCCCCAAGGCTTTTCTCTATTATTCGGTGGATGGTATCAGTAGCTAAAGATGACATAATAAATGCTTTAACACGTATCCTTTTTAAATAGGTCTTGGTTACTGATGGGGGAAGGCCCCCTTCTTTCGGGTTCCCTGGTTCGATAACCAGACCAGGCCTGATGCCTTTAATAAGATGACCAGAAATAACAAGGTGAATCCAGCCATCAAGCTGACCGGGGGAAACTTGCCATAAACCAGGATAAGATACCCTCCTACATAAAGAACCGGAAATTTAACACCGGCCAGGAGTAGGAGCTTTCCTTTGGAAAGAGTGGTTCCCGTTGTCAGCAAATTGCTTACCAATAATTTGATAAGCCATAGATTTGCCATGTTCCAGGCAGAACCAATAATAAAACCAACCGCGAAAATATAATTATAATAATGGGCCAGAAATAACGCAACCAAAAGCGTTACCACCGCTGAGGTTTTCAGCACTCTATCTATCCAGCCCGAATCCAGGTTAAATAAGCTTACATCCTGATTTGATTGGAGTTGGCTCTCTTTATCATTAGAGGCATCCGACATAGATATATATTTTACCATTTTATCTGCCCAAACACTGAATTTCCCTAATCCAAGGGTGAACTCCCAGCTGTGTTCCCCGGTTTTTTGGAAACATTCCCAACCCGCCATCGGTTCCTTCCCATAATAATTTCATTTATCCCTATAAAACCAGCCTTTTCATCTACCCCCTTGATTTTCATGGGATTTCGAGAAAAAATAGATGTATATACCCTATTGGGATGGGTACAACTCCCAGGTTATCCCCCCAAACCTTTTTTGACCTTTTGATTGATACATTAGACCGGTTTACAAATATCGGGGAATATGTGATATTGGAAGAAAAGGGACTCCCGGGAGAGGGACACAAACCCACTACAAGGAGAATCCCGTGAAATAACTGCTTCACAGGCAATGCTGATTTTTTATATGGCTGAAGGCAAGGTTTCAAGGTTTGAGGAGACCCTGAGACCGAAAATAACAAAATGCGAAGGAGAAATAAAAATGGAACAATCATTGATATACTATATTCCCCCAGTCGGACACACACCTAAAGCTGTGGTGGAAATATTACAGAAACATACAGAGATTAAATTTGTCTCATTGGTCGGAGTTGATTTGGGGGGAAATGATACCGATGAAAAAATCCCCTCCTCCTATTTCATAAAGAACATTGATGAAATGCTGGTTCATGGGGTTCAAACAGACGGGTCCAGCGTAGTATTACCGGAGATAGCTACCTTAAACAATGCCCGAGTGGATTTGATACCCGATATTAATGTCAATTGGTTTATTGATTATAATTATGACTCACTGGATGAGGAAACAGGGATGCCGATCGGGACCCTGAGAATCCCCTCCTTTCTGATACATAATGACACCCGGAGAGTGGATTCCCGGTCTATCCTGAAAAACACCATTGAACGTTTCCAGAAAGAGATTCCCGCCCTGTTAAAGGCCCATCCGTATGCCCTGGAATCCCTGGGATTGAAAGCCACTGATGAAATCCAGGAAGTTATCCTGACAGCGGCTACGGAGCTGGAATTCTGGGTCAAGACCCCTGATTATGATGCGGATGTGGAACAGCTCACCACCTCCCAAGTGTTGCAGGAACAATACTGGAAACGGACCATTGGCCCGGTCCGTTCTGCCCTGGAAAAGACTTTGATATTACTGGATAAATTTGGATTAGGGGTAGAGATGGGCCACAAAGAAGTCGGTGGGGTTAAAGCCAAACTGGCATCCAGCGGGAGTTTCGACCACATCATGGAACAG
The DNA here is from genome assembly GCA_002428325.1 of bacterium UBP4_UBA6127. GTDB lineage: Bacteria > UBP4 > UBA4092 > UBA4092 > UBA4092 > UBA4092. The sequence continues at coordinate 37,969 of DIVR01000058.1, forward strand.
TTGGAAATTGACTGGAATTACAGTCATGCCCTGCAATCAGCCGATAATGAGACTCAGGCCCGTAATATCGTTAAAGAGACCTTTATGCGTTCGGGACTGGAAGTTACCTTTATGGCAAAACCCATAGAAGGAATTGCCGGCAATGGGGAACACACCCATATTGGGATGGCCATTAAACTTAAAGACGGCCGGAAAGTAAATCTCTTTGCTCCGGCAGAAATGAAAAAGGATTTTATGAGCCCCATCGGCTGGGGTTCCCTGATGGGACTTTTAAAGAATTACGAGGTAGTCAATCCCTTTGTGGCCTCCACCAATGATGCCCTGAACCGTTTAAAACCAGGGTTTGAAGCTCCAGTCTGTATTGTGGCATCTGTGGGGCATAATGTTGAGATTCCCTCCCGAAACCGGACCGTTCTGGCCGGACTGGTAAGAGATACCAACAATCCCCTTTCTACCCGGTTTGAGCTTCGGGCCCCCAATCCGACCAGCAACACTTACCTGGTGCTGGCTTCGGTCTATCAGGCCATGCTGGATGGAATCAAATCGGTCCTGGAATCCGAGAAAACTTCCAAAGAACTGGAAACTGATTTTTCCAAGTCTCCGGGGGAAGAGAAATATTACCTCGAAAAAAACCGGGCCTATCGAAGTGAGTCGGATGTCTTTGAACACTTCACGGCCGAACAAAGAGATTCGATGTTTGGCAAACCGCCGGCGACTGTCTGGGAAAACATTTCCAGCCTGGAGAAATATCCTGAAAAAAAGAAAATCTTGATGGAGGGGAATGTCTTTGGGGAAGAAATCATTTCTTCCTATCGGCATGCTGTCCTGAATCTCTGGGCCATGGAACTGAAAAACCGAATCATCCCGGATAATATGGATTTTGTGAGAGCCTGCCGGAGGATTCCGCAGACCGATAATGTCTCAGACTTGGATGTGGTAACTTGGGAAAAAATCAATCAGCTGCGTAATTACCTGATGAAAGACCGGCTGGAAGAGAAATCCTTATTTACCCAGATTCGGGAAAGTATCGATAATATGGATTTTGAGACTGTCTCGAAACTTCAAATCATCATGTCTGATAAAATCAATGAACTGGGACAGCTTTATGCTGCCTATAAGAAAAATCTCTTTGAGGTTCCTGATACTGAAAGTTAATCATTCCGCTTAAAAACGGCATCAGGGGGAAAGGTTCTGGAAATGAGCCTCTCCCCCTGTTTTTTTTCTATTCAAGGAATATTGGTTTTTGACGCATTCATTCCTTATTTATTCCGATACTGGTCATAGTCCCAGCTCCAACCGATCGTTTCCACATTCTGGGATTCGGAAGTTCCCTGGACCTTATCATTAAAAAACCGATGGAGAGACCTGGGTTCACAGAGGTTTTTCCGGGTTCGGGCCACTCTGCCGCATTTAATACAGACAAATTTAGGAGGGGTCAGCAGTTTCATATACTCTACAGGAAAATCACTCAGAGAGCCTGCCTCCACCAGCTTGCAGAGGGTCTCATCAGGATTAAATTTCTTCTTTTTAACCATTCAAAAGCACCTTTAGTTCTGGAAATTGAGTTCTCTGGAGAAATATTCACCAAAGGACCCTTGATAAAATAACTGATTTCAGACAGAAAGACAATTCCCAATTACCCGTATCCCTCTCAAGGGGGAATCCAGACGACTTCCCCTGCAGGGTCAGAATATGTTAAAACATTGTTTATTATGAACAAATACCCCGGAATGGTTTTCCTTTTTGGCATCTTTTACCTGGCTTTTTTTCTGGAAAGTAACGCTACCCAGCCCGTCTCTTATCAGGAGATACTCCAATCCCAGTTCCATTGGCTGGAGAAGGTCCAATTGGATAGTGGCGCCATTCCCATGACCCTTCAGGCGACGGATTCCACCGGGGAACTTAAAATCGTCCCTTATTTTGCGAATTTAGCCGCCATGGGAATGCTGGAATCCAAAGAGAACCAAGCCAGGGTCAGGCACTATATGGATTGGTATTTTAAACATCTAAATGAAAAAGATATAGATGGGGTGAAAGGGACTGTCTATGATTATAAGTGGAATCCCCAGACCCACAAGGAAACCTCCACCCAAAATTATGATTCCGTGGATTCTTATGGAGCTACCTTCTTGAGCCTGCTTCGGGCTTATTTTGAGAAAACAGGCGATAAGAAATACCTTCTGCGACATCAGGCTCAGATAGAAGAAATAGCCGGCTCTATTCTTTCAGTTACCCACCAAGATATGACTTGGGCAAAAACCTCTTACAAGGTGAAATACCTGATGGATAATTGCGAAGTATGGAGAGGATGGGAAGATACCGCCTGGCTTTTCGAAAAGGTATTTAATGATAAAACTAAAACAGCCTTCTATAGACAAAAAGCCACTCATCTAAAAAAGGCCTTAGAGTTATCCCTTTGGAATCGGGAGAAACAAGTTTATGCTCCGGGGATGTTTGAATCAGAAGAGAAACTTTCCTTTGATTGGAACAATTTTTATCCCGATGCCGCCAGCCAGCTTTACCCTATCTGGACAGGGCTGATTTTACCGGAATCCCCCCGAGCGAAACGCCTTTATGAGACCTTTTGCCAACACTACCCCCAATGGGATTCACTGCAAAAGCCAGACCCTTTCCCCTGGGCAGTAATTGCTTATACCGCCGCAATCATGGGAGACACTCAGCGGGCAGCTAACTTCCTCCAAAATACCCACCAGAAATATGGACTCCCAAATTACCCCTGGCCCTGGTACTGTATGGAAGCAGGTATGAGTTCATTAACCGCGGGAAAGATTCTTCAAAATAGAGGTGTCCATTAAGGTTTTTCCGCCATCACCATGATTACATCTCCTAAATCAGCCTCATTGATAAGGTCTGTCAGTAAGGGGCTGATTTGGTGATGAATCCAAAAATCCGGATAACTTTAATTACTACCCAGGGAGACTATACAAATCAAGATATAGCCTACTGTGATGCTACAGGTGGAAATCCTACCTTATTTTTAACAAATTTTACTGGTTATCGTTTTCCTGCTTCCGAAGGTTCAAATGATGTGATTTATCTGATGGAATTGGACAAGACTACACATATATATAAACATAATGCCATATGGATAAATGATAATAATTCCATTCATACAATGGTTCAATCCAGTTATTCATATGCAGATCCGATAATATCTCCTACAGGGTATTATTACATATATCCGAAGTCTAGAACAAATGACTCAAGCAGAATACAAGATTTATATATATCAGATACGGCAAGAAATTTTGAACAACTAATAGCTACCCATCCATTATTAAGTGTGCCGACTTCCATGGATCAACATTGGGCTGGATATTCTGCTGCACCCCAAAACTGGGACTACGATATGCATTATATTTGGTTTAATGGTAATGGTGATGGATATACTGCTTTGAATGGCAACCTTAGTGAGAATTCTTTATGGAAATATGATATATATAGAAATACAATAACCCAATACCAAATTGATTCTACATATTTCTGGATTGAACCTAAACCTTGTCCAATAGATCCTACCTTTTTAGTAGCAACAAGATTAATGGGAAATCTATAATGGACCCCAAAAACCAGA
>DIVR01000025.1 GCA_002428325.1 bacterium UBP4_UBA6127
CGCCAATATCCTGAAATTCCCAAGACTCCTGGATGAAATGAAAGATAGCGGGTGCCAGAGCTTATTTATCGGTTTTGAATCCATTAATAAAGAATCCATCGGGAGCGTGGGCAAATTCCAGAATCAGGTTGCCGATTATGAGACCCTGATTCAGGAAATCCATCAAAGAGAAATGATGGTCAATGCCAGCCTGGTCTTTGGGTTTGACCATGATACTCCGGAGGTATTTCCCCATACTTTGAATTGGCTGGTCAAAAATAAAATTGAAACAATGACCGCCCATATCCTGACCCCTTATCCCGGGACCCGACTCTACTCAAAACTTAATGGCGAGGGCCGAATCATTGAAAAGGATAAAAGCAAATATAATACCGCCCATGTGGTTTTTAGACCCCGGAATATGTCTGTCGAAACCCTCCAATCAGGATACCTGCAAATTTATCAGGATTTCTATTCCCTCTCTAATATATTTAAAAGACTCCCTGTTAAACATCAACAAAGGATCCCTTACCTGCTGTTTAATTTCCTCTATCGGAAATATGGTAAAACCACTTCCCTTCTCGCCAAACTGGGACTCTCCTATTCTCTGGGCTGGGTCGCCCGAAGGCTCTCCTATGGTATCGATTAAGGCTCCATCCTGCCTTTTATAAAATAATTATTGACAGCGTGTCCAGAGCGAATTAGTGTATTAGTTGTGTAATACACTAAACAAAGACCCGTGACTCTGGAAAAGGAACGTATTAAATGAAGTTGAGGATTACACCGGATGGTCTGCCTATCTATCAGCAGATTATCAACCAGGTGAAATACCTGGCGGCATCAGGCAGATTGGTACCGGGCGATGAACTGCCGGCCATCCGGGTGTTGGCAGAACAGCTTCTGGTAAATCCAAACACGGTCGCGAAGGCCTATCGGGAACTGGAAGCACAGGGAGTTGTAGAATCCCGCCATGGCTCAGGGACCTATCTCTCTCGTGAAGGCTCTCCCCTGAAAAAGAAAGAACTCCTTAAAGCCCTGCAGGAGAGGACTGATACCTTGTTAGCTGAAGGGTTGCAGATGGGAATTGAGTTGGAAGAAATATTGGAACTGGTCAGGCAGCGGTACGAAAATATGCAAATCTCTCACAACAAAAAAGGAGATAAATAAAAATGTGTGCAGGTACAAACGGTAATATCGTGGAAGTAAAAGGGTTATCTCGTGAGTTTGATGAGAAGAAAGCCTTGAAAGAAGTGGACTTCATTCTGCCCCAAGGTGTGGTGATGGGATTGGTTGGAGAGAATGGCGCAGGGAAGACCACATTGATCAAACATTTACTGGGACTTTTGAGAGCCCAATCAGGTTCAGTCAGGGTTTTTGGCCAGGACCCGGTAAAGGACCCGGTCTCTGTTCTTTCCCGGATTGGTTATCTTTCTGAAGATCGGGAGATGCTGGATTGGATGACCTTGGATGAATTGATGGCTTTCACGGCGGCTTTCTATCCTGACTGGGATTGGAAATATGCTGATCATTTAGTAGATACCTTTCGACTGGACAGGAAAAACCGGATTTGTAACAATTCCCGTGGGCAACGAGCCCAGGCCGGGTTGATTCTGGCAGTTGCCCATCACCCTGACCTTCTCCTTCTGGATGAACCCTCTTCCGGTCTGGACCCTATTGTCCGCCGGGATATTCTTTCTGAGATTATCCATGCAGTGACAGATGCAGGGAAAACAGTCCTCTTTTCATCTCATTTACTTGACGAAGTGGAACGGGTGGCCGATACAGTCACACTTATCTCCGGAGGTAAAATGATTCTCACCTCACCAATGGATGACTTACTCAATAATTATCGTGAATTCCAGGTAAAACTCCCGCAGACAGTCAGCTCTTTCCCCTCTTTGCCCGGTTTATTGAGAGCTGAGGGTAAGGATAATGAATGGACTGTTCTTGTTGATAGTAATCCCGATGTGTTTAAAAACCTGCTTCAGACTAAAAATATCCAAATGCTGAGTGAAAGGCATCTTTCCCTGAATGATATCTTCATTGCGAAAGTCGGCCGCCCTGTCCAGAATGATAATGAGGAATTCTAAGAATGGATAAAAGAGTATGAACACATTGGGGGATAAAATAGTCAGTTCTGTGAACAGTAAATTCACAACTCCATTGCTTCCTGCAGTAGAGTTTATTTCTTGCGCCAATACTCCTGCCAAAAAGATGATTGTTAAATATTTCTGGGAGGATTACGCTCCATTTACTATCATCATTTTATTAACTTTTTTAGTAGGGAGAACTATTGTTTCATGTTTTCCATCTAGTGAATTATTAACGATATACATGGGTTCAGTAATATTTCTCGATATTTTTGTCGATGGTTTTTGGCCAATTCGCCTTAGTACTCGATTTACAAATAAAACAAAATATAACTACTCTGCATTCTTTTCCTTACCTATATCAGCAGCAAAATTGATAAGACAACAACTAAAGACACATTATTTGATATCGGGGATAACACATCTGTTTTTATTATCCTTGTATATTGGCCAGATAAATCTTAATCAAGTTATTTTTATCTTTTCAATCAAAATAATCCTAATGCTGATATTAGCTTGTTTTTTAATTGATCATTGGACTAAATGGCCACTCATCCTCCTTGGCGCACCGTTATTGGGAATATCCCCAATGTTTGGAAATGCCCCTTATATGCTTTCTTACCAAATACCTTTTACTGTTATTTATGCCTTCATTATCTATGTGACGATTATTTACAGTATTAATATAAATAGAACATCAGAATTGACATCAAAAAGTTTATTTGTGTCTGGAGATAGTTCTTTAAGCAGTAAAGATAAGCCATTTTCTCGTAAGAATAAAAGTTCATTTTATTTATCTTTGTTTAGAAGAGGTAACAGCAGTAATGTGATGCTCTCAAGATTAGTATATTTGAGCTGCAGAGATAGTTCTATACTGACATATAGGTTTTTATTCCTTTTACTAATATTTCTATCGTCAGATTTACCTTTTTATCTTTTCTCTCTATATGTTGTGGTGGGGTCAATAATGGTTCTTTGGAATTGGCTGGCGAATCGGATTTGTTTATCTTCAACAAACTTTCCAGAGATCATTTCAATCCTCCCTCTATCCAATGAGCAATTGGGGAACCAATTATCACGGATTAATGTAATCACAAATAATCTATCTGTTTTATTTGTATTTCCCTTATTATGTATTTACTCAGTTAAATACTTCCCCCATTATGAATCAATATTATTTATTGCCGTTATTTGGATTATTCCATTGTTAGAAATTAAAGACAGTGCGGATAGATCCATCTATGGATATCTGAAATTATCAAATAACTACATGAGAATTCTTACCTGGATTGGATATATACTGGCACCATGTGTAGCATTAACTCTTTATTATGGTGATATGATTCCCTTTTTAATAAAAGCAGCGTTGATTATCATTCTATTATTTTTATCCTTGATTCTATTAACGGCCAAAGCGCATACACTTATCATGATCGGCAAGGGGTATGAGGTCTTTGGTAAAAGAACTCATACCCTGTTTTATTTTATGACTCTCATAATTGGCTTAGTACCCTTTTGCCTGCTGAGCTATTTTATTACAGCTAATATGTTATCTGGCATTTTGAAACTACCAATATCTTTATCCTCCACTATTCTTATCAACTTAACTCTTTCCATTACTTGGGGGATTTCAGAAAGCCTAACTGTTTTTATTGACCCAATTCGCATCTATCTCTGGAGGCATCAGTAAATGGCAAGTAGGAATTATTATTTAAAACCTTTTTGGATAATATTCTGGCGGATGTTCAGGAAACAGGGATGGTTTATATTGCTTATTCCGCTTTGGTTTTGTGGTTGTTTTTCATTCCTTTATCAAGAACATCTGGCAGAAGGGGTTGAAAGCCTGATTGATTTTCTTGGTAAAAGTTATGAAAGTATCAATTTAATCACAGCTTGCTTTGTTATTTTTATTGTTGGCAGTTGTTTTGGCAAGGAAGGACATAAACCACCTTATAAACTGTATTATTATCCCTGCAGCAGCTTTTATCTTGTGAGCAGCTTATTCCTTTCCCTCTATCTTCTGTATTCTGCAGCAATTACTTTTTATTTGTTATATATGCATTATGGCTGGGGATATGATTTACTCACTCAGCGGCAAATTATCCTCATGGTAGGAATTTATACAGCCGCTTTATCTCCTTACCAGTATGGGAAAACACCCATTATTCTTTCCCTGGTTTCTATATCTACTCATTGCTCCCTGTTCCTTTTGACCACAATCTCACCTATCCTGCTTTTGGTTACTTTTATTCTGGCCAATTATTTACTGACAGTCTGGGCTTTTTCACAAAGCCGTTCTGGTATGCCATCCGGTGACTGGCATTCGCTTTTAGAGTTGCCGGAGATAGACAAGTTTATCCATAAATTTATAAAACCTGAGAAAAACCTCTTCGGCCCCTTAATGTCATTAGAACTTCATGAGAAGCTTCCGGCTAACGGGTTGCTTCTGTTAGCAGGGATTATGATCATTATCAGGTTATTGCCAACAATCACCTGGTGGCAGGTTGTTCTTGAGGTTGTTTTCCTGGTTATCTCACTGGTTGTTCTGAGTGTGATTAAGAGTAGCAATAATGGAACAATAAACAGTTTAAAGAAGTATTCTCTGCCTTTATCTGATGAGTGTCTGTTCCGGGCAGAGATAAAAGCTTATTTTATCAGGATATTTGCTATGGCAATCTTTATTGCCGGATTCTTTTTTATTCAATCGTTTTCTTATAATCAGCTTACTTGGTTTGCAAATAATGTTTTCAGCTTGAGTAATGAAAAACAAGCCTCTTATTTTATATATGATTATTTACTATTAAACCTGTTGGCTGTTACCTTGATAGGCAAAACGCCTTTTAAGATTTTGAATATCACAAAAAACAAAATCTGGCAGGCCATGGTTTTAGTATTTTTCTTTTCTGCGGTAAACTTTGCCTGCATCAATACCCTGAGTACAATTATGTTGTATCGGAAAACTAACATATACCTGGATATAGGGAACTCTTCATTTTATTTGTTCGTACTGGTTATTCTTTCGCTGGCCTGGGGTTTATTTAAACTATTTGAACAAAGGATTCTTCCCCTGAATAAGATTTATTTACTTTTGGGAATAATTATGAGTTTGTCAGTTTTCCTGACATTAATTATTTATTATTTGTTGCCTTCAAAACTATTTGCTCCTGTTTGTTTTATATCCTTGGCAACTCTCTATGTTTTCTTAAGTCCCTTGGTTACTTCTCCTATCCTTGTCCACAAGGAAAGGCATCGGTAAAGGATGGGAAAGATACTTGCCCATAATGTTTTAAAATCACCTTTAGGGACGATTCCAAATGCTATCATATCCCTGAGTTGGAAAAGGTTATTTTTTATACCGTTTGTTGGATGGAGCATTTTAATCCTATCGAAATATTATGTTTCTGCTGAGGATATGACGGATCTGGCTGAGACGGTCTTCTATATATTGGGCCTCTACACACTTATTCAAATTACCATCATTGAAACTATGTTTATTGGAGAAAAACGTTTAGCCAGACCTTTCCGGCTTTATTTGATTCCTCGCAGCAATTTTTATATAGTCTCGAATGTATTCTTTTCAAAGTTGCTTTTACTGATAGCCCCTCTATTGCTGTTTAGTCTGTTATCTAAACTCAGTGGGATTAATGTCTTTATTAAAGAATCCTGGACAATAGGCATCTTTTTCACAGCATTTTTCTTTTCTCCATTTCAATTCAATGGGAAAATAACTTCTTTTTCTTTTTTATTATTGATTTTAGTTGTCTTATTCCATGGAACAAGATGTCCTGTGGATTCCCTCATTATAAATAGCGGTTATCTGGTACTTTCTTTCTTGTTAAATCTGAGTGCTTTTAGTTCAGATCGGAATTCAATAGGTACTTTTACCTCTCCAGACTCCTTATTACTTCTTCCCGAGGCGCAAAGAAAATTATCTGTTTCCAAAAAACAAGCTTTATTGAAAAAGCCGACCGGGTCTCAGTTCCAATTATTTCCCTTCAAGTTTAATAAGGAAACTCCATCAAACAATTTATTGTGGTTAGATTTGCAGGAGAGTGGGCCCAATATATTAGTTCTAGTGTTTTTATGGATTGTTTCACAGGTGGTCTTCTTTGGGTTAACTGGTCCCTTCATTCACTATGGTATAGCAGTAATCTATTTGATACTGTCGATTTTGGTAACCAAGTGGGTCTGTAAGAAAAATAGTCCTTCTATCCTAAAAGAATATTACGCTCGCTATTTAATGCCGGTTTCCGATGAACTATTAGCCCAATCTCTATATCGAGCTTTTTATACTGTTCAAATTATCTATTTAACTTTCTGGTCAGGATTGGGTTGTTTAGGGGCAATACATTATTCGGATGATCACTGGTGGTCCTTCTTTTTGGGTCTTAATAGCAACAATATAAGCTATTTATTTTTGAGCTTATTTATCATAAGTGCCAATTTATATGCTGTATTTAAGAAAATACTGGCTAAGAACCAGACTTTGTCTTTTGACAGGAAAATTGATTTTTTATTAGTAACTTTTTGTTTATTAGCTTTTACAAAGCCGGACTGGGAAATATTCAATTATGCGGTTAATTACTTTACGCTGGCCTGGTTTCTGGTCATTTTATGGGTTCTGGCATGGGGAATATTTAGCGTTTGGAAAATGCATATTCTTTCCGTAAAAAAACTCAGGAATATTTCATTACTCAACTTGGGGCTTGCTGTGATTCTGTCTGTTGTTCTCTATTTTATGATTCCAGGTTATTTCTATCTGCAGGCTTGCCTCATGCTGATCCCCATTCTTTTTATATTCTTAAGCCCTCTTTTGCTTTACCCAGCCTTTATTTACATAGAAAGGCATCAATAAAAGATGGGAAACAATAAGCTTTCTAAAATGATTCAGATCAACAACATCCCCTGGGAAAGGGATAAAAGCCCTCAGCCTGGTTATCTTGAAGAAAATGGCCTTAATCTGGGTCATTACCTTCCTCTCTAAACTAGGTCATCGATTAAGGTTTAATCCTCCCTTTAATAAAATAATTATTGACAGCTTGTCACATAATTAATAAGAATTAGCAAGATATATAAAATCTTTTTTACTAGCCTCTAATCGCTATAGTTCTGATAACTCAATAATGTCAGAAGCAGAAGATAAAAAAATGGCTCAAGAGATTCTAATTTCTATTAAGGATATTATGATTTCTCTCTGGAAGGATATCGGGGGAGATTTGTTTCTTATCTTGATATTATCTATCGGATATATTGAGGTAAGGAATTTTTTATTCGATACACAGGATGTTAAGTTTTTAATTCAATACCTATGGCCAGCAATTGCTGGATTTCCCTGTATAGCCATGGTGATGGTTGAGAAGGAAATATTTAGTATAAAAGATCAGATAGCTCCCATCAAACTCTACGACCTTGATGCAAATAAAGTTGCTGTTATTACTTCGCTTTTTATCAGTAAATGGATATTATCTCTTATACCTGGATGTATCTATTATTACTATCTGCTTATTAGAGGATTTGGTTCCCCCTCTGCCTCGTTGTTATTTCTATTGTTTCAAATCATGGCATTTATCCTCTCCCCTTTCCAATATGGAGTTAAATCTATTATCTTCTCCATCATCCTTGCTGTATTTGTAGTTATCATCGAGTTCCTTCACTTTTTTCCATTAACATATTTGGCGATGGGGTACTTATTCTCCCTTTATTTGCTTTATGTATATTCATTCATTGCTGCTCGAGATAACTATTTAATACAGAAAATATATTTCTCACCAGAATGAAGAACCTAAAGAAAGGGGCTTTTTCAACAAAAGCCCCTTTCTTTAGCCAGTTCAATGGAAATACTGAGACTCTTAGGCCCAGCAGGAACCGGAACGGTACCAATACCATTTATAATCACAAACACCAGTGTCCACTCATCTCTAATTATTTCATTACCCTACACTTGTTATGATGTTCACGAAAAACCAAATCAAAGCTTGGCCTTATATCCCCATAACTGACATTCAATATATGGAATTACCACAGTTGATATCGAATGGCATAATAAGAAGCTTTTGAATTTCTTTCCCGTATTTCTTGAAAAACCAGTCAACAGCTTTGCCATAGTTTTCCATCGTATCAAATTCCCAGTAGGAGTAGTATTTCACGCATTTCACTATTTTTGTTAATTCTCTGGGCGGCTTGCCGATTTCATCGAAAACAAAGAAGCGTTTCAGATACTTGATATCAATACACCCGGCTTGTTCTTTTTGGGCATCGGCAACGGTGGCAATCAGTGTTTCAAATTCATCCAGTTTATCTGGCCTGACCTGGAAAACCTTTACCTCTGAAAAGCTGTTCTTCATGTTTTCCACCTCCTATGTGGGTAAGTAAATTGTATGGGTTTTGCTTTGGAACCAGTGGATTGTGAATAACAATTACTCATGCAGGTGAATTATAACCTATTATGCCTCTTATATCATTATGTTGATTAATGTTATGCTTTTACTCGCCCACAGAAATATAACCTCCATCTCACGGCTGTCAAAGCTCTATAGGGAAAGGGCATCAGGGATAGATTGGGGAGCATAAAAAAAGGAGGCTTTAGGTGTAAAAGCCTCCCTTTTTTTTAGTTTATTTGATTACTTTATTTTGCCAGTTCAATAACAACACTCAGACTCTTAGCCTCTGCAGGAACCGTAATAATCCCAATACTATTTTCCATCACAAAAGACAATTTCTTACCCTCTAATTGGGCAGAGAGGATTTCTTTTTTAAACTCATGCAGCCTGAGAACCCAGCTTTTCCGGGCAGAACGATAAGACCCCTTGGGAATACTGATATTCAGGGTTACCTGATTATCATTCATTTCCCCATCGAAAGAAAATCGGGCTTCTTCACCTTTCAGATAATTCTTAGTTATCCCGTCATCTTCCACCAAAACACCCTGCCATTTAGCTGAGGGCCAGATGTCCAGGAAGGAAGCTTCAGGTTCGGTGCCTTGGGTGTGAGGTCGGACCGGGTGCATAGGGAGAATCGTATCTGCTTTTACAAAAACAGCCGGCTTGCCCAATGGCACTTCCACCAAATGCCATTGTTTACCTTGATAGCTGCAACCGGTCTCCAGGTGGTACCAATTACCTTCCGGCAGATATACCGCCCGATGGTCTGTTCCCGGGTCAAGCACCGGCGCTACCAGGAGGCTTTCACCCACCATAAACTCATCTTCACACCGGCAAGCTGTGGCATCTTCAGGATAAGCCACTACCATAGGCTGGTTAACATGCAGCCCCTTTTCAGAAGCATCCACAAAAACCGTATAAATATATGGCAGCAGCTGATACCGAAGTTCTATCAGATGTTTCACCATACCTTCAGCTTCTTTGCCGAAACTCCAGGGTTCATGGTCATTTGTTCCAATCGAAGAATGGCCCCTGGCAAAAGGCTGGAAGGTTCCCCACTCCATCCAGCGGACAAATAACTCTTTGCTGGAATTATTAGCAAAACCACTTCCATCCTCTCCCGGATGGGTCTTTCTTCTTCCTTAGGGTGGCTGGTCCGCCGGTTATCCTATGGGATAGATTAATCCCAACAATACCACATTAATAATAATTATTAACACCTTGTTCAACCATTCTCCCAAGAGAAATAAATATGAAACAATCGATTATGCCTTGCTAGACTTTAGTCGAATAATTCGCCAAGTTGCATTCGCCAGAGTAGATATTATTCATAAACAAAGTCCCTCTTTTCTTAAAAGCCTCATTAGCCTGTGCTTATTTTCATTGGACAAGAGTGCAACTTGCTATAGAATGAAAATATATTCCCCCTCTGATTTACACTCGTATTTTGAATCGGGGAGAAAGCCGGTGAACAACATTCATGCCCTTATGGGCAGAGAAAAAACACCAGTTGCGACTCCTGGACTTTTTTTATATAGGTTATTGCGTGAAAGGGAAGGATGTTTACGGTTCTATTGACAATGACAGTATTCGTTTCGTAAAGTAACCACTTCCCAACAAGACGACTGAACATTATGTAGTGTAGCGTAAGAGGTCAAACAGATAAAAGTGAGGGATTAGATGATGCAAAATCAGAATGAAGGACCGATAACCTATGATATAACAAATTTTACCATTCGAGAGATAACGGAATATGGAAGAGCAGTGCGGTCCATGGGTTGGGGGGCTTCAAGCATGGAGGAGGTAGCGGGCAGGATAGTGAGATACCTGTATGATACCCTGATTAATGGAGAAACTGGTGAGCGCGCTTGTGCTTTGATCCGTTTTTTTAAAACCCAGGCTTATGAAGGTCTTGATGATGAACTTAAAGCCTTTGCTCTGAACATGCTTAGAGAAAATAATTTCTTACCGGGGATGAAATGCTTTACCCTTTTAGGGACTGTTGGAGAAAATGAGGAATGGAACTTGAGAGGAAAATCAAAGGGGCATAAGGCAATTCCGCTACCAAGTGAGGAGATAGTGCATCAGATACCTATGATGCGAAATCTCATCAAACAGTTGGGGCTAAGCGTGCAATCTGTTGTGAAACCGGACCCAGCACTTTTACTGGATATGGAGCAGAAAACCTATGGAGTTTTTTTTGTACCGGAAGCGTTTGGAAGTCCTTATATACCCGCCCAAGAAGAATTTGCCATTCCCTATGGGATAAAGTCAGTAATGGGATTTGGCGGTATGCTTCCATCACAGGATATCTTTGTGATTATAATGTTTCTTAAGGTCCCTATTTCAAGGGAAACGGCTGATCTTTTCAAGAACCTGTCTCTAAACATAAAACTGGCCGTATTGCCCTTTGAAAATACTGTGTTCGCTCACCCGGGAAAGGTCGGTCACTAAAGGCAACGGAAGGGGACTGGATATATGGATGAGAATGGATCTGTAGTCGATGAAAATCAGATTCTCAAATCTCAAATAGCGGCTCTGGAACAACTGCTCGATGTGTATGAAAAAAGCGTACTGGAAAAGACAGACGAGCTTTACGCGGAGATTACCGAGCGTAAGCTGGTAGAGGAAAAATTAAAGGAAAAAGATCAATTCGTGGAATCCATTGTTCAAGGTTCTGCGATAGCAATTTTTGTCATCAATCCAGAACATAAAGTTATTTACTGGAATAAGGCATGCGAAGACCTCACGGGAATAAAATCAGAGGACATACTGGGCACCAATGAGCAATGGAAAGCTTTCTATGATTATCCCCGTCCCTGTATCGCGGACATAATTATTGACAGTAAATTCGATGAAATGACCAACTTTTACCCAGTCTACACGAGGTCTGTGCTCATCCCCGACGGGATACGCGCTGAGGGCTGGTATCCCAATCTTGGCGGAAAAAACAGGTATATCATGTTTGAGGCCGCGCCTACGCATGATTCCCATGGGAAAATATCGGCCGCTATTGAAACTCTACAAGATATCACCGAGCGCAAACGAGCGGAGGAAGATTTACGGGAGAGTCAGGAATACACAAAGATCTTGTTTACCTCCTCACATATTCCCCTCATCGTTATGGATGCAGAAACCGGCATCTACATGGACTGTAATGCAGCTGCAGTCCAGATATACGGATATGCGACCCGCGAGGAGGTTCTCAGCAAAACGCCCCTGGATGTGTCTGCACCGATTCAGTATAATAGCGCAGACTCCGCGACCGAAGCTAAAAAACACATCCAAGCCTGTCGTGAAAATGGTTCTCACGTATTTGAATGGCGGCATCAGAGACCCAATGGGCAGATATGGGATGCGGATATTCATCTGATGTTCTTTCAACACCGGGGAAAGTCCCTCATTCAGTTCACGCTTCAGGATATTACTGAACGCAAGAAGGCGGAACAGGCTCTGCGGGAAAACGAAACCAAGTTCCGGACCCTTTTCGAGTCTGCCATTGACTCTATTTTTCTAGTGGATCAGAATATCATTATTGACTGTAATCAAAAGACATTGGAAATGTTTGGGTGTACCAGGGAACAGATCATCGGGCAGACACCTTACCGGTTCTCCCCAGAAGTTCAGCCTGATGGAAGAAACTCCCTGGAAAAAGCGCAGGAGAAGATTAATGCGGCGTTGAGAGGTCAGCCACAGTTCTTTGAATGGAAGCACTGTCGTTATGATGGGACCCTGTTTGATGCAGAGGTCAGCCTGAATGTCTTCAACGTTGCGGGTAAAAACTACCTTCAGGGTGTAGTTCATGACATCTCTAAGCGTAAACACACCGAAGAACAGATTCAGTACCTCGCCACCCACGATAGCCTGACGGATCTACCCAACCGTTTGATGTTTAGCCAACTACTGAACCACTCTATTCAGTCTGCACAGCATCATAAACGACAGTTAGCCGTTTTCTTCATTGATCTGGATCGTTTCAAGATCATTAATGATACCATGGGCCACGATGCCGGAGACCAACTGCTGCAAGAGATTGCCAAGAGGTTTAAACTAGCGTTACGTGCAGCCGATATTGTCGGTCGGATGGGAGGAGATGAATTCATTATACTGATCGAGGATGTGAAGGAGTTAAGTCAAGTTGCAATCGTAGCAGACAAAATACTTGCCAATATTAGCAAACCGATGGTTCTTCTGGGGGAAGAATGCCGTATAACAGCTAGCATCGGCATCAGCTTATACCCCAAGGATGGAGGGGACGAACAAAGTTTGATGAAAAATGCGGACAAGGCTATGTATTTTGCCAAAGAAGAAGGAAAGAATAATTACCAGTTCTTCTCCAAAGATATTCAGTCACAAGCAACTGAACGATTGTCGATCGAAACAAACCTTCGTTTTGCCCTTGAACGCAATGAGTTTTCTTTGCATTATCAGGCAAAAATTAATTTCAAAACGAACGTAATTACAGGTGTGGAAGCACTACTGCGTTGGCAGAATCCATATCTTGGTAAGGTAACTCCCACACAATTCATTCCCGTGGCCGAAGAAACAGGGTTAATCATACCCATCGGCAAGTGGGTAATGAATACGGCGTGCGCTCAAAATGTTGCCTGGCAACAGCAGGGTCTTCCCTCTGTCTGCATGGCGGTAAATTTATCGTTGCGGCAACTTACGGATGATAATCTGATAGATGATATAAAAGCAGTGCTTAATGAATCCGGCATGGCACCTAATCTGCTTGAGTTGGAAATTACCGAAAGCATGGTGATGCATAGCCTCCCGCGCATAACCGCTGTATTAGCCAAAATTAAAAGCATGGGGGTGCGACTGGCCATTGACGATTTCGGCACTGGTTACTCATCTCTTGCTCAAATTAAGAACTTCCCTATCAATACAATCAAGATTGATCGATCCTTTATCCGTAACATCCCCAAAAACGCTAAAGACAAGGAAATCACAAAAGCAATCATTGCTATGAGCAAAACACTCAATTTAACTGTTATCGCTGAAGGTGTAGAAACGATAGCGCAAATAAACTTCTTAAAAGAAAACTCTTGTGATGAGATGCAGGGTTACTACTTCAGTAAACCCATTATACCAAAACAGTTTGCCGATCTGCTAAAGAAACATATACCTGTTCCACTAAAGTGAATCTGAACAGTACAACTGTGATATATATAATGGAACCCTTTGTCTAGATAAAAAAACAGGGGGCTTTCCTAAGAAAAGTCCCCCTTGATTCTTTTTATCAGTTTTCTTTATTTGGCTAATTCAATCGTAATACTGAGCGCTTTAGATTCAGCTGGAACCGTGATGATACCTACCCCATCCTCCATCAGATGAGTCAGCTTTTTACCATCTGACTGGGCAGAGAGGATTTCTTTTTCAAACCCATGAAGCCTGAGAACCCAGCTTTTCCGGGCAGAACGATAAGACCCCTTGGGAATACTGATATTCAGGGTTACCTGATTATCATTCATTCCCCCATCAAAAGAAAATCGGGCTTCTTCACCTTTCAGATAATTCTTAGTTATCCCATCATCTTCCACCAAAACACCCTGCCATTTAGCTGAGGGCCAGATGTCCAGGAAGGAAGCTTCAGGTTCGGTGCCTTTGGTGTGAGGTCGGACCGGATGCATTGGAATCACTGAAGTTCCCTTCACAAAGAGAGCCGGTTTCCCTAAGGGTGCTTCCACCAAGTGCCACTGTTTACCAACATAAGAAATACCTGTTTCCAGGTGATACCAGACACCTTCAGGCAGATACACAGCTCGATGGTCTTTCCCTGGCTCAAGTATCGGTGCCACCAGAAGGTTTTCACCCACCATAAATTCATCCTCACATCGGCAGGCAATCGGGTCCTCAGGGAATGCCACTACCATAGGCTGGTTAACAGGCAGCCCCTTTTCTGAAGCATCCACAAAAGCAGTATAAAGATATGGCAGCAGCTGATAACGAAGTTCAATAAGATGTTTTGAAATAGCTTCAGCTTCTTTACCAAAACTCCAGGGTTCATGGTCTTTAGTATGAATCGTTGAGTGTCCCCGGGAGAAAGGTTGGAAGATACCCCATTCCATCCAGCGAATAAAGAGTTCTTTACTGGCATTATTGGCGAACCCGCCAATATCACAGCCGACAAAGGGAACACCGCTCATTCCCATATTCAGATTCAACCAGAGGCAGGCAGCCATACTGCCATAAGCAGACCGGTTATCTCCTGTCCAGACAGCAGCATACCGCTGGATACCTGCCCACCCGGACCGGGTCAGGCAGAAGGGACGCCGATTGTCATCAAAAGCCTTCTGGGCTTTTTGGCTGGCTTTCGCCATGCTGAATCCATAAATATTATGCAGCCGTTTATGGACCCGATACTGGCCCTTGTCATAGAAAACAACCTCATCATCCATTTCCTTGCAAAAAGGACCATCGCCAAATAAAGCCGGTTCATTCATATCATTCCAAATGCCATCCATTCCCTTTTCCAGGAGAGATTCAGCCATCCATTTTTCCCATAACTTCTGGGCAGCCGGATGAGTAAAATCAGGAAAATAGGCTTCCCCCGGCCAGCATCTTCCCACAAAAAGAGACCCGTTCATTTTTCGTAAGAATGCTCCGGGGGCTTTTAATCCCTCTTCACAGGGTTTATAATCCAAACTCTTCTGGGCACCACTGGTGTCCCAGTTGCCTTTGGAAGCATATTTTTCATCCCGGTCAGCGGCCTGAACCCCAGGGTCCAGGATACAAACAGTGGAGAATCCTTCTTTTTTTAGTTTCTTCAAAAGCTTTTCAGGTTCAGGGAATCTCTCAGGATGCCAGGTAAACAACCGATACTTCTCCATATAATCAATATCCAACCAGATGGCATCACAGGGAATCTCCCGTTTCCTGAATTCTTCAGCTATTTCCAGTATTCTCTTTTCATTAGGATAACTCCATCGGCACTGCTGGTAACCAAGGCTCCACAGGGGAGGCCTTTCCTGGGTTCCAGTCAGCTTGCCATATTCAGTCAGTACTTCAGCTGGAGAATCTTCAAACATCAGCCAATATCTAAAATTACCTGTCAGGCATTCAACCTTAAATACATGGGAATCTTCCTCACCGACATCAAAAAACAATTCTCCCGGATTATCCAGGAAGAACCCATGGCTTTGAAGGGTCTTGGCATTATGGCTGACCCCAAAAGGAATATTGCAATAATACTGTTTATAAACATGGTCCACTGCGGTATCTGAATTCCAGATCCTGAATCGCCCAGGATTCCGGTTAAAAGTCTCCCCATGTTCTCCCAATCCATAAACCCCTTCATCAGGGTCCAAACTTCTGGATAGAGTAATTTTTTCTCCTTGAAAGGATAAGCCCTCGCCAGTGGTCTCAAACCTCTTTTTCCCTTTATTATCAGTAACAGTTAATGAAAAAGGATTAAGCTTAAGCTTTATTAAAAGCTTCTCGGTTTTAACCAAATAAGCATTATCCGCTTCTTTCTCAGAAGCATAAGAGAATTCAGGCCAGTCTTTCCGAATCACCGCATAACTGGTATCCGCCTCAAAATCTTCTCCTGTGGTAACTTGGATTCTGAACACTTCCGGGGTTGCCATCTCCAGGCAAACCCTGCCACCTTGAGGAAGGGGCTGATTTATTACTTCCTTCAAATATTTGCCGACTCTCATACCTTCATCCTTCTTCATGTTTATGATTTTCTAATAATTCACTCAACCTAATTGATTATTCTAACTGAATTCAGTAGCTAAAGAACCCTCCTTTTATAAATTAGAATTCAGTTCAGGGACTATTTCTCTACCGATCCTGCTGTATATTTTTATTGACAGCTCCAGACAAATGGTCTAAAAATTAAAGAGTAGGTTAAATGCCAAATCCTTCTTCAAGGAGGGATGGTTATGGGATGGCTGGATGTTACCAATAACGCAGAAAAAGCCAGAACCAGGATGATAAACAGTATGGATGAAGGTGAAAGGGAATTTTCCCGGCTCCTCAGGCTGCATCCCCTGGATGGAATGATTTATTATAAACGGGCCCAAGCCTATGAAAGCCTTGGACATTATGAGGCTGCCCGACAGGATTATCAGAAAGCCCATCATTTCTTTATCCGCCACCAATGGAAAGAAGCGGCTCAACATGGAGTTGAAAGGGTTCAACCCCTGATAAAACTATAATTCTTACAGCAAAAACGGCTAAATTTCAGGTTAAACTTAAAAAAGGTTCTGAACACTCTTTCAGAACCTTTTCTTTAGCTACCATTTATCTGTAATATCTCCCTCTCCTGTGGTTCCTTTTTTAACATCATATTCCAGATTTCCTCCCTGGTCCTGCATATCCGGTCCAAGGCTGTAAATTTTTTCAGGCATCACAATTAAGGGTTTCCCGGTATAAGGGTCTATGATTTTTTTAGCCTCTTCAGGCTGATTAGCTTTCATCAGGCACACAGCCTCCATGATTCTTAACTTGGCCTGGAAATTGTAATATCGGGCATAAATACTCATATAATTGGGAATAGCCTCCTCACTAATATCCGGATATCCGGCCAGGACTGCTTTAATTGTAGAATCCATTTGTAATCCCGGATGTTCCCAATAGGGTTTAGACAACTCTGGCTTGATACCATTCCAGAACCCTCGATTGGTGGACTCGAAAGAAGGGAAATTTTCTGAGGCCTTGCTTATCCATTCCCATCCCAGCAGATCTTTATACTTCCTTACACTATCATTATCTTTAGAAAGCTCTCTTACCATATCCAGAAAAAGTTTTCCTTCAGACCTGATTGGATTTGCAGGTGAGACAAACTTCTCATCAACAGCTTTTAATTCCTCATAAGCGGCTTGAAATTGTTCAGGTGTCCCACCGGAGGAGTGTAATATCATTGCCATTCTATCCAGGGAAATAGTGGCTCCAGCCATTCCCACCTGATATTGTATAGCACTGGTCCCAGGTGAATTGGAAAATATCAAATTGAATCGGACACCCTGCATCAGCCGGGTAATGGCTTCTTTTTTATTACCTGCCGCATCTTGCTTCAAGGCATCCACAACCATCAGTTTGCTCAGTATCTGAATGTTTAACAACTTAGGGATGGGCCATTGTATCGATTGAACGGGAGGAATCACTGTGCCGGGAGTATCTGCTGCTTTTCGCAAAGACTGAAAAATAGGCTCCTGTTTCTGCAGATACCCTTCCAGGGAAGGGTTGGACTCTTTCCATCCATTTTTTAAAATTACCTTTATGGCAGAGGTGAAAGGCAAGCTTTCCTCTACGGAAAATCTCTCCATGGCATCCACTATATAACCTAAACCTATATCATCCGGATATGCCGTTTGATAAGCTTTTGCCAGGCTGAACCAGTTGTCATATTTCCCGTCAGGAGCCGGTCTGTTTATAGGTGGGAAAGCATCTGTATCAGCTGATGAGTTCACGGTTGCCACTATGGGCTGCGCTGAAGACACCCCACTGCCTCCATCAAACCATCCCTCCAGAAAACCATAAATAGCCACACCTGTTCCCACAGTAAGGACCAGAACCACTCCAATGATTATACCCACCCTTTTTTTAGACATACTCCACCCCTCTCATCTAATACCATTATTTATGCTATCGTCAAAACTTCCTCATTATATGAAATAAACATTCAGAAGTCCAAATTTATATATACTTCTTGATTTCAATAGACGTTTTTTAGAAAATTTGCCACAGGAAAAGAAACCGCCCAAAAGGATGATAAGAAAGCTCATCATTTCTTTATTCAGCACCAATGGGAAGAAGGGACCCAACCCGGATAAATAATAAAGTCTCCAGCATTGTTATGACTGATTCCTAATTATGCTAAAAAGGTCCTGAAGACTCTTTCAGGACCTTTTTTTTATACACACTCGATGAAGCTGGGCCAAAACACGCCCTCATTGTTTATTTAGGATAGCGGACTTTATTGAATTGAATTCATTAACTCAAAAAAATATTCAGATTGGTGAGTCCCATAAAGCTTATACCAAAAATCTAATGTTTTGGGCGAAAACACATCCAATGCTTTCAAGACATGAACAGTAAATTCCAAGGGAGCTACCCCCGAAGCCGTGATTAATTTCCCATCTGTAACAGCCGGTTCGTTTTTATAATACTTTTCACCTTTATAATTTGAACATACCATTTTAAGGTATCCTAAATCATTGCTGGTATGCCCTCTTGAATCCAGCAATCCACCCTGGGCAAGCCCCATTGTAGCACCGCATATCGCCCCAACGACAAGGTTCTCCTTTATGCACTGTGCGGCAATATTAATTATGGGTTCGTGGATTTTATCCAACCAGGTATCCCCACCCGGAAGAATCAATACCTCCGTGTTTTTAATGTTCCATTCCGCCAGTGAGATATCAGGTAATATTTTCAAACCACCCATGGTAGTAACAGGAGTCTTTTCAATTCCCAAAGTAACAATTTTTGAGGGGGATAACCCTTTTTTATAATATCTCCCTGAGTTTAGTTCAGCTATTAAATAACCTATTTCCCAATCTGCCATCGTATCAAATACATAAAGGTATACAGTACTGACCATTTAAATCCTCCTCAGCCATCATAAACCGCTAATTTAAATTCATTCATAATTAATATTTATTACCATAATAGCAAAACCTCCTTGGCCACTGCTGTATAAAGGGTCATCCGATCAGGTCCTATAATTCTCCTTGCCTTATCAACTTTATCTACCCTATAAGGCAGTAGTCTTCCATAATTCTGTGGGAGGAGAAGATAATTTCAGGCTTTTGGGGAGATAAATTGAACACTAACCCTTATAATGAATAGCTGGAGGAGATAACCAACACTATGGGTTTAGGTTTAACTGAACTGGAAAACCGGATAAACACATGGAAACCAGAGAAGATTTCTATTTCTGTTTGTGCAGTTGAATCTGCACAGTATCAGTTCAACCCAGATGAAATAAAACAAGTTTCTGGATGGCATCCCCGGCGTATCCGAGAATTTGCCGCCGGAAGGGAAGCTGCCCATAAAGCCCTTGCCAAACTGGGAGTTCCCCCAGCCCCCCTGCTCCGGGGCGAAGATAGAACCCCTCAATGGCCGGAAGGGATTACCGGTTCCATCACCCATTCAGGAGATAAGGCTCTGGCAGCGGTTGCGTCTTGCTCAGATTATCTGGGAATAGGTATCGATTTGGAGCAAATGAGTAAATTCCCTGAAAAAGTCTTTTGGAGAATCAGCCTACCGGAGGAAAAAGAATGGATTTACAGTCTGGGCCCTGAATCTATCCAGTGGGCGGCCCCTTTCCTCTTTTCAGCTAAAGAGTCCTTTTATAAGGCCCAATATCCCCTGACTCATGCCCGGCTGGGATTTCATGATGTAATGATTCAGCTGGGAGATAAAACAGGATGGTTTACCACCAAATATAATAAAGAGCATCCTACCAGGAGATATCCTGACAACTCCGGTTTCATAGGAAGATATATCCTCCTGGAGGACTATATCTTTACACTCAGCCTGCTCAAGGCCCAGAATTCCTGAAATAAAGACCCTTCCCTGGCTCTTACGGAAGAATAATCAACATCACTGGTTTATCCTCAGAAATCGCTGCCGACAGAGAAGAGCCTATCCAGATCATATTTTGAATAAACCCTGAAAGCTATATGGGTCATGGAATCCCGTATTCCCTCCACTTTTAACATCTGCCCGGTTACTAGATCGGCCAGAGATTCATTATCCTTGGCCCTAACCACAGCAATTAAATCCCATGGACCCGCCACTGAATAAACTTCAGTGATGCCTTTCATATCACCCAGTTTCTGGGCGACATCATCTACTTTATCCCGGGATACTTTCAATAGGCAAAAGGCTGTTATCATGTTAATTACACTCCTTTTATCAGTAATGGCTTGTTTTCAAACATCATTTTCCGCCAAAGACTGCAGGGATGCAAGCTGAAATAAGGAAAGATGCTTATATATTGCCCAACGTGATAACCTTTTATAAAATGCTTAATAAATTACTAGTCCAACATTCCTTAAAGGGGGACTTTGGAAAATGAAACGATTATCCCGATATTTCCTGAACGGCCTGATTTTTGTCGCACCGGTAAGTATTACCCTCTACATTATTGTAGTGGTTTTTATGGCCATCGACGGCCTGCTTCAGCTTCCCATCCCAGGATTAGGGTTTGCTATCACCATCTGCCTGATCACTTTAATGGGATTCTTGGCCTCCAACATTATCACCCGCAGCGCATTAAATGTGGTTGAGAGAATCCTGGAAAAGATTCCTTTTGCCAAACTGATTTATACCTCTATCAAAGACATGGTGAATGCTTTTGTAGGAAATAAGAAAAGCTTCGATAAACCTGTTCTGGTAAAAATCTTCAATAACAGCGATGCTCGGATTATTGGTTTTATTACCCGGGAAAGTATGGTAAATTTCGGGCTGGATGAATATGTCGGGGTTTATTTCCCCCAATCCTATAATTTTGCCGGACAGCTCCTATTAGTCCCCAAAGTTTCAGTCCAGCCTCTAAATGTACCCAGTTCCGATATTTTGGCATTGGTCGTATCCGGGGGGGTCAGCAGCTGCTGTGAAGAGATTCCGCCAGCTTTTGAGCGTCCGGAGAAATCAACCACGGAGAACCTTGCCTCCTAAATCAGGAAAAGGGCGGTTGCTTGGGGCATATCCCCATGTTATATTGAGGTTTTAAAAAGATTTACCGATTTAATAGTATAATTTATAAGCAAATTACTGCAGCGCCTGGGATGGTTGTAATGGCCTGCTTTCTGAAAGGCATAGATTTATATGATTCGGATTTGGATGTTGAATCCTCCTTATTTCCCAAAATTTTCCCGGCCTCAGAGGTCTCCTGGAGTTACCAAATCAGGGACTCTCTATTACCCCATGTTTTTAGCGTATGCCACCGGTGTACTGGAACGTGAGGATTTCCCGGTGGAATTGATTGACTGCCCGGCTGAAGATATCACCCTCACCGGACTTCTTGCCCGGGGACAACAAAATACTCCCCAGCTAATTGTCATGGATACCAGCACTCCCAGTATCCTGAATGATATGGATGTCTGCAAGGCCTTAAAACATCAATTCCCGGAAACAATAACCGTGATGGTAGGCACCCATGTCTCCGCTCTGGGAGCAGAAACCCTCCAGGCATGCCCTGAGTTAGATTTTTATTGCCATGATGAATATGATTTTACTGTTTTAGATATTGCCCGATGGGTAGAAGGGGGTAAAAAACCCGATACCCGTGACCAAATCCAGGGGATTGGCTACATGAAAAACGGCCAGCCGGTACAGACCCCGGTTCGGCCCCTCTTTGAGGACTTGGATTCCCTTCCTTTTGTGTCATCGGTCTATAAACGCCATCTGAATATCGAAAAATATTTTAATCCCAATGCCCTCCCTCCCATGATAACTATCCTTTCCAGCCGGGGCTGCCCTTACCAGTGTATCTGGTGCATTTACCCCCAGACCGTAAATGGCAGAAAAGTCAGAAATCGCAGTATTGCCAATGTCGTGGAAGAAATGGCTTATATCGAAAAAACTTTCCCTCATGCTAAATCCATCTTTTTTGAGGATGATACCCTGACCGCCAATAAAAAAAGATGTAAGGAAATGGCTGACCGAATCCGGGAAAAAGGAATTCATATCACCTGGTCTGCCAATGCCCGGGCCGATGTGGATTATGAAACCCTTAAAGAAATGAAACGGGCTAATTGCAGGATGGTCTGTGTGGGGTTTGAGTCCGGAAATCAGCAAATCCTGGAAAATATGAAAAAAGGGATTAAAATTGAGAAAGCTAAAGAGTTTATGAAGGATGCCCGAAAAGCCGGGATTCTGGTCCACGGATGTTTCATGGCAGGCAATCCGGGGGAGACTCCCCAGACCCTCCAGGAAACTCTGGATTATGCTTTGGAACTGAAACCTGATACAGCCCAGTTTTATCCCGTCATGGTTTATCCCGGTACAGAAGCCTATGAATGGTATCGGTCCAGGGGATATCTGGATGTCAAAGATTATTCCCAATGGCTGACAGATGAGGGGTTGCATAATACTATCATCAGCCTCCCCGGACTACCTGCCAGAGATTTAGTGGATTGGTGCGATAATGCCCGACGGACCTTTTATCTTCGCCCGGCTTATATTATTTCCAAAATGCGTCAGGCTCTGGCTCATCCCCGGGAAATTGGCCGATTGGCAAGGGCTTCCAAGACTTTTATCAAATATTTATTCCGTGGGACTTTCACCGGCAAAAAATAACCTGTAGATTAAAAAGGTAAACTAGTTCGGATACTTTCATAAGGGGAGTTATATTGCCCAGGATATCAGTCATTGTTCCAGCTTATAATTGCGAAAAAACTGTGGGGGCCACCTTGGAGGCCCTCTGCCGGCAGGCATTTCCCTCTGGCCAATATGAAATAATCCTGGTAGATGACGGTTCTTTGGATGATACCAAACAGGTTGTCGAAAAATTCCCCCAAGTCAAATATTTCTGGCAAAACAACCGAGGACCTTCTTCCGCCCGTAATTTTGGAGCCCAACAGGCCGCCGGTGAAATAATTGTTTTTACTGACAGTGATTGCGTTCCTGAACCTGACTGGTTGGACAAAATGACCACTCCTTTTTCCGACCCGGAGATTATGGGGGTTAAAGGGGCTTATCTGACTCAGCAGAAAGAAAGGGTTGCCCGATTCTGCCAGAAAGAATTTGAAGAACGTTATCGGCTTTTATCCCGATTCAAGTATATTGATTTTGTAGATTCATACAGCGCTGCTTTCCGTAAATCGGCTTTCCTGGGAGTGGGTGGATTCGATACTTCCTTCCCTCTGGCGAATAATGAAGATGTCGAACTCTCTTATAAACTGGCACTGAAAGGCTACAAGATGGTTTTTGTGCCTGACGCCAGGGTTTACCATACCCATTCAGCCAGTTGGGTCCGTTATCTCAGGGTGAAATTTACTCGGGCTTACTGGAGAATGCTGGTTTACAAGAAATATCCCAATAAGGCTATGCGGGATACCTATACTCCCTTCAGCCTGAAAATTCAGTTTCTATTCACCTTTCTTTTTATCCTCAGTTTGTTGGGAGTTTTATTAAAAGGAGTGGCTCTTTTGGGACTGCCTGTCCTGCAAATCCCAATCTTGCTTAATGGCTGGTGGGGAACCCTGTCCGGTGGATTCTTGATTGGGTTATTAGCTTCTACTTTACCTTTAAGCCGAAGGATCTATTCAGAAGACCCGGAAGTCGGGATGGTTGCACCTTATCTCCTGATGGGCCGTTCCCTGGTTTTTGTCATGGGGACCAGCTGTGGTATCCTGGCCTTCTTAAGTTCTAATTTTCGGGATTGGGTTTATCCGATTGCCAAAAGGGCTTTTGATGTTTTTATCTCTTTGGCAGGCTTACTCTTGATTGCCCCGTTTTTTGCTTTAATTGCGATTGCTATTCGGTTGGATTCTCCCGGCCCGGTTATCTTCAGGCATCGGAGAATGGGTAAGGATGGGTCCTGTTTCATGTTCTATAAATTCAGGACCATGGTGAAAGATGCTGAAAGTAAAAAAGATGAACTTAGAGTCCTTTCATCCCTACAAGGACCGGTTTTTAAAATTAAAAATGACCCTCGTATCACCCGGGTGGGGAAATTTCTGCGCCGATTCAGCTTGGATGAACTCCCTCAACTGCTGAATGTCCTGGCGGGCAATATGAGCCTGGTGGGGCCTCGGCCTCTGCCCTTGATCGATATTGAACATCCCGAACTCCTTCACCCTAAAGACAGCCAAATTGATTTATCCCGGTTGGAAAACTGGTTAAAAATCCGCCATTCAGTTCCCCCGGGCATCACAGGCCTCTGGCAAATCCGGGGACGCAGCGACCTTCCTCTGGAAGCCTGGTTCAATTATGACCTGGAATATGTAAAACGCCGTTCCTTCTGGATGGACCTTAAAATCCTCATTCGAACCATTCCGGTCGTTCTTCTGGGTAAGGGCGCTGAATAGATAACCTCTTCTTTTCGTTATCCATCAAGCACTATCAGTTTTTTACATTTTATAGCGGATTCCCCATTAACCCTTGGATTTATTTTTCCTCACTGTATTTTTCATACATAACTGTCTCGGCCAGGGGTTTTCTCTCAGTACGATGGCGTTCCGGGCTCAAAAATCCTTTTTCCGGATATCCCAAAATCAATAATGCGGTAGGTTCTATGTATTCCGGTATATCAAATTCGCTTCTTATGATTTCAGGGTCAAACAACCCCACCATCACGCTTCCGATATTCAGTTCTCTTGCGGCCAGCATCATGTGGTCGCAAACAATACCAATATCTAAATCACCGGAACACTTCTGGTCAAAAGGGCGGATTAATGCTTTCCGGGTATCACGGCAGACAATAAGGACACATTGAGAACCAAAGGTGTTGTATGCCTTTTGAACCTTGCCAATAGTCTCCGGCTGCTGGACAACAATAATCCGTTGCGGCTGCTGATTACATGCAGTGGGGGCGACACGCCCGGCAGATAAAATCCCTTCTAAATCAACAGTTGCTATTCTCTGCTCTGTAAATCCCCGTGTCGTACACCGGTGTTTTGCTAATTCTAAAAAATTCATTAATTTCTCCCTATATATATTTATAAATCGAGAAAAGGATATATCGGTCGGCAGGGCTTCTTATTATGCCTTATCTTTTGGGGGACAGTAGCAATTGGAAATTTACTTCATTTTACTCTTATACGATATTGGGTTGATGTAAAAGGCATTCATTACGAGCAATCTCCAAAAGCAATCCTGATTCATCCTTTTCCAGGTTCCACTCTTTCCTATAGGCTTCCAAGGCATGTTGATAATCTTTCTTTTTCTCGTAGAGCTCACTCAACCATGAATAACAATAGTTCCTGTCTTCAACAGGTACGCCCCCGAATTTTAAAACCCTAACAAATGAATCCAAAGCTTCTTGCCATCTATTTTGATTGGCATATACAACCTGAATGGACTTCATTTAAATAACCTTTGTTTCATCCTCATAATAATATTCCCCTTTCCATCCAGACAGGGGAATACGCTAATTTATAGTGAATTATAATTAGTTTTCTATGTGGCAAAATTCAACTTCATATTTCTTTTTTTTAATAAATAAGTTATATATATGTCTTTATAAATATAGGCAACCAACAAAGGGACCGGAGTCCCTAACTTCATACAGAAACCCAAAAGAAAAATTAAGATTATCTGTAATACACTGACAGTTCTATAATCGGGAGGATATATGGATAAAGTATTCTTCTGAACATTGGACTTTAGTAATCTGTAATATAAAAAACCCAATATCAATCCATACAAAACATCCTTTGTAACCCCCATTACTATGATAATCTTTTCATCAACCCCATCTTTAAGAATAAAAGATGTAATAATAGGTACCATTAATATAATTATTGTAATTAGCATTAGCAAAACAGTCCGTCTATTTATCCTTTTTTTTATATCTTCTAATTTTTCTGAATGACCCACACCAAGTATATAATCATTATTTACATATTTGATTAACATTTTAATATCACCATTTATATATAGATAAATAAAATCACAGTCCAGCAATCATACCCTTACAGAAGCTGTATAGGCTCTATATTTTTAATGATAATCTTTCCAAAGATAATTTAGCTTTGGATCTTACTTTATCGTCCGTATCTAATAATAATTGTTTAAGTGTTTTACTTGCGGTTGAGCCACCCAACTCTCCTAATGACTCCGTAATACAACATCGGGTAGCAACATCGCTAACGAACACTAATTTACAAAGCGCTTCCACTAATTCTTCCTTCTTATCTACATTAGTAAACGCAGAAGCATTGCTTAGCCCTGCTTTTAGCATCAATAGATCAATTGTTTCTTGTTGCTTTTCTATATATTTACATAGAATTTTTTCAAATACCTTTATATCGATAAATGCATTTATAATAGCTGAAGTCATTAAACCAATGCATATAACTATGTGATCAGGGATCTCAAATAAATCAAAAGTATAATTAAGTATTACCAAAATCATAGCTAACAAAAAAATGACTGCATTTATAATAAAAGTACGTTGCTTTACTTCAAACAATAAGCTTCGCCACAATCTATCACTTTCTTTCCCGGACTTGAATGACATGATTAACCTCACAAATTTAAAATTTATTTTTAAGTCTTAATGGCAAATATCCAATTGATAGCATTTTCTTATTTATGTATATATTTGTCAACAGATTAATAATTAATCCGTGTTATTTTAACTGTTTTGTCAAACAACCTTCTGTGAATTACATTTCGAAGGTCTTGCCAATATACTAATTTTCATCATTACCTATTGTTTGGGAATCGTAATTACTTTCCATATCCTTTCCAACTAAATAAAGAAATAAGAAGAAAAATAGCAGTTGGGAAAACATCGTTAAATACAACATCTCAATCCAAAAATAATTATGATTTGGACAAAAGATCATCAGAATTGTAAAATTAAAAACACGTATTAACAATATTATAATTGCTATAGATAAGCCAATTTTACCGGCCATCTTATGTGTTTTACCTCTCCTGGATAAAGGGATAATTTCCAGCTTAGGGGTTTGAACAGATATTTATTGGACAGTAGTGTTTCAAGATACTTATATTTTGCCCAATACTTCATTCAATGTTGGTAATTTTCTTTCCCATTTTCCTATAATCTCATTATTCCTTACTAAAAAGACCATAGGTGATAACTGTTCTGTCAAATGAATGTATTGCTCTTCATCAATTAGGGTCTTAGTAAAATTTGCAGGAATATAATCTGTAATTAAATGATTTTTCTGTGGAATATTCTTAATTAGAACAACTGTGTTTATAAGGTGCCAATCATTCCAATTAAAAGTACTAATATCATCGCAGCAAATTTCACAATCGGGATTAACGACAATAATTACCATTGGTTCATAATTATTTGATTGAATTATGTTATTATTTTTCTTTAATATCTCAAATAAAGTATTTATTTTTTCACTACTAGGCTTGTGCAAAAAATAAATTAATTGGAGGGAAAATATGATAGCAATTAATAATGCTACCCACCGATAAGATGCTTTAATAATATAAAATTCTTTGGGTTGTTCAAATACTAAATAACTTAACAGAAAAAATAGTATCACATTTTTCAAAAAGGTTGTTTTTACATCCAGTAAAAGAATATTTCCAAAACAACCACAATCTTGTATGTTTTTGAATAAATAACCATATAAAAAAATTAATGATAAAATCAAGACCATACAAGCAGCCAAAATCTTAGGCCATTTTTTATCGTATTTGATAACTAATATGATACCAATAAATAATTCAAGGGTTATCAGTATACCTATACTGAAATTCAGCAGCTCATTATTTGATAAAACCCCATATCTTTGAATAATCTGATAAAATGATTCTCTGGAAAAGTACTTACTAACCGCAGAGAAGATAAAAAACAATCCAGCTAAATCACATAACAGAAAATAATAAGCTTTTCTATAGCCCTTCAGGAACTGAGGCCTTTTTCCAAAAAATGGATTCATCATAAAATTGTTGTTTATCCTCATTCAACAAACGGTCTGAGGGAACAAAAAGTCCATCAATCAGGCTCTCTCTTTGAATCTGAAACTTATCTCCTATTTCCTCTTCACTCAGATAAGGGGCTATATACATCCCCACAATCAATCCTTTTTTCCGGGGTTGAGTATATTTCTTAAATCCATTAATTGAATTTTCCATATCGCTTTTATTTTGAGAGAGAACCATCACTGCATAATAATCCAATAAATCTTTATTCAGCCAATCTTGCCAGTTTTGACCTAATGTTTTAGTTCCGGGAAACACAAAAGCTCCAACAGGAAGACGAGGGTTGTCTTTCTTTAAAGCATGATAAGACTCAGACACAAATTTAGTCACCTGTTCTTCCCTGAATTTTCTCCATTGGACGACTTTCTTATCATCAGATTTTTTAATTAGGATAGGGTCATAATGATATTTGGCGTTAAATTTAGCCCGGCAGGATGAATCATAACAAAGGCCTTCCTCAACATTCATCTCATCTGGATATCGAAGAAAATCAAGCACTATTCCATCTATAGGATATTTTCGAGCCATTTCCCTGGATATTTCCACCAAGTAATGCCGGACAGAATCATTAGAGGGGCAAAGAAACTGGGATTTATAATCTCGTATGGATAAAAAACCTCCCTGACGATTTCGCCCTATCCAATCATTATGTTTCCTTTTAATCTCAGGTTCAGATCGTCCAATATATAAGGATTCACTCCAGCAAATAACTCTTAAGCCTCTCTTATGGGCTTCTTTAACAATTATCTCCAAAGGATCCATTCCTCTGAACATGGGGTTTTGGTCAGCCATTTTACTTGGATAGAGAGTATAGCCATGGTACCAAGTATCAATGAAAAGAGTATTATACTTCCTGGCAACCATGGTATCCAGGAAAGACTGGATTACTTTAGGATCCCGGCTACTAAGTCGATAGATAACCCCGCGAACTTCCTTATCAGGAGTTCTGATCAGGTTCAGATTAGCCTTTTGTAAAGAATCAGAGGCTTCCTGCAACAGTTCATAATATTTATCATTTTCGATAGAGGCTTGGCCGGCGGACTGTTTCACCTCATTAAAATACTGATTAGCTTTCTGAAGAAACGAAGCGGCTTTATTCCATTGGTATTCATGGTTTCCCGATACCTTGGAATATAACTCATTGGTATAATTAATATTTGTGCTGAGTTTGGCATAAATTGTCTGAGGATTTTCCCTGATTTGGACAGTCATCCCTGAGAGAGTTACATTTAGACCCATCCAGGTATTTTTCTTCAGGAAATCGCCGGCTTCTCCCCCTCCGGATAAGACAAATCCTCCTGAAGGAATTTCAGTTTGGCCCACACTGATGCCGATAATTCGGTTGGATTCAACTCTGAGTTCAAACCTTCCAGAGCCTCCAGGGGTCAGATATCCGAATTTATTGTTATATAGTATCAGCTGGCTTTCCTGGGGAACAGGAACATTTATTCCATTGATTAAAGCCTTATCCGGCCTTAATTCCATGAAACCATTTATGGGTTTATTGGCTCTTTTATAATTCCCGGAAGTCTTGAAAAATATTCCCCCGGGATTGAGCCAATAAATCAACCCTGTCATAAAAATGACGATACCTAGAAACAGGCTGATTTTCATGTAGTTTGAATTCTTTAGATTTCTCATATTACTTATTTATAGGCTGCTTTCCCCAAATATAGAATTACTTTCCAATCGACTGCTTAATCAATGGCCAGCCTTTAACTTTATCAATACCAGCATAATCAAAAAAGATGATTACAGGCGACTGGGCATCGGTAAACTTTATGACTTTCTTAAATATCTCCGGATTCTTCTGATAATCTTCCACCATCAGAACCGGATAGACTTTTGAGGCATCCCCCACCACTGTGGTAGCATTGGCATAAGCCCTCTCCATATGGGTATTATCCT
>DIVR01000066.1 GCA_002428325.1 bacterium UBP4_UBA6127
CGTTGCCCCAGGAGGTTCTTTTTGAGAATGGCTTACAGACCCAGCCTTTTTATTTTCCTCATCAGGGGGAAGCACCGCTTTTCCTGATTGAAGTTTCTTAAAAATGATTTGCATCTCTTCGGTCGGGAATCTCAGCCCATCCACCGGGTCAAGAAATCCCACCACTTCATATTCCAAATCAGTCAGGAATCGTTCCATGAAATGGGATAAATCATTACTCTCAGTCCAGTAAGTTTCGCCGGAACCTTCCTTGATAATGGGGTAAGAAATAATGTCAAAAATATCCCCATGGATAAAAATCAGGTTCTTTAAGGGAGTAAATCGGGATAATTCTCTCAGCCACCGGGGGCTGTCTTCTCCAATATAGATCATGTAAGCTTCCTCTTCTCAGGTTCATTCTGGAAGGAGGCTCTTTCCTGTTCATCCGCCAGGATTTCATCGGCAGATTCCAGCGCTACCACCGGGATAGACTCTTCGGGAACATCTCTCTCCATATTTAGATTGCAGCTGAATCCTTGTTTGGTCAGCCGATGAACAAGCTCAGGGATATCCTGGCACCATTTATCTTCCTGCTTCCGGAAATGAGCCAGTTCACGGCTGGATAATAAAGCCTCCGGCCGGCCTGAGACATGGGCCACTTCAAAGGCAATTTTGTCATTTCGCTGAATATTAACCGTCAGTCTTTCTCCGCCGGGAATCTTAAAAGAGGCCTGCATTTGAGCCTCCATCATATCTTCAGGAAATTCCGCCAGGCTCTCATAACCCATTTCATTGAGATGGGAAACCAGGGCTTCAGACAGGACTTTACGGCGGGCTCCCACTTCCAGTTCTTTCTCCACAGACGCTTTGACTTCTTTGAATTTCTTCTCCAGGACATCCAGGGAGGCAATATCAATAAACCGGCTGCCTATCAGTTTTAATATGTTATTTTTCAGGGATTCCAGTTCCTTATGATTCTCTTTATTCTGGCTTAACTGGACATAGGCCATTAACTCCTGATAAATCCCTTCCACTCTTTCGAAGAGTTCATCCCGGTTTTTCTCTTTGTAACTCAAGGAAGACATATAACTTTCCAGGGTCCGCAGAAGGGTCTCCCGGAAGGAAACAGCTTCTTCCATGGACAAACCTGTTTTACTATGAAGTTTTTTATCAAGCTGTTTATGGCGTTCCACCAATCGGAGATAAGGAGAATCGGCATATTTGCGGAAGGGTTCTGGCATTTCTTCCAAAAGAGAGGCAATCTCAGCCATCAGAGCCTGTACCTTTTCCTGTTCTTCTTTCCGGAGTTTTTCGGTCACATACCCTTTGGCTTTTTGGCTGGGTCCATTGGAAGGGCCGGCTTCTCCAGTGGCGGCAGCGCTTACATTCAACTCTGCTTCAGCTAACTTTTTGATAGCCTCCGAAAGCTGGGCATAGACCCCCCGCATCTCAGCCATCTCTTCACTTTGTTTTTTCTGGTATTTTGCCCACTTGGCGACATTGTTATGATACTGTTTAATTTCATCTTTGGCCTTATTGACACTGGCTTCCACCAGTTCTTTGACCGTCAGGCTTCCCCCCTGGGCCGCCATCCCGAATCCTGCCATATGCATGGCTTCAAAAGCTATCACTATGACGAGTTGACCGCTCATAAGAACCAATCCTTTCCGACCTGGCTCTAACTGGACCCTTTTATTATGGGTCCATTTCTGCCTGCAGGGAAGCTACTCCCCGACTCTCCTTCTTTTCCCTCACAAACTATCATGGAGCCCTTGGACTGTCAAGAGAATTAGATGCTTACCATTACATCAGTTCCATTCTTTTTCCCGGATTAAACTTATTATTAGCCATTAGAGACTTCCCCCCGGTTTGCGGCCCAAAAAAAAGGCTGCCTGATTCACTCAGACAGCCTTTATGATTTTTTTAAATTATTCGGGTTATTTGGCCGAAGGGCAGGACTTATTATCCTTACAGGAACCGCATTTCTCTGCCTGGGCTTTTTGCTTATATTCACTGCTTCGCCCATAATCATTGATATAGAACCCTGACCCTTTGAAAATCAGACCCGCTCCACCGCTAATGAGCCGTTCGACTTTTCCTTTACATTCAGGACATTTCTTCAGGGGTTCTTCTGACATTGATTGAAATGCTTCAAATACTTTTTCACACTTGGCGCAATAATACTCATAAGTCGGCATTCTTTTTACACCTCACTAATTCTTACTATTTTACCACTATTTCTCCTCAGAAGGGTATTTTACCCCCTCCTTTATCCTGAATTATTTGCAAAAAATATGCCAGATAAAGGTCATTTTGACCCCCTGCTGAACCCCTGTCTTTTGACGGCTGTCAAAATAACGTAGGGAGTGATCCTTATGGCTCGCCTGTATTTTGTCTAATATCGTAAATATCCCCATTACTGAAGATCCCATTTGCTGGGTCCAATTCACTTTTAAGCAATCATATCATTTTCTGGCAGAAACTAAAAAAGGGATGGAGCTGGAAAGCTCCATCCCTTTAAAAAGAGAACTTCGTTTTGAGAACGAAGGATTAATACATATCACCGCCGTAGCCGCCGGGGCCGCCTGCGGGCATTGCCGGTTTATCTTTTTCCGGGATATCCGCCACGAGGCATTCGGTGGTCAGCAACAGGCTGGCAATGGAAGCTGCATTCTGCAGGGCAGAACGGGAGACCTTGGTCGGGTCAATAACCCCGGCTTCCACCATATCTTCATAGACGTTGGTGGCAATGTTGAAGCCTTCGGTGCCTGTTTTGGCTTTGACTTCCTGAACGATGACAGAACCTTCCAGGCCGGCATTGGCTGCCAGCTGGCGGAGGGGTTCTTCAAGGGCGCGAAGAATGATTTCAGAACCCACTTTTTCATCGCCTTTGAGTTTCATCTTTTCAACAGCGGCCAAGGTACGGATAAAGGCCACGCCGCCCCCCGGGACGATACCTTCTTCCACGGCTGCGCGAACAGCATGGAGAGCATCTTCCACTCGGGCTTTCTTTTCTTTCATTTCGGATTCAGTGGATGCGCCGACATTGATAACAGCCACGCCGCCTGCCAGTTTGGCAAGACGTTCCTGGAGTTTTTCACGGTCATAATCAGATTTGGTTTCTTCAATCTGGGCGCGGATCTGGGCAATACGGGCTTCGATATCCGCTTTTTTGCCAGAACCTTGAACGATGGTGGTGTTATCTTTGTCGATCTTGACCTGTTTGGCACGGCCGAGGTCTTCCAGGACCACACCTTCGAGTTTCAGTCCGAGGTCTTCGCTGATGAATCGGCCGCCGGTCAGGATGGCAATATCTTCCATCATGGCTTTGCGTCGATCACCAAACCCGGGGGCTTTCACTGCGGCGACATTCAAGGTGCCGCGAATCTTATTGACCACCAGGGTGGCGAGGGCTTCGCCTTCGACTTCTTCAGCAATAATCATCATCGGCCGGCCCCGCTGGGCAACTTTTTCCAGAACCGGGAGCAGGTCTTTCATTGCGGAGATTTTCTTTTCAAAAATCAGGATGTAAGCGTCTTCGAGGACGGCTTCCATCTTGTCAGGATTGGTCACAAAGTAAGGAGAGGTATATCCACGGTCAAACTGCATCCCTTCCACGACTTCCAGGGTGGTTTCCCGGGATTTGGCTTCTTCAACGGTGATAACACCATCTTTGCCGACTTTTTCCATGGCATCGGAAATCAGGTTTCCGATATCATCATCATTGTTGGCGGAAATGGTAGCTACCTGGGCAATTTCTTTTTTGCCTTTGGTAGGGATGGAGATTTTTCGGAGTTCATCCACCACGGTATCCACGGCTTTGTCGATACCCCGTTTGAGGGCCATCGGGTTGGCGCCGGCGGTCACATTCTTCATACCTTCACGGTAAATGGCCTGGGCCAAAATGGTGGCGGTAGTGGTCCCATCACCAGCGGTATCAGAAGTCTTGGAAGCGACTTCTTTCACCATCTGGGCGCCCATATCTTCAAATGAATCTTCCAGTTCGATTTCTTTAGCAACAGTCACACCGTCTTTGGTAACTGTCGGAGAACCGAATTTTTTATCCAGAACTACTACACGGCCTTTGGGCCCGAGGGTGACTTTCACGGCATTTGCCAGTTTATCCACACCCCGAAGCAGAGCCCGGCGGGCTTCATCGCTATAAAGTAATTGTTTCGCTGCCATATATTTATTTCCTCCTGTAATCTTTTTAAGTTAATTAGTTACTCGATAATTCCTAAGATTTCTTCTTCCCGCATGATTAATAATTCCTGGTCATCGATTTTGATTTCGTTGCCGGAATATTTACCAAACAGGACTTTCTCGCCTTTTTTCACATCCATCGGGATGATTTTGCCGTTTTCATCTTTACGGCCGGTCCCGACAGCTTCAACGATACCCTGCTGGGGTTTTTCTTTAGCGGTTTCGGGAATGATGATTCCGCCTTTGCTTTTTTCTTCTTCCTTAATCCGTTTCACAATGATTCTGTCACCAAGTGGTCTGATTTTCATAGAGTGAGACTCCTTTCGTTACTTATTGGGTATTGGGATTTATGTTCGATTGAGTAAAATCTTTTTAGAAATTGAAATCAGTATTCATTTTATCCGATAACGAAAGTTTTTTGTCTGTTCACCTCCTTTTATCTGGAAATCTGATTCCAACCATATTATTTGCGTTAGACGCTAGTATATACTGCATTAGTCATGCCAAGTTCATCAGGAGCTGCGATATATACACTTATCTTTATTATTATCAGTATTCTATAAAATATGCAGTAATTTATACTTTTTTACTGGCAAAATCAACCCTGCCATTATGACATATTAAAACGAATCAATTAGTCATTTTGACTTACTTTTTGGCAGATCAATTCACTCTTTGAGCACATCCAAGGCAGGTTTATACCTATCTTCTATCCGGGAGATATCCTGGGGGGTTACTTTCTTCAATCTTCTTAAATCCATATTATGTTCCAGGTCTGCTAATTTCACTTTTCGGGCCAGGGGATTGGCTGCCAATCTTTTGATATAATCCACATAAGATTCCCCTTTTCTTCGGGTAATATGATTGATGGCAGATAATATCTCCTTAGAAAATCCTTCTTTATCCAGGGCTTCCAGGGTCCAGGCCGTATCTTCGATCACATCATGGAGGATGGCCACAATCCGGGATTCATGGGTGTCCATTTTCATCATCACATACAGAGGATGAAGAATATATGGTTCCCCTGACCGGTCTTTCTGGTTAAGATGGGCCTCAAAAGCTATCTTGATGGCCTTTTCCAAATCATCCATAAATCAATAATATCCTTTTTATGTCCATAGTTTAGTCATTTTATTCGGTTCTCGGATTTCTGTAAATATTTATTATTCTCTATCACTATGGGTCAATCCAATATTAAAGGAGCTGAAAATTCCGACCTTCCTATTTTTTAAACATCCTCTAAAAAGATATAAAGCAGCAGGGGGGCCTGCCACTACTGAAAAACCTAAAGCAACAGACTGGAAAAAACAGGTATTTCGATAATTCTGAAAAAAGCTTGAGTGTCTTTTACTCAAGACTCAACCTTTAACCTTTCCCTCCTTTCGAAGGAGGGGATAAGAGGGGTGGTA
>DIVR01000070.1 GCA_002428325.1 bacterium UBP4_UBA6127
TCCACCCCTTTCATGATTCGTTCGAACCCTCGGCGGAAGGGTAGCATTTGCCCGATTCGGGTTATCTGCCCTTCGGCGAAAATACAGACCACCTCTCCTTCCTGAATCGCCTGGGAGGCTTCCCGGATGGAATGGAGCATTTCCCTTGCGCCGTCTTCAGCTGCAATCGGGATCGCTTTCATGATTTTAACGACCGGATGCAACATGGGCAGGTTATAAATCCGGGTGTACATGATAAACCGGATAAACCGGTCGGTGGAAGCCATCAGGAAAAGGGCATCGGTGAAAGACATATGATTGGTTATAAAAAGGGCTCCGCCTTTATCGGGGATATTATCTCTCCCCACCACTTTGACCCGGTAAAGGGTATGGGTAATGAGCCAGAGGACTAAACGAATCAGGGAATCCGGCAGCCGGTAAACATAATAACCGGTAGCAGCCAGAGTCATAAGGGCAGCGGACAGGAAGACCTGTTCAGGCCTTAATCCTATTATTTGGGTCAAGGCATAAAAGACTCCGGCGGCCAGGAGTACGGCCACATTGGAGAGGAAATAGGACATCCCCAGGATGCCGCCTTTATTCTCTGAAGCCGGACGATGTTGTATCAGGGCATTTATCGGCACTGCAAAAAATCCCGACCCGAAACCCAGCATAAAGAGGGTTGCCAGAGTGTGATGATAACTGTGGGCAAAGAAATATAAATCGGCTGAAAAGACCGTCATCAGGATGGCTCCCAGAGGGATCAGTCCATATTCGATTTTATTCCCGGACAAATGCCCTGCCGCATAACTGCCTAATCCGATGCCTGCTGCCAGCAGCACCATCATCATTCCCAGTTGCAGATCTCCCAGATGCAAAAACTCCTGGCCGAATATGGGAATATTAGAGAAAAAGAGGGCCCCGATGAACCAGAAAAAAGTATTTCCCAGAACGGCCAGCCAAAGCAGGGTATCTTTTCTGGCCAGCTTGATATTTTGGACAATATCTCCCAGCATATTAAGCTTGAGCTTTTTTTCGGGAGCGGCGGCCGGGACTTTGCTAATAAACAGGGATGAAAGGGTTCCTATGAGGGAGCAGCCCGCCAGAATCAAAATGGCGGCTGGAATGGCATGGGGTATCTTTTCCATGGCCAAAGCTCCGGCATAAGTCCCCAAAATGATGGACATGAAAGTCGTCATCTCCAGAATGCCATTGGCCCAGGAAATTCGTTTTTCAGGGACCAGTTCCGGGATGATTCCATATTTGGACGGGCCAAAATAGGCCGATTGGGCACTCAATAAAAATAAGACCCCCACTGAAAGCCAGAGATTCCCGCTGAGAAATGCCAACGCTCCGGTCAACATAATCCCAATCTCCGCTATTTTTATAAGGATTATGACTTTTCGTTTGCTGAACCGGTCGGCAAAAAACCCCCCGTGCATGGAAAATAATAAAAAGGGCGCCACAAAAATGGCTGAAATGATGGAGGTCCAGAGATTCTTCTGTTGGAGGGTGGAAGCAGAATGCAGAGCGGTTAACAGTATAATATTTTTAAAAGCATTATCATTAAAAGCACCCTGGAACTGGGTCACAATCATAGCCCAGAATCCCAAGGGACGAGGGGTTTCCCTGATTGGGTTCGGCATAAGTCTAACTCTCCTGTTTTCAGGGAGTAGTTATACCATATTCCAGGCCTTTTGGATAAGCTTCCGGAGTCGGAGTCTTAGAAATAATCAAGAGACCTCTGTGGGGCCTTTGGTGAAAACACCTTAATTTCATCAATTAAACAGGGAATCAACCCTTTCCGGATTCTCTTTTGTAGATGGGCATAAGATATCTGCCCAAAAAGCCGATTATTGAAAATCATAGGCTTAATCTTTTGACAACTGTCAAAATCCCCAAGGGAGTCGATAGTTGTCCGGGGTGGTTTCTGACCAACCCCCGGGGAACAGTGCCTGTTTTGAAAGAAGTTAGATTCGCATGACCAGCCGTTCCAGAAAATCCCTGAAGCCCAAGGCTCGCCAGAATCCTTCCCCATACTCATTGTTTTTCAAGACAATCAATTCCACTCGCCGGAGCCGTTCGTGTTTAAACCATTTCAGGGCTTCTTTGACCATCATAGTCGCAATACCTTGCCGCCGGAAATCAGGATGGACAAAGATGTCATAGACAGAACCCCGTTTCCGGAATAGGTAGGGGTCTTCAATCCGTTCTATTTCACAAATCACAAATCCGGCCAGTTTTTCTCCGGTATCGGCCACAAACACCCGGCATTTACGGGATCTGATACTATGTTCCACATATTTTTTCCAGGCTCGACGAGCCCCTTTCCGGGGGCGGAAAAAATAATCCCGCTTCTCATGATGTTTATACATCTCTACCAATAACTCCGTGACCTCATCGACATCACGGAGCCTGGCTTTTCGTATCGTTATCATATTGTTATGGGTAATATCCCTCTCTAATTATAGAACGACCGGGGATTTCTGTAGAGTCGTGTTATTGAATCCATCTATGGTAAAATTGTTTACGAAATTCACACCCTTCTGCCGGGAAGTATCCTGGCGGAAATATTTTCTGGAATTCTCTGGTTTTAGGCTGATTCTTACGGATGAATGCCTCCAGAATCGGTCAATTTCCCTGTTAGTCCTTAATTTTATTAAGGTTAGCTTCTTAACTGGTTTCCTGCTGCCAACGCCGTGGGACCCAGGCTGAAGCCATCAGGCTGGGTCTCAGCCCGAATAAAAAGGGAAAAAAAGAGAGGATTTCAGAGGGGTTGAGTTGACTTTTCAGGTGAAATCTGATTAAATATTTATTTCCCTGAGGTTGTGCTATGACCTCTTCTCATTGAGGAATCCCATAGAGGAGTAAATAAACGTATGTACGCGATAGTTAAAACCGGCGGAAAACAGTATAAAGTCGCAGTCGGCGATGTCATTTTAATTGAGAAAATTGATAAACCGGTAGGAGAAAAGGTCGAGCTGGACCAGGTTCTGATGGTATATGGCGAAAATGGCATCCAAGTTGGACAGCCCGTGATTGCCAATGCCAAGGTCGTTGGTGAAATCATGGACCAGGTCAGAGGTGAGAAAATTCGCGGATTTGTTTACAAACGGCGCAAGAAATATCGCAAAGCTTGGGGACACCGGCAGGATTATACTCAATTCAAAGTCCAGGAAATCAAAGCTAACTAGAGGTTATAGAAATGGCTCATAAAAAAGGTGTAGGCTCGTCAAGAAACGGTCGCGATTCAAATGCCCAACGCTTGGGTGTGAAAGTTTACGGCGGCCAGTATGTGACCGGTGGAAGTATCATTATCCGTCAGCGTGGAAGCAAATTCAATCCGGGAATGAACTGTGGAATCGGGAAAGATGACACTATTTATGCCAAGGTTGATGGCCAGGTTCAGTATGCCCTTCGCCGTGGACGCAAGTTCGTGGATGTTCTTCCGATAAGCTAAGTTTATTATTTATCTGTCATTCCAATGGTTAAACAGGCCGTTATGCCGGTCTGTTTAGCCATTTTTATTTATGGGGGTTGGGTACAGGGTCTCATCAGGAAGGAATCTTCCTTCATGTTAGAATGAATACTCTGAACAGGAATCTGGAGTTTATATGAAATTTATCGATGAAGCAAAAGTATATGTAAAAGCAGGAACAGGGGGCAGCGGCTGCATCTCTTTCCGG
Source organism: bacterium UBP4_UBA6127 (assembly GCA_002428325.1). Classification (GTDB taxonomy): domain Bacteria; phylum UBP4; class UBA4092; order UBA4092; family UBA4092; genus UBA4092. The sequence continues at coordinate 3,666 of DIVR01000070.1, forward strand.
AGGGAGAAATGTGTTCCCAAAGGGGGGCCTGATGGCGGTGATGGCGGCCGGGGCGGCAGTATATCCCTGGAAGCTGATTCTCGACTTAAGACGCTTCTCGATTACCATTTTCGTCCTCATATCAAGGCGGACCGGGGGCAGCATGGGTCTGGAAGCAATTGCACCGGAGCCAGCGGCAAGGATTTGATTCTCAAGGTTCCGCCCGGTACTGTTGTTAAAGATTTTGAGACCGGAGAGATTATTGCTGATCTGGTCGAAACCGGGAAACAGCTGTTGATAGTCAAAGGGGGGAAAGGCGGCCGTGGCAATGCCCGGTTTGTGTCTTCCACCCATCAATCACCCCGAGAGGCTGAAGATGGGGTGGTGGGAGAAGAAAGAACCCTCTTATTGGAATTAAAACTTTTGGCCGATGCCGGATTAGTGGGACTTCCCAATGCCGGGAAATCCACCTTATTATCCAGAGTCAGCAAAGCCAAACCCAAAATTGCCGATTATCCTTTTACCACTTTAAATCCTATATTGGGGCAGGTTTACCTAGATGTCGGCCGAAGTTTTGTCCTGGCTGATCTTCCCGGGCTGATTGAAAATGCCCATAAGGGAGTGGGGTTGGGCCATGAATTCCTGAAACATATTGAAAGAACCAAGGTTACCTTGCATATGGTGGATGTCAATCCTCTTGATGGGAGCGATCCCATTGCCAATTTTGAGTCCATCAACCGGGAACTGGAACTCTATGACCCTGAATTGATCAAACGTCCCCAAATCGTAGCTCTTAATAAGATTGATACCTTCCCGGATAAACGAGTTCCCAATAAAATCAAAAAAGAACTGGAATCCAGAGGATACCGGGTCTTTGAGATATCGGCTCTGACCGGGGAAGGGTTAAAACCCCTCATTTATACCCTGGGAGACTTGGTAGAGTCGGAAATAGTCGATTCTCAGAAGGAAAAAGCCTGACCTCCTATAAGAATATTAAGCGGGGGGCTTTCCTGATTCCTCAAGATTTGAAATAATGATATCTTTAGAGTTAACATCCTTTTTCCAATAAAGAAGCTGTTGAACGATATGGAATCAAAGAAGACAACATTGAGAGCTTACAATCGCATCGTCATAAAAATCGGGACCAATATTCTGGGTGGAATGGCTGGGAAGATAGATACCCGGTTTATTGACCAGATGGCCGCCCAGGTGGCTGAACTGAGAAAAGAGAATAAGGAAATACTGATTGTCAGTTCAGGAGCCATTGGGATGGGGATGAATGAACTGGGATGGAAGGAAAGGCCGAAGACTCTTCCGGAGAGGCAGGCTCTGGCTTCCATCGGCCAGTCTCGATTGATGCATATCTATGATGAAATCTTCTCTACCTATGGATTACGGGTGGCTCAGGTCCTTCTGACGGAATCTGACCTGAGAGACAGAAGCCACTACCTGAATGCCCGAAATACCCTGCTGAAACTCTTAGAACTTGGAGTTATCCCCATTATCAATGAAAATGATACCGTCGCCGTGGATGAACTCAAAATTGGGGATAATGATACCCTGTCGGCCCGGGTCGCCAGCAAAGTGGGAGCGGATTTATTGATATTGCTGACCGATGTTGAAGGCCTCTTCGATAAAAACCCCCATAAAAATAAGGAAGCCAAGATTATCCCGGTGGTTGATAAGCTGACCGATGAATTACAAACAGCGGCAGAAGGTGCCTTCAACCATTATGGGACCGGTGGAATGGCTACCAAACTACTGGCCGCCAGAATGGCCATGGGGTCAGGGGTTCCCATGTATATTGCCCAAGGAACCCAAGAGAATATCCTCCTAAAAATCACCCGGGGTGATTCTATCGGTACCCGGTTTGAACCTAATAAAACAGCTAAACTTTCTTCCCGAGAACGTTGGATCGCTTTTGGTACCGGGTTGGTCAAAAACCTGGTTTATATCGATGATGGCGCCCAGAAGGCCCTGGTGGAAAAAGGGAAAAGCCTCCTGCCTTCCGGCATCAAAAAAGTCGAAGGGTCTTTTAAGCCGGGAGATGTGGTCAGAGTTATGGACCTTAAGGGGCACATCGTTGCCCGCGGTCTGGTGAACTATTCTTCCGAAGATTTGGATAAAATCAAAGGTTTAAAATCTTCCCAGATTCCGGGTGTTTTAGGCCATAAAGAATATGAAGAGGCTATCCATCGGGATAACCTGGTCCTGCTGGCTGAGAAAAATTAAACTTATCTTCCTATCCTTCTTCTTTTGACAGCTGTCAAAAGCTTCTTCCAATATTAGGAATTATTACTGATATTGCTTCTCTGTATGCTCCGTCATTTTAATTTATGAAGGTGCCATAGTCAATACCTCCCTTTTTCTGTGATATTTTGACGAATGTCAAAAACAAATAGCATTAAAAATATTGGAGTTGTAACTATTAAGTCTCTTGGCATGAGATGCCATTCGGCTTGTAAACATTCAAGATAGATAAGGACCTCAATCAAGTACCATACAGAAAATTTTGATGGGTGGGGAAAATATAAGAATGAATCATTGAAAAATAAAATCAGACGATAAAGCTAAAGTGCATTAATAAGATTTAATATAAAAAAAAGTGAAAGAAGAAAATTTATATAACAATTTGTCTATCAAACCCATTGACCCTTGATATAAAACCGGATATATTTACAGAGAAGAGAGTCTGAATAAAATAAGGGGATTATATAAAGAATAGTTATGGCTTATTTATTCTGGCGAAAAACCGAGACCGAACTGGTAAGTTTCCTGCTAACCGGAAAAGAGAAAATCATTGGGAGGGATCCTGCCCAATGTGACATTGTTCTGGAGGACCCCAGGGTCTCCAGAAAACATTGTTCTATCTTTAAAGTTAATTCCACTTATATTCTGCAGGATTTAGGCAGCCGGAATGGGACTATTCTGGAGCGGGAAAAAATCAGCCGGGCGACGTTAGTGGATAAAGCTGTCATAAAAATCGGTAAAACTGTCATGGAATTTCGAAAAGGCAGGCCGGATGGGTATTCTCCACCTGCCAGGGTTAAAAAAACGGTTAAACCTCCTGTTGAAAAAAAACCTGAACCTAAGAAATACCCCCTTAAGAAAAAAAGGTCCAAAACCAGCAAAACAAGTTGACTCCAATACCTTGATAAGGTATTCTGAATCCCTATGAAAAATTACATCGGATACTGCCTTATGAACAAAATATCTACATATAAAACTGGATTTTTAGCCTCGATAATCCTTCTAATAGTCATCTTAATCCCCGGATTAATCCTGGGAGCCAACCCTCCGGTAGCTTCCGGGGAATATAAAGTCGGTCCCATGGACCAGTTAAGCATCACGGTATTTCAAAATTCTGATTTAAGCCGAACGGTCCGAATCGACCCGGATGGGACCATTGAGTTGCCTTTAGTTGGGATGCTTAAAGTAACCGGGATGACCCGGAAGGAAATTCATGGGCTGCTGGTTAAATCCTATCGAAAATACCTGGTGAAACCCCAATTGGATGTGGCAGTTACTTCCTATAATAATGCCAATGTGAAAATCCTGGGAAATGTTACCAACCCCGGAATTTATCCCTTGAGCGGGAATGATAATTCCCTGGTCAAGATGATTGCTCAGGCTGGCGGTACCAGCGGTCTGGCCCAACTTCGGCAGGTAACCATCCTCAGGGGAACGGAAACCATCCTGGAAGTGGACCTTTACCAGATATTGTATGAAGGAAAAGCTGCCCTGGATGTTACCATTCAACCCAATGACACGATTTTTGTGCCGGATAATCGGAATACCCGGGTGATTGTCCTGGGACAGGTGAGTACGCCCGGTATCATTGAAATGGATACTAACTTGAATGTTCTGGAGGCCATTATGAAAGCCGGCGGCTATAATGATGGCGCCAAACTGAAAGATGTTTGGGTTATCCGGGGAAAAGGGGAAAAACCTGAGATTATCCATGTGGATATCCTTGCCCAGCTATCCAAGGGAATCCCTCCGAAAAATGGCAATCTGAAATCGGGAGATATTGTTTTTGTGCATCGAGGACTGGTATCTGAAATCAACTATATGCTGGACCAGGTTTCTCCTGCACTAAGGACCATTATCCTGGGAGATTCAGCGGCAGATGTATTCAACGGTGGCAGTGGAGTCCAGACTGTTACTAATCTGGATTAACCAACATCGGGATGCTGAGATTAAGCACCTGTTGCAATGAGGCCGCCATTATCCGGATATGGTAAATTAATGTGGAGATATTTCATGGTAACTAAACCTGTAGTGTGTCTTGCCCATCGGGATAAGGTTCCCGAGACCCCGGTAGTCTATACTGACCTGAGTTTAAACCTTATTTATGAGATGTTAAAAGAAGCTGTTCTGGGAGCTTGTGATTTTTCTTCCATGGTAAGAGGAAAGACTGTTTTCATTAAACCGAACCTGGTTCGACCCAATCCTACCCAACTGCCGGCGGTTACGACTGACCCCCGGGTGGTTATGGGCATGATTCGGCTGGCTCAGGAAATGGGTGCTGCCAAAGTTCAAGTCGGAGAAAATCCGGGTTTCCAGTACAACTCACGGGCGGCCTTTGAAGACTGGGGTGTCCGTGAAACCCTGGAAAAAATGGGTGCTGAGATCATTTATCTGGATGAAGATACACCTGTGGAGGTCAGCAATCCCACCGGACGGGTCATGATGAAAATGAAGTTGCCTCAGTCAGTTCTTCAGGCGGATTGTTTTATTAATATCCCTAAAATGAAAACCCACATGCATGCCCTGGTAACCCTGGGCATCAAGAATCTGCATGGGCTGGTTTTTGATGAAAGCCGATTGATGTTTCATCGGAATGATATTGCCCAGAAAATTGTGGATATTTATCGGGTGGCAAAACCCCACTTGACGGTGATTGACGGCCTTTGGGCCATGGAGGGCCAGGCCCCTCTCAGCGGCGGAGTCATCCCGGATATGAATCTTCTGGCGGCAGGGACTGATACGGTTGCGGTGGATTCTGTCTGTAGTGAACTGATGATGATAGCTCCCGAAGAAGTCGATGCCATCCGGATTGCCGGTTGGGAAGGATTGGGGGTTAATAACCTGGAAGAGATCAATATAACCGGTGCTGACCCGAAGCCTATCCAAAAGCGGTTCAAACGTCCGGTGTTAAGCGGTTCTGGAGTCTATCCCAATCTGCTTTGTATTGAGGGAGGCTCCTGTAAAGGATGCCTTTCTGCCATGCGACATGCCCTGGATAAGCTGAACCGGGATGGATTATTGGAAAAAATCCCTCCTTTTACAATTTATGTCGGGGTTCCCATGCCGAATGTGAAAAATCTCCAGAATTCTGTCGGAGATATCTGGATTTATGGCAATTGCGCCGTGAATGTCATGCAGCAGGATGGCATCCGGGAGAAGCATCCCCATTTCATCTATGGGTGTGCCCCGCATATATTTGATTTATATGCGCTTTTAAAAAAGACTTATCTGGATGCTAAACCAACCAGGCAGGGTTGATAGTTAAATTTACCAAAGACGAGGAACATCGGGTAATTGAGGTATAATTGTCCGGGAGTATGCGATGGAAATAAAACGATATTGGGACATCATCAATAGAAGAAAAATCCTGTTTATAGTCATTGTGGGACTGGCATTGGGAATTGCCCTGGCCGGCCCTTTACTTTACCAGACATTATACGGACGGGTTTATTATATCCCTCTCCGGGTGCAGATATTAAAACAAGATTTTGGAGCCCAGCTGGTTGCGGATGCTCCGGCTGATTTTGGAAAATTATTTTCAGAGAATTATTTCCGGAATGTGTTTGCCATAGCCAAAAGCGAACCGGTCACCCAGCGGGTGATTGATAAACTGGGATTAAAAGATTCTAAAGGGAAACCTTATTCCGCCCTGGATTTTATGAGTCCCGGCATTGGGCAGGTCATGAGCGAGCAGCGGGGTGTTACCATAAAATCCCTGACCGAAACAGAAATTCTTGAAATCTGGGGCATTTCCAAAGATCCCCATGAAGCGGCCCGGATTGCCCGTGCCTATGGTGAAGAATTGGGGAATGAATTATCTGATTTAAATCGGGAGATGGCAAAAAATCTGGTTTCTTATTATGAAAAAGAAATCCCCCGGCTGACAAAAGAAGTAAAACAGGCGGAAGCGGAAGCCCTGGCTTATCAGGTCAAATATCATCTGGCTGATAGCGACACTTATCGGGGTCAATTAATCAATACCCAAGTTAGCCTGGAGAATACCATCCAGTCCACCGAGAGAGGCCTGAAAGAAAATATCCTGCAAAAACAGGCGACTTTGGCTCAAATCAAAA
>DIVR01000069.1 GCA_002428325.1 bacterium UBP4_UBA6127
TTCTGGGGATTATAGCCTTTCTGGGCCCCTTCACCTCTTGGGTGTTCTCTTTTTTGCCTTTTATTATATATTCTATGGGCCTTTTCTGCTCCTCTTTATTTCTATTGCATGTTTTGGGTTCATTCTTCCGGTATTCGGAGAGAGACCCATAGCCTGGGTCTAGGTCCGAATCCAGACCGTATCCACTCCGTAAATAATAAGGGGGTGGATTATAATAATTCGATAATAATACCTCTGGAACACAAGCTTTTCTTCAAAGGAATAGTTAATATGATTGAATTTATCAAGGTTCAGACCCAAACTGAAATTCAACAGGTGGCAGAGATGGCCCAACTAATATGGACTGAGCATTATACCCCCATCATTGGGAAAGCCCAGGTGGATTATATGGTAGCTAATTTCCAAAGTCCCCCTGCCATCCATGACCAGCTCAAGAAGGGATATGCCTATTACCTGATTGAATATGAAAATAAGCCGGTCGGATATTTTTCCATTCTGTCCCAGAAAACTGAAAAGACCCTGTTCCTTAGTAAAATCTATGTGGATAAATCCAGTAGGGGAAAAGGACTGGCTCGGAAATCCATAGAGTTTATCCAGGTATTATCCGAAAACCAGGGACTTAAATCCATCTGGCTGACCGTAAATAAGAATAACCTGGATTCCATCCGGGTGTACCAGAAAATGGGCTTTGAAATTGAGCAAACCCTCCTCCAGGATATCGGCGGAGGCTTTGTGATGGATGATTATAAAATGGTGAAAATATTAGACTTTTAAGGGCATATTTTTTCCCTTAAATGAAGCAATCTTGATTGAAACCCAATAACGCGATAAAATCTTAGTAATAATCCCCTATATAATGGGGGAATTTTTTTCTATAAAAGAGGACAGGCCTATGCCAACGACCAGTGATGCTAAGACTAAACCCGCAGCCGATACCGCCAAAACCAAACGTAATGGCGGTGAAATTATAGTTGAATCTTTATTGCGGGAAGGTGTCGAGGTCGTTTTCGGGATTCCCGGAGGCGCATTTCTGCCGACTTATGATGTCCTGCCGAAGTACAGCAAACTGTTGAACCATGTATTGGTTGCCCATGAACAGGGCGGCGCCCATGCGGCTGAAGGGTATGCCCGGGCCAGCGGTAAAGTGGGAGTTTGTTTTGCCACTTCCGGTCCCGGCGCCACCAACCTGGTAACCGGCATTGCCGATGCCAGGATGGATTCAGTGCCGATGGTAGCCATTACAGCCCAGGTAACCGGCAGCCTGATTGGTTCGGATGCCTTCCAAGAAACCGATATTGTCGGAATCACCCGTTCTATTACCAAACATAATTACCTGGTGAAACGGACTGAAGACCTGGCTCGAGTCATTAAAGAAGCCTTCCATATTGCCAGCACCGGAAGGCCGGGCCCTGTTTTAGTGGATATCCCTAAAGATGTCCAGCAGAATAAAATTGTTCCCGAATACCCTGACAGCGTCAATATGCGAGGGTATCACCCCGATGTGAAAATGGATTTCAGCCAGATTGAACGGGCAGCGGAAGCCATTTCGAAAGCTAAACGACCCTGTCTTTATGTAGGGGGCGGCGTTATCAGCGGCGAGGCTTCGGCCGAATTATTCGAGTTTGCCACCAAGGCCAATATTCCTGTAACTACCACCATGATGGGTATCGGGGCTTTCCCTGAAACCAATTCCCTTTCCCTGAAATGGCCGGGAATGCATGGAGCGGTCTATGCCACTTTTGCCATCAACCAGGCCGATGTGCTGATTGCGGTGGGCGCCAGGTTTGATGACCGGGTTACCGGGAAACTTTCTGAATTTGCCCGGGAAGCCACCATCATTCATATCGATATCGATGCTTCGGAAATAAATAAGAACAAGATTGCCCATATCCCCATTCAGGCCCATGTGAAAGATGCATTGAAAGCCCTGATTCCCCTGGTGGAACCGGGTGATTATAAAGAATGGCATGAGACCATTGCCAAGTGGAAAAAACAATTTCCTTTCTATTATGAACATAGCGATTCAGTCATTAAAGCACAGTGGGCTATTGAGAAACTCTATGATGTAACCGAGGGCAAAGCGGTTATTGCCACCGGGGTAGGTCAACACCAGATGTGGACCGGCCAGTTCTATACCTTTACCAAGCCCAGGACCTTTATTTCTTCTTTAGGCCTGGCAACCATGGGGTTTGGGTTACCGGCCGCCATCGGCGCCCAGTATGCCCTTCCCAATCAGTTGGTGATTGATGTCGATGGAGATGGTTCCTTCCTGATGACCTGCCATGAGCTTTGCACTATCGGCAGGCAGGGATTGCCGGTGAAAGTCCTGCTTTTGAATAATCATCATCTTGGCATGGTACGCCAGTGGCAGGATGATTTCTATGCCCAGAACTATTGCGCCACTTACCTGGGTAAGAATAATGATATGGATTATCCCAATTATGCCCATATCGCCGAAGGGTTCGGGATTCCCAATAAGAGAATCTCCAAACCGGGGGAATTAGTCAAAGCGATGGAAGAGATGGTTTCCTTTAATGGGCCTTATGTCCTGGAAGTGATGGTGAATCCTAAAGAAAAGGTTCTGCCGATTGTGCCTCCGGGCGCTTCCTGGCAGGATGTGGTTTATAAAGCCTCGGATTTGGAAGCCCGATTCCGGAAGTAATAAGCCCTCCCCAAAACGGTATAACAATAACGGGAAGGAACCTCAGTTCCTTCCCGTTTTATTTTATCCGGAAAAATACGACTCTTATTCAGGTTCTGATCAATCCTTAATATCCTTCAGGCTGATTTTCCCATGCTGAGGATTATCCTTGATTTTCCAATTCACTTTTTCTTTCACCCGCATAAAAACCATTCCCAGCCGTTTAGGGTTTTTCATGAGGCTATTCACATAATCATCAAAAGGCTGGTCAAGGGTGGTCATGGCCGCCTGGCTGGCATGCCGGAAATAAGTTTTTCCATCCTTTTTGATGATAAGTCCCATGTGAGCCGAGAAGATTCCCGGTTTATCCATGATGATGGAAACGAGATCCCCGGAGTGAAGTTTATCCTGAATTTTCAGCAGGTCTTCTTTGGGAATGTATTGAATGGTCAGAGTCCGGTCGGGCAGCATATCTTCAATATCGGTTATCCCTTTGGATTTAAAAAACTCCCGATGGCTGATGATTCGGGTAAGGGGTTTGCAATAGCGGCCTCCCACTCTGGATGATACATCATCCAGGCACCATTGATTGGCAGGAAGCCAGTCGGCAATGGTGTAATGGTTTCGGGTTGCCATTCCAATCAGACCCTGCCGATACCGGATATGCTGAAGCACATTGAACATCTCTTCATAATTGGAGGAGAGAGACATGGCAAGGACTATTTCTACCATGCACATGCAATTAGTCTTTTCCAGGTTAATTAGGGGCATGGTTTCATATAAGGCATAAGGGCCATCCCCTTCACAAGTCAGCTCATAGGGAGTCCCCAGGAATCTATCGGAATAAAACTCAATTTTCTGGGCATTGGACAGGGGTTTCTGGCAGGTCTCTTTCAATAATTGGTTGATTTCCGGTCGGGTCATCTGGCCATAGGTTTTCTTCATCTCAGGTTCTCCTGCCCATAAGGAAAGGGTCATTAAACTGCATAAAGCGGTAATCCATAAAGATCTCATCTTGTTACCTCATTTTTAATCCTTGCAGAATAAAGGAAATCGGCTTGTCTTGCAAGAGGAAGATTATATATCGGATTTCTTTTACTTGAGTCAATGAGGAATATTAATGATAAACCTTTAGAGTTTTGACATTTGTCAAAACGCTACTAAATTGAAAATATGGGAGTTAGACTTTTGACAGCTGTCAAAGTCATCACTGAATCTTAGGAATGAGTCTTATCTTTTGTTCCGCTTTATCGATAGAAAGATAACTGCGGATATGTATAATTGTTGTCTGGTAGAATATTATAGGACAACGGGTGTGTTTAGAAAAGTAGTTTGTTCATTAGGGCTGTGTTGAGTATAAATGATGAAAAGTCGTATGATCTTTTCACCTTTATGGTTTGCCAGATACGACTACCTTACAGGGAGGTAAGTCAGATACCTCTGTTATTTATAAAGTGTTAACCTTTGAAAGGTCATTCATGTTAGAGGAAAAAATGAACCCCATAGATTTAAGAAGATACGGATTATGTGACCCATTTGAGCAGGAAGCCGCTGGCTATAAAGGGATGTTCCTGGCACGGGTTTCTGAACAACATCATCATTTGTATCAAGTAATTGGAGAACAGGGTGAGCTTCAGGCAAGTGTTTCGGGCAAGCTGCTTTATGCCGCAGATGGAACAATGGATTTTCCGGCGGTAGGCGATTGGGTGATGGTTGATAAAGTGGATAAAAATGCCGGAAGCGCAGTGATTCGACATATCCTGCGGCGAAAAAGTGTTTTTGTGCGAAAGGCAGCCGGTTCCTCTAATACCACACAAATTGTGGCGGCGAATATTGATATTATTTTTATCTGTATGTCATTAAATGCTGATTTTAGTTTGCGGCGGTTGGAACGGTATTTGTCTGTTGCCTGGGATAGTATCGCAACGCCGGTTATTGTCCTGACAAAATCAGATTTATGCAGTGACTTAAAACAAAAACTTATTGAAATCGCCTCAGTTAGCGTAGGAACCGATGTCATTGTATGTTCCTGCATGGAAGAAAACGGTTATGAAAGTGTAAATGCCTATATTGCCGAAGGTAAAACCATCGCTTTTATCGGTTCTTCAGGTGTTGGCAAATCTACTCTGATTAACCGATTGATGGGAGAGAATCTTCTTGTTACCAAAGAAATCAATAAAGATGACGATAGGGGGCGGCACGCTACGACACACCGCCAGCTCCTTTTGCTGCCCGGCGGGGGCATTGTGATCGATACCCCCGGTATGCGGGAACTGCAGCTTTATTCCGGTAATCTTCTGAAAGCATTTGAAGATATCGAGGAACTGGCCATCAATTGCAAATATAAGGATTGTTCCCATAAGGCTGAACCTGGGTGCGCCGTCAGAAAAGCTATCGAAACGGGAGAGCTTTCGGATAAACGTTTTGAGAATTATTTGAAACTGCAAAAAGAAGTTGCCTATGAAGGACTCAACTCGCGTCAGTTGGAACAGGAAAAAATCAACCGGATGTTCGGAAGTAAGGGAGAATTGAAACGAGCTCGACGCTATTTCAAAGATAAAAGATGATGGATAAACCTCTGTTCTGTAATTCTTATGAGAGTTTATTTAAGTTTTAATAACCGTATGTTTTCCACAGGGTAGGGAAAATCTTATAGGTCGTATAGGACTACAGCTATACCAACTTGCCTGCTGTAGATTAAACCATAGAAAGATTTAAAATAGTAGGGTAGTATATTACCTGTATTGAAAGCCTCAAAACAATGGAATAAGAAATAAGGGCCAAGATGTTTGGGTATTCTTTGTTCAAGCAGCAAACCACTCCGTAATTCCTTTATAGATGTATCGCCAACGTATAAATATCCTGTAAAAATCAGGAGTATCATTACTAGGCTCCTATATTATGAAAATATATATTTAAAATAAACGCTTGACAGGGTATCTCATATCTAATATGATGCTTTCAGAGCGATAAGAGCTAAAATAAATTCTATGAGGTTGAAACCATGGAAATACGTATTAGTTCTACCTACCTACCTACCTACCTACCTACCTACCTATTCTTCTTATTTAGTATTGAGTATTAAGAAAGCTCTATTATTCATGTTATGTGGAATATTGGGGATTACTTTGGCTCTACCTGCTTGGGGCAGTGAGAGAGAATGGAAAGAAAACGAAGCCCTTCGGGATGGACAGACCCGGGTCTGGGAATCGGTTAAGGTTCAAGAAGTGAAAAATCCTTTTACCGGTGAAATAAGTGTTAATACAGTAACCCATCAATATAATGAAAAAGCTGATGGGTTGAACTATAACGCCGGGACTAAAGATAAACCTAAATGGTTGCCTTCAGTAGAAACTATCAGCCCCACCGATGACCCCTATTTCCCCTATCAAGCTAACCAAGGGCCTTATCAGGTGAGATTTGGGGCATCCCAAACCACTCCGATTGAATATACT
>DIVR01000030.1 GCA_002428325.1 bacterium UBP4_UBA6127
CAGCGCTGAACCCCTGAAGATGATGTACACTGAATTTGATAAGAGAAGAAAACGGATTGTTGAACTCCTCTCAAAGGTGCCGGGCGTTTCCTGCCAGGTTCCGAAGGGCGCTTTTTATGCATTCCCAAATGTCAGTGGACTGTTTGGAAAAACCTATCATGGAGTTTCAGTGAATAATTCCTTGGAGTTATGCAATTACCTGTTGGAAAAAGGACATATTGCCACAGTCCCGGGTTCTGCATTTGGCGCAGAGGGGTTTGTCCGATTCTCTTATGCCACCTCCATGGAAAATATTGAAGAAGGTATTCGAAGAATGACAGAAGCCCTTCAGTAAAAGATCGAGACTCGAATGGATTATAAAACATTTCTAGATAATCAAAATACCCAGATACGGCAGGTTCTTTTAGAGAGCCTGCCCTCTGTGGACCCGGAAATACCTTCCTTATGGGATGAAATAAGAAAAGCTCTTCAATCAGGGTCTCCTTATTGTTTGGCTCTTTATATGGCTGTCCTTTATAAAAGCTTTACAGGGTTAGAGAGAAAAGAATACCCTCAGCCACTGATGACTGCCGGTTGTGGAGTGGAGATGATCTATGCTGGACATGGAATTCTTATTGATATGCCAGCCTTGAGGACTTCTGCATCCAATCAGGATAGTGAATCACTTCATAAGGGGGCAATCCCTCTTTTAGCAGCGGACTCAATTCATACCTATGTTTTTGAATGGATACTGGAGAATCTTCCCGGTTTAGAAGGTTATCAGCTGATAACTCAATTAGCAGAAGCTTCCGGATGGAAGGGAATACTGGGAGCCGAAGATGAAAACGATTTATTACACCGATTTGTCCCCTTTGCTCAATTTGCAGGAAGAATAACAGCACAGAAAACAGGCCTATCAGAAGAAATTCGTCTTAATATAGATACTCTTTCTGTTTCAATAGGAGAAATCCTTTCCAGCCTCAATAAAAACAATAAATCCTCCAGCCTTTTAGAATCCCAAATAAAAACCGCGATAGAGAAGGCATCTTTCCTTCCCCATCGCGGAATTGAACTGTTTCAGAATTACCTGGACTACATTATCCGATAGGATTTTGATTAATAATTAATCCATTCACCACCGGCGGCCAGAGATTTGGGCGCATCTTCCAGAATCTTCACCAAGGCTAATGATTTGTCTATGGAGAAGCCGGCTTCGCCTGTTTTAAAGAATTTAACGACTTCTTTGAAAAGATTGGCATAGAAAGCATCGAATTCTTTTACCGGGGCACCAATATACTTATTGCCAACTTTGATACCAAGCTGCCAGGCTGGGGCAAACTGCCATTCATTTTCACAAGTATAAACTTCGATAGTCGCCTTTTTATTATTCCCATAATCCAATACAACAATATGGTCATTCGGGGTACCAACATTAATCAGACGCTTGAAATCAGAACCCATCACCTGAACAACCGGAGCGATGCTATGGACACCATAATTGCTCCAGGAAGAAATCCCTTTACAGAACATCTCCATTGGGGCTTCCGTAATTTCAGGTTTAAGGGCTTCAAGCTCTACAGCAAAAGCCAAAGCTGAACTCGACATCAAGGGAACTTTATGTTCTTTGGCAAAATTCACAATAGCTTCAGCTTCTTTGTAATAAGGAGAGAGGAACTTATCAATATAAACAGGTTTCCCGTAAGGAATGACTTTTTCAGCCAGCATCCGGTGATATTCATTGTTATTGGGGGACATCACCATGATATAGTCTGCTTCTTTAGCCACCTCATCCGGGGATTGGCACCGTTTCACTTTGTGTTCAGCACACCAATCACGTTCTCCCCGAGGAGCCCATTCCCAGGCAGCGACAACCTGAACATCCTGATCAGCCAGCTGCTCGGATAACAACCTCATAAACACATCACAATGGTAGTTAGTCAGATAGTTATCTACCAACCCAATCTTAATCATATAATTCTCCTTGAAATTCTCCGTCTATTAACGGAATTTAGAAATTTTATTCTAGCACGTTTAGCCCAATCAAAGTCATAGTCATTCCACATATATTTATAGTCATCATTCAAAAGATTCAATTTTATGTTCCAAGCCGGAGTTTCCACCATATTTTCCTGAATCAATCTAATAAACAATGAAGATAAGATTAGAAGTAAGGTTTGAATAAGAGTTGAGATCAATTCCATTCCACGGGTTGATTCAGACAGAAAAACCAAGATAGTGAAGTGGATTTATAATGATAAAGAACAGACAGAAACCATCCCTACATTGCAATATAGATACAGAATCAGAAAGAAAGAACTGTTATAGGAACAATCTGAGAAATGAATCGACCTGTCCCCTATAAGTAAAATTGTATTATTCTGTCACATTAGATTTAATGGCATTAGCCACTTCATTAGCTAATTCCTGGATTCGGAAAGGTTTCTGCACAAAACCAACCACTCCATTTTTCATAAGTTCCTGTACTTTCCCATCTCGCCCATATCCGGAAGAGATCATAACTTTCACTCGAGGATTGATGTCTTTCATCAAAGCATAAGTTTCAGGACCATTCATGCCCGGCATAATCATATCCAGGACAACCAAATCTATTTCCTTAGAATGCTGCTGATAATAATCAATCGCTTCTTGGCCATTAGAAACTGCTTTCACCTGATAACCCAGTTGTTGCAATAGGGTGGAAGACAATTCCCGGATGATACTTTCATCATCCACCAGCAAAATAAAACCTTCCCCCTTAGGGATTTTAGTCTCCGGTTGAGTCTCTGGAAAGGATTTATCCTGTTCTTTATAAAAAGGTAGGTATATCTGGAATATCGAGCCTTTCCCCAATTCACTGGTCAGATAGATGCCACCCAAATGATTTTTGATAATCCCATACGACATAGCCAGCCCCATCCCTGTGCCCTCGCCTTCTTTCTTTGTCGTAAAATAAGGCTCAAAAACACGGTTTTGGATACTTAAAGGGATTCCGCTGCCAGTATCTGACACACTTAATTCCACATAAGTACCTGGTTTAATACCTGGGTGGCTCAGACAAAATTGGCTATCAATTTCTGTTTTCTGGAGGTGAAAAGTTAAGATGCCTCCATCCGGCATGGCATCCTTGGCATTCACCACCAGATTTAACACAACTTGTTGGAGTTGGCCCGGGTCTCCCTGGACCCATAATTCACTTTCTCCCAGTTCCAATCGAATTACAATATTTTTATTCAGAGTTCGGATCATTAATTCATTTATATCCCTGATAATGGAATTCAGATTAACCGGGATGTTCATAATTTTCCCCTGACGGGCAAACCCTAATAATTGGCGAGTTAAGTCAGAGGCTCTTTCGGCAGCTTTTTCAATTACAACTACGGCCTCATGATGGGAACTCCCTGGAGGCAGCTCAATTTTCAATAAATTGGCATACCCCATAATACCCGTCAATAAATTATTAAAATCATGGGCCACGCCCCCCGCCAGTTTTCCAATTGATTCCATTTTTTGAGCTTGATAAAGCCTTCCTTCCGCTTTTTTTAAATCCGTAATATCCCTGGCAGCCGCAATAACACCCACTGTTTCACCTTCTTCATTACGAAAAACAGAAGCATTCACAAAAAAAGGAGAGGCTTCACCATCTTGTTTCAAAAGATTGAGAGAATACCCTTTCACTTCTCCGTTTTTCAATGCTTGTCGAAATATTTCTTTAGCATCGGAGGGTTCTGAGAAAAGGGTGGAGAATTCTCTCCCCAGCAACTCTTCTTTAGAAAACCCTGTTAAACGTTCAGCCGCCCGATTAATGTCCATCAACCTTCCCAGCGGTGAGATTATGAAGAGAGGATCCAATGTGGATTCAATCAAACCCCGATTATAAGCATTGGTATTTCTGATTTCTTTTTGAATTTTTGATTGTTCGGTGATGTCCAGAGAGAAGACAATCACTCCCATTAGTTCACCCTGAGAATCATAATAGGGGATTTTATCGGATTGAATAATCCGGACCTCACCTTTGGAGGTGGTGATAGGGACAATAGCGCCTCTTAAGCTATGCCCACCCTGAATAACAACTTGATCCTGCCGGTAAATCTCATCCGCAGTCGCAGGGAATAATTCATAGGAGGATTTTCCGGCGACCTCATCGGGTTCCCTTTCTACCAAAAGCGCTGCTGCCCGATTCACCCGGAGATAATTATTATGTTTATCTTTTATCCAGATAGCTGCTGGCACAGAGTTAAAAACAATATCCAGTTCTGCCAATGCGGACCGAAGGTCCTCTTCAACTTTCCGAAGTTCAGTAAGATTTCGAATTATACAGGAATACCCCTTATAAATACCTTCTTCATCCCTTAAGACAGTGATTGTCAGGCTGGCCAGGAATCGTTCTCCCTCGTTTTTTTTGGGAACCAGCCATCGTTCCTTCTGAAAAGTCCCCTTAACCAATGATTCATCAATATCCCGTTGAGGATTATTTTGTTTTACATCATCGGAGGCATAGAGTATGGAAATATTCTTCCCGATACTTTCCTCAGAAGAATAACCAAAAAGCCTTTCAGCACCCAGATTCCAGCTAATGATAGTTCCTGCATTATCCAAATAAAGATGGGCATAATCCTGGATATTTTCAACCATCAGCCGATATTGTTCTTCACTATTACGAAGTTTCTTTTCGGCTTCTATTCGTATAGACTCATCCCTTTTGATCAGCCAGTAGATAAGGATGGCTATCAAGATCACATACAGCCACCCTTTAACCATTGAAAGAGTTCGGATAAGATGGGGGTCCTGAGTAAATTGCGTAACAAAAGTATCAGACAGACCTATCCAAATCACACTGGCAATGACATAAATCCATGCCACACGGCTGGCTGTTGATATTTTTTTCTTTTTCGATATCATGGGCATTCAGATATTCTCCTGCCAATTAATAAGCCAATCACGGACCTTCGCCTGTGAATACTCTATCCACACGTCCATCCATATTTACCTATCATATATTTCAATACATCAATTTGTAAAATATCTCAGAGGATTCAATTTTTACCATTTATTCATTGCCTATTGCAAACCCATCGGGTAAGGATGTTCTAAGTCCGAAACAATTTAGAGAAAACCTCGCATTATCAACCCTGTTCATTCAATGGAATCCTGTTTATAATGGGACAGAAGGAATACATTCATGAAAATGAAACGAGCCTTAAACTATATCAAAGTATTACTTTTTTGTATGGTTATGGGGGGGGATTTAACCACTATCGCATCAGGGGTAGCCCCTTCCAAATACAGCCCCATTCTACAGGCCGTATTGCAGAATGAAAAACAGTCTATTCAACAATTCCAGATGAATAAATGGGGCATCAGTTATTCAACCGACAGCCAGATTTTATATCATCTACTGGTACGAACAGAGGCTTCTCTATCTGAACTGACTACCCGAGGGTACCCTGTTCAAACCCTGATAGGAGGCATTGCCACTGTAAGCCTGACCAAAGACAGGATAGCGGCTCTGGCCCGGCAAAAAGATATTCAATCAATTGAATTGTCTGTTCGCAGGCCTCCTCTGTTGGATATCAGCACCCAATCAGGATATACCACTATCAGCAATCAAACTGTCTGGATGGGTATCGGAGCGAGAAACCTCCAGTCTCTGGGCCATACCGGCCGGGGGATTATTATCGGGGATATTGATTCAGGCATTGATTATACCCACGGAGATTTCCTCAGTTCCCCCAGCACTTCCAGAATTCTCTATATATGGGATCAGACTGATGACACCACAACGATTCATCCGAATGGTTTTGTATATGGGAGAGAATACACAAACGCAGAGATTAATCAACAATTGGTAAATCCTGACACCACCCTGGTGGAGCAAACCGATAATGATTATCATGGAACTGCTGTGATGGGGGTGGCAGCCGGGAATGGGCAAGCGACTGGAAATGGAGTTCCCGCCGGCCAATTCATCGGAGTAGCGCCTGAAGCGGGGATTATCATGGTGAAAACTGATTTTTATGATTCCCAAATCCTTGATGGCATTCATTATATTTTCAGCCGGGCATCCAGCCTGGGAATGCCGGCAGTAGTAAATTTAAGCCTGGGAAGCCATTATGGCCCCCATGATGGAAGCAGCACTTTTGAAACAGCTATTGATTCATCTCTGGGACCCGGTCGAATGCTGGTGGCAGCAGCCGGGAATAACGGTTCAGTCAGGCTCCATGCCCGTATGATAAACACCTCTTTTTCATGGGACACTCTACTCATTTCCATTCCGGCGGGACAACCTGATATAGATTTGGATATCTGGCATGACGGAAAGGATATTTATCATTGCATCCTGCAATCCCCCACCGGGACTGAAGTCTCATGTTATGCTTACAGCCAGTCCTCCAGTGATATTGGAGGAGGCATGGCCGGCATCTATAACCAAACTTTTCAATCTCCCAATGGGGATGGTGAGATTTTTATTACACTTTCGGGATTAACTGAAAATGGGATATGGAAATTACTCTGTTATCGAGAGATAGCCTCTATCGGAACAGGTATTCTTGATGCATGGAGCGCTAATCAAGTCGCACTTTTCAATAATCATACGACTCTTCGATATACGGTCATTGAACCAGGCCATGCCAAACGAGTATTAACAGTAGGTGCCTATGTTACTCGAAACACCTGGACAGCTTTGGATGGGACTACATATTCTTATCCCTCCATTCCCCTGGGACAGAGGGCAGGTTTCAGCAGTATCGGACCCAGCCGAGATAATGCTCGAAAACCGGAAATCTGCGCTCCGGGCCAAAACATCGCTACCGCCCAATCCTCCTTTGCGGCCAACACATCCCAAAGAAACACTATCCTACCGGATGGGAAACATCGGATTGTCAGCGGTACCAGTTTTTCAGCTCCCCATGGGGCTGGGGTTGCCGCCTTACTGTTACAAGACAATCCTCTGGCAACTCCAGAAGAAATCAAAACTCGGATTATCAACGGTACCTATCGGGAAGATTATTATGCCAATCCGATTCCAGACCCTGAATACCGCTGGGGTTATGGCAAACTCAACTTAAGAGGCATCATACCAACAGGCATTTTATCCCGTTATTGGATGATAGATACTTATGATTCCCAGTGACAGACTTGTTTCCAGAGAAAAAAAGCTCCCACCAGGCAAATAAACCCGGCAAAAGGAAATAAGGCTGAACGCCCCAGAAAACTGGAGATAGTACTGGCCATCAGGGGAGCTATCAAAGCACTCAGGGTCCCAGCTGAATTTTCCAGTCCATAGGCCCGCCCCCGGAAATTGGCNNAGGCAGGTTAACGCACCTACCGCGGGAGGAATCGCCGCTAGAAATATCCCGGCTAAAAAATAGATTAAGGCGAAGGCCCAGTAGTTTCTGGTAAAAAAGAGGATTATTGCTGTCAATCCGGTTCCTGCCAACCCTAATACCATCACTTTTCCATACCCTTTATGTTCACCCATTTTTATCCAGAATCTAGCAGTCAACAGGAGAGCCAGTGAAGGAAGAGAAATGATGACCCCGACCATCCAGGTTGGAATATTTTTTCCGAGAGTTGGAATATAAAGAGCCAAATAAGGGGCAATGGAAGCCCCGAAAGCCCAGCAAATAAAAGTAGCAAATAACATGGCTCTTTGGAAGGGATTTCTCATGGCGATGACGATATCTTCCCATAGGTTTGTTTTTACTTCTTCAGGGATGACCTTATTGGGTTCTTCCACGAAGAGCCAGACCAATAAAGTCGAGAGGAGAATAAACCCTCCGGAAAGCCACATAGAACCTCGATATCCCCAGATATCAGCCAAGATTCCACCAAAGGCAGGACCAAGAATAAATCCTGCCGAGGCAGTCATCTGAGCCGTAGCTACGCTTTTGGGCGCTTTATCAGCAGGGGTATTGGTTGCCAATAGAGCAAAAGAACTGGGAACAAAACCGGTCAAGGCTCCATTTAAAAAACGAAACAGTACCAGATGCCATGCCTGCTGGCAAAAGGTCATCCCGACATAGATCAAGGACAGGCAGATACCTGCCCGGATAATCATGGTTTTTCTGCCATGCGTATCCCCCAGCTTTCCCCAAAGAGGCATACAGATAATAGCAGCGGCCGATTGCATGGAAAATACTATTCCAACCCACCAATCAATATTTTCATGGACACCCAGGGTTTCCAAATACTTAGGCAAAAAAGGGATAACCTGGTTCCAGCTCAGAGCCGCCAGGAATATAGTTGTAGATAATATGTATAGATTTTTTCGGTAATAGGGAATCATCTCAGGTAAGAATTCCTGATATTCACCTTAACATTCTTTGAATACGGAACTCAACCCCGGCGTTTTTCAAGATGATGTATTATTTTTCTAAAATCAGTTAATATTAAATTTATTATTATTGAATTTACCAGACAAGTTGAAGGAGTCAACATGTTTAAAATAATTGATGGAGAAATTACCGCACCCCAGGGTTTCAAAGCAAGTGGAGTTCATTGCGGTGTAAAAAAACTCAGAAAAGACCTGGCATTGATTGTCTCGGATGTCCCAGCGAATATTGCCGGGACTTTTACTTCCAACCAGGTCAAGGCCGCACCGGTTCTTCTGGATATTGAAAAAATAAAATCCGGAAAAGGGCAGGCTATTGTTGCCAACAGCGGCAATGCCAACGCCTGT
>DIVR01000005.1 GCA_002428325.1 bacterium UBP4_UBA6127
TCAGCCCCGGTATCCAGAACTGGGCAAGGTTTTATCCTGATTTTAGGAGTGGATTGGCTAATGTCCGCAATTTCGTAAAAGTCGGGAAGCGGGAAAAAGCTATCGGCTGTGTTACCTCTGCCTGGGGGGACCATGGGGCTGAAAGCCTCCGGGAGTGTAATATCCTGGGCTATGCTTATTCCGCCGCCATCTGCTGGGAAAAGGATGAAGAAAAACCGGAAGGTTTTATCCCCCGGTATGTGGCAAACTATTATGGTGTGGACCCGGACTCGGCTGACGGGAAACTTTTGGCTGAACTGGAAACCAAACTGGGCTTCCTGCCAGAACCCATCAATACCCTTCCTTATCCTCTTTTCCATGAAGCTCCTAAGATTGAGAAAAAAGATGCAGCCCTCCTGAAACAACTGAAAAAAATGGCTGAACAAATGGACAGGGTGATGGATATTTTTGGTGAATTGGAAGGGATTATTCCTTTCCATGAAGACCATCTGGCGGTCTTGGACCATGCAGCCCGCCGATTCTTGTATGTGGCATTGAAAGGTATGACGCTCCATCAAATTGCCAATCAGTTGGAGAAAAAGAAAGGTAAAGGGGTTGATTTCCCGGCCATTCAAACCCGTCTGATGGGATTACTGGATATGTTGCTGGATATATATGGTGAATACCCGGCCCTCTGGTTGAATCGTAATAAATTCGACCGATTGGATTACAATATGGACCGAATGGATTACCAGATTTCTGACCTCCAGAAAATGCTGGAACAGGCGGAAACCGGAGAATTAAAACTTCAGGTCCCAGTGAAAGCCATTCCTCTATGGTATCCCGAAAATCAGAAACAGCCGGTCTGGGAATTCCGTGGACGGCGTTATTTTATCCGGGAAATTGAAATCCGCAAGGAAATTGCGACAGCCGAAGTCCAATATTGGGGATTTGATGATGCCAATCTCTGGGTCAATGGGACAGCGGTCGGGGGAGTTGAATGGACCGAGCGTACCCGACGCCAGAATCTGATTGGATTTTTGAAGAAGGGGAAAAATATCCTGGCTCTGACCGGGGTAACCGCTTTCCCTTCGGCCGGGCAGGTCATCCTAGAATTGGTCCTGAAATATACTGATGGAACCGAAGAACGCATCCTTACCGATAAAAAATGGAAAGTCAGCAAGGTGAGGACTGAAAACTGGCAGAACCGGATGCCAGCGGCAGATGATGCCAATTGGGTGGCTGCAAAAGAAATGGAAGGATTCGACTGGTTCAGGAAATATCTTCTGGCCTGGTATGAATTATAATCCTGATTTATGAAGGAGAAGATTTACATGAAACAATGGAAAAAAATACTGGCCTCCTGTGTCGGGCTGATGTTGGTTTCAGTCTTGGCAGTCGGGGGCAGCCCGAAAAAAGCCCCAAAACCGGGAACTTCTCTCAGAGTCATGACTTATAACATCCATCATGGCGCCGGGACCGATGGCAAATTGGATCTGGATAGAATTTTCCAGGTCATTGCCAGAGAAAAGCCTGAACTCCTCAGCCTTAATGAGGTTTATGGGGAAGGGCCGGCGTATGGTAACCAGGTGGAAACCTTAAGAGCCCTCCTGGAAAAGAAAACCGGTAAAAAATGGTTTGCTGTGTTTGGGAAGAACCTGGAAATCCCCAATGGACATTATGGAAATGCCATTCTTTCCCGGTATCCTATCCTGAAACAGGAAAATCGATGGATGACCAGAATCCCGGAGTCCAATGAACAGCGAGGCTGTTTGAAAACCCAGGTCAAAAAGGGTAAATTGTTGATTAATTTTTATACCACTCATCTGGCCTATCAGGGAGAAAGCACTACGGAACGCAGTTACAGTGTTACCTCGATTTTGAATTGGATGAAAGAATCTCCCGGTTTCCATCTGGTCGCTGGAGATTTTAATGCCAAATATAATGAGGATGCCATTATTTCCATGAAATCCTCCTGCCGAGATGCCTGGGAGAGGGTCAACAAGAGTCCGGATAAAGGATTTTCTTTCAGCGCTACCCAGCCTAAAGTCAGGATTGATTATCAATTTGCCAGGGAAACCAGCACCTTATCCATATCTACCTGTTATGTACCGGGTGATAAGATGGTTACCCTTGCCAGCGACCATCGGCCGGTTGTAGTGGAATATCGTCTCCGCTGACCTTTCTTAATAGACTGATATAAGATGGCAACCATCCCCCAAAGAAGAGGTTTATCTCTTCCTTGGGGGATTTTATTATTCCATTATTTCGAGGGAGGGGAGTCTTTCAGAGTTTAGAACTTTTCATTCCATCTGGATTGAGAGTATTTTTGGGCAACCAAATCCTCAATTTTAGCCATCGGGACCTGATTCATCGGGTTCAGTGCCACCCAATGAGACTTGAGCGCTTTTTTTACCTGGGCCGCAGGGAGGGGAAGATGAATTAAAAACTCTGAATGGGAACGATTTTGACGGTAATCGGGTTTAATATTGGGAAGATGTAAGGCTTGATGAATCAATCGGATATCCATATCCAGCAGAAAAGTTCCATGAAAAAGGAGCGACTTTCGTTTCCGGCGTTGGGAGTTGCCTGAGAATTTCCGATTTCCTAAGGTCAAATCGGTATAACCTTGTATTTCAACAGGGTCAGGGAGCCAGGGTTGCAGGGCATCCCGAAGCCGGGACATCACAAAACGGTTGGTTCCCCTGGCGGAACTTAAGGGGCCATCTTCCGGTATCCTGAGAATGACAGAGTAATTCAGGCAGCCAAGTCCCTGCAGGACGGTTCCTCCCCCACTGCAACGGCGTAAAATGGGAATTTGGCGGGACTGGCAATAGGAGATGTTGGCCTCAGTGGATATCTGGTTCGAGTAGCCCAAGACTACAAAAGGACTGGGAGATTCCCAGAATCGAAGGATTTCATTTGGATACCCTTCTTCCAGAATCTCCAATAATGCCTCATCACAGGCTAAATTCCATGCGGGATCGGGAAAACTTAAATCAAGCCATTGCATCGTCATGTTTTTTTCTTTGAAATCATAAAATAAGGCAGAAAGACTCCAGCCAACAAATAATCAGCCGGAACAAGGCTTGGAGGCTCCCCGTCTGTGTTAAAATTCGTTAAGTGTCGGGGTTATCTCCCCAACAGCAATATAGAGCAACCCTATTATTCTATAATGCTATTGGGGCCGATGACTATGAAACATGATTTGATAAATAAGGGTCAGGCGTTTAAGGAAATATTATATCCTTAATGATAATTTATAATATTTCCATCTCAGGTAAGGGGTAGCCCTTATTAGAAGGATAATAGAAATTGAATGATTGGAAACAGATTAATCCGATCAATCCGGGAAGGAATTTATATGACACCCAATAAAGATAAAGAAGTTCAAGAATGGCTGGATTCATTTGATTACCTCCTGGATAAGGGACTGGAGGAAAAGGGTCCGCAGAAACTGAAACTGTTAATGGAACGGCTTCAGGAGATGAGCCGTCAGAAATCTCTTCAGGTGCCTTATCCTATCAATACCCCTTATATGAATACGATTTCGGTACCGGAAGAACCTGAATATCCGGGCGACAGGGATATTGAACGGAAAATCAAAAGTTATATCCGCTGGAATGCCATGGCGATGGTCGTCAATGCCAACAGCCGGCTGAAAGGCATCGGCGGGCATATCTCCAGTTATTCTTCCAGCGCCACTTTATATGAAGTAGGATTTAATCATTTCTTTCGGGGAGGGGAAGATGGGCATCCCGCGGATATGGTTTATTTTCAGGGCCATTCTTCACCGGGGATTTATGCCCGGGCCTTTTTGGAAGGCCGGTTATCCAAAGAAAATCTATTTTATTTCCGCCAGGATATGAATCCTAACGGATTAGGGTTGACCTCCTACCCCCATCCCTATATCATGCCGAATTTCTGGCAATTTCCAACTGTTTCCATGGGGCTGGGACCTATCATGTCCATTTATCAGGCCCGGTTTAACCGATACCTGAAATCCCGGGGATTTATCCAGGGAGAAGAACCCCGGGTCTGGTGTTTTGTCGGAGATGGAGAATCCGATGAACCGGAAACCCTGGGAGCCCTTACTCTGGCTTCCCGGGAAAACCTGGATAACCTGGTTTGGGTAGTCAATTGCAACCTGCAACGGCTGGATGGCCCGGTCCGGGGAAACGGCAAAATCATCCAGGAACTGGAAGCCATTTTCCGGGGAGCCGGTTGGAATGTCATTAAAGTTATCTGGGGTTCCGACTGGGATAAACTTCTGGCCCGGGACAAGACAGGTCTTCTGGTGAAGCGGATGGAAGAAGCCGTGGATGGCGACTACCAGAAATATACCGTGGAACCGGGCAGTTATATTCGAAAACATTTCTTTGGTAAATATCCTGAATTGCTGGAACTGGTCAATGACATGACCGATGACCAGCTGCGGAAACTCGGCCGGGGCGGCCATGACCCCTTGAAAATCTATGCGGCTTATAAGGCGGCTTTGGACCATAAAGGGCAGCCCACTGTTATCCTGGCCAAGACAGTCAAAGGATATGGATTAGGTGAAGCCGGGGAAGGCCGGAATATTACCCATCAGCAGAAGAAGCTTAATGAAAAAGAACTTCGGGAATTCAGGTCCCGGTTTGGGGTTCCCATCAGTGATGAAGATGTAGCCCAAACCCCCTTCTATCGGCCCCCTGAAGACAGCCCGGAAATCCAATATTTATTAGAACAACGAAAAAAACTGGGGGGATATCTTCCCCATCGGAAAGTTACTTCTCTCCCATTGAATATCCCGAAACTGGAATTTTTCAGTGAATTCCTCAAAGGGTCGGATAAATTTGAAGTCTCAACCACCATGGTGCTGGTGAGGATGATAGGGAACCTGCTTCGGAATAAAGAGTTGACCAAACATATCGTTCCCATTATTCCTGATGAAGCCAGGACTTTCGGGCTGGACCCCCTTTTCCGGGAAATCGGGATTTATTCTCCCAAAGGCCAGCTTTATGATCCCGTGGATAAGGAAAGCCTTCTGTATTACCGGGAAATCAAAGATGGGCAAATCCTGGAAGAAGGGATTACCGAAGCCGGAGCCATGTCTTCATTTGTAGCCGCCGGAACGGCTTACGCCTCCCATGGGGTCAACCTGATTCCTTTCTTTATTTATTATTCCATGTTTGGGTTACAGCGAATCGGGGATATGGCCTGGCTGGCCGGGGATATCCGGACTAAAGGATTTATGTTGGGAGCCACTGCCGGCAGGACGACTCTGAATGGGGAAGGACTTCAGCATCAGGATGGGCATAGTTTACTGTTAGCCTCTACCGTTCCAACTATGAAAGCCTATGACCCGGCTTTTGCTTATGAGATTGCTGTCATAGTCCAGGATGGAATGAGGAAGATGTATTATGAACAGGAAAACTGTTTCTATTACATCACCTTGTATAATGAGAATTATTCCATGCCCCCCATGCCGGAAGGTGTGACGGAGGGGATTTTAAAAGGACTCTATAAATTTAAAACCGGTGGAGAGGGGATGAAATATAAAGCCCACCTCTTTGGCAGCGGTCCCATGATGAAAGAAGTTTGTAAAGCTCAGCAGGTTTTAGCCGAAAAATATCAGGTTTCTGCTGACATCTGGAGTGCCACCAGTTATAAGCAGCTCCGGTCGGATGCCTTGAAAGTCCAGCGGTGGAATATGCTGCATCCGGGAGATAAACTCCGTAAATCTTATCTGGAATCGGTCCTGGAAAATGAGGAGGGGGCTTTTGTGGCTGTCTCTGATTATATCCGAATGGTGCCGGACCAGATTGCCCCCTGGGTACCGGGGGGATTGATGACCCTGGGAACGGATGGATTCGGCCGAAGCGACACTCGGGAAAACCTGAGACGATATTTTGAAGTTGATTCAGAGATGATTGTGGTGGCCACTCTGTATGCCTTATTTGAAAAAGGGGAAATTGACCATCGAATTGTGGAAAATGCCATTCGGGAACTGGGTATTGACCCTGAGAAGGTTCATCCTGACTGGGTATAAGCAGATTTGCAGTCAGTCATTTACTATTTGAGTTAACCAAATAAAGAAGGATGGAGACTAAACTAAATGGATGTTAAACTCCCTCATCTTGGTGAAGGCGCCGATTCCGGCATCGTGGTCGGCCTCCTGGTAAAGGAAGGCGAGACCATTCAAAAAGAACAGACAGTTATTGAATTGGAAAATGAAAAAGCCGTCGCTCCCATTCCATCTCCGGCCTCCGGGGTGGTTACCCAAATCAGGGTGAAAGAAGGGGATAAAATTTCAGTGGGTCAGGTTATCCTGGTCCTTCAAGAATCAGGTAAACCTGCGGCAGTTGAATCACCCGAACCGGTATCTGCCGCTGTCCCTGCGGCAACTCCTCAACCGATGGCTCCACCAGCCCCTCCAACGGCTATATCTTTATCAGCGGTCCCGGCTTATGAACCCGTATTAACAGGAGTTCCTCCGGCGGCGGCTCCTTCGGTCCGTAAGATCGCCCGGGAATTGGGAATTGATTTGGCCCGAATCAAGGGAAGCGAACGGGGCGGGCGGATCGTCATGACCGACCTGCGGGATTATATCCAGTATCTCCAGGCGATGGCATTCCAGGTGAAACAAACTGTGGATGTGGGCGCGGCGGTTCCTGCCAAACCTGTGGCGGAATCGATTGATTTCACCCAATGGGGTCCAGTCCACTCAGAGAAAGTAACCCCTATACGGCGGACAATAGCCAAGAAGATGGTGGAATCATGGACGACTCTTCCCCATGTGACCCAGTATGATGAATCCGATATTACCGACCTGATGGTTCTCAGAAAAAAATATAAAGAGGCTTACCAGGAAAAGGGTGCCGGGCTGACCCTGACTCCCTTCATCTTGAAAGCTTTGGCGGCTATCTTGAAAAAGCATCCCATCTTCAATTCCAGCTGGGATGAAGTGAAGGAAGAAATCATCTATAAAGATTATTACCATATCGGGATAGCGGTGGATACTGAAGCTGGATTACTGGTTCCGGTGCTTCGGGATGTAGATAAAAAGAGCCTGCTGGAACTCTCGATTGAATTGGAAGAGCTGGCAGAAAAAGCCCGTAACCGGAAAGTATCCCTGGAAGAGATGAAAGGCGGGACATTTACCCTTTCCAATCAGGGCGGTATCGGCGGCGGCGCATTTACCCCTATCATCAATAAACCGGAAGTGGCGATTCTGGGAATTGCCAAGGGAGCCTTGAAACCTAGAGTCCGGAATAAGAAAGTGGAATCCCGTCTGGTGCTTCCATTAAGCCTGTCCTATGACCATCGGGTGATTGATGGGGCTAATGCGGCCCGGTTCATTACAGATTTGGTTCTGGCATTGGAATCTTTTACTGAGAAAGATGTGGAATTAGCTAAATAACGACCTGAACGGAAGGTGCAATGATGGAACGAATTAAAACTCAAGTAGTGATTATTGGGGGCGGCCCCGGCGGGTATGCGGCGGCTTTTTATGCAGCCGATAAGGGAATGAAAGTCATCTTGGTGGAGAAAGATAAAAGCCTGGGAGGAGTTTGCCTGAATCGGGGATGTATCCCCTCCAAGGCTCTTCTTCATGCAACCCAGCTGATTCGGGATACCCGAGAGTCAGCCCATCGGGGAGTTACCTTTACCGAACCGAAAATTGAATTGGATAAACTGAGACTCTGGAAAGAATCTGTCCTGGAAAAACTGGCCGGGGGTGTGGGGTCTCTGGCAAAACTCCGAGGGGTGGAAGTGATGCATGGCAGGGGATATTTTGATGATTCAAAAACCCTGAGAGTGGAATCCACCGAAGGCCAGAAATTTATTGAATTTGAAAAAGCTATTATTGCAGTGGGTTCTAAATCTGATCTTCCCGCTGTATTTGATTTAGGAAACCCCCGGATCATGACTTCCCGGCAGGCCCTGGAACTGGATGATGTTCCGGAGACCCTATTGATTGTCGGCGGGGGATATATCGGGATGGAACTGGGGACGGTCTATTCAACCCTGGGCAGCCAGATCACCGTGGTGGAAGCTTTACCTTCTATCCTGGCAGGCGCTGACCCTGACCTGATCAGGCCTGTCATAAAATTTGCCGAGAAATCCTTTAAGGAAATCAGGGTCAATACCAAGGTAACGAAGATGGCAACAGCCGGTAAACATATCCAGGTAATTATGGAAAAGGATGGGAATTCCATTGAAGAGTTATTCGATAAGGTCCTGGTTTCAGTTGGCCGGGTACCCAATTGCGCCGATATCGGATTGGAAAATACCCAAGTGAAACAAGATGATCGAAAATACATAATCGCTAATGATAAACAGCAGACAAATGACCCCAATATCTATGCCATCGGGGATGTGGTGGGGGGCTTGATGTTGGCGCATAAGGCATCCAAGGAAGCCCGAATCGCGGTGGAAGTCATCTCCGGCGAGGAAAGTGTTTTTGAAGATAATATTATTATCCCGGCAGTGGTTTTTACCGACCCTGAAGTGGCATGGTGCGGGCTGACAGAAGCTGACGCTAAAAAGAAAAATATCCCGGTGGAAATAGTGAAGTTTCCCTGGTCGGCTTCCGGTAGAGCTTTAACCTTTGACCGGCCGGATGGTATCACCAAACTATTGATTGACCCTGAGACCGAACGAATCAAAGGGGTCGGTATTTCCGGCCATGGAGCCGGTGAGCTTATCAGTGAAGGAGTCCTGGCAATTGAAATGGGCGCTACGGCCAGGGATTTAGCTGAGACAGTCCATCCCCACCCCACTCTCTCGGAAACCTTAATGGAGTGTGCTGAGATGTTTTATGGGTATTCCACTCATGCTTATTCCAGGAAGAAAAAAGAAGAATAGAAGTTTTTATTTTGGACATTATGATAGATTCTGAAGGTAGAGGATAACCCCTCTACCTTTTTTTCTTTTTCATAATATTAAGGGAGTGATTCATCCTCCCTATTCTCCAATCGACAGAAAAAGGAATAGTTTCCCTTCCCAAGGACACCTTCTTCCTTTAGAACTTTTTCCGTCTTTTAGTTAGGGAGCAGCTCTGTAACTCTTTTATTATCATACCTTCTTATTTTTGACAGCTGTCAAAAGCTTCTCCCATTTTAGGAATCAATCTCATTATAGGGGTGCTGGGTCCCCTTTTTCGGCAGACCCTCCCAG
The DNA here is from genome assembly GCA_002428325.1 of bacterium UBP4_UBA6127. Taxonomy (GTDB): domain Bacteria; phylum UBP4; class UBA4092; order UBA4092; family UBA4092; genus UBA4092. Next base: position 9,142 of record DIVR01000005.1, read on the forward strand.
TCCCATAATTTGACTACTTTAGTGGGACAATAGCCACCAGGGTGTTAATGTTTTCTATTATTGGGATACAGTAGGTATTGGATATCAGAACTGAACAACCCTTCTTAAGCAGAATGTAGCATCCTTATCCAAATGGCAGCCCATTGGGCTGTTTCAGAATAAAAAACCAGAAAGAGGTTTTTTAAAACTCTATTGTAATGCCTATCACCGAAAGCCTCAAAACAATGGAATAAGAAATAGGGGCTAAGCTGTTTGGGTGTTCTGTACTCAAGCAGCAAACCACTCCATAATCCCTTTATAGATATATCGCCAACGTATAAATATTCTGTAAAAGTCAGGAGTATGATATTAAGCTCCTATATTATGAAAATATATATTTTAAATAAATGCTTGACAGGGTATCTCATATCTAATATGATGCTTTCAGAACGATAAGAACTAAAATAAATTCTATGAGGTTGAAACCATGGAAATACGTATTAGTTCTACCTACCTACCTACCTACCTACCTATTCTTCTTATTTAGTATTGAGTATTAAGAAAGCTCTATTATTCATGTTATGGGGAATACTGGGAATTACTTTGGCTCTACCTGCTTGGGGCAGTGAGAGAGAATGGAAAGAAAACGAAGCCCTTCGGGATGGACAGACCCGGGTCTGGAAATCTACTAAAGTTCAGGAAGTGAAAAATCCTTTTACCGGTGAAATAAGTGTTAATACAGTAACCCATCAATATTATGAAAAAGCCGATGGTTTGAACTATAACGCCGGAACTAAAGATAAACCTAAATGGTTGCCTTCAGTAGAAACTATCAGCCCCACCGATGACCCCTATTTCCCCTATCAAGCTAACCAGGGCCCATATCAGGTGAGATTTGGAGCATCCATCAACCAAACCACTCCGATTGAATATACT
>DIVR01000036.1 GCA_002428325.1 bacterium UBP4_UBA6127
CAAAGATTGACTCAGAACCAATATTACTTTGATGGGAATAATGTCATCCAGGAAAGGGAAATCTATCAGGGAGCCACGGTCTCCAATACCTATTACCATAGCCTGCCTTCTTCCCTGAACCGGGTCATCAGTATCCGTAAAGGCGGCATTGATTATTGGTACCATACCGACCCCATCGGGAATGTGCTGTTTATCTCTGATTCCACGGGTAGTATTATTGCCACTTACAATCAGGAAGCCTTTGGGAATATAATATCTTCCACCGGGTATGCGGATAATGACCTCCATCTCCATGAAAGAGGCCAGGAGGATGGATATATCGACCTGTATTATTTTGGCGCCCGGTGGTATGACCCGGAGTTGGGACGATGGCTTTCCCCTGAACCCCTGGGACTGGATGGGCCGAATCTTTATCATTTTAACTTCAATGACCCGGTCAATGGGGTAGATGTGAATGGGTTGTGGTTCAAAGAACATATTGTTGATCCCATAACTCAAGTTATATATGATTCTTTTGGTGGTGATATAATTGCCAATAAAGCTGCGGCCCAAAACGCCATAGATGATGTTTTGAATCCTGAGTATAAAGATAAATTATTTAATATAGATGAGTTATCTGCATTAAGTGGGCTTGAAGTTTGTGGTGTTGCAAGCTATGAAGCAGTAAGTGAATTGCATCATTTATTGCCAAGAGAATTTAAGTGGTATTTTGATGAAGCTGGTATGAATATAGAAGATTATGTTATAAGAATTCCAAGAGGGCTGCATAGATTAAAAAAATTTAATGGATTACATACTGGTTCCAATAATTGGAATAAGCAATGGAGACAATTTATTAAAGATAACAAGGTTCCCAAAAAAGAAAAAATTCTAAATCAATTAGATGAAATGTTAAGAAATTTATGAGGATACTATGAACATATATCTACTTTCTTCACCCGAATCGACCTATGGAAGTGCATGGTATGTTGATAAAGAAGTAATAGGGCAGACCATCAGGTGTTCTGTGAATCCTAATCATATTCATGGAGGAAAGAGACAATCTGACTTAAGTATTCTCCTGACCGCTAGAATAATTAAGAGTTTTATCTGGACATGGTATTCAGATTGTATTTTGCCCGAAGAAACTTACCAATGGTTCCTTGATATGAAGTTCACGGGGTTCACAGTCAGGCCAGTAAAAGCCAGGATGAAAAAAAACCCGCCTGAACCCGTCATAATACCCCCTTTATGGGAATTGGTCTTGACAGGATGGGGAGGAATCGCACCTGAAAACAGTGGTATTAAATTAGATGAATATTGCCCCTATTGTAAAAGTGTTTCATATACAGGTTTTCATAATCCAACCACACTGTTTGATGAAAAGCAGTGGGATGGCAGTGATATCTTTATGATCTGGCCTTTACCTAATTATATTTTTGTCACGGAAAGAGTTGCTGAAACTATAATAAAAAAGAAAATGACAGGATGTCGGGTTATTCCATTGAAAGATGTGAGAACAGCTGATTCGCTGGGGCCAGGCTTGTTGTCATATTATATGACTGAAGAAAGAATCCGGGAATTAAATCTACCCGATGATTTCAGAGAAAATTTGGTATAGCTAAAAGATTTATGTTATTCTTTGGTAACTATATTTCCATAAAATATTATCTTCTAAAACCTTATAAGAATCAATTATTCAGCAGAATCTATGCGACGGCATCAAATGTGGAACCTTACCAGATGGAGCCACCTGATTATTGTCTGGTGTGCCATAGACCAGTCAGTCCAATGAAAACTATTCCTCCGTATCAGATAGCAATCAATTCTGCAAATCCCAAAAGAATAGGAGATTTCATATTTGGGACTGGAGAGGGTTTATTTATATCCGAAAAAGTGTATAACCTTTTTATGCGGGAGAATATAAAAGATATCCGTATAGACGACAGGGTGAATATTGTTAAGATGGGTAGAATAAGGGTTGATCAAGCCAAGCTAACTCCTCCTAAATACTTCGCATGTAGTGTAAAAAAAGGAGGGGGAAAAATAGATGTAACTAAATCTCAATATAAGTATATAAAAGAGCCCCAATGCCCATATTGTCAGGCAGCTATTATGGAAAGCTGTATAGGACAATATATTGATGAAGGGACTTGGAAAGGTGATGATATATTCTATCCTCTATTCGGTGAAGGTATTTTTATTACCGAACGGCTGAAGAAGCTACTGGAAGAACATAATATAACCGGATATACTGCTTTTCCTGGCGAAAATTGGTGGTATCGGGATCCCGGCTATTGGCCAAGACTACCATAATGGGTGAGATAAAATGAATTTCTATGTATTAAAGCCTTTTGATAATATGGTTGGATGGAAAAGCCATTTTTATTACGCTTCTATTGAGGAACCAATTCTATATGGTTCCCATGAGATTTGTCCGAATTGTTCTGGACCAGTAACACCTCGGAAACTAATTCCACCATACTATATCAGCTTGGAAAGTAATAATCCTAACCTTGCAAGAGCTGGAGATTTTCTTTTTACTGAGAATAAATCTTTTTTCATATCTGAAAATATGAAAAACATTATCCAGTCTGAGCAAATAAAAGGATTAGAAATTGAATCAAGTCCTGCCCACATAAAAACCGTAGCAAGGATTCCACTGGAAGAATATGTAGAGTCAAAATTTAATCAATATTATTATGCCCAAATACACTATGGAGGAGGAAGTATCGATATAGAGAAATCGGGATATGAATATTGGGAAAAGCCTGAATGCGAATTGTGTCAGGTGAGTGTTTTGATTCGCGCAAAAGGACAAATCCTCAGAGATGGATCATGGGAGGGATCAGATATCTTCTATCCCAGAGGAGGGTTAGTTCCTTTGGTTACTGAAAAATTCATAAATATTATGAAAAACAATATGATAACCAATTGTTCGTTTTATCCTGCTGAAACATGGTGGAAAAATGAGTGATTGGTATACCCAAGAATGTATCAATGGTATGGGAAGATTATGACTATGTAAAGACTTTCTTCTCCAGAATAGCCCTGTGGAAGTGTAAGTAATACCGATAAAGAAGTAATAGGGTGGAACCTAGGGTATCCGATGGAAGCAAGACCTACTTTTTAAACAATTCTTATCCTGAGTAGGAGAATGATTATCAATAGCATAAAGATTGGCATGAATTATGGACCCGATATGCATTTCCTTATGACTTTATAAGGGCTGTCAAGAGAATCATTAATAAGCTTAGCATGGCGATTGGGTAAAACCAATCGCCTTTTTATTTATGGTATATTAAGCCAGAGTTTATCACTATCACTGGCAAGGGGATTTATGGATGATTGAAGAATGCAAGGATAAAGAGACGATTGAATCCATCAAGAAAGCCTATTATAAGGTTTTCCGAAACAGAGATCCTTATGATGATCCGATCAGGGAAGATATTGAATGTGTGATCCCATTGTGCCTGAGGGATGATGAAGGGCGTTATTGTTCCTTGAACGAAAAACAGTTTATTGCTTTAAGTAAGGTGTTAACCGAAATCAATGAAACGGAACTATATGTATCTTCAGTGGAATTTGATAAGGAAATTTATGAGGTAGTTGATGAAACCGGGAATTTATATATCAAGACTATAGATGCTAAAGGTCGTACTGGAATGGTTGGGGGGAATCATTATTATAAAGTTAGCCTTCCTGAAGAATTTGAGAATTATAATGATATTGTATGCTTAATTCATCATGCCTTTTATTCAACTAAAGGGGAATGGGGTGGGATTGTTAGTGGTGCAGATCCCTTCGCTTATTTGGGTGGAAGTTATGAGTTTATCAATCTTTTTAAAAAGCATTATCCCGAATGGGGAAAAGATATTCAGCAAATGAAAGATTGGTATAAATTATATCTTGAGACTGAAGATGATAGTAATGATGTATTATGGACCCGATTTGTAGTTCCTTATGCCTTAAAAAAAGGCCTTATATAGAATTATTAATAAGCTTAGAAAGGCGATTGGGTAAAACCAATCGCCCTTTTTTTTATGGTATATTAAGCCAGAGTTTATCACTATCACTGGGAAGGGGATTTATGGATGATTGAAGAATGCAAAGATAAAGAGACTATTGAAGCCATCAAGAAAGTCTATTATAAGGGTTTTTAGAAACCAGAAGAAATATAACAAACACGAAGATATCTAAATCTATTTTTAAATAAAATTAGAAAAAATGTTTTGAATTAAAGGAATTTCACAGATGCATAAAATACTTTTATTATTTTTTGTAATAGCTTTTCTATTAATTGAAGCATTAATGCCAATAAATCTGGTCAACAACATGACTAATAGGGAATTCTTTATAGAAACCTTCTTCCTATTTATTGGGATTCTTGTATCTATAAATATGGCTATAAATTTATGGAATAAAGAAGAGCGAATAGGAGCTATCAGTTTTTGGATTGGATTTATTGTTATAGGTTGGCCTGCTTATATCAATGGGGTCCATATGTGTCCAGGTTTGTACTTATTGTATAAAGTTTATAGCTTCTTTCTTATCAGTATTTCTTTGGGATGTTTATTCTATTTATTCTCGTTGGTTTGTTTATTTTTAATAAAGAAAATAAAAGAATTAATAAAGTGAATTGGATAACCTACTGAATTTTAGATGGCATTTCCACAACAGATACCAGTATTAATTATCCTTATGTGGAAATGGGCCAGACTCTCTCATTGGGAGTCTTCGGGCTGGAAAGAGGTCCTGGCCAAACAGTATCCTTCCAATATCCCCACCGGAAAGGTAGGGTTGGGCAGCGGATTTGCCCATGTGTATTTTGATGATTTCCTTCTGAATAATGGGAAGACTGTCCTGCAAAGGATGGATTATACCTATGACAAGGAGGGAAAACGGACCCAGTCGAAGGATAAGGACAATAATACCGTAAAAAGAAAATATCATGTGAAGAAAAAAGAAATTAAAAAGCTAAACAGGATTGGATAATATACTATATTGAGATTATCAATCCCCTCCCTCCCTCTCTACCTCACCTTATAAATATTCACAAAAGGGACGCCATCGATTTTAACTGAATCAATCGGATAGAAATTCCGGTAGATATACCATTCATTTCTGCCAAAGAAACCTTGTCGGCATTGGAGGATATAGAAATCGGGTGGATTTTCAGGGGAAGGTTGGAGATTGATATCCTCCCGGAGCCGTCCATGGTCTTGGTACCATTTCAAGACTTCATCACTGAAAGAAAGAAACTGGATGGTAGAATCAGGGGGGAGTTTTTGGTTGAGCTTGTCCAGGAATTGAGGATTAATAGCATCACACCAGTAAGTGGTTTCCATTCCTTTTTGAAAGGCTCCGGAGACCCCGCCCATCAGGGAATTATAATAGGAGAGTTCATAAGGATGGCAATGAAGGATGCCCATCCCCGAAGGCAGAAGCAGAATTACCATTAAGACGGCTTCCAAAGCGGGGATTTTCTGAGTCCAGGGATATTCCCTGAGCCAGAGCAAGATTTTCTCAAACCCCAATCCTGCCAGGATGGCCAGAAAAGGGAATGCGGATAAAAACAATCGGACCCCATCATACCGGGGAGTCCCCGGCATGGATTGGAACACAATCGGAAAGAGGGCCATCAGGAGGACTAATGACTTCCGGGCAGCTTCCTCTGATTTATCCCTTTTAACTATCAGCCTGCCCAGAGAATCTCCACCTCCCAGAAAAATCAAAACCAGAATCGCCAGGGGAATGGTTCCCAGCACATAGACCCAGGGGTAATGCCAGGGGGAAGGAATCAAGGTATATTGTTTCCCCAGATAATAGACGGTGGTGAATTTATGCCCGGTATAGAATTGCAGATATTCGAAAAACCTGGCCAGGGTCTTATTCCAAAGCCAGGGCCAGGAGAGAAGAAAGATGACCGGAGAGATAAACATCAGGCAGACGATATTCCGGCTCCATTTTTCCCGATGATAATAATGGGCCCAGAATATTAATGGGATAGGCAGAAACAAGGCATTGATTTTGGTTGCCAGGGCCAGCCCCCAAACCACTCCCAATCCAACACTCCATTTCCAGTCAAATAATCCTTTGTAGAAACAATAGACAGTGAAAAAAGCCATCACCATCATGGGGATATCGGTAGTGGCAAAATGAGCCTGAGCAAAGAGCCTCGGCATTCCCAAAAGGGCCAAGGCCGAAAATAAGGCGACCCTGGGCTTAAACCAGTTCACCATGGCTCCATATAAACATCCGATAAACACCGAGAAAAAAGTAATGGATCCTAACCTGAAAGCTAGTTCTTCCCCCAATTTGGGTTGAAATATCCCATAAGATACAGCCGCCAGCACTTTGGAAAAAGAAGGATGTTCACTGATTGAGGACCAATACATATTGATGGAATCAGGGGTTAGAGCCATACTGGGGTGAGTGAAAAGGAGTTTTATCCAGTTCAGGGCCCATAACATAGGGGTAAAATTATAGGGTTCATCCCAGGCCAGGCCATAATGCCCCTGAGTCAGGACCAATAAGAGGAAGCTTAATAAAAACAATAAAGCAGCCGGGTTTTTCTTCTCCCTGAAGATGGCTTTCAATGAGTCCAATCGGGTATCCATGTTAAAATAGTATTATGAATAAAGGGTTTTGAATATCAGGCCCCAGATAATTTGCAACCTTATCCTGAGAATTCTATTTAAGCATTATGACAGGAAAACATTATATAGGGCAACTGGTAGTATTTATTGTCATCGGAACCCTTGTCGGGTATAACCCGATGGCGGCTAAAATTATAAAAAAAATACTGCCTGTTCCCGAAAAAAGCCAGCAATATTTAGCCCGCGCCAGCGTTATCAGCCTGATTATAGCCAGTCTGTTGGTGGGAATCTATGAATGGTTCTATCCCCTGATTCCCTGGGAAGAAATCCCGGTCTGGGGATGGGTCCTGGCCGGACTGGGGTTCTGGTGGGCGGCCTGGAAGAAATTCTGGAATTTCCATCAAACCCTTGATTGGACCCAGTTTTATAATGCCGCCTGGTATTTTCTGGCCGGACTTTTGATAGCTTTGTTTGAAACCCTGGACCCCCGAGGGATGGGAAATATCTTCCTGACCCTTATTATTGTGGGGTTGGCCGCTGTGACCCGGTTATTTTACTGGATTGAACTGCATCAGCATGCCAATGATCCCAGATTGGCGATAAAACAACCTAAACTTTAATAAATCACTCATCGGAAAAAGGATTATGGCCCCCAATAAAACTCGATTAATACTGATTCGACATGGCATCACAGACTGGAATATCCAGAAAAGATACCAGGGACAAACAGATATCCCCCTCAATGAACAAGGCAGGCAACAGGCCCAGCAGGCTGCCTCGGAATTGGCATCTACCCCTATCGATACCTTTTATGCCAGCGACTTGAAAAGGGCTTTGGAAACAGCTCAAATCATTGTCCGGGGCAGAGAACTGGAAATCAAAACCAACAACCAGCTTCGGGAAACCCATTTTGGAGTCTGGGAAGGAATGACGATCCTGGATATCAAAGATAAATATCCTGACCTCCTCGAAAAAGCTAATCATGACCCTTTCAATACCATTTTCCCTAATGGCGAATCCCGGGGCCAGATGTTCCAGCGAGTCGGAAAAGCCCTGAAAAAAATCGCCCAAGCCCATCCCGGTGAAACAGTGGCTGTAGCCTCCCATGAAGGCTCCATCTCCGCCGGAGTCTGTGGCCTCCTGGGCCAGAATTTCCTGGAAATGAGACCCCATTACCGCCTCGATAATGCCGCTTACCATATCCTGGAAGAAGATTTTAACGGTACCTGGAAAATCGTATCCCTCGGCCGGAACTCCGCTCAGGCTCAGGATAAGTAAAAATCTTAAAATAGTATTCTAGTAATCTAAAGGCGGTTATCTCTGATAACCGCCTTTTTTTATCCCATTTCCAATTAATATTTCTATATCACCAATGGTTGTTGTTATAAATAATAGTTCATATGATATAATCCGGTTGCTGGTAAAAACTGATGGAAAATGATATTAGAAAAAAAGTTGGGATTATTTTACGTTTTCCAATTATTGTATTTATTGCATTTTATTTTTATCTCTATATATGGCCATTAATAGTTCTAGTCGCAATTGTTTTTATAATATTACATCCATGTTTCTATCCAATAATTTGGCTTTGGCATGCTTTCATAGGTTCCGATAAAGATATCTATTCTGAATATTTTTCTTCATATCCAGATAAATATATTAAATGGATAAAAATTGGATATAAATCACTAACTGAATGGCTTATTAATGGATGGAACTAAATTATAGGTTAATTGAGGTTGATTATTAGATAAATAGTTTCCAAAAGATTATTTCTGAAGGAAATTTATATTCATGGTAAGAAAAGTTAGAAGTGCTTCAGATGAACCTCTTACTGCTGTTGTGGGTGATAATACTGGGTTTCGTCCACGATTAGTTAAGTTAATTATTAAGAATTTTAGATGTATTGGGAATACTCCTGTTACCATTGATTTGGATGATATTGTAGTTCTTGTTGGTCCGAATAATGCAGGAAAAAGTTCTATTTTAAATGCTTATGAAGTAATTATGTCAGAAGGTTCGGATGAGGGAAAGATATCGATTGAAGATTTCCCTCTAGGTAAGATTGATTCTAATGCTTTACCAGAGATTGAGCTACATACCATTGTTTATGATAATTCTCCCGGAGATAAATGGATTAATGTAACAACATCAAACGAGAAGCTTGTTAAAGAGAAATGGTATTGGAAACAGCCAGGGCCTCCAATACGAATAGGCTATAACACTGAAAAAGGAGATTGGGCTACAGAAACTGATAAAGAAAAAGTTAAAACATATAAAAAAGACTCTATATCAGATAATGAATCCGATTATTCTAAGCTCTTAAATAATATTGGTATTAATGGGGCCTGAAAGTGGATACATGAGCAGTATTAATAGGCAGGGTAGTGGTGCACAAAGAACACTACTTTGGGCAGCAATTAAATACTTAGCTGAAAATGGGAATGAAAGATCAAGTCAGAGACCACATGTTTTATTATTAGATGAACCAGAAATAAGGTCTTTATTAAGCTTGTAATAATGTGTGTATTATAAAAACGGAGGTTGAAATTCATTCAACCTCCGTTTCCTAATTTCATTCATGAAGCTTACCAATTTCTAATACAACTTTTAATACCTCTCCCATTGTTTAGCATCGGTTGAGACGCCTGTAATTGTAATCACGATACGGGTTGAATTGTTGATTTTATAAAACGATTTCAATAAAGAGTTAAAATGCCGGTTCAAATTTCAGGGCATCGGCAATGATCCAGGCTCCTTCAGGCCCCTGATTAGAAATAGAAACCCAATTGGTTTTTCCTACGTTAAGGGGATAAGTACCCAAAGAGACCCATCGAGCTCCCTGGGATTGCTGGTTGATTTTAACCGTTTCAGTTCCCTGGGCATGGTGGATGGAATAATTCACTTCAGAATTGCGAGGGCCCTGGCTGTTATACCAGGCATAGATATGGTAATTTCCTGACTGGGGGATAACGGGTTTATAAGTAACCGATGCTTTTCCATTCGGATGAGAAGCTGTTTTCAGGTACCGGGAGGAATAAAACTGGAATCCTTCTTCAGAAGAAATCCATTTTCCTTTGGTTTTAACATTTTTAGATTCAATCTCAATAAAGATAGGTCCTTTAGGGTCATTTCCCTCATATTCCAGGATTTCTTTGAAATAGTCCAGGGAGTTATACCGAAGTAAATGTTTTCTCCTTATTTCATAATGAGGGGTAGATTGATTCACAGAACCTTCTTTTCCACAAATAGCCGCTTCATACCCGGCATCCTGTGCCATCTTGATTATCTCATCATCATAGGAATTGCAAGGGTAAGCCAAATATCTGCAAACTTTATTTCGCAGATGGCTTTCAATATCTTTCTTTGACCCTTCAATTTCTTTTTTGGCTTCTTCCCGGCTGAGAGTGGTGAGCATACTATGAGTGACAGTATGGGATTCCACCGTGATATACCCGCTGTCTTCAGATTCCTGGAGTTCTTTCCAGTCGGCATGGTCTTTCAGGGTAGCGACTCCGGGATATTTCGTATGGATAAAGGTGGTGGCCGGGAATTTGTATCGAATCAGAATCGGGAAAGCATTGGTGTAGGTTCCTAAATAATTATCATCAAAACTGATACCGACCGTCCTGTCGGGGAGTTTTCCCCCTTCTTTGATCCACTGTACTATTTCTGTCAGGGGAATCACATTATAATTATTCCGCTTCAGGAAATCCATCTGGTCTTTAAACTTGTCAGGAGGCACATCCATATAGGAGCTGATCTCATCCGGATTGGGGATATCGTGGTAACACAACACAATAACCGGTTCCTTAGCTGTGACTGTCGAACCCAGTATCAGGGTTAAAAGAAAAATAACGGTCCCTAAAAATGATTTTAATCTCATAGTCCCTATCCTTAGTAAATTTAAAAAATATTAACATATCCGGAAACCATTAAAACATTATAACCCACTCAAATAAAGGGTTATTATTAAATGGATCCAGGGAGAATGACCCGGGCCAGGGTTCCTTTACCCGGCCGGGATTCGAGTTCCAGTTTGCCTTTATGGTCTTTCATTATCCGTTGAGCGATAGCCAATCCCAGTCCGCTGCCAGTTTTTCGAGTGGTAAAAAAAGGCTCGAAAGCTTTCCTCAGGGTTTCTTTATCCATTCCCGGCCCGGTATCTTTCATTTCCAGGATAACTTCTTTATCCCGGAGATAGGTTTTAACGGTCAGCCGACCGCCACCGGCCATAGCCTCTTTGGCATTCAGAAGGAGATTCAAGATTACCTGCCGGAGTTTACCGGCATCCACCAAGACAGGCGGGAGGTCCTCTCCTAAATCCTTGACCACTTCCAAACCGGCTTTCTCATACTGGTATCGGGTCAACTCCAGGGTCTTTTCCACCAGGGAATTGAGAGATTTGGGTTCCATCTCCATCCGGGAAGGCCTGGCGATATCCATAAAATTCTTTAATATCCCATCCATCCTGTCGGTTTCTTCCAGGATACTGCCTGCCAGGTAATAGGCTTCAGAATCAGGAGAAGTCTCTTCTTTCAATAACTCTGCATTCCCGCTGATGATACCCAGGGGATTTTTAATCTCATGGGCCACTCCCGCTGATAACTGGGAAAGGGACTGGTATTTATCAGCTACCAAAAGGCGTTCTTCCATTTTCAGGAAAACCGAATAGACTCGATGGATCAACAGGATCGTCAGAAATATCAATCCCAGAGAAAACATTCCAACCCAAACCAGGGCTTCCCTGATTCGTTGAATAGTTCGGACATAACCGGCCGAGGCTTCCAACCCGATAACCGCAATGATTTTTCCAGCTGAATTACGAAGAGGGGCATACCCTCGTTTATGATAAGTGGCATCCGATGGGAAGATCAGCCCTGAAGTGGTAGCTCCGGCAAAAGCCCCTTCTATTTCCACCTGGTCCACTAATAACAGGGGATCCACCACCACAGCGCCTGTGTCTTCACTGGTCTGGGCCAGCAGTACCTGGTTTTTTCCAATGATATAAATATCTTGTACATGTAAAAGAGGGAGGAGTTTTCGAGTTGCTTCAGTAATAGATTGCCGGGCGGAAGTATCAGAAGGATTACTGGAAAGAAGAGCCATTTCTTCGGGATTGATTAATTGGGAAGCGGCTGAAGCCAGGGCTTGCAGGTTTCTTCCCTGTTCCATATCCACAATCTCGGTAACCTGGAGATAGAATATCCAGCCAATAAAATTAACCCCCCCCACCAGGACCAATACCAATAAAGCAGTCCAAAGGCCCGGGTTCCGACGCCATTTATCCCCAAAATTGATTTTCATAACAGAGTCTTCCATCACTATGGCATGAGGCGGGAAATTTCGTCAACTGACCTTCTGCCGGAAGCCCCTTGAAACACGGAATGAAGACCTGTTGGAAGCCTGCTTCTTACTTCCCGATTACTGAAATACGGAATGAAGACCTGTTGGAAGCCTGCTTCCCGATTACTGAAATACGGCAAATCAATTAATGGGATGTCATTTCAGCAGGATTATTTAAAAGGTGTAATCCATGAAATTCCATAAATTTAACAAAACAGCCATGCAAAGCTTTCTTTAGGGATTTTGTTATTTTCACTTCCGGTTCAAACCACACTGCTTTTATCATTAAGGTGTCATTCTTTTTATCGCAGACAATTTCTGTTCTACCCATAAAACGGTCACCCGATAGAATCGGCAATACATAGTATCCATATTTTCTTTGTGTAACCGGAGTATAGATTTCCCATTTATAAGAAAAACCAAAAAGTGCCTGAATGAGTTTTCTGTCCCATATCATGTTATCAAGAGGCGCAATCAATTCCATTCGTGCTTGGGGCTGGTAGTTTTTCTGTAGTACTTCCTTCAGTAAAGGACGCTTGCCTGTCAGGCAGTAAAATGGGTGTTTTTGGCCTTCCACACGAATTTCCAAGATCTTTTTCTCTTCTAATAGCTCCGCAAAAGCATTTTCCCGTTTGGATGATTTCAACTGTCCAATCCCAAGCCATGCATCAGAAGGCCTATTCCACAACAATCCAATAGCAGAAATCCTGTTTAGTACCCGCCATTTCAGATGGTCTTTTAGATCAGGATAAGGGTCCTGGGTCTCCAATATCTTTTTAGGGAGATGGTTTTCAGCGAGCGCATAATATTTCAAGGCGCCTGATTTATGGTGAATAATCAAATCCCCCCGATGGTAGAGGGTTTCAAGGGCAGCCCGGGAAAGTAAGGTGCTATTCCATGCCCAGTCAACTTTATCGTTTATTTCCAAATCTCTGGACCTGATTGCGCCTTTTTCTTTAATGGCCTGAATAATATGTTCAGTTACTGGGTTGATGGATTCAAAGCTTCTGCTGTTATGTCGATGCCATTCCCTGATCCGCTCATAATAGCACCAGTTTTCGGCCGGTATGATGGCTAGATTCTTATCAAAGTAATCAACCAAAACCCGGTCTTCATATAGAAGTTTATAAAGCATCTTTTTAGTAAAGCCCTTTACCCGGGATTGAAGAACAAGCTCTGAATTTTTACCACAGACATCAATAGGGTCATATTGGATACATCCGGCCTGCCTCACATACTGGAGGATACCTTCTTCCCGAATGAACTTGTAATCTCCAATCAACCCCTGGTTCAGTAAAATAAACTGACGGGCCTGTTTATTGGTGAGTGTAATAGTGTCCAAGAAAGCACTCCTTCATTAATGATCCTTATGTTTGATGTAATAATGTTCTTTCTCAAAAGAGAAAAGCCTATACCCCATTTGCTCCAAGGCAAAAATACGCTCTTTTGCTTCCGGGATTGCTTTGGTAAGAAAGTTGTTGACATCGAAATCCCTGTAAAAGTGCTGGTCGGCGATTTTTAAAATATCCTGGATAATGAAACGGTTTTCATAGTGGCTTCTCAGGTCAATCCGTAGAATTCCATGGGACCCGATACCCGGTGGAACATTTCAACGGTTCCGATTCTTTCAGAAGTCTCATGGTGGATAAGAGTCCATCGCACGAAACCTTGATTTTGATAAGATTCACACCAGAAAAGGATTTCTTTCTGCATCTGTTCCAGGGTTGAATAGTGGAAATTATCCGGGCAATTGTCATCGTTAAAAAACGGGACAGCTTTTTCATCGGAATAGCACTTTAATAATTCAGCCGCATCTTCTGTTTTTGTTTGCCTTAATGTTACCCTCTCCCCCGGACAAAGAGGGCATTCCGTATAGATATTAGTGGAATTCATATTAAATCCTCCTGATTTTATCTGATTAATCTATCAGGTGATTTATGACAACAGACTGTCATAGATTCTTATAGAGGTGTAAAATTCCCGAGCATTTCTGGCAAAGCCTTATTTTCAGGCTTTCGGGTTCAATGATTTCAACTGAATTTCCAAGAGAAAGTAAGGACCCAAACCAAAGCTGTTCATTTTCAGGCAGATGCAATCTCAATATGAAATCACCGTTTTGTTTTTGAGATTCCACCACCCCGTTCAAATATTCAATAGCTCTGATTTTAGTTTCCGCCTTACAGAGAATCCGAATATCAATATAGTTCCTGGTATCCTTGAATTCCCACTGTTTCAAAAGTATATCAGTGGATTCGTGGGTATGGGTCCCCATCTGGTTGGTAAGATAAATGTTTTCCATGCGGATAAGTTTATACATCCGATAATCATCTTTCTTGGGTGAGAAAGCCAGTAAATACCAGGCATACCACTTGTATGTCAAAGCAATCGGTTCAACCTTCGGGGTAGATGTCCGATCTTCGGCATCAGTGTACTTAAAGGAGATGATTTGCCTGGAAAGAATAGCTTTTTCTAATATTTTCAATTGACGATGGGTTTCTTGGCCTTCTTTCAAAACGCTGAAATCAAGGAATAGATGAGCCTTTGAATTCTGGTTGGGGGACAGCGAAACCATTTTTTCAAGAGTAGCCTTTATCATGGGGTTTTCATAAGCGGAAGCCAAACCCTGCAGGGCTGTTATTATAAAAGAATAATCGATTTGCCCGGCTACCTGCCGGTCCATTTTGAAGCTGTCAATGATTTCATATCCGCCATTTGTCCCGCAAGTTGAAACAATTGGGATTCCTGCCCGGCATAAGGTATCTATATCCCGTTGGATAGTTCGGATTGAAACTTCAAACCGTTCAGTAAATACCTTTGCGTTGACACGGCCATGATTCAATAAGTAAATTGTAATGCCCAGTAATCTATCAATTTTCATAGGGATACCCCATTGCAGGTTGCCAATAATACTTCCCAATTGAAAAACTTTTAATGATAATGTTCTCTCAATCCTGCTCAATCGATAACCATATTGGGAGCGCAATGTGTTTATTTGGGATTACGAGAAAGACCAGCTATAAAAAGTCAAGTGGGAATTTTAAGTTTCAACGTCTTTCTTCTCAATAAAGCTAACAGTATTTCCGTCGGGGTCAAGAAACCAAAAGGAAAAGGTGCCCCACGGTCTGCGTTCAGGCGGAGAGGTAATGCCGATATCAATTACTTCTTTAATAAGACGGTCGTATTCCGCCAACACATCGTGGACATAAAACATGAGTGACATGTTTTTGTCATTGACCACATTTACATTGCCCGGATTATAGACAGAAAGCTGGGCGTTGTCAAATCCATAATGCTGCCCTTCTACGACAGGAGACTCATTGAGTACAATTTCATAAAAAGCGGCGAGACGCGGCGCGTCATCAGTTAGGATGCATACTCCACAAAGTTTCATATTGATTCCTCCCTTGTTTTCTTTGATAGTCACTTCTATATTATCTGAGACGGTTTTCCCCATAGCTTGAAGGATGGCATGGAGGAAGAGAGAAAAGTTCAAACCTTAACCCTTTTACAGGACAGTGCAGAACGATGCTTTGTCTTTTTCTGCTACGACCAGGGAAGGATTCAAGGAATCGAAAACACCCTTTTGTTTTAAGATTGATTTCACGGTTTTTAAAGCCAAATCAGGGAAATTATTTTCCGGGCTCAAATGCCCCAGATAGATTTGATGAGTCTTCTCAAGGTTGAGGCTCAGCAGCATATCGGCTGCCTGTTCATTGGATAAATGGCCATAATTGCCTCGGATTCGCTGTTTCAGAGAAGCAGGATAAATCCCTGTCATCAGCATTCGGACATCATGATTGGCTTCCAGCAGGAGAACATCTGAATGATTGATTTTGCTGGCAACTTTCGGGCTGACAAACCCTAAATCAGTGGAAATAGAGATTTTCTTTTTACCGGCGTAAAAACAAAACCCCATGGGATCGACTCCATCATGGGGGATGGGGAAAGTCTCAATCTGGATATCTCCAATTTCCAGGCTGTCCCCTGTCTCGATAAGGGTTACATTTCCCTTATCAATATTCCCCATGGAATATTCAATTGTTTTCCATGTTTTATGGTTGGTGATAATAGGGACTTTCAGCTGACGGGAAAAGACCCCGGCGCATCGGGTATGGTCGCTGTGGTCATGGGATAAGAGAATGGCATCTATTTTGCTGCTAAACCCTATCTGATCCAGGGCTTCTTTTAGTTTTTTGCAACTCACACCGGCATCAATTAATAAGGTTTTACCTCGATAGGAAAGTAAAGAAACATTCCCGCTTGAACTGCTATATAATGGGCAAAATAAGACTTCATAGGACATGTTATATAAAACCTTCTGTCTTCCGTCATTTACAATTATCCTGGTAATTATCCTGTATTATAAATCAGCTACCGGTCCCGTGGGTTGTTTACCCTCACCTTTAAGGCAGGAAATATGATTTTAATAACGAAAATGCAGAAGTTATGAAGTCCCTAAAGGGATTTTAGAGAAGCTTAGTCTGAAGCCGGCGGATTATCATCAGGGTCTTCAATAAGTCCGGGTTCCAGCTCATCTTCAGGGATATCCGTAAATTCGGGAAGTTCGTCTGATTGGAAGACTCCACTGGTAGATTCTTTATTCCCCCGAATCAGGACGGTGAATTCACCTTTCAAAGTGCGTTTGGATAAGGATGCCAGGATATCTTCCACCGGTCCCCTGACAAATTCCTCGAATTTCTTTGTCAGTTCTCTGGCCATGACGATATCCCGGTTGCCGAGAACTTCTTTAATATCTTCCAAGAGCCCTTTCACCCGATAAGGAGATTCATATAGGACCAGAGTGCATTCCAGGTGTTTTAATCCATCCAACCATTTCTTTCGCGCAACGGTTTTACGGGGGATGAATCCGGCAAAAAGGAAGGCATCTGTGGGTAGCCCGCAGACAGATAAGGCGGTGGCAACTGCTGAGACCCCGGGAATAGGGACCGTTTTAATCCCTTCTTTTAAAGCCATCTGAAGCAGATGATACCCCGGATCAGAAATCCCAGGAGTCCCGGCATCGGTAATCAAAGCCAGGTTTTTCCCCTCTTTTAATTGACTTATCAGGTACGGGGCTTTCTGTTGTTTATTATGGTCATGGTAACTGGTCAGAGGTTTATGAATGCCGTAATGATTCAACAAAATCATGGAATGGCGGGTATCTTCGGCGGCAATCAATTCCACTTCATCTTTCAATATCCGGACAGCCCGAAAGGTCATATCTTCCAGGTTACCGATGGGGGTTGCAACATAATATAAAATCCCGGACATTACGGGCTTATCCTCCCAGGCTTGTTTCCCCGGATATCCCGGGAAAATGAGTCCCAATAATCGACCGGTTGATAATATCTTTCTTTATCCCGGTCCATCCTGACAATTATTTTTTCTTTTTACTGCCGAAATTATCTTTCCAGGCCAAAATACCCAGGATAACCAATATCGGCAAAAGCACTAAGATATAAAGTTTCCAGCCTAACGCCACAAAAGCACCTCACAGGTAATTTAATGATATTTAATATTATATAATACGGTTCTAAACGAACTAATGGATGACGTCTGCCCATCAGAGCCTTTATTTTTTCCCAATCACAGTTCCATCCGGCTGGATTTCTTCCACCCGCTCAATACCCGAATAGGCCAATGCCATGAATTCAGTGGAAAGGGTTTTTCCCGGACCCAGCTTCTGTTGCCCGCCTTCTTTGATGATTTCCGGGAATCGGCCATGAATGGTATAGCTGGTAAAGGGTTCTAAGGCCAGGGTGTAGAATCTGCCGTAGGAGGGGGCTCCCATAGCTCCGCCATAAACCATCCAATACCATAAATGTTTGAAAAGGCTTTTATCCCATCGCATCCCAAATCCTGCTTTTAACTGGGTATTGGTAATGCCATACCAGCCATCGGTCAGTTCTGTCAGGAAAACCATATCCATTTTCTGCGACGATTTGGGCGCCACCTTGGAAAGATCAACTTTTTCCGGACTGTCCATGGCCTGCACCATCGGCCAGTCGGTAAAAATCCCCGGCGCTACCCTGTTATAGGGGCTGGCATCTTCTGAGGTCTCCACTTTACAGGGAGGGACATCAATCACACAGTGTTCATTCAGGAATCTTCCCCCAAAAGCAGGGTGATGCCCCCACATGAAATCCATCTCCATTTCCCCTTTATTGGTTACTGATTCAGTAATATAGAGGATCGGTTTATTGGCTTTCAGGGTTAAGGTTTTGGTTAATTCAAAAGGGGTTCGATAAGTTTGAAGTTTAAAGGTTACCGAGACCTCTTCTTCCGTATCTTTTACAATCATGGTTTCCCAGGGAAGCAACGCGGCTTCTCCATGCAGCCCGAATTCAGCGCCATTGACTTCACAGGGGCCGCTGCCGATGGGGAATATTTCCTGCCATCCCCCATGATAATAATCCATGAAATTGCCAAAAGAAGAATGGACTGAAGGGATATATTTGGCAGGATGGCGAAAGCCCAGGGGATTACGCCACATAAAATCCAAATCCAGGGGCTTATACAGAAATTCGAAAATATCAGTCCCTTTATCAGCAAGGATGCTGACCCGTATCAGCTCATTTTCCATAACCACCGTCTTAAACCCAAAATAAGTTACATCCTGCGTGATACGGCATCCATAATTTCGCAAAAACATAGAAAACGGCTCCTTTTTGGGGGGGATTCCCCGGCTCATTTAACTTATTGAATCAATAGTTTCTTTATGATCATTTCCGGCTTACGGGAGTGTTTTTAAGATTTCCAATACTTCATCCACATGGCCTTTGACTTTCACTTTGGGGAAAATATGGGCAATTTTCCCTTCTTTTCCGATAATGAAAGTGGTGCGTTCCACACCCATATATTTTCTGCCATACATGGATTTTTCTTTCCAGACCCCATAGGATTCCAGAACTGTTTTTTCGGGGTCGGAAAGCAGGAGAAAATTCAAATCATGTTTCCCGATAAATTTTTCATGGGAGGCCAGACTATCGGGGCTGATACCCAAAACGACTGCGCCGGTTTTTTCCAGCCGCGCCAGATTATCCCTGAAATCACAAGCTTCGGTGGTACAGCCGGAAGTTAAATCTTTGGGATAGAAATAAAGTACCACTAGTTTCCCTTTAAAAGTTTTAAGTGAAATGGTTTCTTTATTGGAGGCTGCCAGAGAAAAATCCGGAGCTTTTTGTCCAATTTTGAGTTCTGCCATAAGAAACACCTCTCTTTAACAAGGATGTATTATTATTTAACAGAATCAGCCGAATGATACTTCAGGGTTTCCCGGGTTTTCAATAATCCTTCCCGGAAACTTACCGGCTGATAATCTAGGTCTGTTTTGGCTTTATCGGAATTAATCACCCACTGGGAGGAAAGGATATCAATCAACCCCCGGGTATAATGGGGAGGTTCATTGGTCAAGGTAGCCAACCATTCATCCAGGGTCGCAAAAATCTTTGCCAGGGAGATTGAGATTCTCCTGTTTTTCGGGGGATTACCGGATATATCCGCTATTGTTTCCAAGGCCCGTTGGAGAGTAATATTTTCTCCTCCCAGGAAATACTCATTCCCGGATTTCCCTTGATGGGCTGCCTGAATGATGCCCCGAACCACATCCCGGACATAAACCAGGTTTATGATTTGAGACCCGTCCCCTAAAATGGGGAAGTTTTTACCCTGGATCCCTCTCCGGATAAAAAAATTCAATAAAGGTTCTTTATCGATATTGCCCGGCCCGTAGAAAAAGCCCGGATAAACTGCCACATAGGGTAATCCCGCTCCGCAATATCGGGTGGATTCCAGATGCCCCAGGTATTTCGTCTCATGGCAGAAATTAAAAAAACGTTTATCTCGATAGGGGGAATTTTCTTGTAATGGCGTCCCTCCGGTGGGGCCCAGAGCCATACAACAGGAGATATAGACTATTTTTTTGACTTGGGAAAGGCTGGCAATATCCACCACGGTTCTTAAAGTCTCTACATTAGAGGTATAAAATTCTTTAGCTTCATGGTTCCAGGTGGACATCAGTCCCGCTCCATGAAAGACCCAGTCCATACCTTCCATAGCTTTTTGTACATCAGAAGATTTTTCGGCATTTCCATTAACCAGATCAACCCCCCACTTTTCCAGGGAATTGATGTTGGACCCATTCCGGACAAACGCTCTGACTTCATGACCCTGGTCCAGTAGCTCGCGAACCAGAAATGTGCCTAAAAAACCGGTTGCACCTGTTACAAAACATTTCATATCAAATAGACCTGTTCAATCAAAATCAAGGGGTTTCCTGCAAAGCCCATCTTGAATTCCCGGCCCTTAAAGCAGGGGAAACCCTGGAAGAAAAAGTATAACGGGGAACGGGGATTTGCACAACTGACCGGGAGACTGTAATATCCCTGGCGCAACGGAAACCTATATCTCCGGAACGAAGCGTAGGATTCCGGGGAAGCCGGCCACTGATCCTAACATCTTTGGCTTTTGTCAGATAAGAGCCGCCCCTGACAACTCGATAGGCTGTTCCATACCGGGAATCCGAAACCGTATTCCCGGAATAAGGCTGATAATAACTGGCGGTCCATTCAGCCGCATTCCCCATCACATCAAAACACCCGATGCGGCTTTTATCCCGTTGGTATTGGCCAATAGGACGTAGGGTACCTACCCCTGAATCAAACAAATTGGACATTCCGGAGACAAACTCCATTCCCCAGGGATAATAATTATCTGCATTCGCAGCCTGGGCAATTCGTTCCCATTCCTCTTCAGTAGGAAGCCGTTTCCCGGCCCAGGTGGAATAACTGTATGCGTCCAGCCAGGTGATATTGGTAACGGGATAGGACTCCTGGCCGGGTGGGGCTTGCCGACTCCCCCAGGAAGGCGGCGCCGGGTAGCCACTTTGTTGAATGAAAGCTTCATACTGGGTATTGGAAACTTCAAATCGGTCAATATAAAAGGCAGGAATCAAAACGGTATGCCGGGGAGACTCATTCGCCGAACTTTTATCTGAACCGATGCTTACCAAGGCCCCCTGAACCATTATCATACCCGGCGGCTGGTTTGCTGCCGGTTCAAAAAATCCATAATCAGTTTCCTGCTGGATACTATCATTAGTAGAAACGTTTTTTCTGGGGGTGGTTTCTTCCTCCGTTTCAGGCTGAGATTTTTTTAGCGGAGGGGTAACATAAGGTTCTTTTCTCTCTGTCAGAGGGTTTGCTAAACTTCCTTCCCGGGAAAGGGGTTCTGTTGTTTCCCGTTTAGCTGGACCTATGGTTTCTTCTTCAATACCTTCACTGCCGGAGGGGGTATCTTCTTTCTGTTGATAGCCATTATCACGGGGAATCTCTCCCTCCACCCGGGGAAGAGGACGTAAATTAAGGCGTGGGGATTTCTGAAGTTTCCGGGGAAAAGGTTTAAACACTTCTATACCAATAAAAGAGATTAATAAAATCAGGAATAAAGCCCACAGACTCCGGTTTCTGAGGAAAACTGGCAGATTCGATTTCTTCTCAGGTTTAGCAGTCTCCAATTCAGGAAGATTCTCTAAAATTTTACTGGGCCGGGTTACTTGCAGAGATTGAGCCCATTGTTCAAGAGACATGGCCGCTTCTCCGGCATTGGGAAACCTCAAACCAGGGTCTTCCTGTAAAAATCGGCCTAAAAGATGTAATAGCTGATGGGGAATACGTTCTTTTTCATTGGAAGGGTTAAAGGTCCCCGGATATTGTCGCAGGGTGGTTAACTCATATAAGAGTATTCCCAGGCTGAAAAGGTCTCCCCCGGTAGTTACTTTTCCCGTTCCAAGCATCTCCGGGGCATAATATCGTTTTTCTTCCGCTGTCAGTGAGGCTAAATAACCATCCCTCTGGGTGGGACTCATTAACTGGAATAACCCATAATCCCCGGTTTTGATGCCTGATTCACTGCTGTACCAGACGGAATTAAGTGAAATCCCCCCATGAAAAACATCCTGTTTTTCCAGGTAATCCAACCCTCCCAGTAATTGCCTCCCAACCCGGGCCAGCTGAAGGTCACTCATTCTCCGGCCGGGTACCAGGTAATCTTCCAGGCTTACCCCCAACGGTTCTTCATAAACTAAAAAGTAATTATCCCCATAAGGATCCATACTTAAAAGGGTTAGCAAGGCAGGATGATGTATCCCCATCCACTTTGTTTTCTCATGGAAGAACCGTTTTGAAAACTGGGTATCTTCCCGGAAAAAAGCTGCCAGTTTTCTGATTCTGACCCGCTGGCCGGTCTGGCGATGTTCCCCTTCCCAAATCTCCCCCAGCCGGTCTTCTTTGACTCGGCGGTATGTTTTATAATTTTGAAGAATCAGCTCTTCCATAGGGCTTTTCCATTCGATAACGACCCGTGTGTTTTGATTCTAGCACTCCCATTGGATCTGCTCAATGTATCTTATCTCCGGGTCTCTTCAGCTTTTTTGTATTCACATTATCCCTATATAGCAATCATCCCATTATCAGGTTTTTATTGGGGCATCTATATTCCACTTTGAACTACACAATTAAAAAATATCAACCCCCTATTAAAATTAGTAATAATTCCTATTTATTTGATATACTTATGGGAAGGAGCACTTGAAACAAGATCGAAAGTTGGAGTAATTTGATGGGTGAGCAGGGAATTTTTCCAGTGATTCTTAAAGGCCCGAATATCTGGAAACCTGTTGTTGAGATTAACTGAAAGCATTAAAGTTCGGTTCCAGCCTTGAGGGAGGCCGGATCAGGTAAAGCTTAATCAGAATATCTCATGACTCACACCCCTCAGCTCTAAGGTTTCGAAATT
Source organism: bacterium UBP4_UBA6127 (assembly GCA_002428325.1). GTDB lineage: Bacteria > UBP4 > UBA4092 > UBA4092 > UBA4092 > UBA4092. Next base: position 22,719 of record DIVR01000036.1, read on the forward strand.
TTTAATAGTACTCCCAATATTTGCTGCATATGTATATAATGTAGCTATCAGGAAGGAACAGGTATCCAAATACCAATCCCTAATAGGGGAGGAGGACAGTCTATGAAAAGAAAAATCAACTGGGGCATTTTGGGATGCGCAAAGATTGCCGAGCGGTCTATTATCCCGGCTATCCGTGAATCCAGAACCGGCGTCACTTATGGTATAGCATCCCGTGACGAGAAAAAAGCTCGGATGTGGAAAGATCAGTATGGTTTCATCACCGTCTATCCTGACTATGAGGCTATGCTGAAAGCACCTCAGATTGATGTGGTCTATATTCCACTGGCCAATCATCTTCATTGCGAATGGGCTATCAAGGCGGCCAGGGCCGGTAAACATGTAATGGTTGAAAAACCAGCCTGCCTGACATCTGATGAAGCCAAAAAAATGATTGATGAAGCCAAAAAGAATAAGATTCTGTTGATGGAAGCTTTCATGTACAAATACCATCCTCAGACCGAAAAGATTATTCGGATCATCAAACGCGGTAACATCGGAGACCCTCTCTTTTTCCATTCTGCTTTTACCTTTAAATATAACAATGACCCCACTAATTATCGGTGGGACCCCAAAATGGGTGGGGGCTCTCTGTATGATGTTGGTTGCTATACGATTAGCGCCGCCAGAATGATTTTTGAACTTGAGCCGGTGAGTGTTTATGCCACAGCCCGTATCGATCCCAAGAAAAAAGTTGATACGTCCTGTTCCCTGATTCTGGAATTTCCTAAAGGGAAAACAGCTCATCTGGATTGCAGTTTCGAAAGTCAGTTCCAGAGTTATTATGAAGTGGTTGGACCTAAAGGTACGGTCAAGGCCCCTCGAGCTTTTAGCCAGAGAATGCGCAGCGTTTCCCTGGAAACCCTGAAAGGGGACCTTTTCAAAGTGGTGGACGTGCCTAAAGTAAACCAGTATGCCAAGATGATTGAAACCCTCAATGAATGCATACGACATGACAAAGCTCTTCCGGTCAAAATGGAAGATATTCTGAATAATGTCAAAGTGCTTGAGGCCGCTTTGAAATCCATCGAAACCGGCAAACCGGTCAAAATATAACCTTTTTTTCTGTATAAAATTAAGTGAGGCTTCTAACTTATCAGTATCCCTGGTGGGTAAAAAGCCTCATTTTTTTATTTTCGGCCGGGGTAAGGGTTTCCCTTACAGGTCTCATAAAAGGATTAATTCTTCCCTTTTTTGAAGGACTTTTCCGGGGAATACTTTACAGTTTTGGGCTGAAATCGTAAGATAGTAATAATAATTGTGATTCGAATATAGGTTTCACTTTTCACTATAAACCCCACAAAATATTCCAAAACCGAGGTAAAGTAACATGGGTGAATTTATTGGTAAGGGCCGGAAGGCTCGCCGGGCATATGGATTTGATGAGATTGCTATTGTTCCGGGTGCTGTCACTATCAATCCTAACGAAGTAGATATTTCATTCCAGATTCGTGACAAAAAGATTGCCGTCCCTATTATGGCATCTGCCATGGATGGGGTAGTGGATGTAAATTTTTCCATTGCTATGGGGAAAATGGGAGGCATTGCCGTTTTAAACCTGGAAGGCGTTCAGACCCGTTATGAAAATCCGGGTGAAATTATTACCCAGTTAGTGGAATCTGATCCGGAAAAATCCACTGAGCTGTTCCAGAAAATGTATTTACCCCCTGTCCGGGAAGAGCTGATTGCCAAACGCATTCAGGAAATCAAAGCCCAGGGCGTTCCAGCTGTGGTCTCTGCGATTCCGCAAAAGGCCGAAAAATATGCCAAAATCGCTGAAGAAGCTGGCGCGGACATTTTTCTGGTCCAATCCACCATTGCGACCGCCCGGCATATCACTTCTGAATATAAATCCCTGGATATTGCCCAGTTCTGTAAAGAGATAAAAATTCCTGTTATTTGCGGAAATACTGTTACTTTTGAAGCCTCTCTGGAACTAATGGAAAGTGGCATTGATGGTTTATTGGTAGGTGTTGGCCCGGGTGCTGCCTGCACCACCCGTGGTGTCCTGGGAATCGGTGTTCCTCAGGTTACAGCCACTGTGGATTGCGCTGCCGCCCGAGATTTCTATTTCCAGCGAACCGGTCGATATATTCCCATTATTACAGATGGTGGGATGAGTACCGGAGGAGATATCTGCAAAGCCTTTGCTTCCGGAGCTGATGCGGTCATGATCGGGTCTGCTTTTGCTAAATCCAAGGAAGCGCCCGGACGTGGGTATCACTGGGGAATGGCAACCCCTCATCAGAACCTTCCCCGTGGAACCCGGATTCAAGTGGGTGTAACCGGTACTCTGGAAGAAATCCTTTTTGGGCCTGCCCATCTCGATGATGGGACTCAGAATTTAATTGGGGCCCTTCGTACCTGCCTGGGTTCAGTCGGCGCTAAAAATATCCGGGAAATGCACCTGTGCGAAATGGTTATTGCCCCGGCAATCAAAACCGAAGGTAAGATTTTCCAGAAGAGTCAGCGGGTCGGCATGGGCAAATAAGCCCTTTTCGATTCAGAATATACATTTTACAAAAAAACTGTTAATATGCCGGGAGGCTGGGGATCTTGAATCCCAAGCCCCCCGGTTTTCTTATACTTAAATTTCTCTAATAGAAAGGATTATCATGTTGAGTATTAAAAAAATTATTCTGACCGCCTTATTGGCAGTGGTGGCTGGATGTCTGGCTTTCAGTAGCCCTGCAATGGATTCCAGTTCCAGCGCGGCAGATTCTACCCAGGGGACTCAGCCTTTTGACTGGATGGAAAAAATCAAGTTTTCCGGGGATATCCGAGCCCGGGTAGAGGGTACAAATAATCTGGATTTAAATTCAGAGCAGGATGATTCGGACCAGCGGCTTTTAACCCGGATAAGACTGATGATGGAAGCAGAGTTCTGTCCCGAGTTTAAAGCGGTGGTCCGGCTTCGGGATGCCCGGGAGTTTTTCTCTGAGGCATCTCCCAATACCAACGAAGACTCTGTGGATTTGAGCCTGGCTTATGTCGATGTAAAAGCTCCCCAAGAGATTCCTCTGACCCTTCGATTAGGCCGGCAGGAATTGGTTTATGGCGATAAACGGTTTGTATCCAATTCAGAATGGTCTGCCGGGGGAAAGTCATTCGATGCCGCCAAACTGACCTGGAAAGAGGGAAGCAGCTGGGTGGACTTGTTTTGGGGAAGTGTGGTTAAAACAGAACGATATTCCTTTGACGACTCGGATAAAAACACCCATCTGGCCGGATTATATGGTTCCCTGCAACCCTGGAAAAACACCGTAGCGGATGCGTATCTCCTTTATAAATATACCGATGAGGAAAACACTAAAGGAGAAAATGGCAGCCTGGGCGGTCAGGATATCTATACTCTTGGCAGCCGGGTGAAAGGTAAACAGGGTTCATGGGATTATAATGCTGAACTGGCAGGCCAATTCGGAAAATATGGTTCGGATGATATCCGGGCCTGGGCTTTGGCTCTCGCCGGAGGTTATACCTTTGATTCACCTCTGAAACCCCGAATCGGAATGGAATTAAATCATGGTTCGGGTGATTCCGACCCCAAGGATGGTACTCATGAAAGTTTTGATATCCTTTATCCGTCCAACCATTATAAATATGGGTATAATGACCTGTTCAGTCTCCGTAACCTGACCGATCTCCGACTGGTCAGTTCCTGCCAACCTGCTAAAAAATGGCTAGTTACCGGGGATTGCCATTTCTACTGGTTAGATGATGTCAATGATGCCTGGTATGACTGTCGAGGTAAAGTGATTCGGAAAGATTCTACCGGTACGGCGGATTCATTTTTGGGTGAGGAAATAGGGTTGCTGGTCAATTACAACCTGAATCCTAACTGGAAATTCGAATCCGGGTATGCCCATTTCTTTGCCGGACCTTACCTGGAAGATACCGGTTCCAGCGATGACACTGATTTTGGCTGGTTGCAGGTAGTTTATTCCTTTTAATAAGGGTTTCTTGACCTGCCTGCTAATCATTGCATATAAGACTTTTTGACCGATTCACAACCTACAGAGGGTGAGAAGGGTTGATAGCAAAGACTCAAAAGATTGTTCTTAAGAATCCTTTATCTGCCAGTCTTACTCTCTGGCTCTTACAAAGCATTCCCATTTTTATCGGTTACGGCCTTTATATTTTTTATTTAATTGAATATGATTTTAATCATCTCTTCTGGGTTGACTCACTTAGGGAACTCTTATTCCCGGAAGCAGGTGCCGATTTATTTAATTTCCTGACTCTGTTATTGATCCTCTGGGTGGGTATTCGGAACTTTATCTTTCGATTAGAAATTAAAGAAGAGGGTCTCTGGTATCGGACCGAAATCGGGTTATCAGGCCTTATCCCCTGGCAACTCGTTATTCACCTGAGTTATATCTCACTTATCCAGGTGACCAGAACCAGAATTTTCTGGAGTACTCCAGTGAGACTCCTGGTTATCACTATGACACCTTTCTACTTAAGGTAGATATACCGAAGCGTTGATCCTGGATTGACTTACCCATCCCTCTCGCATATAATGCCTTTGACAGGGATTAAATCTTGTTAGGAGAGGGAACAACGAATGGCTGGCTCGCAAAAAACGGTTCTGAAGAATCCTTTTTCGCTGAATATTTCCTTAGGGTTGCTGGTATTGATGATTTTGGGATTATTTACAGGGCTGTATTATCTGAGTCCGATTGAGAAGTTCCCATCAATTACTAATTCCCTAATGGTGGGTTTCATGATCCTGGGCCTGTGGCTCATTATCCGAAATTTTATTTTTAAGCTGGAAATCAGAGAGACCGGACTTGGGTATTGGAGTGAAACCGGGCAGTCGGTGTTCATTCCCTGGTCGAATATTAAAAGATTCTCTACCCGAAAAAGTGTCCTCTTGAAACGGCGACTGGAGATTCACTGTGAAAATGAGGGGAAACCCCAAACTTTAAGCCTTTGGGCTGTTACCGCCTGGCAGAATCCTGAATTCATGGAACTCTTGGTTGAAAAAGCAGGCCTTTCTTTACCGGATGACTGGGAAAAACAAAAATCAAAATCTATCCAGATAGACACTTGGATAGCCTATGTTTTTGGAGGATTCTTTCTGGCTTTTTTGATTTATCACTTAATTCACATCTTCTTTATAGATAAATCTATTGTTGTATTTGCTTCAGATTGGCTGCTGGTTGAGCCTCCCATCTTTATCTGTTTTATCTTGATTCTTATCCAATTTACCCTATGCAATCATTATCAGAAACAAAAAATTGCCGTTCAGTTTTACCTTTCACTACTGTTTTTACTATTAAGCATCCCTTATTTAAATGAATATTACAAAACGATTCAGTATGGTTTCATGGGCCATATGTTTTCATTAAACATTTCCATGAATGACTCCCTACTAAGATTATTAGTCGCTGCCTCCCTGGTTAGCTGCCTGTTTGCCGGGCTATATCCCTTCTGGACGAAGACTCG